>NZ_JBIAVF010000061.1:0-2118 GCF_042893755.1 Streptomyces sp. NPDC001568 | reverse complement strand
CCCGCGGAGCGGGACCCTGTGCGCTGCGCGCACAGGAAGCGAACCGCCTCGCTGCGCTCGACGGGCCCGGCTGCGCCGGGCCTTGACCGGCCCTTCGGGCCGGCGTCCTACGCTGCGCTGCGGACCGGTTCGGGCCCGCGCTCCGCCCTGTCCCGAACGCCCGGCTGCGCCGGCCGAGGTGACCCCGTTTCACGGGGTCCGGGCCTACGGCCCGTTGGGGTGGGTTCGCTCCGCTCCCCCACCCTGGCAGCAGGGAGCGGGTCACCTGGGGCGGCTGGCGTCTTCCTCGTTCCACAATGACATCTCGTGCCCCTCCCCGTACTGCTCTATGACGAGTGCTCGGGCTTCGAGCGGCGATGAAGCCATCAACCGCAATTCGATTTTCGGTTGGCCGGCGATCCGAATGTAGCCAATGAACTCACGCTTCGACTCGGCGCTCATCATGTCCCCCTTGGCTTGCCCACGTACGGTTCACTCCGCTCAACCTCCCCCGATCGTCCCCCGGGAGTAAACGGCGATACAGGCCGAAACCGGATCGCAATCGGGCCAGCCAGCTGTACGCGGAGGGGGCTCATTTCTTTTGTCGGCATCGGTCAACCGACGGCCGGTGGACTCCCCTGAACGAGCGGACCGGATCGGGGGATCCTCCCCCGGCTCACGCGTCGACGCGGTAGAGTCGACGCTACATCAACTACGGATGCAGGTGTGTAGCATCCCGAGAAACCAGGCACCACCTACCGGCGGATGGACGCCTCTCGATTTCATGCGACCCGGTGCGCTGGAATCGGATGTTGTGTACCAACACGAGAAATCCTCCACTCCCCCGGGGCGGGAATCGCTCCGGAATTCCTCTACTGATGGAGAAGGCGAATGCAGAGGTCCGGTATCAGCTTGCGGCCCCACCAGGAGGAGGCGGTGGAGGCGATTGTCCGGGGTCTCGACATCCCGCCGGGGAAGCGGGTCCCGAAGGCGGGTCTGCGGGCGACCGTGGTGGCGGCGTGCGGGACGGGAAAGACGTTCATCGCGGCGGCGGCCGCGCTCCGGCTGGCTCGGGGTGGGCGGGTCCTGGTGCTGCTGCCGACCCTGGATCTGCTGGCGCAGACCGCCCGGGAGTGGAGGACGGCCGGGCATGACGGGCCGGCGGTGGCGGCCTGTTCCCTGGACGACAACGGCCAGTTGTACGGCCTGGGCGTGCGGACGACGACGTCGGCGGCGCAGCTCGCCCTGTGGCACGGCCGGGGCCCCGTCACCGTCTACGCCACCTATGCCTCCCTGGGGGTGCTCGCCGAGGCGTTCGGCGGGGAGTACGGCCTGCCGATGGAGGACCTCGACCTGGTGGTCGTGGACGAGGCGCACCGTACGTCCGGATCGGCGGGGAAGGCGTGGGCGGACGTGCACCGCCAGGCCGTCATCCCGGCCCGGCGCCGGCTGTACATGACCGCCACCCCCAGGATCTGGATGGAGCGTCCGCCCCGGACCCCGGCTCAGGAACTGGAGCGGCGTCGGGCCGACGAGGAACGCCGGCAGGCCGAGGAGGCACGGCACGAGGAGGCCGAGGCCGAGGGCCGGACATACGTGCCCCGGCACCGGTGGGACCGGCTGCCCCAGGAGATGGCGTGCTCGATGGACGACAGCCGGGTGTTCGGGCCGGTGGTCTATGAGCTGTCGCTGGCGGACGCGATCTCCCGGGGGCTGCTGGCCAGGTATCAGATCGTCGTCGCCGAGCTCACCGATCCCGTGGTGACGCCGGAGCGGCTCTACAGCGAGGAACGACACGAGGAGCGGCTGCGGGGCGAGCGGCTCGCGGCCGTGCAGACGACCCTGTTGGAGACCATGGCCGAGCACGACCTGAAGACCACGATCACCTTCCATCACCGGACGGTCGAGGCGCAGGCCTTCGCCGAGGGGCTCGATCGGGTGGCCCGCCGGCTGCACGCCGTCGACCCCGGCCGGCATCCCGAGAGCGTGTGGACGGGATGGCTGCGCGGGGAGCACGAGATGGAGCACCGGACCGCCGTCCTCGCCGACTTCGGCCGCCGCGCCGGCCGGGCCGTCCTCGCCAACTGTCGGGTCCTGGGCGAAGGAGTCGACATCCGGGCCGTCGACTCCGTGGCGCTC
>NZ_JBIAVF010000060.1:0-2164 GCF_042893755.1 Streptomyces sp. NPDC001568 | reverse complement strand
TGTGCGCGCGTTCCAGCGCCTCCCAGGTCACCTCCAGCAGCAGCCGCTGCTGCGGATCCATCGCCAGCGCCTCACGCGGGTTGATCCCGAAGAAGTCGGCGTCGAACTCATCGGCGTCGTGCAGGAAGCTGCCGGTCGTCGCGTAACTGGTTCCCGGGCGGTCCGGGTCCTCGTCGAAGAGCGCCGGCAGGTCCCAGCCCCGGTTCGTCGGGAACTCGGTGAGGGTGTCCTGGCCCGCCGCGACCAGCCTCCACAGGTCCTCCGGCGAACGCACCTCGCCCGGGAAGCGGCAGCTCATCCCGACGATGGCGATCGGATCCTCGGCCCCCGGCGTGCCGGCCGGCGCGGGTAGCGCCGAGTCGGCGGCGGTATGCCTGCCGAGCAGCTCCGTCCGCAGATGCGCGGTGAGCACCCGTGGGGTGGGGCGGTCGAACAGCAGGGTGGCCGGGAGGCGCAGGCCGGTGGCGTCGCGCAGGCGGTCGCGGAGTTCCACCGCCGTCAGAGAGTCGCAGCCGAGGTCGCGGAAGGCCCTGTCCTCGGGGATGTCCGTCACCTGGGCGTAGCCCAGTACCTCAGCCGCCGCGGTGCGGACCACGTCGAGCAGTTCGTGGTGCTGTTCGGCCTCGTTGAGCGACCGCAGTCGCGCGACCAGCGGGAAGTCGCCCTCGCGCTGCTCGCCTTCGGCCTGCTCTCCGGCCTGCGCCTCGCATACCTCCGCGATCTCGTCGAACAGGCGGCTGTCGCGGACCGTCAGGTACGTGCGGGCGAACCGGCTCCAGTCGACGTCGGCGACGATGGCCGTGCTCTCTCCCCGGTCGAGGATCTGCTGGAGCGAGTTCAGCGCCCGGTCGGATGACATCGTGGTGATGCCACGGCGGCCGAGCCGCACGGCGGCGTCTCCCTCCGCCATGCCGTCCCCGGCCCAAGCCCCCCAGGCCACCGAGGTCGCCGCCAGCCCTCGGTGGCGGCGCTGCTCGGCCAGCGCGTCGAGGAAGGCGTTCGCCGCCGCGTACGCGCCCTGGCCACCGCTGCCCCAGATCCCCGCGATCGAGGAGAAGAGCACGAAAGCGTCAAGGTCGGTCCGACCGAAGAGGGCGTCGAGGTGGAGGGCGCCGAGCGCTTTCGCCGCCATGGTCTGCCGGAAATCCTCGGACCGCACCTCCGAAAGCGCACCTGTGCGGCCGAGACCGGCGGCGTGGACCACGATGCGGATGTCGGCGCCGTCGGCCCGGATCCGGCGGACCACCTCGTGGAGCTGCTCACGGTCCGCGACATCGCAGGCGGCGATGGTGACGCGAGCTCCCGCCTCGGTGAGTTCGTCACGCAGGACGGCGGCCTGCGGGGCGTCGGGGCCCCGGCGTCCCAGCAGGACGACGTGCTCGACGCCCTGCCGCACGAGCCACCGTGCGACATGACCTCCCAGAGCACCGGTGCCGCCCGTGATCAGCGCCGTGCCTCGGGGCCGCCAGTTCGTCGCGGTCGTGCCGGCGCTGCCCGCCCTGTGTACCCGGCGCGCGAGCACTCCCGCCGGACGGATCGCGACCTGGTCCTCGCGGTCCGTACCGGTGACGACGCGGCAGACCAGGTCGTAGGTCCTCTCGTCCGGCACCGACGGAAGGTCGATCAGACCACCCCATCGACCCGGCTGTTCCAGGGCGGCCACTCGGCCCATGCCCCACACCAACGCGGCAGCGGGGTGACCCGTGGGATCGTCGTCGCTCGTGCTGACGGCGCCCTGGGTGACGGACCACACGGGGGCATCGACACCGGCGTCGTCCAGGACGCGGAGCAGGGTGACGGTGTCGGTCACCGTTCCCGGCAGCCGGTTCGGGGAGGCTTCTTGGGCACCCGCCCCGTCTGCCAGGGCGATCAGGGAAAGGACGCCGGTCGGCGCGGGGGCGTCCCCGAGTGCCTCGGTCAGCCGACGCGACAATTCCTCCGGTATGACGTCGACGGGGACGTCGATCCGGATCGCCTGCCCGCCGGCTCGGCCGACCGCGGCCGCGAGTTCCGGGGCGTCGGCGTCGGATCGGGTGAGCAGGAGCCAGGTGCCGGTCAGGGCGGTGGGGGTGACGGGTTCCGGTACGGGCTTCCACGCGACCCGGTAGCGCCAGTCGGCAAGCGTCCGCCGCTCCTGATGACCCTGCCGCCACGCCGTCAGAGC
>NZ_JBIAVF010000059.1:0-2567 GCF_042893755.1 Streptomyces sp. NPDC001568 | reverse complement strand
GGCGCATGCCGCCGGAGAGTTCGTGGACGCGCTTGCCGTACGAGCCGCCGAGGCGGACCAGTTCCAGGAGGCGTTCGGCCTCCGGCTTGCGGTCGCCCTTGGCGACGCCGCGCAGGCGCAGGGCGAGTTCGATGTTCTTGCCCGCGGTGAGCCACGGGAAGAGGGCGTGCTCCTGGAACATCAGGGCGGGACGGCCGCCGGGGGTCTCGATGGACCCCGCGGACGGCTCGTCCAGACCCGCGACCAGGTTCAGGAGCGTGGACTTGCCACACCCCGAGGCCCCCAGGAGGGTGACGAACTCGCCGGGAGCGACATCGAGGGTGACGTCGTCCAGGACGAGCTGTGACCCGGCGGGGCCGGAGAAGGACTTCGAGACGTGCTCGATGCGGACGGCGCTGCGGACCGCCGTGGTGTTCTCCGCGTTGATGAGAACAGTCGCCATCGCCGGTCACCTCCCTTGGTCGTCGGTGCCCGGCCCCGTGGGGGTGACAGGGGGCTTGTGGAGGGAAGCGAGGACCTTGTTCAGCGGCCCGAGGTCGTGGATGCCGGTCAGGTCGGGCCGCTCCAGCAGGCCCACTGTGACCGCGTGGTCGGCCTGGGCCCGCAGGGACGCGGCCAGGGGGTCGTCGGTGACGAGGATCCCCGGCCACGCCCGGTCGATGACCGGGGCCTCCAGTTCCTTGCCGGTCAGGGACTTCAGGGCGGCGTTGGCGGAGGCCTTGGCGCGGTCCGGGTCGGCGTTGATCCATTCGTTGGTCTTCACGGTTCCGCGCAGGACGGCCTCGACGACGTCGGGATGCTCCTCGAGGAACTTCTGCGACACGATCACGTTCGTGATCACGAACCGGCCGCCGGGCCACAGGTCCCGCTCGTCGAGGAGGACCCTGCCGCCTTCGGAGACCAACTTGGAGGCGGTCGGTTCCGGTACCCAGGCGCCGTCGACGGCGCCGGAACGGTAGGCGTCCGGGGTGACCGTGTTGTCCGTACGGACGACGGAGACGTCTCCCCGACCACTGGCCGCGTCGACCTTCCAGCCGCGTGCGGAGATCCAGTTCAGGAGGGCGACGTCCTGGGTGTTGCCGAGTTGCGGGGTGGCGATGCGGCGGCCCTTGAGGTCGTCGAGGGTTTTGATCTTCTCCGGGTTCACGACGAGCTTGACGCCGCCGGAAGCCGAGCCGGAGATGATCCGCAGGTTGGAGCCCTTGGACTTGACGTAGCCGTTGACCGCGGGCGAGGGCCCGATGAACCCGATGTCGACGGCGCCCGCGTTGAGGGCCTCGATCTCGGCCGGACCCGCGTTGAAGGTGACGGTCTTCAGGGCCGTCCCGCCCAGTTCCCGCTGGATCAGCCCTTCGCGTACGCCGACCAGCGCGGTGGCGTGGGTCAGGTTGGGGAAGTGGCCGATCCGTACGGAGTCCGCCGAGAGCTTCTCCCCGACGGCGGCGGCCGGCACCGGGCCGCCCGTCGGCCCGTCGGCCTTGGAGCCGTAGCCGCAGGAGGTGGCGGCGCAGACGAGGAGGAGCAGGCAGAACGCGGCGGCGCGGTGCGAACGGCGTGACCGCTGCGCAGGGGGCGGTCGGTGCTGTGGGGGCTGTGGGGGCATGGTCAAGGGGTCCGTTCGTTCTCGGCGTGCGCGGTGAAGGCGTCGCCCGCCATGCCCGCGGTCAGGGTGGTTCCGTCGGCGGGGTCGATCAGCAGGAAGGACCCGGTGCGGCGCGAGTCGGCGTAGGCGTCGAGCGCGAGAGGCTCGGCGGTGCGGACGACGACGCGGCCGATGTCGTTGGCGACGAGCCGGCCGGGGTTCGGGTGCTGGGACAGGTCGTCGAGGGTGAGCCGGGAGGGGATCTCCTTGACGATCGCCTTCACCGTCCGCGTCGTGTGTTTGACGAGGACCTGCTGGCCGACGGTGAGCGGGCGGTCGGCAACGTGGCAGACCGTCGCGGTGATCTGCCGGGTGGTCGCCGGGGCGTCCGTGGTGGGGGCGATGAGGTCGCCGCGGGAGATGTCGATGTCGTCCTTGAGGCGGAGCGTCACCGACTGGGGGGCCCAGGCGATGTCGACGCTCTCGCCGAGGGCGTCGATGCCCTCGATGACGGAGGTCCGGCCCGAGGGCAGGACGGTGACGGCTTCGCCGACGCGCAGGACGCCGGAGGCGATCTGGCCCGCGTAGCCGCGGTAGTCGGGGTGCTCGGCGGACTGCGGGCGGATCACGTACTGGACGGGGAAGCGGGCCGGGCAGGCGGTGAGGTCGTGGCTGACCGGGACCGTCTCCAGGTGTTCCAGGACGGTCGGGCCGCCGTACCAGTCCATGTTCGCGGACGGCTCGACCACGTTGTCCCCGGCGAGCGCGGAGATCGGGATCGCGGTGCACCACTCGTCCCGGAAGCCGGCACCGGGGCCCCAGCCGGGGACCCCGAGGTCGCCGGCGTAGGCGGTGAACTCCTCGGCGATCGCGGCGAACACGCTCTCCTCGTAGTCGACGAGGTCCATCTTGTTGACGGCGAGGACGACGTGGGGGACGCGCAGGAGGGCGGCGACGGCGGCGTGCCGGCGGGTCTGCTCGATGA
>NZ_JBIAVF010000058.1:0-2621 GCF_042893755.1 Streptomyces sp. NPDC001568 | reverse complement strand
AGTACTCGGTCGGTGGTGGTGAGTTGGTAGGTGTGTTGCATCCAGCGGAGTCGGTTGACGATGGCTTCGTGTTCGACCATGACGCCCTTGGGGCGGCCGGTGGAGCCGGAGGTGAAGATGACGTAGGCGGGGTGGCGGGGCAGCAGGGGTGAGAGCCGGTCCCCGTCCGACAACGGACCGGCGGACAGTCGGCCCAGCTCCACCCCGATCTCCGGCGCGTCCACGACGACCACTTCCGCGCCCGCGGGCATCGGTACGAGACCCAGGGAGACGAGGTCCGTCACCACGCACACCGGCGTCGCGGTGTCCGTCATGCAGCCAAGGCGTTCGGTGGGCAGGGAGAGGTCCAGCGGGAGGTAGGCGCCACCGGCGCGGACGACGGCGTGCAGGGCCACGAGCAGGGACAGCGACCGGGGCAGGGCGACCGCGACGACGGTCTCCGGGCCCACGCCGCGGTCGATGAGCAGCCGGGCGAGGCGGTTGACGCGCTCCTCGAAGGCGGGTCGGGCCAGCTGCGCCCCCTCGAAGACCAGCGCGGGGCCGTCGGCGGCGCAGGCGCCCTCGGCGACGAGGTCCGCGAGGGTCGTCGGGCCGGTCATGGGGACGGCGGTGTCGTTCCAGCCGTCCAGGACGAGCGCGCGCTCCTCGGCGGACATCACTTCCAGCTCCGCCACCGGACGGTCCGGAGCGGCCACCGCGGCATCGAGCAGCCGCACCAGTCGGGCCGCGAGGGTGCGAACCGTCGCCTCGTCGAACAGGTCGGACGCGTAGCGGATGCCTCCCTCGATGCCCGCGCCCTCGCGGGCCGTACCGAAGGCGATCTCCAGGTCGAACTTCGCCCCACCGGTCTCCACCGTCAGCTCGGCCGCGGGCATCCCGAACAGCTCGGGCACCACGGCGTCCACGGCGTCCACCGAGTGGTAGGTCACCATCGTCTGGAACAGAGGGTTGCGGGAGCGGGACCGTTCGTGGTCCACCGCCTCGACGACCGCCTCCCACGGCAGATCGGCGTGGGCGAAGGCGGCGAGTCCGGTGTCCCGGACGCGTGCCACCAGCTCGCCGAACGTCGGCGCACCGGAGAGGTCCGCCCGCAGCACGAGCGTGTTGAGGAAGAAGCCGGCCAGGCCCTCCCACGCCGCGCCGTCCCGCCCCGAGACCGGGCTGCCGAGCGGGATGTCGTCGCCCGCGCCCAGCCGGTGCAGCAGTGCGGCGACCGCGGCGTGGACCACCATGAACGGCGTCGCACCGCCCTCGCGGGCGATCCTCAGCAGGCCCTCCGTCGTCGCGGCGGACACCGAGAAGCCGACCACGCCACCCTCGTACGAGGGCTCCGCCGGTCGGGACCGGTCGGTGGGCAGCGCCACCTCCGCCGGGACCCCGGCGAGCGTCTCGCGCCAGAACTCCGTCTGCCGGGCGGCCGTCGACCCCGGATCCGCGGCGTCACCCAGGACCTCCCGCTGCCACTGCGCGAAGTCCACGTACTGGAAGGGAAGTTCGGGCAGAACGGGAGCCGTGCCCGCCCGCCGCGCCGTGTAGGCCGCGTCCAGGTCCGCGAGCAGCAGGGCCGTCGACGACTCGTCGGTGGCGACGTGGTGCACGAGCAGGAGCAGGACGTGATCGTCCGGTGCGGCCCGCAGCAGGGTCACCCGGACCGGGATCTCCGACGCCAGGTCGAAGAGGTGACCGCCGGCCCGGACGGCCTCGTCGGCCAGCCGGTCGACGGGCACGTCACGGAGCTCCACCGGCACGTCCACCCCGACGGGCAGCACGCGCTGGTACGGCTCGCCGTCGTGATCGGCGATCACCGTGCGCAGCACCTCGTGCCGCGCCACCAGGTCCCCGACGGCCGCGCGGAGCGCCGGAAAGTCCACCGGACCCCGCAGGCGCACCGCCACCGGCACGTTGTACGTGGCCGCCGGGCCGCGGACGCTGTCCACCACCCACAGCCGGTGCTGGGCGAAGGACAGCGGAGGCCGTTCGGGCCTGACGCCCGCACCCGGTCGGGGCCGGCTGCTCGCGCCGGCCGGAGCGAGCCGCGCGGCCAGCGCCTCGACGGTCCGCAGTTCGAACACGTCGCGGATCCCGCACTCGACGCCGAGCACCTCACGGATCCGACCCGCCGCGCGGGCCGCCAGCAGCGAGTGGCCGCCCAGGGCGAAGAAGTCGTCCCGCACGCCCACGGTCGGGCGGCCCAATACGGAGGCCAGGATCCCCGTCAGAACTTCCTCGCGCACGTCCCGGGGGGCGCGCGAGGAGGACACGGCCGCGAGTTCCGGCGCGGGCAGGGCCCGCCGGTCGAGCTTGCCGTTGGGGGAGAGGGGCAGGGCGGGGAGGGCGACGAAGGCGGTCGGGACCATGTACTCGGGGAGCCGGTCGGCGGCCAGGGTGCGCAGGGCGTCCGGGTCGATGTCGGTGCCGGGCGCCGGGACGACGTAGGCCACCAACTGCTGCATCCCGGGTGCGTCCTCGCGCACCAGCACGGCCGCCTGGGCGGCGGACGCGTAGGACGTCAGGACCGTTGCTATTTCGCCGGGTTCGATGCGGAAGCCGCGGAGTTTGATTTGGTCGTCGGTGCGGCCGAGGTAGTGGAGGTGGCCGTTGGGGAGCCATTGGGCGAGGTC
>NZ_JBIAVF010000057.1:0-2672 GCF_042893755.1 Streptomyces sp. NPDC001568 | reverse complement strand
GCCGTCACCGGCAACGGCCTCTTCGGCCTCTCCCCCGACGGCAGCGCCATCTTCCAATGGACCGGCAACGGCACCACCTGGAACAAAGTCGGCGGCCCCGCCTCCTTCATCGCGGGCCGGTAGTCGGCGACGTCATCAGCGGACGGGCCCGGGCTTCCTGGGCCGGGCCCGTCCGCTCTTCTCTCTGGAGCCACGTGTTATCACGCATCACCCTGGCTGCCGCTGCCTTGGTCGCGGTCTCACTCGGGGTACTCCCCGCCGTCGCCGCCCCGGCACCTGACCGTCTCTCCTCCACCGCCTCCGCGAACAGCGCCCCCGCGAACACCGCCTCGGCGAACGCCGGCTCCGTGACCACTGGAGACTTCGTCCGCGTCTACAACCCCGGCGCCGGGGAGTCACAGTCCTGGTACATCAACGACCACACCTTCATCCGTGACGAGGTCACCGGGACCTGGCACTTGTTCGGCATCACCCACGCCGAACCGGCCGACCCGGAGAACGAGGACTCGTTCGCACACGCCACGGCACCCAGCCCGCGCGGGCCGTGGACCAAGCAACCCATGGCCCTGACGGTCGACCCCTCCTACGGAGAGTCGCACCTGTGGGCACCGCACGTCATCCGCTCCGGCTCCACGTACTACATGTTCTACGCGGGCGGGCAAACCATCGGCGACCCGTCCAGGAGCCAGATCAACCTGGCCACCTCCACCGACCTGATCCACTGGGAACGGCGGCCCGGAGGGCCACTGTTCCGTGACGGACAAGAAGCACGCGATCCGATGGTCACCCGGGTCGGTTCCCAGTGGGTGATGTACTACACCGCCACGGAGACGGCCACCGGGGGACGCAGTATCGTCGCGTACCGGACGAGTCCGGACCTGATCACCTGGAGCCCGCGCAAGACCGCGTTCACCGCCCTCGGCGACGGCTGGACCGAATCGCCGTACGTGATGCAGCGCAACGGCCTCTGGTACCTGTTCATCGGCGGCTCCGCAACGGCCGATTACGTCGGGGCCGAGGTATACGCCGGCTCCGATCCGCTGCACTTCCCGGCCACCGGCCAAGTGGGCCGCCTGCCGTCCCACGCCGCCGAGGTCGTCACGGACCACGACGGGAGCCAATGGCTGAGCAGCGCGGGCTGGGGCACGGGCGGAGTGGACCTGGCTCCGCTCACGTGGCGGGCACGGCCCTACGCCCCGCACCATCTGTACGCGCTGAGCCCCGACAAGAGCGCCGTCCACCAGCGGACGGGCGGAACCTCCTGGACCAGGATCGGCGGACCGGCAGGCACACTGATCGGCGGTGACGGTGGCCTGTTCGCCACCAGCCCAACCACCGGCGACATCCTCAAATACAGCGGCACCCCGGACAGGTGGACCAAGGTCGGTG
The DNA here is from genome assembly GCF_042893755.1 of Streptomyces sp. NPDC001568. NCBI lineage: Bacteria > Bacillati > Actinomycetota > Actinomycetes > Kitasatosporales > Streptomycetaceae > Streptomyces > Streptomyces sp. NPDC001568. Next base: position 1,283 of record NZ_JBIAVF010000057.1, on the reverse strand, counting down.
GACCCGGGGCCCAGTTCGTCGTCACCGACGGCACGCTGTACGGGCTCGGCCCGGACAGGAAGGCCGTCTTCCGGTGGACCGGATCAGGAACCACCTGGACGAGGATCGGCGGACCGGCAGGCACGCTGTACGCAGGGGGCGGTGGCCTGTTCGCCACCAGCCCAACCACGGGCGACATCCTCAAGTACAACGGCACCCCGGACAGCTGGACCAAGGTCGGCGGGCCCGGAAAGACCTTCGCGGTCACCAACGAGGCACTGTACGGCCTGTCGCCCAACGGTGGTGCGGTCCTGAAATGGACCGGGTCGGGCGCGACCTGGGTCAAGGTCGGCGGACCGGCCGGAACCCTCTTCGGCGGTGGCGCAGGGCTCTTCGCCACCAGCCCCGCCAACGGCGACATCCACAGGTTCAGCGGCGTACCGGACAACTGGTCCAAGGTCGGTGGTCCCGGGAACGCCTTCGCGGTCGCCGGTGACCGGCTCTTCGGGTTGAGCTCCGACAAGAGCGGCGTCTTCCAGTGGTCCGGGTCGGCGACCTTCCAATGGACCAAGGTCGGCGGGTCCGCCGCAAGCATCGTCACCGACTAGCGATCGCCCCACCCCTCCCGTATCGCACCCTCGCCTCAAGGAGACGTATGAAGATCAGATGGGCCGGCTTCCTGGCGGCGGCAGCACTGCTGCTCGCTCCGGTCACAGCCCTCCTGCCCGCCGCCCCGGCCGCGGCCTCGGCCTCGGCAGCCCCGGAGGCGGACACCGCGGTCGCCAATACGCCCCCGTTCCAGCTTCCCATTCCGTGCGGGCAACGGTGGACGACGTCCACGCACGATGGACACGCGAGCCAGTACATGCTCGACATGGTCTCGGCCGGTGGAACCACCCAGGGCACAGCCGCTCTGGCCTCGGCGGGCGGGCGCGTCGTCACCTCACAGTTCGACAGCCAAGCCGGAAACTTCATCGTGATCGACCACGGCGACGGCTGGCAGACCCGGTACCTGCACCTGGACCGGCGCGATGTCGCCGTCGGCAACGACGTGGAGCAGGGCCGGCAGATCGGCACCGTCGGCAACACCGGCAGCTGGACCACCGGGGCGCACTTGCACTACGAGCAGAAGCTGAACGGCTCCGTCGTGCAGACCACCTTCGACGGGCGCCTCGTTCCCGTCAAATGGGAATACAACCAGCACTACGAGACGAGCACGAACTGCGGTGTGTCCGCCGGCAGTAGCCTGTTCGCCCAGTCCCCGGACCGTTCCGCTGTGTTCCAGTGGTCCGGCAACGGGACGA
>NZ_JBIAVF010000056.1:0-2843 GCF_042893755.1 Streptomyces sp. NPDC001568 | reverse complement strand
CGGCGATCCTCGAAGCCGCCGAGGAACACCGCGCCGACGTCATCGGGATGTCCGGACTCCTGGTCAAGTCCACCGTGATCATGAAGGAGAACCTCGAAGAGCTGAACACCCGGGGCCTCGCGGACCGCTTCCCCGTCATCCTCGGCGGCGCCGCCCTCACCCGCGCCTACGTCGAGCAGGACCTCCACGAGATCTACGCCGGCGAGGTCCGCTACGCCCGTGACGCCTTCGAAGGGCTACGCCTGATGGACGCCCTGATGGGCGTCAAACGTGGTGTTCCCGGGGTTGTCCTGCCCGAGCTCAAGCAACGGCGGGTCAGGGCGAGGGCCGCGGTCGTCACCGAACCGGAGCCCGGCGAGGGGCAGCGCGTGAGCCGTTCCGATGTGGCCGTCGATAACCCCGTCCCCACCCCGCCGTTCTGGGGTACCCGCGTGGTCAAGGGCATCCCGCTCAAGGACTACGCCTCCTGGCTCGACGAGAGCGCCCTGTTCAAGGGCCAGTGGGGACTGAAGGCGGCGCGCGGCGGGCCTTCGTACGAGGAGCTCGTGGAGAACGAGGGCCGGCCGCGGTTGCGCGGCCTGCTGGAGAAGCTGCACACCGAGAACCTCCTCGAAGCCGCGGTGGTGCACGGCTACTTCCCGTGCGTCGCCAAGGGCGACGACCTGATCATCCTCGACGAGAACGGATCGCAGCGGACCCGGTTCACCTTCCCGCGTCAGAACCGGGGCCGGTACCTGTGCCTCGCGGACTTCTTCCGTTCGGACGACTCGGGGGAGACCGATGTCGTCGGCCTCCAGGTGGTCACCGTCGGCTCCCGCATCGGCGAGGCGACGGCCAAGTTGTTCGAGGCGAACGCCTACCGCGAGTACATGGAGCTGCACGGCCTGTCCGTCCAGTTGGCGGAGGCGTTGGCCGAGTACTGGCACGCCCGCGTCCGCGCCGACCTGGGCATCGCCGCCGCCGATCCGACCGTCATGGACGGGATGTTCCGCACCGAGTACCAGGGCTGCCGCTACTCCCTGGGCTACCCGGCCTGCCCCGACCTGGAGGACCGCGCCAAGATCGCCGACCTCCTCCGGCCGGAGCGGATCGGCGTGCACCTCTCGGAGGAGTTCCAGCTCCACCCCGAGCAGTCCACCGACGCCCTCGTCCTGCACCACCCCGAGGCCGGCTACTTCAATGCCGGAGGTCGTACATGAGCGCACTGCGCGATGTTCTGGAGAGCGGGGCGCCGTCGTTCTCCTTCGAGTTCTTCCCACCGAAGACCGATGCCGGCGAGCGGGTGCTGTGGGACGCGATCCGCCGCATCGAACCGCTCGCACCGTCCTTCGTCTCGGTCACCTACGGAGCCGGCGGCTCCTCCCGGGACCGTACGGTCGAGGTGACCAAACGCATCGCCGCCGAGACCACCTTGCGACCGGTCGCCCACCTCACGGCCGTCGGTCACTCCGTCGCCGAACTGCGCCACATCATCGGCCAGTACGCCGACGCGGGCGTACGGGACGTGCTGGCGCTGCGCGGGGACCCGCCCGGCGATCCGAACGCCCCGTGGATCGCGCACCCCGAGGGGTTGGGGCACGCCCACGAGCTGGTGTCGCTGGTGCGGGCCTCGGGGGCGTTCAGCGTGGGCGTGGCGGCGTTCCCCGAGCGCCACCCGCGTTCACCGGACTGGGAGAGCGACATCCGGCACTTCGTGGCCAAGTGCCGGGCCGGCGCGGACTACGCGCTCACGCAGATGTTCTTCGACGTCGAGGACTACCTACGGCTGCGGGACCGGGTCGTGGCGGCGGGCTGCGACACCCCCGTCATCCCGGAGATCATGCCGGCCACCGACGTACGCCAGATCCGGCGCTTCGCCGAGCTGAGCAACGCCGCCTTCCCCGAGGACCTGGCCCGTCGTCTCGACGCCGTGCGCGACGATCCCGCCGCCGGCCACCGCGTCGGCGTGGAGTACGCCACCGCCATGGCAGGGCGGCTGCTGGCCGAAGGGGCACCCGGCCTGCACTACATCACTCTCAACCGCTCCACCGCGACGCTTGAGATCCACCGCAACGTACTTGAATCAAGGAGCGCACAGCATGTCCTCGCAGCCCACCACTGACATCCAGGAGATCACGGAGCCGACGGGGTCGGTGGTCTTCACCGATTTCAAGGTCGCCGATCCGTCCCTCGCCGCGTTCGGCCGCAAGGAGATCACCCTGGCCGAGCACGAGATGCCGGGTCTGATGTCGATCCGCCGCGCGTACGCCGCCGCGCAGCCGCTGGCCGGCGCGCGGATCACCGGTTCCCTGCACATGACCGTGCAGACGGCCGTACTCATCGAGACGCTGGTCGCGCTGGGCGCGCAGGTGCGGTGGGTGTCGTGCAACATCTACTCGACGCAGGACCATGCGGCGGCGGCGATCGCGGCCGCGGGGATCCCCGTGTTCGCGTGGAAGGGGGAGACGCTGGAGGAGTACTGGTGGTGCACCGAGCAGGCGTTGACCTGGCCCGGTCACGCGGGCCCGAACATGATCCTCGACGACGGTGGTGACGCGACCCTCCTGGTCCACAAGGGTGTCGAGTTCCAGAAGGCGGGCACCGTTCCCGACCCGTCGACGGCCGACAACGAGGAGTACGGGCACATCCTGACGTTGCTGGGCCGCACCGACATCGACTGGACGGCGCTGGCGGCCGACATCCGGGGTGTCACCGAGGAGACCACCACCGGAGTCCACCGCCTGTACGAGATGCACCAGGCGGGTGCGTTGCTGTTCCCGGCGATCAACGTGAACGACGCCGTCACCAAGTCGAAGTTCGACAACAAGTACGGCTGCCGCCACTCCCTGATCGACGGCATCAAC
>NZ_JBIAVF010000055.1:1898-3010 GCF_042893755.1 Streptomyces sp. NPDC001568 | reverse complement strand
CCCTTGGAACACGGCTTCACCACCGAGGAGGCCCTGCGCCTGGACCGGGCCGCGCAATTCGCGATCGTCAGCGCGGGCGAGGCCCTGCGCGACAGCGGACTGGAACACGCGAACATCGACCCGACCCGCACCGGAGTCACCCTGGGCAGCGCGGTGGGCTGCACCACCGGCCTGGACGTCCAGTACAACGCGGTCAGCCGCGGCGGCACCACCTGGGAAGTCGACCACACCCTCGCGGTCGCCCACCTGTTCGACTACTTCGTGCCGAGCTCGATGGCCGCCGAGGTCGCCTGGCGGGTCAACGCGCAAGGCCCCGTCGCCATGGTCTCCACCGGCTGCACCTCCGGCCTGGACTCCATCGGACACGCGGTCGAACTGATCCGCGAGGGCAGCGCCGACGTGATGATCACCGGCGCGACCGAAGCCCCGATCTCCCCCATCAGCGTCGCCTGCTTCGACGCGATCAAAGCCACCTCGCCCCGCAACGACGACCCCGCCACCGCCTCACGCCCCTTCGACGCGACCCGCAACGGATTCGTCCTGGGCGAGGGCTCGGCCATCCTGGTCCTGGAAGAACTCGAAAGCGCCCGGGCCCGCGGCGCCCACATCTACGCCGAGATCGCCGGGTTCGCCAGCCGCTGCAACGCCTACCACATGACCGGACTGCGCGCCGACGGCGCCGAGATGGCACAAGCCATCACCGTGGCCCTGGACGAGGCCCGCCGAAACCCCGACGACGTCCACTACATCAACGCCCACGGCTCCGGCACCAAACAAAACGACCGCCACGAGACCGCCGCGTTCAAACGCAGCCTGGGCCAACACGCCCACCGGGTCCCGGTCAGCTCCATCAAATCGATGATCGGACACTCACTCGGCGCGATCGGTTCCCTGGAAATCGCCGCCAGCGCCCTGGCCATCGAACACAACACCATCCCCCCCACCGCGAACCTCCACACCCCCGACCCCACCTGCGACCTGGACTACACCCCCCTGACCGCCCGCGAACAACGCACCGACACCGTCCTGAGCGTCGGCAGCGGATTCGGCGGATTCCAGAGCGCCATGGTCCTGACCCGCCCCCACCTCGGAGACGCCGCATGACCACCACC
>NZ_JBIAVF010000055.1:0-1800 GCF_042893755.1 Streptomyces sp. NPDC001568 | reverse complement strand
GCCGGTCGGCGGCTCCGGTCGTCACCGGGATCGGTGTGACCGCACCCAACGGTCTGGGCACCGAGGCCTGGTGGCAGGCAGTCCTGCGCGGCGAGTCCGGGATCCGACCCCTCACCCGATTCAACCCCGACCACTACCCCACCAAACTCGCCGGCGAAGTCCCCGGCTTCAACGCCGGCGACCACATCCCCGGCCGGCTCCTGCCCCAAACCGACCACATGACCCGCCTCGCCCTCACCGCCGCCGACGAAGCCCTCACCGACGCCGGCATCCACCCCGACACCCTCCCCGACCACACCACCGGCGTCATCACCGCCGCCTCCGCCGGCGGCTTCGAGTTCGGCCAGAAAGAACTCCAGGCCCTATGGAGCAAAGGCGGCCAATACGTCAGCGCCTACCAGTCCTTCGCCTGGTTCTACGCCGTCAACACCGGCCAGATCTCCATCAAGAACAACCTCCGCGGACCCAGCGGCGTCCTGGTCACCGAACAAGCCGGCGGCCTCGACGCCATCGCCCAGGCCCGCCGCCAACTCCGCAAGGACACCCGCCTCATCATCACCGGCGGCATCGACTCCTCCCTCTGCCCCTGGGGCTGGGCCGCCCACCTCGCCGGCGGCGAACTCACCACCGAACCCCACCCCGACCACGCCTACCTCCCCTTCTCCCCCCACGCCGGCGGCCACATCCCCGGCGAAGGCGGCGCACTCCTCATCCTGGAAACCGCCCACTCCGCCCACCACAGGGGCGCGAAAATCTACGGCGCGGTCACCGGCTACGCCGCCACCTTCGACCCCGCACCCCACCTCGGCGGCAACCGCCTCCAAGCCGCCGCCGAAGCAGCCCTGCACGACGCCGGACTCACCCCCACCGACATCGACGTCGTCTTCGCCGACGCCGCCGGACGCCCCACCCCCGACCAACAAGAAGCCGACGCCATCACCAACCTCTTCGGCAAACACACCGTCCCCGTCACCGCACCCAAAACCATGACCGGACGCCTCGCCGCCGGCGGCGCCTCACTCGACCTCGCCGCCGCCCTCCTCACCCTCCGCGACCAAACCATCCCCCCCACCATCAACACCACCACCCACCACCCCATCGACCTCGTCACCCAAACCCGCCCCCACCAACACCTCCGCAACGCCCTCGTCCTCGCCCGCGGACGCGGCGGCTTCAACGCCGCCATGATCGTCAGCACCCCCTGACCGACGACACCCCCACCACCCGGGCCGACCACCCCACCCCCAGCCCCAGCCAGAGCCACCCCCAGAGCCAGAGCCAGGAGAACCGATGCCCACGCTCGAGCCCACCGACTACGTCAGCACCATGGCCCAGGTGCCCACCCCCGTCACCATCGTCACCACCCTCGACGCCGACGGCCGACCCTGGGGCTTCACCGCCGGCTCCTTCACCTCACTCTCCCTCGACCCACCCCTCGTCCTGGTCTGCCCCGCCAAAACCGCCTCCTGCCACCAAGCCTTCACCACCGGCGACCGCTTCCTCATCAACGTCCTCGCCACCCAACACACCGACATCGCAACCCACTTCGCCCGCTCCGGCCACGACAAATTCACCAACAGCGGCATGCAACCCAGCGAACTCGGACTCCCCGGACTCCCCGACGCCACCGCCCGCATCGCCTGCACCCTCCACACCGTCCTCGACGGCGGAGACCACAGCATCCTCATCGGCCACGTCGAAGCCGTCTCCCACACCCACGACACCCCACTCGTCTACCACAACCGCAACTACACCCAACCCGCCCACACCAAAACCCTCGCCACCACCCCCTCATAAAGG
>NZ_JBIAVF010000054.1:0-3234 GCF_042893755.1 Streptomyces sp. NPDC001568 | reverse complement strand
GACTCTATCAGACTCTCTCGGGCCCGATTTCCTCGGTGCTTTCCAGGTCCTGCGCTTTCGCGCTTTCCCTTTCCGGCGATTCCGACTCTATCAGAAGCTTTCCACCGGATTTCCCGGCTTCGGAGACTGAATGAAGAGTCGAGTGTGCCCACTTGGAATTCAATTCCTGGGGGCGAGATGAGACTTTAAACCATCACTGCCGAACTTGTCCAGTTCGAGGCAACCGTTCGAATCTACCTCCCCGCGTCTGCCGTGTCAACGGGGTTTGCGGGACGACCAGGAGACTAGCAGCTCGGCGGGGGCCGGCGCACATCAGGCCGCGGTGGGCAGGGTTGCCGTTCGGTCGGCTTCCTCCACGTCGCCGGCCTCGCCGGCGCGGGCCGCTCGGCCACCCAGGACGTAGACATAGACGAGGAAGGCGGCCTCGGCGGCGATGCCGATGGTGATGCGGGCCCAGGTGGGGAGGCCCGAGGGGGTGACGAAGCCTTCGATCAGGCCGGAGACGAAGAGGACCAGGGCCAGGCCGATGGCCATGCCGAGGGCGGCGCGGCCCTGTTCGGCGAGGGCGGTGCGGCGGGTGCGGGGGCCCGGATCGATGACGGTCCAGCCCAGTTTCAGTCCGGTGCCGGCGGCGACGAAGACCGCCGTCAGTTCGAGCAGGCCGTGCGGGAGGATCAGGCCGAGGAAGACGTCGAGGCGGCCGGCCGAACTCATCAGGCCGAGACCGACGCCGAGGTTGGCCATGTTCAGGAAGAGGATCCACAGCACCGGGATTCCGAGGAACGCCCCGAGCACCAGGCAGATCGCGGCGGCCTGGGCGTTGTTCGTCCAGACCTGGGCGGCGAAGGAGGCCGCCGGGTGGCTGGAGTAGTACGTCTCGTACTCGCCGCCGGGCTCGGTGAGCTGCTTGAGCTCGGTCGGGGCCGCGATGGCTCCCTGGACCTCGGGGTGCGTGGCTATCCACCAGCCGATGAGCACGCCGAGCGCCGTGGAGAGCAGAGCGGTCGGTATCCACCAACGGCGGCTGCGGTAGACGGCCGCGGGGAAGCCCTCGGTGAAGAAGCGGGCCGCGTCGCGCCAGCTCGCGCGCCGGGTACCGGTCACCGTGGAGCGGGCGCGGGCGACGAGTTGCGTGAGGCGGGCCGTGAGCATCGGGTCGGGGGCGCTCGACTGCACCAGGGAGAGGTGGGTGGACGTGCGCTGGTACAGCGCGACGAGTTCGTCGGCCTCCGCTCCCGTGAGCTTGCGGCCGCGCCCGAGGAGCTGCTCCAGGCGACTCCACTCGGCCTGGTGGGCCACCACGAAGACGTCGAGATCCATCCGGTTACCGCTCCCCTGCCCCAGGCCACCCGATTCGGCTTACTACTCCTGTGGTCAGCTTGGCAGACTGGGTCCCACAGGGGCGGGTCAGGTCGGTGAAAGGTGCACTCGTGAGCGATCTGGTGACGGGGGACGCGGTCGTTCTGGGACTGCGGCCCGCGAGGCTGCCGAGCCGGGCGCTCGCGATCGTGGTCGACCTCGCCGTGTACCTCGTCGGCTACGGGATCATCTCCATCGGTCTGACCGCCGCGACGTACGGTCTGGACGGAGCCCTCCAGGCCGCCGTGGCCGTGGCGAGCTTCCTGCTGTTGCTGGTCGGCGTACCGATAGCGGTGGAGACGCTGACCCACGGGAAGTCCCTGGGGAAGATGGCCTGCGGGTTGCGGGTGGTGCGTGAGGACGGCGGGCCGATCCGGTTCCGGCACGCGCTGGTGCGCGGGGCCATGGGCGTCGTGGAACTGCTGATGACCATGGGGGTCGTGGCCTGCATCTCCTCGCTGGTGTCGGAGCGCGGGCGGCGCCTCGGTGACGTGTTCGCGGGGACGCTGGTGATCCGCGAGCGGGTGCCGGGGGCGCGGGTGATGCCGGTGCCCCCGCCGCCGCCGTGGCTGGCCGGGCGGTTCACCGCGCTGGACCTTTCGGCGGTGCCGGACGGCTTGTGGCTGGCGGTGCGGCAGTACCTGACGCGGATGAACCAGTTGGACCCGCAGGTGGGTGCCGCGTTGGCGGCGCGGCTCGCGGACGACGTGGTGGCCAGGACCGGGACGCCGCCGCCGGCCGGCGTGCCGGCAGCCGCGTTCCTGATGGCGGTGGTGCACGAACGGCAGTCGCGGGACGCGGCTCGGGCGTTCGGAGCGACTTCGCAGGCGGCTCAGGCGGCTCATGCGGCGCAGGCGGCCCGGGCCGGGCAGGCCGCTCCGGCCATGGCGCCGCCGGTCGTACCGGTCAAGGCTCCGGTGGCTGCCCACCCCTACCCGGCTCCGGCCGCGGCGCCCGCACCGCCGCCCGAGGCTTCCGCACCTCGGAGCGGGTTCGCGCCGCCCGCTTAGGCCGTTTCGAAGGTGGAGGGCGGGGTCTCCAGGTGTTCGAGCTCGATGCCCGGGGCCGAGAGGACGACGTCGCCCGCGATGTGGACGGTGTGCACCTCGCCGGTGTCCAGGGCCGTCACCCGGTACTCGTCCACCAGCAGCGGGCCGCTGTCCGTGGCGTGCTCCGCACGCTCGAGCAGGGCCCACGCCTGGTCGACGGTACGGGCCGCCAGGACCGGGTCGGTGAGGGCGACGAGCCGGACCCTGGTGGCGGGGGCGCCGGGCGTCAGGCGCAGCAGGCGGGCCGTGGCGATGAGGAAGGCCGGTGAAGTGCCGGTGAACCCGGGGGCGTTGACGTTGCCCTCGGTGGCCTCGGAACCGGTGGGATCGGTGCGGACCCAGGTGACCCCGTCGATGGCGGCGCCGCGCAACTGCCAGCCGCCCGCGTTGAGTTCCAGGCGGATGGGGCGGCCGAGTTCGTCGACGGCGAGGTCGACGGAGCCGCGGTGTTCGCCGTCGGGGAAGGTCAGCTGGGCGACGTAGCGCCAGCCGGACGGGCCGGGCGCGCAGTGGAAGTGCTCCTCGCCGAGGGGGGCGTGGTCGTGCGGGTCGTGGAGCGAGTACCGGCCGCGTGGCATCGACGCGCTTTCTGGGAGGGGGCGGGAGACGGTGATCGGGAGACGGGGCAGGCCCCCGGCACGGGTGCCGGGGGCCTGCTTCAGCCTCTGCTGATCAGCGGGTGATCAGGATCAGTAGCGGTAGTGGTCGGGCTTGTACGGGCCGTCGACCTTGACGCCGATGTAGGCGGCCTGCTCGGGGCGCAGGGTGGTGAGGCGGACACCGAGGGCGTCCAGGTGGAGGCGGGCGACCTTCTCGTCGAGGTGCT
>NZ_JBIAVF010000053.1:0-3944 GCF_042893755.1 Streptomyces sp. NPDC001568 | reverse complement strand
GGGTTGGAGGGGGTGTCCTCGCGTGGTGGTGGGGTGGCGATGTGGTCGACGGTGACCGGTGGGTTGGTTGCCGATGGTGAGTTGGATGCCGGGTATTGGTATCGGAACCTGCGGGAGCCGGTGCTGTTCGAGGCTGCGGTTCGGGCGGCACATGCGCAGGGGCGGGGCGTGTTCGTGGAGGTCGGTCCGCATCCGGTGCTGGGGTTGGCGCTGTCGACCGTACTCGGCGACGGCGACGGCGTCGGCGAGGGTGCTGGCGGCGGTGAGGGGCAGCGGGTGCTGCATACCCTGCGTCGTGACCGGCCGGAGGTCGCGCAGTTGCTGAGCAGTCTGGGGACGGCCTGGGCTGCCGGTCTGCCGGTGTCCTGGCGGGAGTTGCTGCCCGCCGCGGAGCCGGTGGCGTTGCCCACCTACGCCTTCCAGCGGCAGCGCTACTGGCTGGACGCACCCCCTGCCGGCATGGTCCGGACGGCTTCATCCGGCATGGACGACTGGCGCTACCGTGTGGGTTGGACGCCACTGGTCACCCGGTACGCCGGCGGGCCGCACCGACGATGGCTGCTGCTGTGCCATGCCGATGCCCAGGCCGAAGTCCACGACGTACGCCAGGCGTTGGAGCAGTCCGGCGCCGAGGTCGAGGTGCGAGCGCTGCCCGCCGACCCCGACATCGACATCGACCGAAACGGCGTCGCCGACCTGCTCGCGGGTGCCCAGCACATCGCCTATCTACCGACCGGACCGGACCACGGTTCGGCACGCGAGGAGGCAGCGGGACTGCCGGGTCGGCTGGCCGTCGTGCTGGCGGTCATGCAGGCCGTCGCAGCGCAGCCGGACGCACGGCTGTGGGTACTGACCCGCGGAGCGGTCACCGCGCCGGGGAACGGCTCGGCACCCGACCCGACGACAGCGGCGGTGTGGGGCCTCGGCCGGGTCTTCGGCCTCGAACACCCCGACCACTACGGCGGTCTGATCGACCTGCCGCGCAGCTGGTTCACGGGCGCGGGCAAGATGCTCCGTGCGGCGCTGGCCCAGCCGGAGGAGGACCAGCTGGCGCTCGACCCGGCCGGTGTGTTCGCGCGTCGGTTGCGGCGCGCCCCCGCTCCCTCCGGCGGCGGCCGGCGATGGAAGCCGAGCGGGACCGTACTGGTGACGGGCGGTACCGGCGGGCTCGGATCGCATCTGGCGCGCTGGCTGGCCCGGAACGGGGCCGAGCACCTGGTCCTCGTCAGCCGGTCCGGGACCGAAGCTCCCGGCGCCGTCGAGCTGGCCGAGGAACTGCGCGCGGAGGGCACCCCGACCACGGTCACGGCCTGCGACATCACCGATGCCGCGCAACTGGCGGAGGTGCTGGGCGGCACCGATCACCCGCCGATCACCACCGTCATCCACACCGCCGCGACGATCGAACTGGCCTCGTTGCGCGACGCCACGCCCGAGCATCTGAGCACCGTCCTGGACGCCAAGTGCACGGGCGCCGCAAACCTCGCCGATCTGCTCGGGGCCCACCACCCCGACGTCCGGCTGGTGCTGTTCTCCTCCATCGCCGGGATCTGGGGCAGCGGGGTGCACGGGGCGTACGCCGCCGCGAACGCCTATCTCGACGCGCTCGCCGAGAGCCGAGCCGCCTCCCAGCCGATCACGTCCGTCGCATGGGGCATCTGGGACACCGAGCTGGCCCTGGGACGAGTCGACCCCGACCAGATGTACCGACAAGGGCTGCCGTTCCTCGACCGCGACCGGGCATTGGACGCGCTCGCCCAGGTCCTCGGTGGCGAGGAGACGGTCCTGGCGGTCGCCGAGGTCGACTGGCCCACGTTCGTCCCCGTCTTCACCGCGGCCAGGCCGCGGCCACTGCTCAGCGAGCTGCCCGAGGTACGGGCTCTCGCATCCGCCGAACAGGAGTCCACGGACCCCGCCGAGTCCTCCTCGGCACTGGTGAACAGGCTGGCCACGGCGACCGAGGCCGAACGGGACACCGTACTGCTGGAGACGGTCAGGACCGAGGTGGTGGCCGTGCTCGGCCACAGCGACGTGGAGACCGTCGCCCCGAACCGCGCGTTCCGCGACGTCGGGTTTGACTCGCTGACCGCCGTCGACCTCCGCAATCGGCTCGGCGCCGCCCTCGGGATCCGTCTGCCCGCCACGGTGGTCTTCGACTACCCCACGCCGCGGGCCCTGGCCGCCTTCCTGAGGCACGAGGTGTGGGGGAACCGACCCATCACCACGACCGCCCCCCGGAGCGTGGCGTTCAGCGGCGAGCCCGTCGCCATCGTCGGCATGAGCTGCCGATTCCCCGGCGGTGTGCGCTCGGCCGAGGACCTCTGGAACCTCCTCGCCGCGCAGGGCGAAGCCGTCTCGGGCTTCCCCGCCGACCGCGGGTGGGACGACGCTCTGCTCCACGACCCGGACCGTGCACGCTCGAACAGCGTGCACGCACGCGGGGGAGGCTTCCTGCACGACGCCGCCCTCTTCGATCCGGAGTTCTTCGGCATCAGTCCCCGTGAGGCCCGGGCCATGGATCCGCAGCAGCGGCTGCTGCTGGAGACCGCGTGGGAAGCCTTCGAACGCGCCGGCATCGATCCGGAGTCCCTGGCGGGAACCCCGACGGGAGTCTTCGTCGGCTCCAACTACCAGGACTACGGAACCAACCTGGCCGTCGCTCCCGAGGGTTCGGAGGGCCATCTGCTCACCGGGGGTGCGTCCAGCGTGCTGTCCGGTCGCATCGCGTACACCTTCGGGCTTGAGGGTCCGGCGGTCACGGTCGACACGGCGTGTTCGTCGTCGCTGGTCGGTGTGCACCTGGCCACTCAGGCGCTGCGGCTTGGGGAGTGCTCGCTGGCGCTCGCCGGCGGCGTGGCCGTCATGGGGTCGCCCGGGGCGCTGGTCGCGTTCAGCAAACAGGGCGCGCTGTCGGCGGACGGCCGGTGCCGGTCCTTCTCCGCCGAAGCCGACGGCATGGGCATGGCCGAGGGTGTCGGCCTGCTCCTGCTGGAGCGGCTGTCCGACGCGGTGGCGAACGGGCACCGGGTGCTGGCGGTGGTACGTGGCTCCGCCGTGAACCAGGATGGCGCGTCGAACGGGTTGACGGCGCCGAACGGTCCGTCGCAGCAGCGGGTGATCCGGCAGGCCCTCGCGAACGCGCAGGTCGACGCGGGTGAAGTCGATGCCGTGGAGGCGCACGGAACGGGCACCACGCTCGGTGACCCGATCGAGGCGCAGGCTCTGCTGGCCACGTACGGGCAGGACCGGCCGGAGGGCCGGCCGCTGTGGCTCGGGTCGGTCAAGTCGAACATCGGCCACACACAGGCCGCCTCCGGGGTGGCCGGTGTGATCAAGATGGTGATGGCGATGCAGAACCGCAGGCTCCCCGCCACCCTGCACGCCGAGACACCGTCGCCGCACGTGGACTGGGCGGCCGGCGACGTACGGCTGCTCACCGAACCGGTGCCGTGGCAGGGCGACGGCCGCCCACGGCGGGCGGGCGTCTCCTCGTTCGGGGTGAGCGGCACCAACGTCCACATGATTTTGGAGGAGGCACCCGCAGTCGAGGTACTCCCGGACGCGTTGGAGACGTCGGCGCCGCTGATCGAGGGCCCGGTGCCGTGGGTGGTGTCGGGTCGTGGTGAGGCGGGTCTGCGGGCCCAGGCGGCGCAGTTGGCGAGTTTCGTGCGGGCTCGGCAGGTGGCGGGTGTGGTCGACGGCGGGTGGGTCGCGGGGGTGGCTGCGGGGTTGGCCGGTAGGGCCGGTCTGGAGCAGCGGGCCGTGGTTACCGGCGCGGATGCGGCAGAACTGCTCGAAGGCCTCGACCGGTTGGCCGTTGGTGGCCAACCGCTGCTGAAGCCGACCGAATCCGGTGTGGTGTTCGTCTTCCCTGGTCAGGGTGGTCAGTGGCTGGGTATGGGGCGTGAGTTGTTGGGTTCGTGGCCGGTGTTCGCGGAGCGGAT
>NZ_JBIAVF010000052.1:0-4177 GCF_042893755.1 Streptomyces sp. NPDC001568 | reverse complement strand
GGTTGCAGGACGCGGGTCCGCAGGTGTTCGTGGAGATCGGTCCGCATCCGGTGCTCTCGTTGGCGATGGAGCGGACGGTCACGGCCGGACGGGTGTTGCACACCCTGCGTCGTGATCGGCCGGAGGTCGCGCAGTTGCTGAGCAGTTTGGGGACGGCCTGGGCGGCCGGTCTGCCGGTGGCGTGGCGGGAGTTGCTGCCTGCCGCGGAGCCGGTGGGATTGCCCACTTATGCCTTCCAGCGGCAACGCTATTGGCTGGACGCACCCCCCGCCGCGGCGAACGCTGAGCAGCCGGCCGACGCCTCCGCGAGTGACGCGTGGCGCTACCGCGTGGGCTGGACACCGCTGGCCGCCCAGCACGCCGACCGACTGCACCGGCGGTGGCTGCTGTTGTGCCATTGCGACGCCCAAGCCGAAGTCCATCACGTGCGCCGGGCGTTGGAGCAGTACGGCGCCCAGGTTGAGCTGCGGACACTGCCCGCCGACGCCGACATCGATCGGATCGGGGTCGCGGAGCTGCTGAGGGGCGCGGAGAACATCGCCTACCTGCCGGCCGGGTTCGACCGGAGTCATCCGGGCCACCCGGACCTGCCCGTGGGGCTGGCGGCCGTACTGGCGGTGATGCAGGCCGCCGTGGAGCAGGAGGGCGCGCGGTTGTGGGTACTGACCCGTGGCGCGGTCAACGCACCCGGGACGGATCGGGCCCCCGACCCCGCGTCGGCGGCGGTGTGGGGCCTCGGCCGGGTCTTCGGCCTCGAACACCCCGACCACTACGGCGGTCTGATCGACCTGCCCGCTGCCTGGCAGCCCGGCACCGGCGACCAGTTGGCCGCCGCCCTGGCCGAGCCGGTCGAGGACCAGATCGCCCTTCGCCCGGCCGGCGTCTTCGCCCGTCGGCTCCAGCACGCTCCGGCAGCCCCGCGCGGCCGGCAGGAGTGGAAGCCTCGCGGCACGGTGCTGATCACCGGAGGCACCGGCGCGCTCGGTTCCCATCTGGCCCACTGGCTGGCGCGGAACGGCGCCGAGCACCTTGTTCTGGTCAGCCGTACGGGGCCGGACGCACCCGGTGCGGGCGACCTGGCCCGCGAGCTGACGAGCCGGGGCACCCCCACCACCGTCGTCGCATGTGACATCGCCGACCCCCAGCAGGTCGCCGGTCTGTTCGGCGCCGATCACCCGCCGATCACCACCGTCATCCACGCCGCCGGCGTACCGCAGCGCACCACGCTGCGGGAGTCGGAGCCCGCCGCTTTCGCGGAGCTGCTGCGGGCGAAGGTGACCGGCACACAGAACCTCCTCAGGGCTCTCGATGACCATCCCGTCGACGAACTGGTGCTGTTCTCCTCCAACTCGGGTGTCTGGGGCAGCGGACTCCACGGCGCCTACGCCGCCGCGAACGCGTTCCTCGACGCGGTGGCGGAGCAGCAGCGCGGTAGGGGCCGCCGGGCGATCTCGATCGCCTGGGGCCTGTGGGGCGGCGGAGGTATGGCGGAGGGCGGCGGCGAGGAGTACCTCTCGCGCGTGGGTATCCGTCCGATGGCGCCCGACCTGGCCGTTGCGGCACTGCAGGAGGCGCTCACCCTCGACGAGACGTTCCTGGCCGTGGCGGACGTGGACTGGGCACGGTTCGTCCCCACCTACACCGTGGCCCGGCGGCGTCCGCTCATCGAGGACCTGCCCGAGGTCCGGCGACTGGCCCGGATCACGGACACGGCGACCGCCGACACGTCCCGCGAGGACAACCAGTCGCTACGAGGACGCCTCGCCGACCTGAACGCCGACGACCAGCACGCCGAGCTGCTGGACATCGTGCGACGGGAGGCCGCGAAGGTCCTCGAACTGCGGAATCCCGAGGTGGTGGCGGAAACGCGTGCCTTCCGCGATCTCGGGTTCGACTCGGTGATGGCCGTCGAGGTGCGGAACCGGCTGGGGAGCCTGTCCGGTCTGCAACTGCCCGCCACCCTCGTGTTCGACCATCCGACGCCGGGCGCTGTGGTGGCGTACCTGCGCGGAGCGCTGTTCCCGGACGGCACCGATGCCGTGGCGTCGCCGCTCGCGCAGATCGAGCGACTGGAGAGCGCACTGCTGCGGATGCGGCAGGCCGACAGTCGGGAGAAGGCACGCATCACGCTCCGCCTCCAGTCCCTGCTGGAGACGTGGCGTGATGACGGTGACGAGCAGGGTCAGCGGGACGCCGGTGGGCAACCGTTCGAATCCGCGACCCCCGACGAAGTATTCGACTTCATTGACAAGGAGCTCGGTCAGCGCTGACCGCGACCAGCACCGTTCGATTCCGGCGATTGAGATGTGATGGCGGACCAGGACAAGTTGTTCGAATACCTCAAGCGGGTAACGGGCGAGCTCAAGCAGACGAAGGAACGGCTCCTGCGGTACGAATCGGGCGAGCACGAGCCCATCGCCGTCGTGGGGATGAGCTGCCGGCTACCGGGCGGGGTGCGAAGCCCCGAGGACCTGTGGGACCTGGTGGCGAACGGAACGGACGCCATCACGGCGTTCCCGTCGGATCGTGGCTGGGCGATCGACGACCTGTACGACCCGGTGCGGGGCCGGCCGGGCAAGACGTACGCCCGCGAAGGCGGCTTCGTCGAGGACGCGGCCGACTTCGACGCCGAGCTGTTCGGCATCAGTCCGCGCGAGGCGCTGAGCATGGACCCGCAGCAGCGGCTGCTGCTGGAGTCCGCGTGGGAGCTGTTCGAGCGCGCGGGCATGAGCCTGACCGACCTCCGGTCCAGCTCCACCGGCGTCTTCGTAGGGGCGGGCTTCCAGGGCTATGGCAGCCACGCGGACTCATCCGACGGCTACTTACTGACGGGCTCCACAGGAAGCGTGGTGTCGGGGCGGCTGGCGTACGTCTTCGGTCTTGAGGGTCCGGCGGTGACGGTGGACACGGCGTGTTCGTCGTCGTTGGTGGCGATGCACTTGGCGGCGCAGGCGCTGCGGGCGGGCGAGTGTGGCCTGGCTCTGGCGGGCGGTGTGACGGTGATGTCGACGCCGGGTGCGTTCGTGGAGTTCAGTCGGCAGCGCGGTCTGGCACCCGATGGCCGGTGCAAGCCGTTTGCGGCGGGGGCGGATGGTACGGGCTGGGGTGAGGGTGTCGGTCTGGTGCTGCTGGAGCGGTTGTCGGACGCGGTGGCGAACGGCCATCGGGTGTTGGCGGTGCTGCGGGGTTCGGCCGTCAATCAGGATGGTGCGTCGAACGGGTTGACGGCGCCGAACGGTCCGTCGCAGCAGCGGGTGATTCGGCAGGCGCTGGCGAACGCGGGTCTGTCGGCGACCGACGTGGACGCCGTTGAGGCGCACGGGACGGGAACGACGCTGGGTGATCCGATCGAGGCGCAGGCACTACTGGCGGCGTACGGGCAGGACCGACCGGAGGGCCGCCCCCTGTGGCTCGGATCCGTGAAGTCGAACATTGGTCATACGCAGGCGGCTGCGGGTGTGGCCGGTGTGATCAAGATGGTGATGGCGATGCGTCACGGGCGTCTGCCGGCGACGTTGCACGTGGA
Source organism: Streptomyces sp. NPDC001568 (assembly GCF_042893755.1). Taxonomy (NCBI): domain Bacteria; kingdom Bacillati; phylum Actinomycetota; class Actinomycetes; order Kitasatosporales; family Streptomycetaceae; genus Streptomyces; species Streptomyces sp. NPDC001568. The sequence continues at coordinate 651 of NZ_JBIAVF010000052.1, read as the reverse complement.
TGAGCCGTCGCCGCATGTGGATTGGTCGGCGGGTGAGGTGCGGCTGCTGACCGAGTCGGTTCCGTGGCAGGCCGATGGGCGGGTGCGGCGGGCGGGGGTGTCCTCGTTCGGCGTGAGCGGCACGAACGCGCACGTGATCCTGGAGGAGGCACCCGTCACGGAACCGACCGTCGCGGAGCCGGACACTGCCTCACTGAGGGGTGCGGGTCCGGTCCCGTGGTTGGTTTCCGCGCGCGGGGACGCGGGGCTGCGTGGTCAAGGAGCGCGGTTGGCGGAGTTCGTCCGGGGCCGTGAGGGTGTGGATATCGGGCGTGTGGCTGCGGAGTTGGCCCGTCGTGCGGTGTTGGAGGACCGGGCGGTCGTGGTGGGCGAGGACACCGCCGATCTGGTGGCGGCGCTGGAAGCGCTCGTCGAGGGCACTTCGATTGACGGGCTTGTGATCGGTTCCCCTGTGGTGGGGAAGACGGCGGTGTTGTTCACGGGGCAGGGCTCGCAGTTCGCGGGGATGGGTGCGCGGTTGTACGAGCGGTTCGAATCGTTCGCCGGCGTGGTGGATGAAGTGTGTTCGGTGGCGGATGGGTTGTTGCCGGGGCCGTTGCGTCCGGTGCTCTTCGGTGAGGGTGGTCGTGGTGACCTCATCGATGAGACGGT
>NZ_JBIAVF010000051.1:0-2506 GCF_042893755.1 Streptomyces sp. NPDC001568 | reverse complement strand
GGGTCGTGACTGCGTGCCTTTTGAAGAATGAGCCTGCGAGTTAGCGGTGTGTAGCGAGGTTAACCCGTGTGGGGAAGCCGTAGCGAAAGCGAGTCCGAACAGGGCGATTGAGTTGCACGCTCTAGACCCGAAGCGGAGTGATCTAGCCATGGGCAGGTTGAAGCGGAGGTAAGACTTCGTGGAGGACCGAACCCACCAGGGTTGAAAACCTGGGGGATGACCTGTGGTTAGGGGTGAAAGGCCAATCAAACTCCGTGATAGCTGGTTCTCCCCGAAATGCATTTAGGTGCAGCGTCACGTGTTTCTTGCCGGAGGTAGAGCACTGGATAGGCGATGGGCCCTACCGGGTTACTGACCTTAGCCAAACTCCGAATGCCGGTAAGTGAGAGCGTGGCAGTGAGACTGTGGGGGATAAGCTCCATGGTCGAGAGGGAAACAGCCCAGAGCATCGACTAAGGCCCCCAAGCGTACGCTAAGTGGGAAAGGATGTGGAGTCGCAGAGACAACCAGGAGGTTGGCTTAGAAGCAGCCACCCTTGAAAGAGTGCGTAATAGCTCACTGGTCAAGTGATTCCGCGCCGACAATGTAGCGGGGCTCAAGCGTACCGCCGAAGTCGTGTCATTGCAGCAATAGGGCCAACGCCCGCTGTGATGGGTAGGGGAGCGTCGTGTGCCGGGTGAAGCAGCAGCGGAAGCTAGTTGTGGACGGTTCACGAGTGAGAATGCAGGCATGAGTAGCGATACACACGTGAGAAACGTGTGCGCCGATTGACTAAGGGTTCCTGGGTCAAGCTGATCTGCCCAGGGTAAGTCGGGACCTAAGGCGAGGCCGACAGGCGTAGTCGATGGACAACCGGTTGATATTCCGGTACCCGCTTTGAAACGCCCAATATCGAATCCATTAATGCTAAGGCCGTGAAGCCGTTCCGGACCCTTCGGGGAAAGGAAAGTGGTGGAGCCGCCGATCCAAGGTGGTAGTAGGTAAGCGATGGGGTGACGCAGGAAGGTAGTCCAACCCGGGCGGTGGTAGTCCCGGGGTAAGGGTGTAGGCCGAGGGGTAGGCAAATCCGTCCCTCATTAAGGCTGAGACCTGATGCCGAGCCGATTGTGGTGAAGTGGATGATCCTATGCTGTCGAGAAAAGCCTCTAGCGAGTTTCATGGCGGCCCGTACCCTAAACCGACTCAGGTGGTCAGGTAGAGAATACCGAGGCGTTCGGGTGAACTATGGTTAAGGAACTCGGCAAAATGCCCCCGTAACTTCGGGAGAAGGGGGGCCATCACTGGTGATCGGATTTACTCCGTGAGCTGGGGGTGGCCGCAGAGACCAGCGAGAAGCGACTGTTTACTAAAAACACAGGTCCGTGCGAAGCCGTAAGGCGATGTATACGGACTGACGCCTGCCCGGTGCTGGAACGTTAAGGGGACCGGTTAGTGCACTTTCGGGTGTGCGAAGCTGAGAACTTAAGCGCCAGTAAACGGCGGTGGTAACTATAACCATCCTAAGGTAGCGAAATTCCTTGTCGGGTAAGTTCCGACCTGCACGAATGGCGTAACGACTTCTCGACTGTCTCAACCATAGGCCCGGTGAAATTGCACTACGAGTAAAGATGCTCGTTTCGCGCAGCAGGACGGAAAGACCCCGGGACCTTTACTATAGTTTGATATTGGTGTTCGGTTCGGCTTGTGTAGGATAGGTGGGAGACTTTGAAGCAGCCACGCCAGTGGTTGTGGAGTCGCCGTTGAAATACCACTCTGGTCGTGCTGGATGTCTAACCTCGGTCCGTGATCCGGATCAGGGACAGTGTCTGATGGGTAGTTTAACTGGGGCGGTTGCCTCCCAAAGAGTAACGGAGGCGCCCAAAGGTTCCCTCAGCCTGGTTGGCAATCAGGTGTTGAGTGTAAGTGCACAAGGGAGCTTGACTGTGAGACCGACGGGTCGAGCAGGGACGAAAGTCGGGACTAGTGATCCGGCGGTGGCTTGTGGAAGCGCCGTCGCTCAACGGATAAAAGGTACCCCGGGGATAACAGGCTGATCTTCCCCAAGAGTCCATATCGACGGGATGGTTTGGCACCTCGATGTCGGCTCGTCGCATCCTGGGGCTGGAGTCGGTCCCAAGGGTTGGGCTGTTCGCCCATTAAAGCGGTACGCGAGCTGGGTTTAGAACGTCGTGAGACAGTTCGGTCCCTATCCGCTGTGCGCGTAGGAATATTGAGAAGGGCTGTCCCTAGTACGAGAGGACCGGGACGGACGAACCTCTGGTGTGCCAGTTGTCCTGCCAAGGGCATGGCTGGTTGGCTACGTTCGGGAGGGATAACCGCTGAAAGCATCTAAGCGGGAAGCCTGCTTCAAGATGAGTATTCCCACCTCCTTGAGAGGGTAAGGCTCCCAGTAGACGACTGGGTTGATAGGCCAGATGTGGAAGCCCGGTAACGGGTGGAGCTGACTGGTACTAATAGGCCGAGGGCTTGTCCTCAGTTGCTCGCGTCCACTGTGTTAGTTCTGAAG
>NZ_JBIAVF010000050.1:0-4788 GCF_042893755.1 Streptomyces sp. NPDC001568 | reverse complement strand
TCGTGGAGGACACCGGCCGGGCGAGGCTTCCGTTCTCCTGGTCCGGAGTCTCCGTCCACGCCGGCGGAGCGGACACCCTCCGGGTTCGACTCTCCAAGGCCGGACCGCAGTCCGTACGGCTTGACTTCGCCGACATCGACGGCGCTCCCGTCGCGACCGTGCACAGTCTCGCCCTCCGCGCCTTCTCGCCCGAGCAACTCGGCCGGCCGGCCCACGGCCACGGCGACTCGCTGTTCCGCGTGGAGTGGGCGCAGACGACCGCGCCGGCGGGCTCCGTCGATGACTGGCTGATGCTGGGCGACGGCACACAGGTGTTCGCGGACCTCGCCGGGCTCGGTGTGGCCGTGGCCGAAGGCGGCGAGATTCCGGCCGTACTGGTCGTGCCGTGCCTGGAGCCGGTCGACGGGAACGTGACCGACGCGGCACATGCCGAGACAGGGCGGGTCCTCGCCCTGCTCAAGGAATGGCTCGGCGACGACCGGTTCGCGGACTCACGTCTGGCGTTCCTCACCCGGGGCGCGGTGGCCGCCGCGCCCGGCGAGGGCGTCCCGGATCCGGCGCGTGCCGCCGTACGGGGTCTGGTGCGTTCGGCGCAATCGGAGAACCCCGGCCGCATCGTGCTGATCGACGTCGACGGGGACGTCGACAGTGACGTGCGGGCGGCTCTCGCCGGGGCCCTGGGCTCGGGTGAGCCCGAGGTGGCGGTGCGTGAGGGAGGTCTGCTGGTCCCGAGGCTGGCGCGTGCGGTGGTTGCCGCCGACGCTCCCGCTCCGGAGTGGGGCGCAGTCGACGGCACGGTGCTGGTGACGGGTGCGAGTGGTTCGCTGGGCGGGTTGTTCGCCCGTCACCTGGTGTCCGAGCACGGTGTTCGGAACCTGCTGTTGGTGAGTCGTCGGGGTGAGGCGGCCGACGGTGCGTCCGAACTGTCGGCGGAGCTGGCCGCCTTGGGCGCCGAGGTGTCGTGGGCCGCCTGCGACGTCGCCGATCGTGCCGCTCTGGCGGCCGTGCTGGACGGGATCCCGGCGGAGCATCCGCTGTCGGCCGTCGTCCACACGGCCGGTGTCCTGGACGACGGCGTCATCGGGTCCCTGACGGCCGAGCGGCTGTCGGCGGTACTCCGCCCGAAGGTCGACGCGGTGTGGAACCTGCACGAGCTCACGTCCGGTCTGGACCTGTCCGCATTCGTCGTGTTCTCGTCCGCGGCCGGTGTGTTCGGTGGTGCGGGACAGGCCAACTATGCGGCGGCCAACACCTTCCTGGACGCCCTCGCAGCCGAGCGCCGGGCCCAGGGCCTGGCGGCCACTTCGCTCGCCTGGGGCCTGTGGGCCGAGGTCGGTGGCATGGGCGCCGCCCTGGACTCGGACGACGTCTCCCGGCTCGGTCGGGGTGGGGTGGGCGCGCTGTCCGCCGCCGAGGGGGTGGCTCTGTTCGACGCCGCGTCGGCCACCGGGCAGTCGCTGCTGGTGCCGGTCAAGTTGGACCTGGCCGCGCTCCGTGTCCAGGCGGGCACCGGGATGCTGCCGCCGCTGCTCTCCGGTCTCGTCCGCACACCCTCGCGCCGGGCCGCGCGGGGTGCCGGTGGTGCGTTCGCCCGGCAGGTGGCCGCGCTGCCGCAGGACCAGCAGCCGGCCGCCGTACTGGGGCTGGTCCGTGGCCAGGTGGCTGCCGTGCTCGGGTTCGCCGGGCCCGAAGCGGTCGACCCGGCGCGGTCGTTCAACGAGGTCGGCTTCGACTCGCTGACCGCCGTCGAACTCCGCAACCGCCTCGGCGCTGCAACCGGCGTACGCCTGCCCGCCACGCTGGTCTTCGACTACCCGACGCCCACCGTCCTGGCGGAGTACCTGCACGCCGAGCTCCTCGGCAGCCAGGAGGCGACTGCCGCCCCGCTCACGGCCTCCGCGCACGACGACGAGCCGATCGCGATCGTCGCCATGGCCTGCCGCTTCCCCGGCGACGTCCGGTCGCCCGAGGACCTCTGGCGGCTCGTCCGCGAAGGCCGCGACGCCATCTCCGACATGCCCACCGACCGGGGTTGGGACATCGAGGGCCTCTTCGACCCCGACCCGGACCGGCAGGGCACCAGCTACAGCACCGCCGGTGGTTTCCTGCACGACGCGCACCACTTCGACCCGACGTTCTTCGGGATCTCGCCGCGTGAGGCCCTCGCCACGGACCCGCAGCAGCGGCTGCTGCTGGAAACCTCGTGGGAGGCGTTCGAGCGGGCCGGCATCGACCCGGCGTCGATGCGCGGCAGTCGAACCGGTGTGTTCGCCGGTGTGATGTACAACGACTACGGCACCCTTCTCCACCGGGCCCCGGAGGGCCTGGAGGGCTACATGGGGACCTCCAGCTCGGGCAGCGTCGCCTCGGGCCGCGTCTCGTACACCTTCGGCCTCGAAGGTCCCGCCGTCACCGTCGACACCGCCTGCTCCTCCTCCCTCGTGACCCTCCACCTCGCAGCTCAGGCGCTCCGCAGCGGCGAGTGCGACCTCGCGCTCGCCGGCGGCGTGACGGTGATGGCCACCCCGGGGACGTTCATCGCCTTCAGCCGGCAGCGCGGGCTCGCGACGGACGGCCGCTGCAAGCCGTTCGCGGCGGCGGCCGACGGCACGGCGTGGGGCGAGGGCGTCGGCATGCTGCTCGTCGAGCGGCTCTCGGACGCCCGCCGCAACGGCCACCCGGTGCTCGCCGTGGTCCGTGGGTCGGCGATCAACCAGGACGGTGCCTCCAACGGCCTCACCGCCCCCAACGGGCCGTCCCAGCAGCGCGTCATCCGGCAGGCCCTGGCCAACGCGGGGCTGACCGCCGCCGAGGTCGACGTCGTCGAGGCGCACGGCACCGGCACGACCCTCGGCGACCCGATCGAAGCCCAGGCGCTGCTGGCCACGTACGGCCAGGAGCGCGCCGGGGATCAGCCGCTGCTCCTCGGCTCCATCAAGTCCAACATGGGCCACACGCAGGCCGCCGCCGGCGTCGCGGGCATCATCAAGATGGTCCAGGCGATGCGGCACGGCACCGTCCCCATGACGTTGCACGTGGACGAGCCGTCCCCGCACGTCGAATGGTCCGCCGGCGCCGTCTCCCTGCTCACGGAGTCGGTGGCCTGGCCGGAGACCGGCCGGCCGCGCCGTGCCGCCGTCTCCTCGTTCGGCATCAGCGGCACCAACGCGCACACCATCATCGAGCAGGCCCCGGACGAGGAAACCCCCGCGCCCGCCGCCCCGACGACCGCGACTCCCTCCGTACTGCCGTACGTGCTCTCCGCGAAGTCGCCGGACGCGCTGCGCGACCAGGCCGCCCGCCTGCGGGCCCACCTGACGGACGAGCCCGAGCTCGCAGCCGTGGACGTCGCCTACTCGCTGGCCCGCCTGCGAGCCGCGTTCGACCATCGCGCCGTCGTCGTCGCCGGGGACCGCGAGAAGCTGCTGCGGAGCCTGACCGCCCTGGAGGACGGCCACCCGGTCCCGACCGGGGCCAAGACCGGCACCGTGGGTGCGGCCGGCTCCGGAAAGCTGGCCTTCCTGTTCACCGGGCAGGGCAGCCAGCGCCTCGGCATGGGGCGCGAACTGTACGACGCCCAACCGGTGTTCGCCGCCGCTCTCGATGCGGTCGGGGAGCGTCTCGGCCTTGACGTCCCGCTGAAGGAGGTCCTGTTCGGGGACGATGTCGAGCTGCTCCACCGCACCGAGTACGCCCAGCCGGCGCTGTTCGCGGTGGAGGTGGCGCTGTTCCGGCTCCTCGAATCCTGGGGCGTGCGGCCGGACTTCCTGTCCGGTCACTCCGTGGGTGAGATCGCCGCCGCACACGTCGCCGGAGTGTTCTCGCTGGAGGACGCCTGCACGCTGATCGCGGCCCGCGGCCGCCTCATGCAGGCGCTCCCGACCGGCGGTGTGATGATCGCCGTCCAGGCGTCCGAGGCGGAGATCCTGCCGTTGCTGACGGACGGTGTGAGCATTGCGGCCGTCAACGGACCGAAGTCCGTCGTCATCGCCGGTGACGAGGACGCGGCGGTGGCCATCACCGCGTCGTTCACCGACCGCAAGACCAAGCGCCTCACCGTCAGCCATGCCTTCCACTCCCCGCACATGGACGGCATGCTCGACGCCTTCCGCCAGGTGGTCGAGGGGCTGACGTACTCCGCTCCGCGCATTCCGCTCGTCTCCAACCTGACCGGCGCCCTGGTCACGGACGACATGGCTTCGGCGGAGTTCTGGGTGCGGCACGTCCGTGAGGCCGTCCGGTTCCTGGACGGCGTCCGCACCCTGGAAGCCGGGGGCGTGACGACGTACGTGGAGATCGGCCCGGACGGTGTCCTGTCCGCCATGGCGCACGGCTGCCTGACGGAGGGCGCCGACTCCGACGCCTTCGCCCCGGCCCTCCGCAAGGGCCGCCCCGAAGGGGCGACCCTGACCCGAGCCCTCGCACAGGCCCACGCACGGGGTGTCCGCGTCGACTGGGAGGCCTATTTCGCGGGCACCGGCGCCCGGAGCGTCGACCTGCCGACGTACGCCTTCCAGCACGAGCGGTACTGGATCGACGTCCCCGTCGGGTCCTTCGCCGACGCGGCCGCCGCCGGTCTCCGCCCGGCGGACCACCCGCTGCTGGGCGCCTCGGTGAACCTGGCCGACGCCGATGGGCTACTGCTCACCGGACGGCTGTCGCTCGCCGCCCACCCGTGGCTCGCCGACCACATGGTCATGGGCTCGGTACTGCTGCCCGGCACGGCCTTCGTGGAGTTCGCTCTCCAGGCCGGTGAACGGGTCGGCTGCGACCTGATCGACGAGCTGA
>NZ_JBIAVF010000049.1:0-4987 GCF_042893755.1 Streptomyces sp. NPDC001568 | reverse complement strand
GGGACCCTGTGGGAGAGTAGGACGCCGCCGAACAATCATTGTGGGAAAGCCCCGCACCAGGTAACTGGTGCGGGGCTTTTCTGCGTTTACGGCCAAGTCGCCGTTCCGTAGCATCGGCGCATGCCCAGCCTTCGGTTGCTTCGTTTCGACCACGCGCCGGCACTCCTCGCTTTCGAGCGAGAGAACCGGGCCTACTTCGCCGCCTCCGTGCCCGACCGAGGTGACACCTACTTCGCCGGCTTCGAGGAACGACATCGTGAGCTGATGGCCGAGCAGGAAGCCGGTCTCCACTTCTTCCACGTCCTGGTGGACGACGAGGGTCAGGTGCTGGGCCGGGTCAACCTGATCGACGTGGCCGACGGCTCCGCCGAGCTCGGCTACCGGATCGCAGAACGTGCTGCCGGGCGCGGCCTGGCCACTGCCGCGGTACGCGAGGTGTGTGCCTTGGCCGGCGCTGAGTACGGCCTGACCATGCTGCGGGCCGTCACCACCCTCGACAATCCGGCCTCTCGGACGGTGCTGAGCCGTACCGGCTTCACTTCTGCGGGCGAGCTCCTCCTCGACGGCCGGCCCGGGCTGAGCTTCGTACGACCACTGGATGGTGGTTCCGGGGCCGGTTGAGGGGTGGGGGACAGGAACATTGCACAGGGCGAGGGAAACGGACGTGGCGGAGTCTCTGGACGCCGTATGGACTTGGGATCGCGAACTGCGGCTCAAGTACGCGCTGGTGAGGGAGGAATGGGGCGGAGAGCTGATCGTCTGGGCTCACTGTGCCGAAGCGGACGGGCTGTTCGTCGATTCGACGCCGCGTACGACGCCCATGGCGACGACCACTGGGAGCTGCTCGCCTCGGTGCTGAGCGGTTGCCAACCTTCCTTTCTGGACGCTTCGTTGGTCGAGCTTTTCCTCGAGGCCGAGGTTGAGGCCGAGGTCGAGGGGCCGGTGCGGCGCGGTGAGCCCGCGGATGCGGAGTAGCGGCTGTGCAAGGCTCGGGAGGGGGCTACCTGGGTGCGTGCCGGCGGGTGGAGGGCCCGTTCGGCAACCGGGCTTTCCCTGCATGGCGACCCATGGCGTCTGATCGGTTGCCGACCCGGGGAGCGGCTGTTGCGCCGGCTCGTGCGGCTTCGGGGCGGCGGCGACATGGTCACGCTGCTTGCCGTGGACCGGACCGGCCGGGTGATGCGGCGCGAGCACCACATGCCGTTGCGGGTCCTTGCGTCCCGCCCGTCCGAACTCGGCGGGGCCCTCGTCGACCTGTGGCTCCAGGAGGGCCTTGCCCGCCGGCTCGAGCCGGCCGTCCGACCGGTGTGGGACGCCTGGTTCGAGGGTCCGCCGACCGAGCGCGGGCGGTGGAGCGGCTTCGCCGGCGCGGGCCGGGCCGAGTGGGCAGCCTGGACGCAGGCAGGCAGGGGACAGGCCGGCGCGAAGCAGGCCGGCAGTTGCAGGCTCTCGTACGGCACCGCGATGGTCGGCACGTCACCGACGTTCCCGGTCTCGTGTGCGCGATCGGTGAGGCGTGCGCAGGGCCGGGCGGCCACTACTCCCAGTGCTGGCACACGTTGCGCGGCTGCCCGTGCGGCGGGGACGCGCCGCACGAGCCGTTCAGGCTGATCCGGCACGACGTGGAGGTGGCGCGGCGTGCGCTCGGGGCGCTTGCTTCGCGCGGACGACTCGTCGAGTGATGAGTCGGACGGCCTGAGCATTTCACCCGGCTCGGCCTGGTCGTCGTCCTCGATGCTCGACGCTCGATGCCGGCGATGGGCCGGGAGCGGCGGTCGACGGCGGACGGGCAAAAGCAAAGGCAAGGAGGTTGCCCACTCCTTGCCACTATCAAGATATAGCGGGTGGGGGGTCTTGCGGCAAGACCCTGGTCGTGATGCAGAATTTCCGACCTGAGCCGTATCCGGTCGATATCCGGGGTTCGCGCCGTGCGTGCGCTTTTGGCGAGGTATGGGTCCTTGGGGAGCCGCCTCGATGGCGAAGGCACGGGCTCGTGTGCGCGGTCCGTTGCCCTGCGTGGAGCAGGGGAGAAGTGGACCAGCGGGCGAAATCAATCTCGTTGAGTGGGGCGTATTCATGGTGGACGTGATCGTTGCCGGTGCCGGACCGACCGGCCTGATGCTGGCCGCGGAATTGCGGCTGCACGGTGTGGACGTGCTCCTGTTGGAAAGGGAGGCGGAGCCGATCGGGCACTCCCGTGCCCGTGGGCTGCACGCGCGCAGCGTCGAGGTGATGGACCAGCGTGGTGTGGTGGACCGGTTCCTCCCGCTCGGGGAACGGTTCGCGGTCGGCGGCTTCTTCGCCGGCATCAGTACGGCGTGGCCCGCGCAGCTGGACACCACGCACTCGTACGTCCTCGCCATCCCGCAGGCCGTCACCGAGCGGCTGCTGACGGAGCGCGCCACCGAGCTCGGTGCCGAGATCCGGCGCGGTTGCGAGTTGGTCGGGCTGAGTCAGGACGAGGAAGGGGTCACCGTCAGGTTGGCAGACGGTACGCAGTTGCGTTCGCGCTTCCTCGTCGGCTGCGACGGCGGCCGCAGCACGGTACGCAAGCTGATCGGAGTCGGGTTTCCGGGAGAGCCGTCCAGGACCGAGACGCTGCTGGGCGACATGGAGGTGGGCGTGCCGCCGGAGACGCTGGGCGCGGTGATCGCCGAAGTGCGCAAGACGCAGCTGCGGTTCGGCGCGATCCCCGAGGGGGACGGTGTGTACCGCATCATCGTTCCCGCGGACGGGGTGGCCGAGGACCGTACGACCGCGCCGACCCTGGAGGAGTTCAAGAGGCAGCTGCGAGCCGTAGCGGGCACCGACTTCGGGGTGCATTCGCCGCGGTGGTTGTCCCGCTTCGGCGACGCCACCCGCCTGGCCGATCGCTACCGGGCCGGCCGCGTACTGCTGGCGGGCGACGCGGCCCACATCCACCCGCCGACCGGCGGGCAGGGGCTGAACCTGGGTGTCCAGGACGCGTTCAACCTCGGTTGGAAACTGGCCGCCGAGGTGTGCGGTTGGGCGCCGGAGGGCCTGCTGGACAGCTACCACGACGAGCGGCATCCGGTGGCCGCCGACGTGCTGGACAACACCCGCGCGCAGATGGAGCTGCTGTCCCCCGAGCCGGGTCCCCGGGCGGTACGTCGGCTGCTGTCGGAACTCATGGAGTTCGAGGAGGTGAACCGGCACCTGATCGAGAAGATCACCGCGATCGGGGTCCGCTACGACTTCGGAGAGGGGCACGACCTGCTCGGCCGCCGGATGCGGGACGTGGAGCTGAAGCGGGGACGTCTCTACGAGCTGATGCACGGCGGCCGGGGGTTGCTGCTCGACCGGACCGGCCGGCTGTCGGTGGCCGGCTGGGCGGACCGGGTCGACCACGTGGTCGATGCCGGCGACCAGCCGGACGTGCCCGCAGTGCTGTTGAGGCCGGACGGACATGTCGCATGGGTCGGCGACGACCAACGTGAGCTGCTCGACCGGCTGCCCCGGTGGTTCGGCGCCCCCACGGACTGAGCCGGCGGGCCGGGGGCGCGACCTGGGGTGGGCCTTCACGCGGGTCGCCTCGTGGTCCCGTGCGTCACGCAATCCGATGCGTCACGCAGCCCGCCCCCCTGGGGGCCCTCATCTCTTCGGCCGAGGAAACGCGCTCACGTCGAATCGGGGATCCGGGCACCCTGGCGGCATGGCTGATCTTCTATGGGATGACGTGAGCTGCTTCTTCGACCCGGACCTGATGGGGCCGCTGCCGGACGTGCGCGTCCCGCACTGTTCGGTGGAGGACTGGCAAGCAGTCCTTGATCTCGTCGAGTCGAGGGGCTGGAAGCGCCGGTACTCCGAGGGCGAGACGGTGCTGCCGGCGCCCCGGGCGGAGAGCGTGCTGTCTCGGGCTGCGGATGCCGAGTGGCCGAACCTACGGGTCTGGCCGGACGCCGAAGTACAGGTGATCTTCCGCTTCCAGGACGAAGAGGTGATCGACTTCGACGTCGATCTGAGGGAGTTGCAGGGCCAGGAACGACTCGATGCGTTCTGCGGCTTCCTTCGGGAGCTGGGGCGACGTTTGGGCAAGCCGGTCCTGATGGATCCGGAGGGCGACCACGGCCACCCGGTGCTCGGCTTCGACCCCCCGAGTGACCGGGTCGTCCTTCTGGCCGAGCCACCGGCCATGTGACCGGGGCGGCGGCCGGGAGGCGTGAAGGGTTGGTTCGTCGCGGAGTACCGCGCAAAGAACGTCGGCCCGGCATCCCGCGAGGCCGAGCAGGGCCCGGTGCGGTGCTGCCCTGCGCGACCTTCGTGGTGACGGGTTCGGCGAGCCCGGCCAACGGCACGCCGTCCTGCGAGACCGGCCCTCCCATCCGGCACTGGTCCTCCTCGCCACGGAGCGGCCGATGATCCAGCAGCTGCCGCGCACCGGGGGAACTACGTGAACTTTCCCGTTCCGGCTCACCTTCCGCCGTCCGGTCGGCGCCCAGCTCGGCGCTCATGGTGCGTGCTCCTACGAAGGACTACGCGTGCTGCACCCGGGACGTCCGGGGCGGCGTCGTCAGCCTTGGTGTTCAGGTCGGTCCCATCGGCGGCCGTCGATGCCCGCCGTGGAGTGAAGATCGTGCGGAGCCGGCGGTGTCGGGACCGGGCTTCGCCGGCCGGTCCTGGACGGAGCGCTGGGGCACTTCGTACGTCTCGATCGGGCGTGGGCCGCACGGTGAGGATGCGGCCGGCGGCGCCCTGGGCCCGTTTTGACTCCCCCCAGGTGGGGTTGTAGAGTTGAACAGTTGCCTCGAACCGGACAGGTTCGGCAACAACCTCCACACCACACAAGAACTTTGATTCGCGTGAGGTGTACTCGACTCTTCATTCGAGAACGCGGAAGCCGGGAAATCCGGTGGCGAACTTCTGATAGAGTCGGAATCGCCGGAAAGGGAAAGCGCGAAAGCGCAGGACCTGGAAAGCGCCGAGGAAATCGGGCCCGAAAGAGTCTGATAGAGTCGGAAACGCAAGA
>NZ_JBIAVF010000048.1:0-5607 GCF_042893755.1 Streptomyces sp. NPDC001568 | reverse complement strand
TCTCCCACACCCACGACACCCCACTCGTCTACCACAACCGCAACTACACCCAACCCGCCCACACCAAAACCCTCGCCACCACCCCCTCATAAAGGCCCTGCCTGATCACTTCGGTGCCGGCCCCCTCCACTCGGGTCGCCGTCGCGACCACAGCTCGCTCGGGGTGTTAACGGCGTTAACGCCGTTAACACCCCGAGGCCGACCCGACCGGCGTACCTCCCGACCGTTAACGGCGTTAACGCCGTTAACGCCCCCACCACTCCGACGTGCGGTTCATGTGCGTTCTGAGGTGCGTTTAACATGGCTGCACCCGGAGGTACCGATGAACGACATGAACGAACAGACTGCCCTCTTCGCAGCGGTCGACGCCCTGCTCGAAGAAGCGGCGGCGCAGGACGGGCTTCCCCACCCCGACGAACGCAAGCGGCTGCGCGAAGCGGCCGGCCTCAGCCAGGAACAGATCGCGAAGGCCCTATCGGTCCGCCGCGAAACCATCACCTCCTGGGAGACCGGCCGCACCGCCCCCCGTCCTCCGAAGCGCGCTGCCTACGCCCGCCTCCTGGAAGGCCTCGCCGCCCTCCACCCCGTTAACGCCGTTAACGCCCCCACCGAGCCGGCACCCGCACCCCCACCCGTTAACGCCGTTAACGCCCCCATCCCCGCCGAGCCGGTGCCGGCACCGGCACCCGTTAACGCCGTTAACGCCGTTAACGCCGAGGCTCCCGCCCCACAGCCTCCGACCGCCGCTGCACCCTCCCCTCAAGCAGCCACCCCTCAAGCAGCCACCCCCCACGGGACACCCCTTCAGGACACGGCCTCCGCGGGAAGGGCGCCCCGCCGCGCCCCCACCACCGGTAAGCCCCGCGCCCCCCTCCCCGTCGAAGGCCACGGCCCCCTCGCCGTCCTCGACGGCACCGGCCAGGCCCACGCCACCGGCGGCCTCGTCCTCCCCCACCCCACCACCGGGCTGCCCGACCTCATCACCTGGGCCCTCGGCCCCGACGCCGACCTCCGCGCACCCCGCCTCCACCGCAACGGCAAGGACGGCGATCCCCTCCTCGTCCTCACCGCCGCCGCCACCGAGGCCCTCGGTCTCCCCCTCACCCTCGAAGACCGCCGCGCCCTGCGCCTGCCCGACAACCACCCCGTCGTGAAGCAACTCGCGAAGGCCAAATGGCAGCTCACCCGCCGAGGCTTCGGCCCCTGGCCCCGCATCTACCGCCCCGCCACCCCCGGCACCGGCCGCCAGTGCGTACAGCTCGCGGTCCTCCCCTGGGGCGCCCTCGACGCCCGCGCCTGGGGCGAGGACACCGCGGAACTCCCCGCGCCCGAACTCGCCGAGCTGCTCACCACCTACGCAGCGCGCGTCCTCACCCCCCGCGGCTCGACCGCCGTCACGGGCCTGGAACTGATGACGGCCCTGCGCCCGCCCACCCGGGCCGCCCGCGACCAGGCGACCAACACCTGGGTCTCCGCCCCCGTCGCCGGCTCCCTGACCCGCCCCGTCGACCCGGCCCCGCCGGAAGCCCCCGACGAGCACCCCGTGGTCGCCGCGCTGTACCCCCGCGCCCACCAACGCACCCCCGACGAGGTCCTCGACGAGGAGGCCTACGACTGGATCCGCGACCCTGAGCTCCTCACCGACACCGAGTGCGCCCGCACCCACGCCGTCGGCATCGACGTGAACATGGCCTTCGCCGCAGCCGCGAACCGCCTCCCGGTCGGCCTCGGCCCGGCGACCCACACCACCACCCCCCGCTTCGACCCCAAGACCCCCGGCTGCTGGCTGGCGGACCTGTCGTCGTTCCGACTCGACCCCCGCCTCCCCAGCCCCTTCACCCCCCACGGCACCACCCCCACCGGCCCCGCCTGGTACGCGACCCCGACCCTCGCCTACGCCCAGGAGCTCGGCCTCGACGTCCGCCCCACCGAGGCCTGGATCCGCCCGGACAGCGGCCCGTACCTCGACGCCTGGTACACCCGGCTCCGCGACGCCTACCTGGCGACCATGGCCGACCTGGGCGTCACCCCGGCCCTCACCGAGGCGGAGTTCCTCGAAGCCATGACCACGTACAAGGAGCACTCGAACACCTCCACCGCCGTCCTGTCGGCCATCAAGGCAACGGTGAAGGGCGGCATCGGCAAACTCCGCGAACGCCCCCAAGGCGCCGGCTACCGCCCGGGCGAATCATGGCCCGCCCTCGAACGCCCCACCTGGCGCCCCGACATCCGCGCCGCCGTGATCTCCACCGCCCGCGTCAACATGCACCGCAAGATGCAGAAGCTCGCCACCGCGGCGGACCTGTACCCCGTCGCCGTCCTCTCCGACTGCGCGGTCTACCTCTCCGACGGCCCCGGCCCCCTGGACTTCCTCCCCCACACCCCCGAGGGCAAGCCCGTCCCCGGCGGATTCCGCCTCGGCGTCAGCCCCGGCATGGTCAAGCACGAAGGCACCCAGCCCCTCCTGTGGGCCGTGCAAATGCTCGACGAAGGCCTCAACCCCGCCCGCCACATCAAGGGCCACGACGCAGCTGCAGACGGCGAGTAACCCATGCCCGACGACATCTCCGACAGCCTCACCAAGGCCGATGAGCCACACTTCACCCGCCCGATCCCCAAGTCCGCGGGCGCCCAGGTCCGCTTCCTGGTCAAGCAGCTCAAAACCACCAAGGCGGTGGCCGCGGCGCTCGGCATCTCCCAACGCACCGTCGAGCGCTACGTCAAGAACCAGATCAAGCAGCCGAAGCCCGAACTCGCCGCCCGCCTGGAGGCGGAGGTACGCCGCCGCTGGCAGCCCCTGGTCCGCAAGCGCGCCCGCGACCAGGCCGCACGGACCACCGGCCTCGTCATCGAGACGCGCGCCCGTTTCGGCTTCACCGCGGCCCCCGGCACCACCGACGACGGCCGCATGCGCCGCATCACCCAGCACCTCCCCCCGGAGTACGCGAGCCGCCTCTTCGCCGCCCAGGACGCCGGCGCCACGGAGGCCCAACTGCGCCACATCACGGCCGAAGCCCTCCAGGAGATCTACTTCAAGGACAACGGCGCCCGCGCCACGTCGCTCCTCGTCGAGTTCACCGACATCGACTACGTCGACTTCGCCTTCTGACGAAGCCCCACACGCCCCTCTCCGTCCCTAAAAACCCAGGAGGGCCCCGGGGTTATCCCGGGGCCCTCCAACGCGCCTGAGAGGGCCTCAGGCGCCCGCAACGACACCACTACTACCCCACGGCGTGCAACGTCCTCCGCCGCTTCGACTCCGCAGCCTTCTTCGCCGCCGCCTGCGCCGCCCGCTTCTTGCGCTGCTCGGCCAACTGATCCTGGTACGCCGCCACCGCCTCGTGGTAGCTGGCGACGTAACCGCGCGCGTCCAGGCGCTCCTCCGCCGGCATCTCGTTGACCGCGGCCACCGCGTCCTCGAACGAGTTGTACCCGGCCAGCATCGGATTGATCTGGTAGACCCCGTTCCTGACCTTCCGCACCAGCCTCGCGAGCTCCAGGCTCCGCAGCGCGGCGTTCACGCTCGGCCTGCTCAGCTCCAGCAGCCCCCCGATGGTGGCCTGATCGATGAGGATCCGCCCCCCGGGCTCGCTCAGCGAACGCAGCTTCAGCAGCACGCGGTACGCCGCAGGCGGAAGGTCGAGGTCGGAGAGAAGCCCGTCGGCGTTGACCGCAGCGAATCGCAAGGTGCTCACTGAGCTGTCCCTTCTTCCTTGCGCTGCACCCGGCTCAGCCGGCGCGCAGCGCGCTCTTTGGACCGTTCGGCCCGCAGTTCCTCGATTGCCTGCCGCATGTGGTCCAGCGACGGGAACCGCACCAGGTCGGGCAGGCTCGTATCGCTGCGAATCTGCGAGATGGTGCTGTGCTGCTCCACCTTCACGAACTCACCCGCCGTCTCCGTACCCGGGATGAACTCAGCCACCCGGTAACTGTAGGGCGGGTTGAACTGGTACACACCCCGCCGCACCTTGAAGACGATCCCATGAGACATCACGGTGTGCAGCGCCTCCGACGTCTTTGTCCGACTGACGTCAAGGATCGTAGCCATCTCCTCCTGGGTAAGTGGAATCCGCCCCCCCGCCCGCTGGCAAGCAATGAGCAGCAGGATCAGCCTCAACGGCAGCGCTTCACGGAAGTACTGCGCGATGACCAGGAAGAACTCCAGGCTGTCCATCGAAAACGCATTTGGCTGACTCTGCGTCCCGTAGAACTCCAGCGGCTTGCGCTCACCGTCCAGCGTGAGCTTCCGGCTCGGATACCGCTTGGCGAGACTGTCCAGGTCCTTGACCGGAGCCAGCGGCTGACTCCACGCCGAAATCGCGTCATCAACAGGGAGATCAGGACGCGGCGCGCGCGACGGACTCGGCCGGCGGCGCTGTGGCTCTGATGACACGAGGATGCTCTCCACTTCGTTGATCTGCAGAGAGAGTATGTCAACAAGGGTGACACTAATGTCACGCTCGTTGACGTTCGGCGTGTCTTGTGTCCCCCCAGGAGGGACACATCTCGGCCACGGCCCCCAACACCCCCCACGGGCCGTCCCCACCCAACCGAACCCTCCCCCGACCCAGTTCGAGGACACATCTCCAGAAGAACGTCAGCCTCCCTGACGTTTTAGCCCAAAAACCGTCAGCCTCGCTGACGTTTTGCCGTCGTTCTGTCCCCCCACCAGCGACACATCCCCCGAGTTATGTCCCTCCTGAGGGGACATAACTTTCCCCCCGCACCCCGCCTGACCTGCGCAAACGCATCTCCGTACCTTCTATAGGCCGTCCCCTACCGCGCTGCGCGCACTGAGCACCGTCCCAAACCCCACTACCCGGTACTTCCCTGACGACTCATCAGCTCAACGCTCCATCGACCAGCGCCGGACAGTCTGTCCATAACCACGCTGAATCTGACTGGTTCCTATCTCTATCCCCAGATCACTTTGAATCACCCCCACTCCAAGCGTTAACGCCGTTAACACCCCTCAACCCCACACCAAGAACCCTCCAAGCCCACCTCAAGCCCGCTTCCACTTCCCACCCAACCCACCTGACCTGCCCTTTCACCCCACTGGAGCCAGGCACAAAAGACCGGTCCATAAAGGCCCGCCCAAGCTCGGGCAGGGGCCCCTCCCTACTCCAGCACTCAGCACTACCCACAGAACCGAAAGCCCGCTGCTCCTGTAAACGCAACAAACGGGTCTCGCTCCTCAGTGAGCGCAACGAACTGGTCATCCTTGAGCACTGCGAACCGACCCGGCGTGGGGGAGCGGAGCGGACCCACGCCAACGGGCCGAAGGCCCGGACCCCGTGAAACGGGTTCACTCCAGCCCGCGAAAGGGGAGGTTCGGGCAGAGCCCGAACTCATCCGAAGCTAAGCGCAGCACCCCGGCCCAAAGGGCCGGCCTTGCAGTGAGCGCAGCGAACCGGGTTCTCTTCCTGAGCTCAACAGCGCTCAGGACCCAGCCCGAAGGGCTGGCTCTCCGGTGAGCGCAGCGAACCGGCTCTCTTCCTCAGCGCGCAGCGCTGAGGATCCAGGCCAAAGGCCTGGCTCTCCGGTGAGCGCAGCGAACCGGCGCCCCTTCCTCAGCGCGCAGCGCTGAGGGTCCCGCTCCGCGGG
>NZ_JBIAVF010000047.1:0-6463 GCF_042893755.1 Streptomyces sp. NPDC001568 | reverse complement strand
CCGGCCTTCCACACCGCCAACACCGACACCACCAACTCCACCGACGAACGCGGCAGCGCCAACGCCACCAACGACTCCGGCCCCACCCCCAACCCCACCAAACGCCGGGCCAACCGCTCCGCCCGCACATCGAGGTCGGCCGCCGTGACGGTTCCCGCGTCGGAGATCAGCGCGGGGTCCTGCGGGGCCGCGGCGACGCGCCGGTCCCACAGCTCGGGCACGGTGAGCGGCTCCACGGGGCGGGCCGACCCGTTCCAGTCGGTCAGCACGCGGCGGCGCTCCTCGGCGCCCAGGACGTCGATGGCGCCGACCGGGGTCTCCGGGGCGGCGACGACGGTGGTCAGCAGGCGCAGCAGCCGGGCGATCAGCCGCTCGACGCCGGCGTGGTCGAACAGGTCGCTGCTGTACTCGACCAGGGCGTCCATGCCGCCCGCCGGCCGTTCGGTGAATTCGAGGCCCAGGTCGAACTTGGCGGCGCCCGTCCCGACGGGCATCGATACGGAGTCCAGTCCGGGCAGCCCCGTCTCGGCGGTCGCGGTGTTCTGCAGGACGAGCATCACCTGGAAGAGCGGGTGACGGGCCCGGGAACGATCAGGGGCCACCGCGTCCACGACCCGCTCGAACGGCACGTCCTGATGCGCGTACGCCGCCAGATCCCCCTCACGCACCCGCGACAACAACTCCCGGAACGACGGATCACCCGACACGTCCGTACGCAACACCAGCGTGTTCACGAAGAACCCCACCAGCTCGTCCAACGCCTCGTCCTGACGCCCCGCGATCGCACCACCGATCGGAACGTCCTCCCCCGCACCCAACCGGGAGAGGAGGGCGGCAAGTCCCGCCTGGAGGACCATGAAGAGGGTGGCCCGGGACTGGCGCGCCAGGGCCACGAGGCCGTGGTGCAGCTCGGGTTCGACGGTGAAGGTGAGCATGCCCCCGCGGTGACTGGCGACGGCGGGCCGGGGCCGGTCGGTCGGCAACTCCAGCAGGTCCGGGGCGCCGGCCAGCGTCTTCGTCCAGAACCGCAGCTGGTGGGCGGCCAGGCCCTGCGGGTCGGTGTCGGATCCCAGCAGGTCGCGCTGCCACAGGCTGTAGTCCGCGTACTGCACCGGCAACGGGCGCAGGTCGGGAGCGACCCCTTCGGCGCGGGCCGCGTAGGCGGCGGCGAGATCCTGACCCAGAGGAGCCAGTGACCAACCGTCAGCCGCGATGTGGTGGACCGTCAGCAACAGCACCTGCTCCTCGGGACCCAGCACGAACACCTCGGCACGCAGCGGCAACTCGGCCGCCAGATCGAACCCACGCGCCGCCGAAGCGACGAGTGCCGCGTCCAACCCGTCCTGCGACACCTCCACCACGGCCAACCCCGGACGGGCCACCGCCGCATCGAGGACGTCCTGGTAGGGGATGCCCGCCTCTTCGGGGAAGAGGGTGCGCAGGCTCTCGTGCCGGGCGACGACGTCGCCCAGTGCGGCCCGGAGCGCGTCGTGGTCCAGGGTGCCCCGCAGCCGCAGCGCGAGGGGGACGTTGTAGGTGGCGCCCGGGCCTTCGAGCCGGTCGAGGAACCACAGGCGGCGCTGGGCGTACGACAGCGGTACCCGTTCGGGGCGGACGGCCGGCAGCAGGGGCGGCCGGGCCTCGCCTGCGTCGCCGATCCGCTCGGCGAGCGCGGTCGGGGTGGGGGCCTCGAAGAGGGTACGGATGGCCAGTTCCACGCCCAGGGCGCCGCGGACGCGGCTGACCAGGCGGGTGGCGAGCAGCGAGTGCCCGCCGAGGTCGAAGAAGTGGTCGTCGGCGAAGACCTCCCGGACGCCCAGCACTTCGGCGAACAGTCCGCAGAGGATCTCCTCCTGCGGGGTGCGCGGGGCCCGCCCGCGGGTGTCGCCGGGGCCGGTCTCGGGGGCGGGCAGCGCCTTGCGGTCGAGCTTGCCGTTGGGGGTCAGCGGCAGGGCGTCGAGGGCGACGAAGGCGGCCGGGACCATGTAGTCGGGCAGGTCGCGGCCCGCGTGGGCGCGCAGTTGCGCCACGTCGATCCGCTCGCCGGCGGCCGGCACCAGGTAGGCGGCCAGCCGCAGGTCGCCCGGCTGGTCCTCGCGGACGACGACGGCGACCTGGGCGACCGTCGGATGGGCGGCGAGCCGGGCCTCGATCTCGCCGGGCTCGATGCGGAAGCCGCGGATCTTGACCTGGTCGTCGGCGCGGCCGACGAATTCCAGGGCGCCGTCCCCGGTGCGGCGGGCCACGTCGCCGGTGCGGTACATGCGGGCGCCGGGGGCGCCGAACGGGTCGGCGACGAAACGGCTCGCGGTCAGGTCGGGGCGGCCCCGGTAGCCGCGGGCCAGGCCCGCGCCGCCGACGTACATCTCGCCGGCGACGCCGGGCGCGGTGGGCCGCAGGCCGCCGTCGAGGACGTGGATCCGCAGGTCCGGGATGGCCCCGCCGATCATGCTGCCGGGTCCGGCGGCGGCGCTCGGCGCGTCCAGGGCGAGGTGGCTGACGTGCACCGTGGTCTCGGTGATGCCGTACATGTTGACCAGGACCGGAGCCCGGTCGTCGTGCCGGGCGTACCAGTCGGCGAGCCGCCACAGGTCGAGTGCCTCGCCGCCGAAAACGACGTACCTCAGGGCCAGCCGGCCACCGACGGCCGGGTTCTCCCGGTCGGCCTGCATCAGCTGGTGGAAGGCGGACGGGGTCTGGTTCAGGACGGTCACGCGCTCGTCCGCGAGCAGCCGCAGGAACTCCTCGGGGGAGCGGCTCACGGCGTGCGGGACGACGACGAGCCGGCCTCCGTGCAGCAGCGGTCCCCACAGTTCCCACACCGAGAAGTCGAAGGCGTAGCTGTGGAAGAGGGTCCACACGTCGTCGGGTCCGAAGTGGAACCAGTGGTCGGTGGCGCCGAAGAGGCGGACGACGTTCTGGTGCGGGACGACGACGCCCTTGGGCCGGCCGGTGGAGCCGGAGGTGTAGATGACGTACGCCGGGTGCTGGGGGTGCAGCGCGGTCTCGGGGGCGGTGGCGGGTTCGGCGGCGAGCGCCGTGCGGACGGCCGGGTCGTCGAGCCGCAGCCGGGCGACGTCCGCGCCGAGCCCCTCGGGCAGTCCCGCGTCGGAGCGGGTCACCAGCAGGGTGGGGCGGGAGTCGTCCAGCATGTGGGCGAGCCGGTCCGCCGGGTAGTCCGGGTCCAGCGGTACGTAGGCGGCGCCGGACTTGAGGGTGGCGAGCACGGCGACGACGAGGTCCGCGGAGCGGGGCAGGGCGAGCGCGACGAACCGCTCGGGTCCGGCTCCGTGCCGGACGAGCAGCCGGGCCAGCCGGTTGGCGCGGGCGTCGAGTTCGGCGTACGTGAGCTGTTCGCCCTCGCAGGTCAGGGCGATCCGGTCCGGGGTGCGGGCGGTCCGGGCGGCGAACAGGGCCGGAATGGTGTCCTCGGCGGTCCCGGTCCCCGGGCCGTGCCCTTCGGCCAGTGCCCGGTGCTCTTCGGGCCCGAGGACGTCGATCCGGCCGGCGGGCCGGGTGGGGTCCTCGGAGAACGCCTCGAAGATCCGCACCAGGCGGTCGCCGATGACGCGTACGGCGTCGGTGTCGAACAGGTCGGGGCGGTGGTCCAGGCGCATCCGCAGCCGGTCGTCGACCACACCGGCGATGACGCCGAGGGCGTAGTGGGTGGCGTCGGTGGCGTGCAGGCCGGTGAGGGTCAGGCCGCTGCCTTCCGGCTGGAGCGCGTCGGTGTCCAGCGGGTAGTTCTCGAAGACCGCGATGGTGTCGAACAGGGGGCCGGCCCCGGCGATGCGCTGCACGTCGGTGAGGCCCAGGTGCTGGTGCGCCATCAGGCGGGCCTGGCGTGCCTGGAGCCGGCCGAGGGCGTCGGCGAACGGTTCGGCGGCCGGGAGTTCGATGCGGACGGGCAGGGTGTTGATGAAGAGACCGACCATGGTCTCGATGCCTGGTATTTCCGGGGGGCGGCCGGAGACGGTCGCGCCGAAGACGATGTCGTCGCGGCCGGTCAGCTTGGCGAGGAGCAGCGCCCACGCGCCCTGGAGCACGGTGTTGAGGGTCAGCCCGTGCCGGCGGGCCTGTTCGCGCAGCCGTGTGGTGAGCTCCGCGGTCAGTTCCACGGTGAACGCCTGCGGCTGGACGCCGGCCGGCGGGGCGTCGGCGGGGGCGAGCAGGGAGGGCCCGTCGAGTCCGGCCAGCGCCTCGGCCCAGGCGGTTTCGGCGGCGGCCTTGTCCTGGCCGTCGAGCCAGGCGAGGTACTGGCGGTAGGGGGTGACCCGCGGCAGGGCGCTGTCGTCGCCCCGGGAGGCGTACAGGTGGAACAGCTCGCGGACCAGGACCGGCATGGACCAGCCGTCCATGAGGATGTGGTGCTTGGTGAGGACGAACCGGTGCTGCTGGTCGCCGAGCCGGTAGAGGGCCGCGCGCAGCAGCGGCGGCCGGGTGAGGTCGAAGCGCTCGGCGCGGTCGGCGGCCAGCAGCCGGTCGAGTTCGGTCCGCCGCCGGTCGGGGTCGGTCTCGGCCGTCAGGTCGGTCTCCCGCCAGGGGACGTCGACCTCGTGCGGCACGATCTGGACGGTGCGGCTGAGTCCTTCGTAGCGGAACGCGGAGCGCAGGTTGGGGTGGCGGCGCAGCAGGGCGCCGGTGGCCTCCCGCAGGGCTGCCGCGTCCAGCGGGCCTTCCAGGTCGAACATCAGCTGGACGGTGTACACGTCGGCGGCGCTCTCGTCGTACAGGGCGTGGAAGAGCAGGCCTTCTTGCAGCGGTGAGAGCGGCAGTACGTCGGCGAGTCCCGGCTTCGTCATGAGGAGGTTCTCCAGTCGGCTTCCAGCAGGTCGATCTCGGCCTGGGACAGAGAGACGAGGGTCAGATCGGAGGGGGTGTGCCCGCCGGCCTCGGGTGCCCGGGCGTGGTCGGCCAGTACGGCGAGGGCGCGGAAGAAGGTGTCGGCGAGGTCTTCGACCTCGGGGCCGGTGAACAGCTCCGCGGCGAAGGACCAGGTGGCCAGCAGGCGGGGCCCTTCGGGGTGGTCCTGGGTGAGGGCGTTGAGCTCCAGCTCGTGGGTCAGCGGCATCGTCGGGTCGGATCCGCCGCCGAGCAGCTCGGCCTCGGGGGCCGCGGTCCACGGCTCGCCGCGCAGCGCGGCGGCCGGGAAGCGACCCAGGTAGTTGAAGCCGAGCTGGGGCGCGGGGGTCTCCGGGAGCCGGGCCTCGGGTGCGAGGTGGCGCAGCATCCCGTATCCGATGCCGCTGTCCGGTAGGGCGCGCAGCTGTTCCTTGATGTGTTTCAGGCTCCGGCCGACGGCGGGGCCGCCGGACCAGAAGCGGTCGCGGTGGGCCGGGCCGGTGTCCAGGCGCACCGGGTAGAGGCTGGTGAACCAGCCGACGGTGCGCGAGAGGTCGGCGCCGTCGACCACGTCCTCCCGGCCGTGGCCCTCCAGGTCCACGAGGACGCCCGCGTCGTTGCCCTTGGCACGGCGGGCGCGCCAGTCGGCGACGGCGAACGCGAAGGCGGTGAGCAGGACGTCGTTGACGCCGGCGTGGAAGGCGGCGGGCACCTCGGACAGCAGCGCGGCGGTGTGGTCCGCGGGCAGGGTGCGTACGACGGTCCGCTCGGTGGCGAAGACGTCGCGGGCGGGGTCGAGCCGGCCGCGGCCGAGTACCGGATCGTTGCCGGTCAACTGGAGCTTCCACAAGGGGAGTTCGTCCAGTCGTTCCGGTGCGACGGTCGTCAGCGCCCGCGACCAGGCCCGCAGGGGGGTCGGGACCGGCGCCGGGGCGGGCTCGGCGCCCTTGGCGAGTGCCTCGCAGGCGGCCGCGAGGTCCGGCACCAGGATGCGCCAGGAGACCCCGTCGACGACGAGGTGGTGGACGACGAGCAGGAGCCGGCCGGGTGCGTCGGTTCCGGCGTCGAACCAGACGGCCCGGAGCATCACCCCGGCGTCCGGGGCGAGCCGGCCGGCGGCGGTGTCGCTCTCCGCGGCCACGGCGGCGCGCAGCGCCCCGCCCGTGCCGTCGATGTCCGCGACGGGCACGCGGTGCAGCAGCGGGCCGGCGGCCACCGCGCCGGGCTCCGGGACGTGCAGCGCCCAGTCGTCCTCGCGGACCAGGCGGGCGCGCAGGGCGTCGTGGTGGTCCAGCAGGGTTTGGAGGGCGGCGGTGAGCCGGTCCTCGGTCAGGCCGGCCGGGGTGTGCAGGAGCATGGACTGGTGGAACCGGCCGATGGGTCCGCCGTGTTCGCGGAGCCAGTGAACGATGGGGGTGGCCGGGATCCGTCCGGTGCCGATGCCCGTGACGGGTGCGGGGGAGGCGTCGGCGGTGCCCGCCACGAGGGCGAGCGCGGCGATGTTCTTGTGCTCGAAGACCTCCCCGGGGGTGATGACCAGTCCGGCTCGGCGGGCGCGGCTGACGAGCTGGATGGACATGATGCTGTCGCCACCGAGGTCGAAGAAACTGTCGTCGATCCC
>NZ_JBIAVF010000046.1:0-7838 GCF_042893755.1 Streptomyces sp. NPDC001568 | reverse complement strand
AACCACATCCACCCGGCCCAACCACACCTCATCCGAACCCGCCAACACCCCACACAACGACCAATCCACGAACGGATCCAACGCCCGCTCACACAACGCCATCCGCTCCGCGAACACAGCGTTGGACCGCAGCAACTCCGCGCCCATCCCAGCCCATTGGCCCCCCTGGCCGGGGAACGCGAAGACCACGCCGGAGTCGGTGCTCGCGGGCAGTGGCTGCCCGTCAACGGCGAGCGCGTCCAGTCCCGCCAGCAGCTCGTCCGCGTCCGAGCCCACGACCACAGCCCGCTGCTCGAGGGCGGCCCTTCCGGCCAACCCCGCGGCCACACCGGCGAGCCAGGCGTGATCAGCCGTACCCACGGCCTGCCGCTCCCGCACGAGGTCGGCGAGCCGAGCGGCTTGGCCGCGAAGTCCCTCGTCCCCGCGCCCCGACAGCACCCACGGCAGCGGACCCGACGCTTCCACCGGCGCGTCGGCCTTCGGCTCCGCGACGGGCGGCTCTTCCAGGATCACGTGCGCGTTGGTGCCGCTCACCCCGAACGAGGACACTCCCGCCCGGCGCGGATGCCCGTCGCCCAGCCAGGGCACGGCTCCCGTGAGCAGGCGCACGTCACCCGCCGACCAATCCACGTGCGGCGACGGATCGTCCACGTGCAGGGACGCCGGCAGTTTCCCGTGCCGCATCGCCATCACCATCTTGATCACACCGGCCACACCCGCCGCCGCCTGCGTATGACCGATGTTCGACTTCACCGAGCCCAGCCACAAAGGGGTGCCCTGAGAGCGGCCTTGACCGTACGTCTCCAGCAGGGCCTGGGCCTCGATGGGGTCGCCGAGTGTGGTGCCGGTGCCGTGCGCTTCCACCACGTCCACCTGCGAGGCGGTCAGCCGCGCGTTGCGCAGCGCCTGCCGGATCACGCGTTGCTGCGAGGGGCCGTTCGGCGCCGTCAGACCGTTGGAGGCACCGTCCTGGTTGACCGCCGAGCCCCGCAGCACGCCGAGCACCCTGCGACCGTTCGCCAGGGCGTCGGACAACCGCTCCAGCAGGAGCAGCCCGGCGCCTTCGCCCCAGCCGGTGCCGTCCGCCGCCGCCGCGAACGGCTTGCACAGCCCGTCCGGCGAAAGGCCCCGCTGTCGGCTGAACTCCACGAACGTGCCCGGACTGGACATGACGGTGGCACCGCCGGCCACGGCGAGATCGCTCTCGCCGGACCGCAGGGACTGCGCGGCCAGGTGCATGGCGACCAGCGACGACGAGCACGCCGTGTCGACCGTGACCGCCGGACCCTCCAGGCCGAGGGTGTACGCGATCCGCCCGGAGGCGACGGCCGCCGCACTGCCCGTCAGCAGGTACCCCTCCACCCCTGACGGCGCGTCGGCCATCGTGATCCCGTAGCCGGAGGTGGAGGTGCCGACGTACGTGCCGACCGGCCGCCCGGCCACCGAGGTCGGGTCGATGCCCGCGGCCTCGAACACCTCCCAGGACAGTTCGAGCAGCAGCCGCTGCTGCGGGTCCATCGCCAGCGCCTCGCGCGGGCTGATGCCGAAGAACTCCGCGTCGAAGCCGCCCGCGTCGGTGAGGAACCCGCCCGCGCGGGCGTAGGTGGTGCCGGTCTGTTCGGGGTCCGGGTCGTAGAGGGCGTCCACGTCCCAGCCGCGGTCCCGCGGGAACGTGGTGATCGCGGCGCGCTCCCCGGCGACCAGTTCCCACAGACCGTCGGGAGTCTCCACCCCTCCGGGGAACCGGCAGCTCATCCCGATGATGGCGATCGGCTCGACCTCGGTGGACCGGGCCTCCTCCAACCGCTTCCGGGTCTGGCGCAGGTCGGCCATGACCTTGTTCAGGTATTCCCGCAGCCTCTGGTTGTCTGACATACGGACCTCACTCCTTGCGTGCGGCGGACAGGCGAGAGCGCACGTCACTGCCTGCCGAGTTCTTCGTCGATCAGGGCGAACATCTCGTCATCGGTGGCGGCGGCCAGATCGTCGTCACCCTCCTCGGTGACCGGCCTTCCCTCCGCCCTGTCCCGCCAGGTCCAGAGGATCTCCTCCAGCCGGGCGGTGATCTCGCCACCCAGGTCACCGGAGTGCGGGGCCTGTGTCAGCGCGGCCTCCAGGCGGGCCAGATCGGCGATGATCGGGGGTTCTCCCGCGCCGTCGTCCGGCCTGAGGGTCTCCCACAGGTGGTCGGCGAGCGCGGCGGGCGTGGGGAAGTCGAACACCGCGGTGGCACGCAGCGTCACCCCCGTCGCGGCGCCGATCCGGTTGCGCACATCGACTCCGGTGAGCGAGTCGAACCCGAGCTCCTTGAACGGCTTCCGGGCGCCTATGGCGTCCGTGGTCATGTGCCCGAGGGCGGCCGCGGACTGCTCCCGCACCAAGGTCAGCAGCATCCGTCGCTGCTCCTCCGCGGACAGCCCGCGGAGCCGATCGGCCCACGGTACGGACGGTGCGCCGGCCGCGCCGCCGCGGGTGACGGTGCGCGCCGGGCGGGAGGGGCCGCCGAGATGTGCCAGCAGCGGATGGGTGTGCCGGTGCCCCGGTGCGAGCAGTACCGGTACGACGTGCGCGCGCCCGCAGCGGTCGCGCGCACCGTCCAGCAGACGCAGCCCGTGCTCATCGCTGAGGGGCACCATCCCGGCCCGGGCCACCCGGGCCAGATCCGCGTCGGTGAGGTGACCGCTGATGACGCTGCGTCGTGCCCACAGCCCCCAGGACAACGACTGCGCCGCCAGTCCGTGCGCCCTGCGGTGCTCGGCCAAGGCGTCCAGGAAGGTGTTCGCCGCGGCGTAGTTGGCCTGGCCCGGGGAGCCGAGCACTCCGGAGGCGGACGAGAACAGGGTGAACATCGCCAGGTCCGCGTCCCGGGTCAGCTCGTGCAGATGCCAGGCCGTGTCTGCCTTGGCGGCCATGACCCGCTCGACCCGGTCGGGTGTCAGCGAACCGAGGACGCCGTCGTCGGCGATGCCCGCCGCGTGCACGACGCCGGTGAGCGGATGGTCCGTACCGACCTGTGCGAGGACCTCCGCGGTCTTCTCGCGGCGTGTCAGATCGGCCGCCACGACGCGTACATCGGCATCGAGCTGCCGCAGCCGCCGGACGAGTTCAGCGGCCCCCGACGCCTGCGGGCCGCGCCTGCCGACGAGCAGCAGGTGCCGCACGCCGTGCGTGGTGACCAAGTGCTCGGCGACCAGAGCGCCCAACGCTCCGGTACCGCCGGTGATCAGGACGGTGCCGTTCGGGTCGAGCGGCGCGGGTACGTTGAGGACGACCTTGCCGGTGTGCCGGGCCATCCGGACGTGCCCGAAAGCGGCCGGGGCCCTGCGCACGTCCCACGAGGTCAGCGGGAGGAGCCGCAGCGTGCCGCTGCGGAACATCGTGAGCAGTTCCGTCAGCATCGTCCCGATTCGGTCGGGCTCCGGTTCGGAGAGGTCGAAGGTGCGGTACCGGACCCCGGACGGCAACGAAGCCGCCTCCCGGACATCGGTCTTGCCCATCTCGATGAACCGGCCACCCCTCGGCAGCAGTTCCAACGAAGCGTCCACGAACTCGCCCGCCAGCGAGTTCAACACCACATCAACGCCCGCACCACCCGTCACGTCCAGGAACGCCGAACGGAAACCGAGATCACGGGACGAGGCGATGCGATCCTCCGACAACCCCAGCCCCCGCAACACCCCCCACTTGGAAGGATGCGCCGTCGCGAACACGTCCGCACCGAGATGCCGCGCAAGCTGCACGGCCGCCATCCCCACACCACCCGCACCCGCATGGATCAGCACCCGCTCACCCCCACGCAGACCCGCGAGGTCCTCAAGGGCGTACCGGGCGGTGAGGAAGGCGATGGGTACGGAGGCCGCCTCCTGGAAGGTCCAACCGTCGGGTATGCGGACGACCATGCGGGCGTCCGCGACCGTGCTCTCGGCGAACGAGTCCGGCATCAACCCCATCACCCGGTCCCCGACCGCCGGCCCCGTGACGCCCGGACCGAGCTCGGTGACCACGCCCGCACCCTCGCCGCCGATCGAAGCGGCGCCGGGGTACATGCCGAGCGCGATGAGCACGTCCCTGAAGTTGAGTCCGGCCGCGCGCACCGATACCCGGACCTGGCCCGCGCCGAGGGACTGGCCGGGCGTCAACGGGGCTTCGACCAGTGCGAGTTCCGCGAGCGTTCCGCCGGAGCCCGCCGTGAGCCGCCACGGACCCTGCGTGGGCACGGTCAGGTCAGCGTCATCGTTGCCGTTGCCGTTGCCGTTGCCGTTGCCGTTGCCGTTGCCGTTGCCGTCGGAGGCTTCCAGGCGCGGCGTCAATAGCGTCCCGCCCCTCCGGACGAGCTGGGGCAGGGGGGCGGCGGAGACGGCGGACAGCAGGGCGGGCCACTCTTCGTCGTCCACCTCGGTGTCGACGTCCAGCAGAACCAGCCGATCCGGGTGCTCCGACTGGGCCGAGCGCACCAACCCCCAGACGCCCGCCGCGGACATGTCGACACCACGGTCGCCCTCGTCGGCCGCGACCGCGCCCCGGGTCAGGACGACCAGCTTCCGTCCGGACATTTCAGGTGCGTCGAGGAAGGCTTGCACCTGGCCGAGTGCCCGAACGGTCAGCGCGCGCGCACGTTCCGGAATCGATCCCTGCTCGGTGGCGCGGCAGGGCAGCACCACCCAGTGCGGATCGGACGTTCCACCACGTACCGCTGCGGAGGCCGCGGCGATGTCGGGGACGGCGTGTACGTGGCCGACCGGCTGCGCGCCGACCGGGCCCTCTACCGGGGCCGGGACCGGCGTCCAGCGCAGGTGGTACAGGTCCCCGTCGGACGCCCCGGGGGCGGCGAGGTCGGCATGGCTGACCGGCCGGAACACCAACGAGTCGATGGACACGACGGGGTCTCCGTCGGCGTCGACGGCCTCCAGCGCAACCCCGTCTTCCCCCTGCCGGCGCAGTCGCACACGCAGCGTCGAAGCCCCGGGCCGGTGCACCCGCACACCGGTGAAAGCGAAGGGGAGCCCGCCTTCGAGGGTGCCGCCCGTGGCGTCGGTTTCTGCGTCACCCGGGGCGGCGGCGAGGGCGTGGAGCGCGGCGTCCAGCAAGGCCGGGTGAAGCGCGAAGCCGGTCGGATCGTCGGGCAGCACGACCTCCGCGTAGACGTCCTCACCGTCCTGCCAGACGTGCCTCAGCCCCCGGAACACCGGCCCGTAATCGAACCCCGCCTCCGACAGCCCGCCATGGATGTCCTCCGCCGGGACCGGGACGCCCGCAGGGGGCCAGGTCCAAGCCGTATCGGGAGTTTCGAGCGCCTCCGCGAGAACACCGGTGCCGTGCCGGGTCCACTCGCCGGCTTCGGTGTCGGGGCGGGAGTGGATGTCGACCGTCCGCTGTCCGTGCTCGTCGGGGGCGGCGACCACGACCTGGACCGTCACCCCGGGCCCGCCCTCGGGCACCAGCAGTGGCGCCTGGAGAGTCAACTCCCGCACCTGACGGCACCCCATCTGCTGGCCCGCGTACGCCATGAAGTCGACGAACGCGGTCCCGGGCAGCAGGACCACGCCTGTCACGGCGTGATCCGCCAGCCAGGGTTGCGTGGAGGTCGACAGCCGCCCCGTGAACACAGCGCCACCATCGGCCAGCGACACCCGTGCGCCCAGGAGACGGTGATCGGCCGTCGACAAGCCCACACCCGACAGTGAACCTGCGGAAGCTCCGGCGATGTCCCCCGCCCAGTAGCGGCGACGTTGGAAGGCGTACGTCGGCACCTCAACAAGCCGACTGGCACGGGGAACCCACCGGTCCCACTCCACGGCGACCCCATGCACGTGCAGGCGGGCCAGGCCCGTCAGCAGGCTGGTGGCCTGGTCACGATCACGCCGCATGAAGCTCGCGACCGCCTCACCCCCACGCTCCTCCATCACAGCGGACAGAGCAGGCTGCGGACCAACCTCCGCCCAGACCCGAACCCCCAACTCACGTGCCTTCTCGACTGCTTCGGCGAACCGGACGGGCTGACTCACATGCCCCACCCAATAGGCAGGGCTACCGAAGTCGGTGCCGGCCAGATCCCCGGACACCGTCGAGACAATCGGAATCTCAGGCGCCGCGAACTCCACATCGGCGATCGCAGCGGCAAAATCCTCCAACATCGGAGCCATCAAAGGCGTATGGAAGGCATGCCCAACCGGAAGCCACCGAGTCCGCAACCCCTCGGCCTCCAGCTCCGCGACCACACCCCGTACCGCATCCCCCTCACCGGCCAACACGACCGAATCCGACGCGTTCACCGCAGCCACCCACACCCCGGCCACCCCCGCGATCCGGGCCCGGACCTCATCGGCGGGCGCGGCAACCGAGACCATCACACCGTCACCAGCGACACCCTGCATCAACCGGCCACGCACACACACCAACCGAACGGCATCAGACAGGCTCAGCACACCCGCCGCGACCGCCGCGCTGATCTCACCGACCGAATGCCCCACCAACACATCCGCCCGAACACCACACTCCACCAGGACACGCCACAGCCCCACCTCCAACGCAAGCAGCCCCACCTGCGCAAACACCGTCTCATCGATCAGGTCACCACGACCACCCTCACCGAAGAGCACCGGACGCAACGGCTCCGGCAACAACCCATCCGCCACGGCGCAGACTTCGTCCACCGCGCTGGCGAACGATTCGAACCGCTCGTACAACCGGGCTCCCATCCCCGCGAACTGCGAGCCCTGCCCCGTGAACAACACCGCCGTCTTCCCCAGCACAGGGGAACCGATCACAAGCCCGTCAATCGAAGTGCCCTCGGCGAGCGCTTCCAGCGCCGCCACCAGATCGGCGGTGTCCTCGCCCACCACGACCGCCCGGTCCTCCAACACCGCACGACGGGCCAACTCCGCAGCCACACGCCCGATATCCACACCCTCACGGCCCCGGACGAACTCCGCCAACCGAGCCGCCTGCCTACCCAGCCCCGCTTCTCCGCGCGCGGAAACCACCCACGGCACCGGCCCGGAAACCGTCACCGCGGGCACAGCATCAAGCTCGACAGCAGGCGCTTCCTCCACGATCACGTGCGCGTTCGTGCCGCTCACACCGAACGAGGACACACCCGCGCGCCGCGCCCGCCCATCGGTCTGCCACGGAACCGACTCCGTGAGCAGCCGCACGTCACCGGCCGACCAATCCACGTGCGGTGACGGCTCGTCCACGTGCAGCGTCTCGGGCAGGTGCCCGTGCCGCATGGCCATCACCATCTTGATCACACCGGCCACACCCGCAGCCGCCTGCGTATGGCCGATGTTCGACTTGACGGATCCGAGCCACAGGGGGCGGCCCTCCGGTCGGTCCTGCCCGTACGCCGCCAGTAGTGCCTGCGCCTCGATCGGGTCACCCAGCGTGGTACCGGTGCCGTGCGCCTCGACCACATCCACATCACCGGTACCGAGTCCGGCGTTGGACAACGCCTGCCGGATGACCCGCTGCTGCGACGGACCGTTCGGCGCCGTCAGACCATTCGACGCACCGTCCTGGTTCACCGCCGAACCACGCAGCACCGCCAACACTTCGTGACCGTTCGCCACCGCGTCCGACAACCGCTCCAGCAGCACCAGACCGACACCCTCACCCCAGCCCGTACCATCCGCACCCGCCGCAAACGGCTTACACCGGCCATCAGGTGCCAGACCGCGCTGCCGACTGAACTCCACGAACGCACCCGGCGTCGACATCACCGTCACACCGCCCGCCAGAGCCAGGGAACACTCACCGGAACGCAACGCCTGCGCCGCCAAGTGCATCGCCACCAACGACGACGAACACGCCGTGTCCACCGTCACCGCCGGACCCTCAAG
>NZ_JBIAVF010000045.1:0-10323 GCF_042893755.1 Streptomyces sp. NPDC001568 | reverse complement strand
GGTGAGGGTGCGGGTGTGTTGGTGTTGGAGCGGTTGTCGGACGCTCGTCGTCATGGTCATCGGGTGCTTGCCGTGTTGCGTGGTTCGGCCGTCAATCAGGACGGCGCCTCCAACGGCTTGACGGCGCCGAACGGTCCGTCGCAGCAGCGGGTGATCCGGCAGGCGCTGGCCAACGCGGGTCTGTCGGCAACGGACGTGGACGTGGTGGAGGCGCACGGCACCGGCACCAAACTGGGCGATCCCATCGAGGCGCAGGCGTTGCTGGCGACGTACGGGCAGGACCGGTCGGAGGGCCGCCCGCTGTGGCTCGGATCCGTCAAGTCGAACATCGGTCATACGCAGGCGGCTGCGGGTGTGGCCGGTGTGATCAAGATGGTGATGGCCATGCGGCACGGTCGGCTGCCCGGAACCCTGCACGTGGACGAGCCGTCGCCGCACGTCGACTGGTCGGCGGGTGAGGTGCGGCTGCTGACCGCACCGGTGGACTGGCCGAGCAGCGACAGCCCACGGCGTGCGGGCGTGTCCTCGTTCGGGGTGAGCGGCACCAACGCGCACGTCATCCTGGAGGAGCCGCCCGCAGTCGACACGCCTGCGGAAGAGCGGGAAGCCGCCGTATTGCTGGGCGAGGACCTCGTGCCGTGGGTGATGTCCGGCCGCGACGCGGCCGCCCTTCGCGGCCAGGCGGCGCAGTTGGCGAGCTTTGTCCGAGCTCGGCAGGTGGCGGGTGTGGTCGACGGCGGGTGGGTCGCGGGGGTGGCTGCGGGGTTGGCCGGTAGGGCCGGTCTGGAGCAGCGGGCCGTGGTGACCGGCGCGGATGTCGCTTCGCTGCTGTCCGGTCTGGACGCGGTCGCGGCCGGCGAGCCGGCCGAGGGCGTGGTCACCGATGAGGTGGTACCCGGCTCGGATGTGGTGTTCGTCTTCCCCGGCCAGGGGGGCCAATGGGCGGGGATGGGCGTGGAGTTGCTGCGGTCCAGCGCTGTGTTCGCGGAGCGGATGGCGGTGTGTGAGCGGGCGTTGGATCCGTTCGTGGATTGGTCGTTGTGTGGGGTGTTGGCGGGTTCGGATGAGGTGTGGTTGGGCCGGGTGGATGTGGTTCAGCCGGTGTTGTGGGCAGTGATGGTGTCGTTGGCGGAGGTGTGGCGGGCGGCGGGTGTGGTGCCGGATGTGGTGGTGGGGCATTCGCAGGGTGAGATCGCGGCGGCGGTGGTGGCGGGTCGGTTGAGTGTGGAGGACGGGGCTCGGGTGGTGGCGCTGCGTTCGCGGGCGTTGCGGGTGTTGGCGGGTCGGGGTGCGATGGCGTCGGTGGCGTTGGATCCGGGGGAGTTGGAGGGGTATCTGTCGGGTTCGGTGTCGGTGGCGGCGGTGAACGCGCCGGGGCAGGTCGTGGTGAGTGGTCCGGCGGACGAGGTGGCCGGGTTGTGTGCCGACCTGGACGAGCAGGGGGTGCGGGCGCGGCGTATCGAGGTGGATTACGCGTCGCATCATGCGCAGGTGGAGGCGGTGGAGGAGCGGCTGGGCAAGGAGCTGGCGGGGGTCGTGGACCTGGGTGGTTCCGGGCCGGAGCTGGTGTCGACGGTGACCGGTGGGCCGGTGTCCGATGGTGGGTTGGATGCCGGGTACTGGTATCGGAACCTGCGGGAGCCGGTGCTGTTCGCGGACGTGGTGCGTCGGTTGCAGGACGCGGGTCCGCAGGTGTTCGTGGAGATCGGTCCGCATCCGGTGCTTTCGTTGGCGATGGAGCGGACGGTCACGGCCGGACGGGTGTTGCACACCCTGCGTCGTGATCGGCCGGAGGTCGCGCAGTTGCTGAGCAGTCTGGGGACGGCCTGGGCGGCCGGTCTGCCGGTGGCGTGGCGGGAGTTGCTGCCTGCCGCGGAGCCGGTGGGATTGCCCACGTATGCCTTCCAGCGGCAACGCTATTGGCTGGACGCCCCCGCGGCGGCGCAGACCGGTACCTCCGGGACCGACGCGTGGCGCTATGACGTGGGCTGGACGCCCTTGGCGGCCCGACACGCAGGTGGGCTACCCCGAACATGGCACCTGCTGTGCCACGGGGAGACAGAAATCAGCGACATCCGAATGGCGTTGGAACACGCCGGTGCCCAGGTCGAGGTACGGGTGCTACCCACCGGCCGCGACATCGATCGCGCCGATGTCGCGGAACTCCTCGCGGGCGCCGAGCACATCGCCTACCTGCCGGCCGGGTCAGATCGTGGCACGACGGACCGGAGCGGAAGTCGTCTGTCCGGTCAACTGGCCGTCGTACTGGCCGTGATGCGGGCCGTCGTCGAGCAGGACGCCGCCCGGTTGTGGGTGCTGACCCGGAGGGCGGTGACCACGCCGGGGACGGACGCGGCTCCCGATCCGGCGTCGGCGGCGATCTGGGGACTCGTCCGGGTCTTCGGCCTCGAACACCCCGACCACTACGGCGGTCTGCTGGACCTACCGGTCGACTGGTTCGCGGATGCCGACGAGTTGGTGTGCGCGGCGCTGGCGCAGCCGGTCGAGGACCAATTGGCCGTCGGCCCGGCCGGCGTGTTCGCACGCCGGCTGCGACATGCACCGGCGCCCTCCGGCGGTGGTGAGGGGTGGAAACCCAGTGGCACGGTGGTGGTGACCGGGGGCACGGGTGCGCTCGGGTCGCATCTGGCACGGTGGCTCGCGCGCAACGGTGCCGAGCACCTGGTCCTCGTCAGTCGATCCGGGACCGACGCACCCGGCGCCGTCGAGCTGGCCGAGGAACTGAGCGCGGAGGGCACCCCGACCACGGTCACGGCTTGCGACATCACCGACGCCGAGCAACTGGCGGAGGTCCTGGACAGCAGCGGCCACCCGCCGACCACCACCGTCATCCACGCCGCCGGGGTATCCCAGGACGTGGCGCTCACGAGCCTCACCGCCGCAGACCTGGAAGACGTGCTCGCCGCGAAGGTGCGCGGCGCTGACGCCCTTGCCGAGCAGCTCGCCGGCGGCAAGTTCGAGCGCCTCGTGCTGTTCTCGTCGAACGCCGGGGTCTGGGGCGGTGCGCGGCAGGGTGCCTACGCCGCCGCGAACGCGTACCTCGACGCCCTGGCGGAGAGCCGGCGCGCGGCCGGCTGGTCCGTGACATCCGTCGCTTGGGGACTCTGGCAGGGCGAAGGCATGGGCGGTGGCGAGGCCGGCGCGCGGCTGAGCCGGCTCGGACTGCGGCCGATGACACCGGAGCGCGCCATCGCGGCGCTGCACGAGGCACTCAGCCTCGACGAGACATTCCTGGCCGTGGCGGACGTGGACTGGGAACGGTTCGTCCCCACCTTCACGATGGCCCGCCACCGTCCGCTCATCGAGGACCTGCACGAAGCCCGGCAGATCACCACCTCAACGGGCCACCAGGACACGGACGACGCCTCCGGACTGCTGTCCCGGCTTGACGGGCTGGACGAGGCCGACCGCCTCGACCTGCTGTCCGCACTGGTGTGCGCGGAGGCGGCCAGGATCCTGTCCCACTCCAACCCCGACGCCATCGAGCCCGAACGCGCCTTCCGGGACATGGGGTTCGACTCCATCGCCTCCGTCGAACTGCGCAAGCGGCTCAGCGCCGAAACCGGCCTGCGCCTACCGGCCACCGTGGCGTTCGACCACCCCACCCCGAGGATCCTCGCCGAGCACCTCGATGCCGAACTACTGGGGGTGACCCCGGACGTACCCCCGTCCACCCGGGTGTTCGGCGACATCGAACGCCTCGCGGAAACCCTGGCGGAGGTAGCCGAGGGCGACGCCGTACGCAAGCGGGTGGCGCAGCGGCTCCGAGAGCTCTTGGACTCCTGCGACAGCACCTCGCGCGACACCGAGGACATGAGCGCACAGCTCGGCTCGGCGAGCGACGAGGAGATCTTCGAATTCATCGACAAGCGGTTCAAGCAGTCCTAAGACCCTGACCGTCTGTCTGCATCACAGCTGTGAGGAAGGCTCACCAAATGGCCAGCGAGGAACAGCTCCGGTCCTACCTGCGGTTCGTCACCACGGACCTGCACGAGACGCGCGGGCGTCTGGAGCGACTGGAAGCCGAACAGCACGCCCCGATCGCCATCGTGGGTATGAGCTGCCGGTACCCCGGCGGAGTGCGCGCGCCCGAGGACCTGTGGGACTTCGTCGCCGCCGGTGGCGACGCCATCTCGGACTTCCCCAAGGACCGGGGCTGGGACCTCGACAAGCTGTTCGGCACCGACCCGGACGGGCCCGGCACGTCGTCCACGGCGGCCGGCGGTTTCGTCTACGACGCTGCCGAGTTCGACGCCGGCTTCTTCGGGATCAGCCCGCGTGAGGCGCTGGCGATGGATCCGCAGCAGCGGCTCGTACTGGAGTGCTCGTGGGAGGCGATCGAGCGCGCGGGCATCGACGTCTCCACCCTGCGCAACTCCAGCACGGGTGTTTTCGTGGGAGCGTCCGCTCAGAACTACGGCACGTTCGCCGACCACGGGGGAGAGGGCAGCGAGGGCTACTTCCTGACCGGGAACGCGGCGAGCGTGGTGTCGGGGCGGCTGGCGTACGTCTTCGGTCTTGAGGGTCCGGCGGTGACGGTGGACACGGCGTGTTCGTCGTCGTTGGTGGCGATGCACTTGGCGGCGCAGGCGCTGCGGGCGGGCGAGTGTGGCCTGGCTCTGGCGGGCGGTGTCGCGGTGATGTCGACGCCGGGTGCGTTCGTGGAGTTCAGTCGGCAGCGCGGTCTGGCACCCGATGGCCGGTGCAAGCCGTTTGCGGCGGGCGCGGATGGTACGGGCTGGGGTGAGGGTGTCGGCCTGGTGCTGCTGGAGCGGTTGTCGGACGCGGTGGCGAACGGCCATCGGGTGTTGGCGGTGCTGCGGGGTTCGGCGGTGAACCAGGATGGTGCGTCGAACGGGTTGACGGCGCCGAACGGTCCGTCGCAGCAGCGGGTGATCCGGCAGGCGCTGGCGAACGCGGGTCTGTCGGCGACCGACGTGGACGCCGTTGAGGCGCACGGGACGGGTACGACGCTGGGTGATCCGATCGAGGCGCAGGCACTACTGGCGGCGTACGGGCAGGACCGGCCGGAGGGCCGCCCCCTGTGGCTCGGATCCGTGAAGTCGAACATTGGTCATACGCAGGCGGCTGCGGGTGTGGCCGGTGTGATCAAGATGGTGATGGCGATGCGTCACGGGCGTCTGCCTGCGACGTTGCACGTGGATGAGCCGTCGCCGCATGTGGATTGGTCGGCGGGTGAGGTGCGGCTGCTGACCGAGTCTGTTCCGTGGCAGGCCGATGGGCGGGTGCGGCGGGCGGGGGTGTCCTCGTTCGGCGTGAGCGGCACGAACGCGCACGTGATCGTGGAGGAGGCGCCTGCTGTCGAGCTTGATGCTGTGCCGGTGGTGGAGGTGTCGGGTCCGGTGCCGTGGGTGGTGTCGGGTCGGGGTGATGGGGGTCTGCGGGGTCAGGCGGCCGGGTTGGCGGAGTTCGTCCGGGACACCGGGGTTGTCGACGTTGTCGGTGTGGCTGCGGGGTTGAGGAACCGTGCGGTGTTGGAGGACCGGTCTGTTGTGGTGGGTTCCTCTGTTGAGGAATTGCTTGCGGGGCTGGACGCATTGGCTGAGGGCGGATCTTTTGATGCGCTGGTGACGGGTTCGCCGTTGGTGGGGAAGACGGCGGTGTTGTTCACGGGGCAGGGCTCGCAGTTCGCGGGGATGGGTGCGCGGTTGTACGAGCGGTTCGAGGTGTTCGCCGGCGTGGTGGACGAAGTGTGTTCGGTGGCGGATGGGTTGTTGCCGGGGCCGTTGCGTCCGGTGCTCTTCGGTGAGGGTGGTCGTGGTGACCTGATCGATGAGACGGTGTTTACGCAGGTGGGGCTGCTTGCGTTGGAGGTGGGGCTGTGGCGTGTCCTGGTGGAGTGTGGTGTTCGGGCGGATGTGTTGGTGGGGCATTCGGTCGGTGAGATCGGCGCGGCGGTCGCGGCGGGTGTGCTGAGCCTGTCTGATGCGGCTCGGTTGGTGTGTGTGCGTGGCCGGTTGATGCAGGGGATGGACGCCGGTGGCGTGATGGTCTCGGTTGCCGGGCCTGCGGCGGAGATCGCGGATCGGATCGCAGGGCTGGCCGGGGTGTGGGTGGCTGCGGTGAATGCGCCGGAGTCGGTCGTGTTGGCCGGTGAGGGGGATGCGGTACGGGGTGTGGTCGCGGAGCTGGAGGCCGAGGGGTTGCGGACTCGGTGGCTTCCGGTTGGGCATGCCTTCCATACGCCTTTGATGGCTCCGATGTTGGAGGATTTTGCCGCTGCGATCGCCGATGTGGAGTTCGCGGCGCCTGAGATTCCGATTGTCTCGACGGTGTCCGGGGATCTGGCCGGCACCGACTTCGGTAGCCCTGCCTATTGGGTGGGGCATGTGAGTCAGCCCGTCCGGTTCGCCGAAGCAGTCGAGAAGGCACGCGAGTTGGGGGTTCGGGTCTGGGCGGAGGTCGGTCCGCAGCCTGCTCTGTCCGCTGTGATGGAGGAGCGTGGGGGTGAGGCGGTCGCGAGCTTCATGCGGCGTGATCGTGATCAGGCCACCAGCTTGCTGATGGGCCTGGCCCGCCTGCACGTGCATGGGGTTGGCGTGGAGTGGGACCGGTGGGTTTCCGGTGCGGGGCAGTCTGTGGAGTTGCCGACGTATGCCTTCCAGCGTCGCCGGTATTGGGTCGCGGGGTCTTCGGGGGTGGCTGGGGGGTCGCTCTCCGGGGTGGGGTTGGCGGTCGCGGGTCATCGGCTGTTGGGCGCACAGGTGTCGCTCGCGGGTGGTGGTGTGGTGCTGACGGGGCGGGTGTCGGTGTCGGCGCAGCCGTGGTTGGCCGATCATGCGGTGTCCGGTGTGGTCGTGTTGCCGGGGACGGCGTTTGTGGACGTGGTGGCGCATGCGGGCCTGCGGTTGGGGTGTGCGCGGGTCGAGGAGTTGACGCTTCAGGCGCCGTTGGTGTTGGTCGAGGGTGGGCCGGGCGTGACGGTGCAGGTGGTGGTGGAGGAGCCCGACGAGTACGGGCGGCGGGTGGTTGCTGTTCATTCGCGTCCGGATGCCGAAGGTGGGGAGTGGACCCGGCACGGCACCGGTGTCCTCGCGGAGGCGCTCGAAGCTCCTGATGCGGCTTGGACCTGGCCTCCTGCGGGAGTCCCGGTTCCGGTGGAGGACGTTCAGGCCGCTCTGTCGGAGGCGGGGTTCGATTACGGGCCGGTGTTCCGGGGGCTGAGGCAGGTTTGGCGGGACGGTGAGGACGTCTACGCGGAGGTGGTGCTGCCCGACGATCCGGCCGGTTTCGCGTTGCATCCGGCGCTGCTGGACGCCGCGCTCCATGCCCTTGCCGCGACCTCGGGCGATGGCGATGGCGATGGCGTTGGTGTTGGCGTTGGTGATCGCGGGCTTCCGTTCGCGTTCAGTGGTGTCACCGTTCATTGCACCGTCGCAAGGGTTCTGCGGGCCCGGCTGCGTCGCGGTGCTGATGGTGTCGCCATCGAGGCCTTCGACCCGACCGGACGGCCCGTCGTCACCGTCGAGTCCCTCGCCTTCCGGCCGATCAGCCAGGAGAGCCTTGCGGGGTCCCCCGCCTCCGCTGCACGGCTCCTGCGGATGCGGTGGGCGCCGGTGTCCGACCCGGCCACCGACAGTGCGAAGGACCCGGCGCCCGAATGGGTGCTGGTGGGCGGAGGTGCGGGCGATCACGTGGATCTGGCCTCGCTCGAAGAGGCGCTGGAGAGCGGAGCCGCGACACCCCCACTGGTGGTGCTCTCCCTCCCCGGCACACCGGGCGGGACCGGCGACGGCTTCGAGGCAGAGGGAGCCGATCGCGCCGAGACGATCCTCGTACGGCTGCTGGCCCAGGTGCAGGCGTTCCTTGCCTCGCCCCACCTGACCGACGCCCGGCTCCTGGTCCTCACCCGGGGCGCCGTGACCACGGAGGAGCCGGTGTCCCCGGTGGATCCGGCCATGTCCGCGATCTGGGGCATGATCAGGTCCGCCCAGACGGAACACCCGGATCGCCTCGTGCTCCTTGACCTCGACCCGCAGGACGGTCGTGCGGAGGACGATGCTCTCCGCGCGCTGTCCCTGCCCGCCGTACTGGCCACAGACCTCGACCAGTTGGCAGTGCGTGGCGGCGCGCTGATCGCGCCGGCCCTCGGAGAACTCGACGAGACGGACCGGTTGCGGCTTCCCGAGCACGGCCCATGGCGTTTGTCGACGGGACCCGGCGGGACATTGACGGAACTGACCGCGATTGCGCACGCGCAGGCCGCCGCGCCCCTGCAGCCGGGAACGGTCCGCCTGTCGATGCGTGCCGCCGGCCTGAACTTCCGCGACGTACTCATTTCGTTGGGCATGTACCCGGGCGAGGCCACACCGGGCAGCGAGGGTGCCGGGGTGGTCACCGAGATCGGTCCGGAGGTCACCGGACTGGCCCCCGGCGACCGCGTCATGGGCCTGATCCCGGAGTCGTTCGGTGACACCGTGGTGGCGGACGCGCGGACCGTGGCGCCGATTCCGACGGAATGGTCGTTCGCGGAGGCGGCGTCCGTGCCGGTGGCGTTCCTGACGGCGTACTACTCGCTGGTGCGGCTCGCGGGTCTGCGTGGGGGTGAGCGGGTGCTGATCCATGCGGGTGCGGGTGGTGTGGGGATGGCGGCCGTGCAGCTTGCGCGGCATCTCGGTGCGGACGTGTTCGCGACGGCGCATCCTTCCAAGTGGGGGGTGTTGCGGGGGCTGGGGTTGTCGGAGGATCGCATCGCCTCGTCCCGTGATCTCGGTTTCCGTTCGGCGTTCCTGGACGTGACGGGTGGTGCGGGCGTTGATGTGGTGTTGAACTCGCTGGCGGGCGAGTTCGTGGACGCTTCGTTGGAACTGCTGCCGAGGGGTGGCCGGTTCATCGAGATGGGCAAGACCGATGTCCGGGAGGCGGCTTCGTTGCCGTCCGGGGTCCGGTACCGCACCTTCGACCTCTCCGAACCGGAGCCCGACCGAATCGGGGCCATGCTCGCCGAACTGCTGGCGCTGTTCGCCACGGGGCGGCTCACGCTGCTACCGATGACGGCATGGGACATACGGCAGGCGCCGGCCGCTTTCCGTCACCTCAGCCAGGCCCGACACGTCGGCAAGAACATCCTGACGCTGCCCGTCCCGATCGATCCGGAGGGGTCGGTGTTGGTGACCGGTGGTACGGGTGTGCTGGGTGGGTTGGTGGCGGAGTGGTTGGTGTCGGCGTGTGGTGTGCGGCATCTGGTGTTGGTGGGGCGTCGTGGTGTCGCGGGTTCGGGTTCCGCGGTGGATCTGGTGGGGCGGTTGCGTGGGCTGGGTGCCGAGGTTCGGGTGGTGGCGGCGGATGTGTCGTCGCGGGCCGGTGTGGAGGAGGCTCTTGCGGCGGTTGGGGTGGAGCATCCGTTGACGGGTGTGGTGCACGCGGCGGGGGTCGTGGACGACGGTGTGGTGGGGTCGCTGTCGTCCGAGCAGGTGGGTGCGGTGATGGGTGGCAAGGCGGGCGGCGCCTGGTGGCTGCACACACTGACCCGTCAGATGGATGTGGCGTTCTTCCTGACGTTCTCGTCACTGGCAGGCGTTGTGGGTTCGCCGGGGCAGGCGAACTACGCCGCGGCGAACGGATTCCTGGACGGCCTGATGCAGGCGCGACGGGCGCGCGGACTGGTGGGCCAGTCGGTGGCCTGGGGCCTGTGGGACGTCTCCGGTGGCATGGCCGGTGAGCTGAGCGGGCGCGACGTGGCCCGGATGTCCCGCGGCGGAATCACCGGACTGTCCGCCACCGAAGGGACGGACCTGCTCGGCTCGGCGCGGGAAGTACCCGATGCGGTGACGATGGCCGCCCGCTGGGACTGGCGCGCTTGGGAGGGCGCGACCACCGTGCCACAGGTGCTGCGCGACTTGGTGCGCGGCGGATCGCCCCGCAACCGCCGCGGACGTGCCCCCGCCACGGACGGCATCCGGAGCCGGCTGAACCGCCTGTCCCGAACCCAGGCCGTAGCGGCCATCGAGGACCAGATCCGCGGCGAGGTGGCGTCGGTTCTTGGTTTTGGTTCTGTGGTGGATGTGCCGGTGGGTTTGGCGTTTCGGGAGATGGGTTTTGATTCGCTGACCGCGGTTGAGTTGCGGAATCGGTTGGGTGTGTTGTTCGGGGTGCGGCTTTCGGCGACGGTGGTTTTCGATTATCCGTCGGTGGGTGTGTTGGCGGAGTTTGTGTGTGGGTTGTTGGGTGTGGGTGGGGGTGTTGGTCCGGTCGGTGTGGGGGCCGGGGTGGTTTCGGTGGTTGATGTGGGTGATCCGGTGGTGATCGTGGGGGTGGGTTGCCGTTATCCGGGTGGGGTGG
>NZ_JBIAVF010000044.1:0-13687 GCF_042893755.1 Streptomyces sp. NPDC001568 | reverse complement strand
GTCGAAAGGTCGTTGCCGAAGGACGCCGTCTCCGAAGTGAAACGGTCACCCGTCAGCTGCATACCGTCACCCGAATCACCCGCGAAACGGATGATGACGTGGTCGACGCGGCGGACCTCGGATCGCGTCGGCACGTCAGCCGTTCTGTTCTTCGCGCCGCAGCTCCGGCGCGTGCCGGTAGCCCATGATCAGGACGTCGCGCACGGCCGCCTTCGCCGGGTCCACGGGCAGGATCGGGCGGACCGCGTGGAGGACCTGGGCATCGGCCCAGTACATGGTGTCCATCTGCTCAGTGAGGCAGAACTCCGTGACGAGTTCCCGGTCGAGGTCATAGACCTGCGATTCGCCGCCGCGGGCGTTGAAGCGGCCCATCAGGTGGATGACGCCGAAGTCGACCTCGTCGCGGTGCGGGCCCTCAGGGGTCGGCTCGCCGGTCTCGTCGGGGGTGCTGATGATGCGGAACTGGTGGCACTGGACGTCCCACGGGTCGTCGCGCCAGGCGTCCTCGGGGACCGGGAACGTCTCGAAGTCGGACCGCAGGAGCCGGGTGAGGAGCGGGTTGGCCAGGGTGGTGCGGCTGAGGGGCGCCACGTCGCGGTCGATGCCGCCGGCGTAGTCGTTGGCCCCCATCGACTGGAAGTAGGGGCGGTGGGGGCGCAGCCGGACCTCGCCGGTGCGGGGGACGAAGAAGAACCGGTCGTAGCGGCGTTCGCGGAAGCGGGACCCGCCCTTCAGGTACTGGTCCGTCTCCAGGTTCTCCCATTCGGCGGCCAATTCCTTGACGTGCTGACGCAATTCGGTATCGATGACGAGCCGGTCGGCCGGCATCAGGGAATATCCGTTGGTCCGAAGTTCTTCCCGTGCTGCGTTCTGCATTGTTGGCTCCTCCGTGCCGGAACTCACGCACTCCTGCTTCCCGAGGTTCCCACAGGGCTGCTGACGCTGAACTGACAGGGTGGTCGGGTCAGGGGGACGTCAGCCGGTGGTCACACCGCCTGTGCTTCACTCGGCCGGTATGACGGAACAATTGGTGTCCTCGCCCGGATCGGAACGCCGATCGATTCTCGAAGAAATCGTCGTGTCGGAATTCAAGGCCGCGCTGCTCATGCCCGACGACGAGGAGCTGCCGCTGGACGAGAGCTTCTTCGAGCTGGGGATGACGTCCTTGCTGCTGACACTGGTGAAGCAGCGGCTGGAGGAGCGGCTGGGACGGGGCATCAGCAGTACGGCGCTGTTCAACCAGCCGACCGTCGAGCGGTTGACGGACCACCTGGCCTCCGAAGTGCTGGCCGACATCTTCGACGTGAACTGAGAGAGGCGGCCGCCATGCCGGAAACGCCGGGATCCCCGAAAGCATCGAAACCACAGAACGATCCTCGAGGAAATCCGGATCCGGACGTTCTGGAAAGGCTCGAAGCGGCGGAGGAGACGGTCCGCCGACAGAACACCGAGATCGGCCGATTCCTGCAGGAGAAGCACGAGCCGATCGCGGTCGTCGGCATCGGGATGCGATTTCCCGGTGGGAACGATTCCCTTTCCGCGCTGGATTC
The DNA here is from genome assembly GCF_042893755.1 of Streptomyces sp. NPDC001568. Lineage (NCBI taxonomy): Bacteria > Bacillati > Actinomycetota > Actinomycetes > Kitasatosporales > Streptomycetaceae > Streptomyces > Streptomyces sp. NPDC001568. The sequence goes on along the minus strand of NZ_JBIAVF010000044.1, from coordinate 12,137 downwards.
CTTCCTGCGGGACGGCCGTTCCGGTATCGGGCCGCTGCCGCGCGACCGGTGGGTTCCCGAAGTGGCCGACGGCGACATCACGGCGACGGCCGGTGGTTTCCTCGACCGCATCGACGAATTCGACGCCCAGTTCTTCAACATTCCGCCCAAGCAGGCCCCTTTCATCGATCCGCAGCAGCGGCTGCTGCTGGAGACGGTGTGGCAGGCCCTGGAGGACGCCAACATCGATCCGGCCGGCCTGCGGCACGGCGACGGCGGCGTTTACGTGGGGGCTTCGCCGCTCGACTTCGCGCTGGAGCTGGAGGGGTTGTCCGACGAGCAACTGGACGGGAGCCTGACGACCGGGCTCGGCGGCTATTCCATGTCCGGGCGGCTCTCGTACTTCCTGGGCTGGCGCGGTCCGAGCCTGACGACGGACACCGCGTGCGCGGCGTCGCTGACCGCGCTGCACCTGGCGGTGGAGGGGCTGCGGCGCCGCGAGTGCGGGATCGCGTTGTGCGCCGCGGTGAACGCGCTGCACAACCCGCGCTCGTTCGTGATCCTCTCGCACGGTCAGATGCTGGCTCCCGACGGGCACTGCAAGACCTTCGACGACAGCGCCGACGGGTACGCGCGCGCCGAGGGCTGCGGGGCGCTGGTGCTGAAGCGACTGTCGGACGCGCTGGCGGACGGTGACACGGTCCTGGCGCTGGTCCGGGGCACGGCGATCGGGCAGGACGGCGAGAGCGCGGGGCTCAGCGCGCCCAACGGGACGGCGCAGGAGGCCGTGATGCGGGCGGCGCTGGCCAACGCGCGGCTGGAGCCGGGCGACATCCAGTACGTGGAGGCGCACGGGACGGGCACGCCGCTGGGCGACCCGATCGAGCTGGGGTCGGTGAACGGGGTGTTCGGTGCCTCGCACGACGCGGAGCACCCGCTGACGATCGGCTCCCTGAAGGCCAACATCGGGCACATGGAGCCCGCTGCCGGGCTGGGTGCGGTGCTCAAGGTGATCACGCAGATGCGGGCGGGGGTGTTCTTCCCGCACGTGTGGCGGAACCTGTCCGGGCGGATCCCCTGGGAGACCTACCCGATCACGGTGGCGACGGAGCAGCGGCCGTGGGAGGCTCCGGTGCGCCGGGCCACCGTCAACGGTTTCGGGGTCGCCGGGGCCATCGCGGTGGCGGTCCTGGAGGAGGCTCCGCCGGCCGGAGCCGGAGCGAGCCCGCGGGAACCGGCGGTCGACGCCGCGGAGCGCGCCGCGCCCGGCCAGGTGTTCACCCTGTCGGCGAAGTCCCGGCCGGCGTTGCGGTTGCAGGCCGAGCGGTACGCGCGTTTCCTCGCCGAGCACCCCGGTACCTCCCTGGCGGACCTGTGCCGGACCCGGGCCACGGCCCGTTCGCACTTCCGGTACCGGGTGGCGGCGGCCGTCGCGGACCCGGGTGGGCTGGCCGCTCACCTGGAGCGGTGGAGCGCTCCGCCGCGCGGGGAGGAGAAGCCGGACGCGTTCCGTAAGGTGGCGTTCCTGTTCACCGGCTCCGGTTCGCAGTACGTGGGCATGGGGCGGGCCCTGTACGGCCGCTTCCCGGTGTTCACCCGGTACGTGGACGAGTGCGACGCGCTCTTCGCGCCGCTGCTGGGGCGTTCCGTGGCCGCCGTCATGTTCGGCGAGGTGCCGGACGCCGAGGAGACCTTGGCCCGTACGTCCTTCACGCATGCGGCGCTGTTCACCCTGGAGTACGCGTTGGCCCGGCTGTGGCTGTCGTGGGGCGTGCGGCCCGCCGTGCTGATCGGGCACAGCGTCGGGGAGATCGTGGCGGCGACGGTGGCCGGAGTGTTCGCGCTCGCCGACGGGATCACCTTCCTCGCCGCGCGGTCCGCGCTGATCGAGTCGGTGTCGGATGCGGCGCCGGGCGGCATGGCGGCCGTCTCGGCGCCGGCGGACGAGGTACGGCCGCTGCTGAAGGTCTGGCCCGACCTGGCGGTCGCGGCGGTGAACGCCCCCGGGCAGTGCGTGATCTCGGGCGGTGAGCGGTCGCTGGCCGAGGCCGTCGAGGCGCTGCGCGGGCGGGAGTGGACGGTGACGCCGCTGCACGTGTCGGCGGCGTTCCACTCACCGCTGATGGCGGGGGTGTCGCAGCCGTTGGCCGAGGTGTTGGGCCGGATCTCCTTCCACGAGCCGAGGCTGCCGCTCGTGTCGAACCTGACGGGGCGGATCGCGTCGGCCGCGCAGCTGGCCGACCCCGCGTACTGGGTGCGGCACGTCAACGAGACGGTCGAGTTCGAGGCCGGGGCGCGTACCGTCGCCGAGCGCGGCCGGCACGTGTTCCTGGAGGTCGGGCCGTCGTCGGCGCTGACCTCGCTGGCCCGCCGCTGCGTACCGCAGGAGCAGCACCGTTGGCTGAGCTGCCTGCGGGCCAAGGACACCACCGGGGCCACGTTGGACGCCGCGTTGGCGGGTGCGTACGCGGCGGGGCTGAACATCGCCTGGGGCGAGGTGTACGCGGGCGGTCCTGGGCGGCGCATCCCGCTGCCGGGGTACGTCTTCGACCGGCGCGGCTACCGGCTGCCGGCCCGGCCGGCGGGGCGCGGGCCGACCGACGGGCACCCGCTGCTGGGCCGCGAGTCCGAACGGGGCGACGGGCAGCGGGAGTTCACGGCGCGGATCAGCGCGGGGCAGCCCGCGTACCTGGCGGACCACACGATCGGCGGCCGGGTGTTCATGCCGGCGGCCGGGTACCTGGAGCTGCTCCTCGCGGTGCAGGACGAGGTGTACGGCGACACCGGGCGGGCGGTGGAGGACGTGCGCTTCCACGAGGCGCTGTTCCTGACCGACCGGCCGACGCTGCTGCTGACCCGGGTGCGTCCCGGGCCCGGCGGCCGGCCGGCGGTGGAGGTGTCGAGCCGGTCCGCCGACGAGGCCGGCGGCGTGGAGCGGCTGCACGCGACGGCCCGGATCGCGGCGGAGCCCGACGCCGCCGGTGGGCTCGCGGGCCCGGGACGGGAACTGCTGGGGTTGGCCGGCGCGATGGAGGGCGAGGAGCCGTCACGGGTGTTGGACGGCGACGAGGTGCGGGCGGCGTACGCGCGGGCCGGCCTCGCGTACGGGCCGCAGTTCAGCCGGGCCCGCCGGGTGGCGGCGTACGGTCCGGACTTCGCGGTGGCGGAGCTGTCGGGTACGGGCGCCTCCCGGGCCGAGCACCTGCCGCCGCCGCTGTTGGACGGGGCGACGCACGCGCTGGCCGCGCTCACCGACGACGGGAACCGGTACGTGGCCACGAGCGTGGCCCGGCTGCGGGCCTTCAAGAAGCCGCGCGGGGAGCTGCTGCGCTCGGCCGCGCGGGTCGGGCGGGCCGCGGCGCCCGTCGAGGCCGCCGCCGGTGAGGCCGCCGACCCGGCGTTCACCCTGGACGTGCTGCTGTTGGACGGCGGGCCCGGCGCCGGCGCCGGCCGGCCGGTGATGGAGCTGTCCGGGATGGGCTTCACCCGGCTCCCGGACCGGCCGGCCCCGACCGCGGACGCCGAGCGCGAGGCGGAACGCGCGGCGGACGCCGCGCCGCTCGACCCGGCGGCGTTGGCGGCGGCCCCGCCGCGGGAACGGCACGGCGCGCTGGTCGCGCTGGTCCGGGCCACGGTGGCCGCGCTGCTCGCGATCGAGGACGCCGAGTACGTGGACACCCGGGCGGGCTTCCTGGAGCTCGGCGTGGACTCGCTGACGGCGATCGTGCTGAAGAGCCGGCTGGAGGCACGGCTGCGCGTACCGCTGCTCTCCTCGGTGGTCTTCGACCATCCGTCGGTGGAGGAACTCGCCGCGCACCTGGCCCACGTCCTCGCCCCGGAGCCCGTCCCGGCGGCGCGCCCGGGCCCGTGAAGGACCCCGGCGTGAACACGCCCACCGCACCATCCCACCCACCCACCCACCATACGAACGACATGACGGGGGCACCCATGGACGACGACACCCGTACGGAGGACCGGACCCTCGCGGCGCGCGCCGCGCTGCACGCCCGGACCCGGCCCGACCATCCGGCGGTGGTCTGCGAGGACCGCACGCTCACCTACGCCGAGCTGCACCGGGAGAGCAACCGGACCGCGCACGCGCTGCGGGCCGCGGGCCCGGCCACCGGCATGCGGGTGGGCTATCTGGGCCGGGAGTCGGAGCACTACTACGACCTGGCATTGGGCTGCGCGAAGAGCGGGGCGGTCCTGGTACCGGTCAACTCGCGGCTGACGGCCCGCGAGGTCGAGCACGTCCTGCGCGATTCGCAGGCCGGACTGCTCTTCGTGGAGCGGGAGTTCCGGGCGGTCGTCGATGGGCTGCGGTCGGCGCTGCCGGAGCTGCGTCAGGTCGTCGAGATGGACTCCGACGACCACGTGGCGGGCGGGTTCCTGGCGTGGAAGGCGGGCCGCCCGGACAGCGATCCGCCCGTCGCGGGCACGGCGGGATTCGACGACGCGGTGGCGCAGTTGTACACGAGCGGGACGACGGGCCTGCCGAAGGGCGTGGTGCTGGCGCAGCGGACCTTCTTCACGTTCATCGCGGACACCCGGGCGCAGGGCGTGGACTGGATCGACTGGCGGCCGCAGGACCGGGGGCTGAGTTGTTTCCCGGGCCTGCACACCTCGGGCTTCGGTTGGTTCATGCACTCGTTCAACGCCGGCGCCACCACCGTGATCATGCGTCAGTTCATCGCGGACGAGGCGACCCGGCTGATCGAACGGCACCGGATCACCACCCTGTGGGCGGCGCCCGCGATGCTACGGATGATGCTGACCGAGCGGGGCACGACGCGGGAGACCTTCCGGTCGCTGCGCAAGGTGGTCTACAGCGGTTCGCCGATCGACCGGGAGCTCCTGCTGACCTGCATCGACGTGCTGGGCTGCGAGCTGGCGCAGGGCTATTCGTCGGCGGAGGCGGGCAGTTTCGTGACCTGTCTGGCGCCGGAGGACCACACCCCGGACAGTCGGGTGCTGGCCTCGGCGGGACGGGCGTGTCCCGGCAACGAGGTGCGGATCCTGGACGGGGACGGCAACGAGCTGCCGCCGGGCGGGGTCGGCCGGGTCGTCATCAAGAGTCCGGCGCGTTTCCTCGGGTACTGGCGACTGCCGGAGGTGACGGCCGGGTCCCTGTCGGGCGAGTGGCTGTCCATGGGCGACATGGGGCACCTGGACGCCGACGGCTACCTGTTCCTGGTGGACCGGGTCAACGACACGATCATCGTCGCCGGCCAGAACATCTATCCGACCGAGGTCGAGAACGCGCTGCGCGAGCATCCGGCCGTCGAGGAGGTCTCGGTGTACGGGGTTCCGCACCCGCAGTGGGGCGAGGCGGTACGGGCCGCGGTGGTGCTGCGGCCGGGCGCCGAGGCCACGCCGCGGGACTTCCTGCGGTTCCTGAACGGCAGGATCGCCGGGTTCAAGATCCCCACGGGGTACGACCTGGTCGGCGCGCTGCCGCGCAATCCGACGGGCAAGGTGCTGCGGCGGGTGCTGCGGGAGCGGTTCGCCGCCCCGGCGGGCGACGCCGCCGCGCCGGCGGTGTAGCGGGCGTGGACGGGACCTCCGTACGGCCGGCCGCGCCGCCGGCGCCGCTGCCCGAGGTGCAGGGCGCGGCGCGGTGGCTGCATCCGGCCGACGCCGAACCGGACGCCGTGGTGCGGCTGTTCCTGTTGCACCACAGCGGGGGCGGCGCCTCGATGTACCGGGACTGGGCGGGGCTGCTGCCTTCGGTGGCCTGCCAGGCGGTGCAGTTGCCCGGGCGGCAGGAGCGGCGCCGGGAGGCTCCGTACACGCGGCTCGGTCCGCTGGCGCAGGCCCTGGCCCGGGTGGTGTCGGACGAGCTGGACGGGCGTCCGTACGCGGTGTTCGGCCACTCGATGGGGGCGCTGCTGGGGTACCGGCTGACGGTGGAGCTGGAGCGGCGCGGGCTGCCGCCGCCGGCGCTGCTCGCGGTGTCGGGCTGGGCGCCGGCCGGCTTCTCGGCGCCGGCCGTGCTGTCGGCGGATCCGCTGGAGGCGCTGCGGCTGCTGGGCGGGCTGCCGGCGGCGGTCGAGGACGATCCGGAGCAGCTGGCGGCGGCGGTCCGCGCGATGGGCGCGGACGCCGCGGTGTGCGCGGACCATCCGGACGACGGGGCAGCCGTGGGCTGTCCCGTCGTCGCGTACCGCGGGCGGGAGGATCCCCTCCTCGCGCCCGGGGCCATGCGGTCGTGGGCGGGGCGGACCCCGGAGTACCTGGGGTGCCGGACCTTCCCCGGGGACCACTTCTACCTGCGCTCCCACGCCCGCGCCCTCACGGCCGACCTGGCCCAGTTGCTGCCGCGGTACGCCGCGGGGCACTGAGCGGGCGGCGTACGGGCCGATGACGGCGGTCGGCCGATCCCCACGGCGATCCACCCCGGTCGGACCCGACCCGATGGGTCCGACCCGACCCGATCCGCTCCCGATCCCTCGACACCTCGATCACGGCGACCCAGGAGGTCCCCCATGCTCCCCCGACCCAACGAACTCCTCGCGCGGTACGTCGCGTTGTGGAACGAGACCGATGTGGCGCGCAGGCGCGAGAAGGTGGAGGCGCTGTACGCGCCGGACGCCGTCTACGTGTTCTACCGCAAGGATCCGATCCGCGGTCACGCGGCGATCCTCGACCAACTGGCGTACACGCACCAGGTGTACGGACCGATGGGCTACGAGTTCCGGTCGTCGAACAACGCCACCGGTCACCACGACGTCGTCCGCTTCAACTGGGTGATGGTGTCGGCGGCGACGGGCGAGATGGAGATGTCCGGTCAGGACATCGTCGTGCTCGCCCAGGACGGGCGAATTCAGGCCGACTACCAGTTCCACGACCGGATGCCCTCGGCGTTCGTCTACGACGACGGGTACGAGGAGCACGGCGTGGCGGTACGGGCGGCCCGGCCCCGCCGCACCGGTGTCGCGGGCCCCTGACGCGGGCCGGACCCGCACGCACCCCGGCCCCGCGGCATTCCCGTGCCGCGGGGCCGGTCGCGTGCCGGACGGTGCGTCAGCGTGCGGCGGCCGTCACGAAGGCCGGGCAGTACTGGCGCAGGACGAGCTCGGTGGTGGCGACGGCCATCCGGGCCGGGCCGTCACCGCCGAGGACCTCGCCGTTGGCCAGGAGGCCGCCGACGATGAGCATGAGCGTGTCCGCCAAGGCGTCCGGGTCGTCCGCGCCGGCTTGGGCACCTCGGTCGCGGAGCCAGTTGCGCAGGCCCTTGAGGTGCAGTTTCGCCTCCTGGCGGCCCGGGTGCCGCGGGTCGCGGAACTCACTGGAGGTGTTGTAGTAGATGCAGCCGTGGAAGTCCGGCTCCTGGACGCTGGCGTGGAAGAACTCCATCAGCGCCAGGATCTGACGGGCCGGATCGCCGCTGTGGGGGCCGGTGACCTCTTCGGCCCGTTCCCACCACTGGGCGTCGCTCTCGCGGAGCCAGGCCGCGATGAGTTCGTCCTTGCTGGCGAACTCCCGGTAGAGGAGGCTCTTGCCGACTCCGGTCGCGTCGATCACCTGCTGCATGCCGACGGCCCGGACCCCCTGTTCACCGAAGAGTTTGGCCGAGGCCTCCAGAATCCGCCGCCGCGTGCCTGGTGCCGGTGTGCGCGCCATGTCTGAACTCCTTCCCCTCTCCCCCGCGGATCCCAGCATACGTTTGACACAGGGGTTTCGGGGCGCTAGAAATGGACCGATCAGTCCGGGACTGATCGGTCCGTCATTCTTCCTGTTGCGCCCACCGCTTCCGACGACACTCCGATCGGAGTCTGATCATGACCGAGGCTTCCCCCACCTCCCCTCCTGTCGCACGGGCGTTACCGCCCACCCCCGCGGTCAAGAGCCTCCCGCTCCTGCTCCTGGTGGTGTGCGCCGTCCAGTTCCTCGACGCGATGGACATCGCGAGCATGGGCCCGGCCCTCCCCCTGGTCCAGGAGGACCTGGGAATGTCCACCTCCTCGCTGCAATGGGTGGTGTCCGCCTACGCGCTCGGCTTCGGCGGGTTCCTGCTGCTGGGCGGACGACTGGCGGATCTCTACAACCGCAAGAAGCTGCTGATCGGCTGGCTCGTGGTCTTCGTGGTCGCGAGCATCCTGGGCGGCATCGCCGACGACGGCGTGGTCCTGGTCGTCGCCCGTCTGCTCAAGGGCATCAGCGCCGGCATCACGGCGCCCGCCGCCATGGCGATCCTGCTCGACGCCTTCCGTGACGAGCAGTCACGCAACAAGGCGCTCGGCACCTTCCTCGCGGTCGCCTCGGCCGGTTACTCCCTCGGTCTGATCCTCGGTGGCCTGATGGCCGGCGTCTCCTGGCGGCTCGTGCTCTTCGCCCCCGCCGTCGCGGGCGTCCTGGTCGCCCTCCTCGCCGCCTCCGTGGTCCCGTCCCAGCAGGAGGCGGGCAAGCGGGGCAGCCTCGACATCCTCGGCGCCGTCACCGTGACGGCCGGCGCGGTGGCCCTGGTCTACGGGCTCAGCCGGGCCGCCAGCCACGGCTGGGGCGACGCGCAGACGATCGGCTCGCTCATCGCCGCCGCCGTCCTCTTCCCACTGTTCGCCGTGGTCGAGAGCCGGCACCCGGCCCCGCTGGTCCCGCTGTCCGTCTTCCGCAAGGCCGAGCTGACCCGCGCGCTGGTCGCCATGCTCTTCTTCGGCGCCTACGTCTCCTTCCAGTTCGTCCTGACCCTCTACTACCAGGAGCAGCTGGGCTGGTCGCCGCTCCAGGCCGGCCTCGCCTTCCTCCTCGGCGGGGTCCTGACCGCCGGCACCGCCCGCTACGGCGCCGCGCTGGTCACCAAGTACGGCGCCTGGCCCGTCGCGACCGGCGGCCTGGTCCTGTTGAGCATCGGCTACCTCGGCTGGGTCCTGCTGCTCGGTCAGGTCGACCCGCTGGTCACCCTCTTCGCCCAGCAGCTCCTCGGTGGCCTCGGCTTCGCCGCGGTCTACCCGGCGCTGAACATCGCCGCCGTCGGCACCGCGGCGCCGGACGAGCAGGGCCTGGTCTCGGGCCTGTTCAACGCCGGTGCGCAGATCGGCAACGGCGTGGTCATCGCGATCACCGCCACCGCGTTCTCCCTCTCCGCCGGCGGGGTCGCCCCCTACCGGGCCGGGCTGTGGACCGTCACGATCATCACCCTCTTCGTGACCGCCGTGACCCTGGCGGGCGCCGCCCGCCACCGCAAGTCCGCGACCGTCTGACCGAACCCGGGGGTGCCGCCGCGGCCGCGCCCCCGCCTCGAACGCCGTGCAACACGTCAGGCGCACCCATTGGATCCCCCGCATCCGGCGCCGGACGTGTTGCACGGCATCGTCGTATCCGCCCCCGGGCCCCCGCGCCACCGCGCCGGGTCCGGGGGTTTCATTGACACGCTCACACCTGACCAAGTACGGTCGGGACCGATCGGTCCACTAGGAATTGAGTCTCATTCCAACAGTGAATCGATCGACCGGCGCCACTGCACACGACACCGTTCTCTTTCCATCTCGCGGGGAGATGTTTGTGTTGCTGTTCTCAGTTCTGGGCTCCATGGAGATAATGAAGCACCGCGGCTCGGTACGCCTCGGCGGCGCCATGCAGCAGACGCTCCTCGCGTCCCTGCTCGCCGCCGGCGGATCGCTCCTCACGGTCGACGCCCTCATCCTCGAACTGTGGGGGACCACTCCCCCCGCGAAGGTCGAGAACGCCCTTCAGGCACAGGTCAGCAGGGTCCGCAGGACCCTGTCCGCCGTCGAGCCCGACCGCGAGGGATCCCGGGTGGTGACCAGCACCTCCGGCTACATGTTCCTCTTCGACCGGTGGGAACTCGACGCCTACTTATTCCTCGACACCGTGGACGCGATCCACGCGCGGACGGGAAACGACAGCCTTTCCGAGCACCGCCGGAACATCGCGGACCTCCGCGAAGGACTATCGCGCTGGCGCGGTCCGGTATTCGGTGGACTCGCGGGCGGACCCATCTGTCGGACGGCTTCCGCAAGATATCTGGAAGCGAGAAATTCCGCTTTGATTCTGCTCTACGATCTGGAACTCCGCACCGGCGGTCACGAGCGGATCCTCCCGGAGCTCACGGAGCTCTACTCGCGCAACCCCAACCACGAGCAGTTCTGCATGCTCCTCATGCGGGCCCTGTACCGCTCCGGCCGGCAGCTCGACGCCCTGACGGTGTACCGGCAGTGCCGGCACAACATGATCGAGTCCCAGGGCATCGAACCCTCCCCCGTCCTGAGCCAGTACGAGCGGGCGATCCTCACCCACGACCCGATGCTGCTCCAGAACGAGCCCTACTGGCCCGTTCCCGCGCTCGCGGCGAGCTAGGGACCGGCAACGGATGAGCGGCTCCGACGAAGGGGCCGACGCCGACCACTCCGGCGTCCTGCTCCTGATCGCCCACGGCAGCCGGGACCCGCGGCACGCGACGACCGTACGCGCCCTCACCCGCCGCATCCGGTCGATGCGGCCCGGACTGCGCGTGAGCGCCGCCTTCCTCGACTTCGAACCGCCCTCGGTCAGCGAGGAGTTGGCGCGGATGGCCCTGCACGGCGCACGGCGGGTGGTGGCCCAGCCCCTGCTCCTGACCCGCGCCTTCCACGCCCGGACCGACCTCCCCCGCGCCCTGGGCGAGGCGCCACCGGCCCTCTCCGTACGACGGGCCGACGTGCTCGGGCCGCACGCCCTGCTGACCGCCGCGCTCGAACGCCGGCTGGCCGAGGCGGGCCTGGAGCCCGGCGACCGGGCCGCGACCTCCGTGGTGCTCGCCTGCGCGGGCACCACCGACCCGCGGGCCGCCGCGGCGCTCGCCGCGATCGCCGCGCAGTGGCGGCGCACCGGCTGGTACGACGTACGCCCCGCCTTCGCCTCCGGCGGCGCCTTCCCCCCTACGGGGGACGCCGTACGGGCACTGCGCGACGCCGGCGCCCGACGGATCGCGGTGGCCCCGTACGTACTGGCCCCGGGCCGGCTGCCGGACCGGATCGCGCTCGGCGCCGCCGAGGGCGGCGCGGACGTCGTGGGCGCCGTGCTCGGCGCGGCCCCGGAACTCGCCCGGCTCGTCCTGCGCCGCTACGACGCGACCGTGCGCACCCCGGCCCTGACGAGCTGAAGCGCGCCTCCCGCTCCGCCCGCGACGGGTCAACCACCGCCATTGCGGGAGGACTTGATGGCCACCCTGCGGCCTCGGCCGGGAGCAGTGGGCGGCGCGGGCAGCAGGCCGCGGCGGCGGAGCATGCGGCGCTCGACCGGGCTGAACACCAGCAGGTCGACGGCGATGCCGACCAGCAGGATCAGCCCGATGGCGAGGAAGATCCGCGCCATGTCGGAGGTCTCGCGCCCCGACTCCAGCAGTTGGCCGAGGCCGAGGCCGAGATCGGGGGAGCTGGCGATGATTTCGGCGGCCATCAGGGAGCGCCACGAGAAGGCCCAGCCCTGCTTCAGGCCGGCCAGGTAGCCGGGGAACGCGGCCGGCATCACGATGTGCCGGGCGCCGCGCAGGCCGGAGGCACCGAGGGAACGGCCGGCCCGCAGGTACAGCGGGGGGACCTGGTCGATCCCGGAGACGAGGCCGTTGGCGATGGAGGGGGTGGCTCCGAGCAGGATGACGGCGTACATCATCGAGTTGTCCAGGCCGAGCCACAGGACCGCCGGCGGCACCCAGGCCACCGAGGGCAGGGACTGGAGTCCGGACAGGACGGGGCCGATCGCGGCGCGCACCGTGCGGACCCGGGAGACCAGCAGGCCGAGCGGGGTGCCGATGGCCAGGGCCAGCAGGAAGCCGGACAGGCCGCGCCAGACGCTGGTCCAGACGACGTCCAGGAGGGTGCCGCGCAGCCACAGGTCGACCAGGCTGTCCCACACCGCGGCGGGCGGCGGCAGCATGTAGTCGTCGGTGACCTGCGCCAGGGCGAGTACCTGCCACACCGTCAGGACCAGCAGGACGGCGACGAGGGGCGGCAGGGCCTTGCCGAGCAGGATCCGGCGCAGCGGGACGCGGGCGGCCTGGTGGGTGTCGAGGGCGTCCAGCCCGGCCAGTTCGTTCGCCCCGGGTCGGGGCCTGAGGTCAGTGCCGGCCATGGCGGCGGATCTCCCCACGCAGGTGTTCGGTGATCTCAAGGGACAGTTCGGCGACGTCCGCGTCCTCGATGCGGCGCGGCTGCGGGATG
>NZ_JBIAVF010000043.1:0-14785 GCF_042893755.1 Streptomyces sp. NPDC001568 | reverse complement strand
GCAGGCGACCGTCGAGGACGCCAAGCAGTACGTCCACACGGCGCTGAGCACCAACAGCCGAGCCACCCTCGGCCACGCCAAGAACCACGCCGAGAACAAGGGCTGACCATGGCTGGGGACTACACCGAAACCCAGGTGATCGTGGTCGGCGCGGGCCCTGTCGGGTTGCTGCTCGCCGGGGAACTGCGCCTGTCGGGCGCGGACGTGGTGGTCCTCGAAAAGCTCACCGCGCCGACCACCGAGTCGCGGGCGTCCACGCTGCACGCCCGCACCATGGAGATCCTCGACAGCCGGGGACTGCTGGAGCGACTGGGCGACATCCCGCAGGAGACCGTCGGGCACTTCGGGGGCATCGGCCTCGACCTCGGGCTCCCCGGCCCCTACCCGGGCCAGTGGAAGCTCCCGCAGACCCGGCTGGAGGAGGCCCTCGAACAGTGGGCCGTGGAGCTGGGCGCGGACGTCCGGCGCGGCCACGAAGTCACCGCCCTGACCGGGACCGGGGACGCGGCCGTCGCCGAAGTGCGCGGCCCGGACGGGACGACCCGGTCCTTCCGGGCCGCGTACCTGGTCGGCTGCGACGGCGAGAACAGCGCCGTGCGCCGGCTGGGCGGCTTCGACTTTCCCGGGACCGACGCCGGCCGCTCACTGCTGCGCGCCGACGTCGAGGGCATCGACATCCCCGGCCGCCGCTTCGAGCGGCTGGAGGGCGGACTCGCCATCGCGGCCCGCCGACCCGACGGGGTGACCCGGGTCATGGTCCACGAGTTCGGGGCCGGACCCGCCGACGCCGCACCCACCTTCGAGGAGATCGCCGACGCCTGGAAGCGCATCACGGGCGAGGACATCGGCGGCGGCACCCCGCTGTGGGTGAACTCCTTCGACGACGCCTCACGGCAGGCCGCCGACTACCGCAAGGGCCGGCTCTTCCTCGCCGGGGACGCGGCGCACCAGCAGCTGCCGATCGGCGGCCAGTCCCTCAACCTCGGCCTCCAGGACGCCTTCAACCTGGGATGGAAGTTGGCCGCGACCCTGGCGGGCCGCGGCGGCGAGGCGCTGCTCGACAGCTACCACCGGGAACGGCATCCGGTCGGTCAGGCGGTGCAGAGCAACGTCCGGACCCAGGCGCTGCTCCTGCTCGCGGGCCACGAGGTCGACGCGCTCCGGGACGTCCTCGCGGAACTGACCGATCACGAGGACGTACGCACCCACCTGGCCGGCGCGGTGTCCGGCCTGGACGTCCGCTACGAGGTCGGGACGGGCTCCGGACCGCTCCTCGGCCTGCGGGCACCACTGCGGGACGCCGTCGGCGACGAGACGGGCGACAAGGGCGGGACCACCACCTTCGAACTGCTGCGCTCGGGACGCGGACTGCTGCTCCTCGCGCCGGGTGACGACGCCCGTCGGGAGGACCTGCGTACGGTCGCCGCACCCTGGTCGGACCGGGTCCGTACCGCGACGGCCGTCGTCGAGGACGGCGTCGCCACCACCGGCGCGCTGCTGGTCCGGCCGGACGGCCACGTCGTCTGGGCGGACGGCGCCGACCGTGACGACCCCGCCGGGGACGGCGCTCTCACCGGGGCCCTGGAGCGGTGGTTCGGATCCGCGCGACCCCGCGACGCCGTACGGCCGGCAGCGGCACGGGCCCTGCGGGTGGTGCCGTCCACGGCAGCGGCCGAGGAGAACCGGAGGAGCGGCATGGACAGACTCACCGGCCGGACCGCGCTCGTCACCGGCTCCAGTCGCGGCATGGGACGGGCGACCGCCCGCCGCCTCGCCCAGGAGGGCGCCCTGGTCGCCGTCCACTGCAACAGTGACGAGGCCGCCGCCCGGGAGGTCGTCGCCGAGGTGGAACGCGACGGCGGTCGCGCGTTCGCGATCCGCGGCGAACTCGGCGTCGACGGCGACGTGACGGACCTGTTCGGCGCCCTGGAACAGGGGCTGCTGGACCGGACGGGCAGTACGGACCTGCACATCCTCGTCAACAACGCGGGCGTGATGGGTGGTGTCGGCGCCGCCGACGTCACCCCCGAGCAGTTCGACCGGATCTACGCGGTCAACGCGAGGGCTCCGTTCTTCCTCATCCAGCGGGCCCTGCGCAACATGCCCGACGGGGGCCGGATCATCAACATCTCCTCGGGCCTGACCCGGTTCGCGAACCCGGACGAGATCGCGTACGCGATGAGCAAGGGCGCTCTGGAGCAGCTCGCACTGCACTTCGCGAAGGTGCTGGGGCCGCGCCGCATCACCATCAACTCGGTGGCGCCCGGTATCACCCGCAACGGCAACCCCGTCTTCGACATCCCCGGGGCCGTCGAGCAGATGGCGGCGCTGTCCGCGTTCAACCGCGTCGGCGAGCCGGAGGACGTCGCCGACGTGGTCGTCTTCCTCGCGACCGACGAGGCCCGCTGGATCACCGGCTCCTTCGTCGACGCCACCGGTGGCACCTTGCTCGGCTGACCGCCGCCACCGCGTGACACCCGAACCCGCCGGCGCACACCCGCGCCGCGCCGGCGACGGGGAGGCCGGCCGGGGAACCCTCCCCGGCCGGCCTCTCCATCCCCCTCCTGATTCCCCTTCTTCTTCCCGCACCCGCGGAACCCTGGTGAAAGAGAGCGTGCCGCCCCCGATGACTTCTTCGGCCGGCGCCGCGAAGACCGGCGCAGCGAGAACCGGCGCCGCGAAGACCGGCGCCGCGAGAACCGGGGTCCGTTGGGCCCTGGTGTTCGTGCTCGCCGCGAACATGCTGGTCGACGCCCTGGAGGTGTCGGCAACGCTGGTGGCGCTGCCGTCCGTCGGCCGCGACCTCGCCCTGTCCGTCACCCCGCTCCACTGGCTCGTCAGCGGGTTCGCCGCCGGCTTCGGCGGGTTCCTGCTGCACGGCCGCCGACTGGTCGAGCGCCTCGGCCGGCGCAAGGTCTACCTCGCCGCCCTGCTCGTCTTCGCCGCCGCGTCGCTGGCCGGAGCGCTGACGGACAGCGCGGCGCTGCTCGTCGCCACCCGCGTGGTGAAGGGCTGTTGCGTCGCGCTGACCGCCCCCACCGGGCTCGCCATCATCATGACCACCGTCCCCGAGGGCGCCGCCCGGCGCCGGGCGGTGTCCCTCTACTCCTTCCTCGGCGCGACCGGCTTCTGCGCCGGCCTGCTGCTCTCGGGACTGCTCACCGGGGTCGGCTGGCGCTGGGCCCTCGCGTTCCCCGCCCCCGTGGCGCTGCTGCTGCTGATCGCCGGTCTGTGGCTGATCCCCCGCGACGAGCCCGCCCCGAGGGCCGCTTCGGGGCGGGGACGGCACGCGGCGGTGGCGGCGCTCGCGCTGACCGTCGCGCTGCTGCTGGCGGCGGACGCCGCCGCGGCGGCCTTCGACCCCGGCCGGACAGCGGCGCGGGTGGCCGTCCCGCTGGCCGGCGTCCTGCTCCTCGGGACCCTGCTCGTGCGGGCCGAGCGGCTCGCCGCCCACCCCGTCGTTCCCCGAGAGCTGCTGCGGTACGGGCCGCTGGTGCGCTCCGCGGCCGGGGCCGCCGCGCTGAACGGCTCGTACGTGGCCTTCCTCCTCGTGGCCGCCCTGGACCTCGACCGCACCGGCCGGAGCCCTTGGGAGACGGCCCTCGTCTTCCTGCCGGCCGGAGCCCCGCTCGCGCTGACCGCGCTCTGCTCGGCCCGGATCGCGGCCCTGCTGGGGCCGGCGCGGGCGGTTGCCGCGGGCGCCGCCGCGGCCCCGTTGGGCTACGTGCTCTACCCGCGTGACGGGGCGGACGGCGCCGGGTACTTCGACCTGCTGCCCGCCATGGGCTGCGTCGGCCTGGCCTTCGTCCTCGCCTTCACCGCCCTGCACCTCCGGGCGACGGGCGGGATCCCGCCACAGCGGCAGGCGGCGGCCGGAGGGTTCTACCAGGCCTGCGTCCAGCTGGGTGCGGTCCTGACGCCGGCCGCGGCGGCGGCTCTCCACGGCTCCGGCCGCGCCGCTGCGCTCTGGCTGGTCACGGCAGTGGGCCTGGCCGGCGCGTGCGTCGCCCTCGGCGGCCTCGGGCCTCCTGCCCGGCGGCGCCGAGCCACCGGGGACGACGACCACGACCACCGAATTCACGACTCGCACGGGGCGGACTCCGCGGCCCCGCGCTTCGCCACGGGCGGACGGGGACACCCGTCCGCCCCGGACAGGGAAGCATCATGACAACACTTCAGATGTCGAACACCTATGAAACGGACACCGGCGTGGTCCGGATGACCCCGCCGGACATCGCCGTACTGGCCGTCGTCGGGCTGGGCGAGCGCACCAGCATCCTGGAGCGGTACGTACGTGAGGAACTCGGTCGGATCCTCGGGATCGAGCCGCACCTCGTCGACACGACGGGCCGCCCCATGGGCTGCCTGGGGATCGGCTCGATCTCCGGCATAGAACTCCAGTACCGGATGGAGTCCACGCTGGGCGTCGACGTGAACCTCCAGCGGCTCCTGCTCGCCAACAGCGCGCAGGAACTCATCGACTGCCTCGCGGGGCAGTTCGGGCCGGAGGCCCACCTGCACGGTGCGCCGGTGCCGGCATGACGGCCGCCACCCTCCTCCCGCTCGCGCGTCCCGAGGTCAACCACCTGGACCTGCCGGACCCCGACTTCACCCTGTCCGGCGACCGGGTCGACCTGTGGCTGGTCCGGCGCCCCACCGGCGCCGAAGCCGAAGCACTGGCGATCGGCGAGCTCGACGACGACGAACGCAGGAAGGCCGACGCCTTCATCCGCAAGGCGGACGGACTGCTCTACGCGGCCGCCCACGTGGCGGTGCGCCGGCTGCTCGGCCGCTACACCGAGGCCCGGCCGCAGGACGTGAGGTTCATGCGGGAGCCCTGCCCGGGCTGCGGTGAACCCCACGGCCGGCCGGCCATGTCGCCCCCGCCACCGCCGTTGCACTATTCGCTTTCGCACAGCGGGACGGTCGCCCTCGTGGGGGTCGGCACGGTGCCCCTCGGCGTCGACGTGGAGAAGCTCCCCGGAGCGGAAACCGTCGACATCTGCTCCAGGGCGCTCCAGGCGGACGAGCAGCGGGAGATCGCCGAGACCCCGGCAGGGGAGGAGCGCCGTCAGCTCTTCGGGCAGATCTGGACGCGCAAGGAGGCCTTCCTCAAGGGGCTCGGGACGGGGCTGAGCCGTTCGCCGTCCCTGGACTACCTCGGTGCCGACCACGGCCGTCACCCCGACGGCTGGACCATGGCCGGCATCCCCGTCGACTCCCTGCACGCGGCCTCCGTCGCCGTGGCGGGCGCCGACCTCAAGACGGTCGACGTCCGGTGGGTGCCCGATGCCTGGCTGGCGTCCGAGGGCTCCGTGCACGGGGCGTCCGACTCATGGGCGGCCCGCGCCGCCACCACCGGCTGACCACGGATAAGGACGTGACCGGATGATCCGTACCGCCTTCGTCTTTCCGGGGCAGGGCTCCGAATGCGTGGGGATGGGCAGGGAGTTGCTCGCTTTGCGCCCGGGTCTGGCCGATTCGCACTTCCGGGTGGCGGATGACCTTTTGGGGTTTCCGTTGGCGCGGTTGTGTCTGGAGGGTTCGGCTCGGGATCTGGAGGATCCGGCGGTGGCGCAGCCGGCGGTGTTCCTGACGAGTTTGGCCGCTCTGGAGGTGTTGCGGGGTGAGGGGGTGGTGCCGGACGCGGTGGCCGGTCACAGCCTGGGGGAGTACGCGGCTTTGGTCGCGGCGGGTGTGTTGGAGTGGACGGAGGCGTTGTGGTTGGTCCGGTTGCGTGGCGAGTTGGTGGCCACGGTGGGGGATCGGGTGGGTAGTGCCACGGTGGCGGTGATCGGTTTGCGTCGTACGGATGTGACGCGGATGTGTGCCGAGGCGCGGGCGGCCGTGGGTGGGGTCGTGGAGGTGGCGGGGGAGAACGAGCCGCGGCAGACGGTGGTGTCGGGGCAGGCCGAGGCGGTTGGTCACGTCACGGCTGCGGCTCGGGTGGCGGGGGCGCGTACGCGGGTGTTGCGGACGGGTGGGCCGTTCCACTCCAGCCTGCTGCGCGAGGCCGAGGCCGAGTTCACCCAGACACTGCTCGCGACGGAGTTCCGGGTCCCGCGGGTCCCGTTGGTCTCCGGTGTGACGGGGGGCTGGGTGACGACCGCCGAACAAGCGGTCGTCACGCTGGGCGGGCAGCTGACCAGTCCGGTCCGGTGGACCGGGGCCGTCGAGTCGCTCGCGGCCTCGGGTGCGGACCGGTTCGTGGAAGTGGGACCGGGCCAGGTCCTGGGCGCCCTGGTCCGCAAGATCCTGCCGGACGCCCGCGTCCACGCGACGAACACGACCGCCGGTATGGCCGCGGCCGTGGACGCGCTCACCGACAGCACCGTCTGAACCATCGGCCCGGACGGTCCATCACCGTATTCACATTTCCTCCGCCGCCCCGGAATGAAATGTCGATGCTCCGTACATTCTGATGGGAATGTGTCGCCCGATCGATAATGCGTCCTGCCCGTGGCGTTGGTCATGTGGTTGCTCCCCCGCCCTGCCGGCGGTGATTCGGCCCGCGTCGATTCATTTCCCCGAGTCGTAAGATCGACGCACCGGGTTCCCGTCAGGAAATCCGAGGCGCGCCCCGGTCCGTGCCGGTTCGGGCCGGTCCGCCGCACCGCATGACCGTACCCGCGCAGGCCGGCGAAGTACTCGACCGCCTCGTCCCATCCGTCAAACGATTCATCGTGGACCACTCGTGACACGGTGGTCTTCCCTCACGGCCGTCCTGTCGGAGAAATCCGGCGGGGCGGCCGTCTTTTTCCGTTTCTGACGTAGGGAAGAGAAAACTGCGGAGTGGTCGCAGCGTTCTGACGTAAATTGACGGCAGCATGACATGTGGCTGGTTGACGTGCCTACTGGCCGTACAACAGACTCTTGTTAATGCAGGCGGACGCCTCTGCATTCCACAGCCCGGCGACGACCGTTCGGAAATGCAGCTGTCTTGCTGACGAGGAGTTATTTCATGCGTTTCAATCTCATGGGCCCATTCGAGATCGTCACCGATGACGGCAATACATACCGGCCCGGGACCCCGAAGGTCTGTCAGACGCTCGCCCTGCTGCTCACCCGTCCCAACGAAATCGTCACGGCCGACGCGCTCATCCAGGAGCTGTGGGGCGAGAAGCCTCCGCGCAGCGCGGTCACGACGCTACAGACGTACGTCTACCACGCACGCCGCATGTTCGCGAACGAGAACCTGCTGCCGCCCGGCCGCACCTTGATCGTCACCAGCCCTCCCGGCTACGCCATCCAGGTCGACGCCTCCGAGATAGACATCTGCGTGTTCGAGCAGCTCGTCGCCCGAGCCCGCGACGAACTGGGCGACGGCGACGCGTCCGCGGCGCTCCACACGATCGGCCGCGCGCTCGACCTGTGGCGGGGTCCGGCCCTGTCGAACTTCCCCGCCGGAGACGTCCTCACCGGCCACATCGTGCACCTCGAGGAGCTGCGCATCCGGGCCTTCGAGATCCGCATCGCGGCCGAGGACCAACTCGGCAGGCACCGCGAATCCATCCCCGAGCTGCGCCGCCTCATCAACGACTACCCGCTCAACGAGTGGTTCCACGGCCAGCTCATCGCGGCGCTCGGTACGGCGGGCCGACGTGCGGAAGCCCTCCAGGCCTACCAGAACGTACGACGCCTGCTGGCCGACGAACTCGGACTGGAACCCTCGCTGGAGCTCAAGCAACTGCAGATCGGGCTCCTGAACCCGGCACGCCGGCCGAGCCCCGTCCCGTCCGCCCGGGAACAGGTAGCGGTGCGGTCGACCGTCTGAGGACGGTCCGCGCGACGGGCGAGCGCCTGGTCGGCGCGGCCCGACGCGCGGGGGACAGCACATGGAAGAGGGAGTGTGGGGGGGGGGGGCCCCCCCCCCCCCCCCCCCCCGGGCCGGGGCGGGGGCCCCCGCGCGCGCGGGGGGGCGCCCCGGGGGGCGCCCCCCCCCGCGGGGGGGGCCCCCCCCCCCGCGGGGGGGGGGGGGGGGGGCCCCCCCCCCCCCACCACACTCCCTTTCCCGTTGGCGTCGCCCCGCTCAGGCCGGGTCGGACACCTCGGCGAGCGAGCGCAGGATCGCCGTCTGCTTCGCATCGCGTTCGCGCACGTGCTCCTCGTACGTCTTCGCGCCGTACGCCGCCTCGGCCTGCTCGATCAGCGACCGGATCGTCTCGTCGTCCATCGGCGGACGACCGAGCCCTTCCCACCCGCGCTCCAGGTTGGAGCCGAGCGTGCCCAGCCACTTGCGCAGGCCGCCCTGGCCGCCGCCCAGGTGGAAGGCGAGGAACGGACCGACGGTCGCCCAACGCAGGCCGATGGAGTGCGTGACCACGCGGTCGAGCTCCTCCAGGGTGACGACGCCCTCGCGCACCAGGTGCACCGACTCGCGCAGCAGCGCGGACTGGAGCCGGTTCGCGGCGAAGGCCAGGATCGGCTTGTGCAGCACCACCGGGGTGCGGCTGACCGACTCGAAGAACTCGACGGCCTCCCGTACGGCCTCGGGCGACGTGCGCTCGCCGGCGACGACCTCCACGAGCGGAACCACGTGCGGCGGATTGAACGGGTGGCCCACGACCAGCCTGCTGGAGTCGGCCATCCTGGCGCCCATGTCATCGGGGTTCAGGGTGGAGGTGGACGACAGCAGCAGCGCGTCGGCCGGAGCCGCCTTGCCGATCCGCTCGTACAGCTCCTGCTTCAGCTCCAGGTTCTCCGGAGCGTTCTCGACGATGACATCGGCGTCCGCGACGGCCCGCTCCAGGTCGGGCTCGAAGGTCAGCCGTTCCGCGAAGGTCGACGGGTCCGCACTGCCCTCGGGCAGGTACGGCGCGAACAGCTCCAGGCCCTCCGCGACGATCCGCGGCGCGTCCTCGCGCCGGCTGTTGACCCGCACGTTCAGGCCGTGGCCCAGGAACAGGGCGATCCAGCCCAGTCCGATGGTGCCCGCGCCGATCACCGTGACGGTGCGCTGCGTCCTGTCGCTCACGCGCCCGCCCCCAGCTTCGGGATGACCTGCTCGGCCATCAACCGCATCGTGGTGGCCGCGTCCTCGAAGGACAGGTGACCCGAGTGCACCCCGAGGCTGATGGTGATGTCGTCACCGAACCACTCGGAGATCTGCTCCAGCTGGCCCCGGACCTGATCGGGAGCCCCGATGAGCAACTTGCGCTGCTCCATCTTCTGGTCGAAGTGCGACGTCCGGGTGGCGTCGAAGAGCTTCTCGTAGCCCGGGTAGGCCTCGGAGCGGGTGGTGCCCCACGACGCGACGGCGTCCCGGATCGCCGCCGAGTTGCGGTCGTCGTCGAGCCTGCCCTTGACGCGGGCCTCCTCGCCGTCCTCGGTGACGACGCACGGGTAGCTGAAGTGGATCTGCTCGGTGCCCGGCGTGTGGCCCGCGGCCGCCCACTCGGACCGGTAGACCTCCAGCCGGTTCTGGAGCTCCTCGGTCGACATCACGTTCGGCACCGTCTGGAGGTTGTGCCCGGCCCGGCCGGCCTCCGCACAGGACTCGGCACTGCGCGCCGTGGTCACGAACACCGGCGGGTGCGGTTCCTGGAGCGGCCTCGGAAGCAGCGTGACCGGACCGAACTGGTGGAACTGCCCGTCGAAGACGACGTCTTCCTCGCTCCACAGCCGCTTGATGGCGTCGATGCCTTCGACGAAACGGTCCTTCGACTCGTCGATGGAGATGCCGAAGGCCTTGAACTCGTCCGGCAGGAAGGCCCGGCCGAACGCGGCGTCCACCCGCCCGTTGGAGATGTTGTCCAACATGGCCAGCTTGCCCGCCAGCTTCACCGGGTGCTGGAACGCGGGGATGGTCGCGCTGGTCCCCAGCCGCACCCGCCGGGTGCGGCCGGCGGCCGCGGCGAGGAAGGTCACCGGGTCGGGGCTGTAGCCGCCGTACGCGAAGAAGTAGTGCTCGACCATCTTGACGTGGTCGAAGCCCAGCTCCTCGGCGAGGTCGACGAGCCGCAGCGCCTCGTCGAAGTACTGCTGGGCGGGCTTGTCGGAAGGACCGACGGTGGGGAAGAAAACGATCCCGAATTTCATGAAAGCTCCTCAGCCTCGTCAGTCGCGGCCGGAGCCGTCGTGGTGGAGGTCGCGGTCGGCCACCTTCCAGGTGCCGTCGACCCGGACCAGGTGGTCGTGGCAGACCACGCTGGCGAAGATGTCCAACGCGCCACCGCGCGGAACGCGCATGGCCAGCGCGTAGCTGCGCGTGTGCAGCGAACCGTCGGTCTGGGGGCGCACGTCGATCATGCCCAGCCAGTGGCGGAAGTCGATCTTGTCGTCGTCGAGCCGCTGCTTGCGCGCCCGTGAGGAGTCCCGAATGGCCACCCGGCCCCGCAGCGGCTCGTTCAGCCGGCTCGCCTCCCGGAAGACGGCGTCCTCGGTGAACGTCTCGGCCCAGTCGTCGGGGCGGCCGTCGTCGAGGAGACCCATCTGGCGGGCGTAGAACTGCTGCACCTGCGAGTAGAGCTCGGCGGGGACGAAGGGGTCCGCCTCGGTACGGGGCGTGCTTGGCGTGGAGTCGCTCATGCGAGCTGCCTTTCCTGAGTGCGCCGGCATGCCGGCTTCGGTACGACGGTGTTCACGGAGTGCCGAGTCCGCCGAGGGGGTCCAGCAGCCGCGCTCCGTACGCGCCGCCGGCCGGATCGAAACGGAGCGCCACATGGCTCGCGAGACTGTGGATGTCGCGCCACACCCGCTGCAGCGGGTGTCCCTCCAGCTGGGCCGAGCTGCCCCCGTCACGCAGCAGCCGCTCGACCACGTCGACCAACTGCTGCACCGCGTACGAGCAGTCAGCCGGCGTGCGCACCAGTTCGAGCGCAGTCGCGGTGGGGGCGTCCGCCACCCGCGCGGCACGCTCCAGCAGCAGCCGGGCGGCGTCCACGGCGATGGCCGCGCGGGCGAGCGACGTAGCGGCCCCGAGACCCTCGTCGGACGGGCCCGAGGGGGACGCTTCCGCCCGTACGCGCAGTGCGGCCCGAGCCGCGCCGAGCGCGGGGGCGCCGAAGAGGAGCCCACTGATCAGGCGGAGGGGAACGGTGTGACAGCGGGCGTCGGAGCCGACGGCGCGCCCCTCGATCATGTCCTGCCGGGCGAAGCCGCGGTGGGCGGGAACGAAGACGTTGTCGGCGAGCAGGGTGTTGCTGCCGGTGCCCCGCATGCCGATCGAGGTCCAGGTGTCGGCGATCTGGTAGTCCCCGCGGGGCAGCGCGAAGAACCACGGAACCCGCTGATCGCCCTGCGGCACCAGCGCGCAGACCAGCGCCCAGTCGGAGAACCCGACCGCGCTGGTGAACGCCCACTCGCCGGTCACCCGCCAACCACCGGTGACCTCGGTGGCACTGCCCCTCGGCATCAGGGCGCCGACCACGGTGGTGTCCGCGCCCGCACCCCAGAGCTCCTCCTGGCCTGCCTCGGGAAGGAAGGCACCCATCCGGCCCGCACCGGCGATCACCGACGCGGACCAGGCGGCGGAGGTGCAGCCCCGGGCGACCGTGGACACGGCGTCCAGCAGGTCCGAGGCGTGCCCGGCGTCACCGCCCCAACGGGTGGGAACGAAGTGCCGCGCGAACCCGGCGTCGACGATCTCCTCGGTCACGGTGCGCGACAGCGCCCGGTCCTTGTCGGCCCGATCGGCGTACTGGGCCGACAGGGCGGCCAACTTCTCCGCCCTGTCGCGCAGGTCCGAGCCTGGCGTCGGCAAGCTTGGCATCAGAACCACTTTCCTCGCTCGTTCGTGGCGGTGCCGCAATGCGGGTGGCAACACGACCACCCTGGGGCTGCCTCGTCCAGAGCCGCTGGAACACCGCTGGACGGCGGGCGCGGGGGACCCCGGCCCGGACGCAGCTCGATTCACGCTCGATCGGGCACCCGCAGGCTGGAACGGCCATGGGCTTGTGACGGCCATGGGCCGACGACTACACGAGGTGACGATCCGTGAAGGGAATCATTCTGGCCGGAGGCAGCGGCACCCGGCTGTACCCCATCACCCTGGGGGTCTCCAAGCAGTTGCTGCCGGTCTACGACAAGCCGATGATTTACTACCCGCTGTCGGTGCTCATGCTGGCCGGCATCCGGGAGGTCCTGATCATCTCGTCGCCGCGGGACCTGCCGCAGTTCCGTGCGGTCCTCGGCGACGGAAGCGAGCTCGGTCTCACCCTGACCTACGCCGAGCAGGACCAGCCGCGCGGGCTCGCCGAGGCCTTCACCATCGGTGCCGACCACATCGGCGACGACTCCGTCGCCCTGGTTCTCGGCGACAACATCTTCCACGGGCCCGGCTTCTCCCAGCTGCTCCAGAAGCACATGCCGCACACCGAGGGCGCGCTGCTCTTCGGCTATCCCGTCCGGGACCCGGAACGGTACGGAGTGGGCGAGGCGGACGAGAACGGCCGACTGGTCTCCCTCGAGGAGAAGCCGCTCAAGCCCCGTTCGAACCGGGCGATCACCGGCCTGTACTTCTACGACAACGACGTGGTGTCCATCGCCCGCGGCCTGCGGCCATCGCCCCGCGGCGAGCTCGAGATCACCGACGTCAACCTGGAGTACCTGGCCCGGGGCAAGGCCGAACTCGTCGACCTGGGACGCGGGTTCACCTGGCTCGACACCGGCACGCACGACTCCCTGCTCGACGCGAGCCAGTACATCCAGACGCTGGAGCAGCGCCAGGGCCTGCGCATCGCCTGCCTGGAGGAAGTCGCCCTGTGCATGGGCTTCATCGATGCGGCGCAGTGCCACCGCCTCGGCTCGCGCCTCGGCAAGTCCGGCTACGGGCGCTACGTCATGGAGGTCGCGGAGGCACTGCGTGACGCCGGTCCGCGGGAACGCGCCGGGTCCTTCGCCGGTGCCCGGCTCGAGGGGTGGGGGGCTCTGCCGGCCGCCGTCTGAGGGGGTGTCCCCGTCCGTCCGGGCACACCGCCGGGCGTACGGAGGCACCGGGGAACGGAGAACGGGGCGCCGCGGACGATTCACGTCCGCGGCGCCCCGGCCGTACTGCGAGTGGCTCGCCCTTCAGGAATCCCGGGCGGCCACGTGACCCGTGTGCGTCAGGCGCTGTAGGGGCGTGCCGTGCGTCCCTCGCGGAGGGTGACGCCCCACCAGGCGAGCTGGTCGAGGAGGACGGTGACGGCCTTCGAGCTGCCGCCGTCGTCGTCGAGCAGCCGGCCCTCGTCGTCGAAGCGCTCCCAGGGGTTGTGGAAGCTGACGGTGTCGCGCACGGTGACGGCGTGCAGCTCGGCGAAGACCTGGCGCAGCTGCTCGACGGACCGCAGGCCGCCGGCGACGCCGCCGTAGGAGACGAAGCCGACCGGCTTGGCACGCCATTCGTTGTACACGTAGTCGATGGCCAGCTTCAGCGAGGCCGGGTAACCGTGGTTGTACTCGGGCGTGATGACGACGTACGCGTCGAGCCCGTCGATCCGCGCGGCCAGGTTGGGAGCCTCGCCGGGGGTGCCCAGCGGGTCCAGGTTGAGCTTCAGCTCCTCGACGAGCGCGGGCTCCGACAGGTCGATGACGTGGATCTCCAGGTCATCGCGCCGGGCGGCCTCGGCGACGAACCACTTGGAGACCTTGTCGGCGAAGCGCCCCGTACGGACGCTGCCGATGATGACGCCGACCTTGAGCGGTGTTGCGGACATGACGGTACCTCTTTCACATGGGTACGGGTGCTGGGTGCGAAGCCGGGGCCGCGGAGCCGAGCGAGCTGACGACCCCTCCCCTGAGGGGCCTCACGGGAGAACGTAGGACCTCAAGCCCTGTTGAGGTCAAGCGGTGGCGTGACGGAACGTCAAGCGGCCCCGTCGCGCCGCAGGGTCCGGTGGCTCACCAGCCAACGGCCGTCCTGCTGCACGAGGTGGTCACGGCACACGACGCTGGCCGTCAGTTGCAGCGCCTCGTCGCGCACGGTGCGCGCGGTGAGCGCGTACGCGCGCGTGCGCAGGCTGCCGTCGGACTGGGGACGGACGTCGAGCATGCCGATCCAGTGGCGGAAGTCGGCCTTCTCGTCGACCAGCCTCTGCGCGTGGGCCCGCGCCGATTCCGCGAGAGCGGCCCGACCGGGCGTCGAGCCCAGGAACACCGCGTCCTCGGTGAACGTCGCGGCCCACTCCTCGGCGTGACCGTGGTCCATGAGGCCCATCTGATCGGCGTAGAACTGCTGGATCCGCGTGTACAGCTCGGCGGAGACGTAGTCTCCGGCGGTGGCCGACGGGCTGGTGGCTTCGCTGGTCATCCGGGCCTTTCCGAGGGAGGGTGCCGCGTCACGGGAGCCGGTCGGCGGCCAAACGGCGTGGGGCATTCCACGTTGCCGCAGACGGGTGGTGCGCGACTCGAGAAGGACTCGACACCGGCCGGGGCGGAGCTGGCCGGCGCCGGCCCGACCGGCCCTTTCCGGCCGGGTCACCAGCACGACTCGACTTGATGTCGAGTGGGGTTTCTCAGGCTCGGTGGTCTGGAGGTTGCGGGGGCACGCGTGGTGAGCGTTGTCGCGTCCGCACAGCGGAAGGACTACCTGTGAGGGACATCCAATGAGCCGACGCGTTGTGATCACCGGTATCGGCGTGGTCGCGCCCGGTGGGGTGGGGACCAAGGAGTACTGGTCGCTGCTGACCTCGGGCAGGACCGCGACCCGCGCGATCACTCTCTTCGACGCTTCACCGTTCCGTTCCCGGATCGCCGCGGAAGCCGACTTCGATCCCTTGGAACACGGCTTCACCACCGAGGAGGCCCTGCGCCTGGACCGGGCCGCGCAATTCGCGATCGTCAGCGCGGGCGAGGCCCTGCGCGACAG
>NZ_JBIAVF010000042.1:0-15681 GCF_042893755.1 Streptomyces sp. NPDC001568 | reverse complement strand
GAACACCTCCATCAGCCGCTCGGGCAGTTCGTCGGGGGAAAGCGGTCGGCCTGCCGGGGTCTCGTTCACACCATCATCATGACACCTTGGTTGTCATGATCCCAAAAACATGACACCTTGGTTGTCATGACCGAGAACGCGACCGCACCCCGCACACGACTCTCCGACGACCCCGAAACCGTCGAGACCTTCGAGTCCGCGGACGGCCCGCTCGCCTACCGCGACGCAGGCCCCCGCGACGCCCACCCCCTGGTGCTGCTCCACACCGGCTTCACCGACCACACCCAGTTCGACAACCTGATCCCCGAACTGTCCCGGCACCACCGGGTCATCGCCCCGGACGCCCGCGGCCACGGCTACTCCGCCAACGCAACCGAGCCGTTCCGCCAGACCGACGACCTCGCTGCCCTCCTGCGCCACCTCGACCTTGCCGAACCGGTGGTCCTGGTAGGCATCTCGATGGGCGCCCTGACCGCCATCGACACCGCGCTGGAGCACCCCGAACTGGTCCGCGCCCTGGTTGTCAGCGGCCGCGGCATCGGCGAACCCGACCTCACGGACCCCTGGTCCACCGCGGTCGGCCAGGCCCAGTCCGCCGCCCTCGCGAGCGGAGACATCCCCGGCTGGCTCGACGCCTTCGCCCAATGGGTCCCCGGCCCCCACCGCACCCTCGACGACGTCAACCCCGAAACCGTGCGCCAAGTAAAGGAGATGGCGCTGCGCACGCTCATGAAGCACACTCCCGACGAACAGGACCTCACCGTCGCGGTCGCCGATGTGGCGGAGCGCGCGAAGAACGAGCTCGCCCTCCCGGTCCTCGCCATCAACGGTGCCCTCGACGCCCCCGGCACGGTGGCGACCGCCGACGCCCTGATCCGCGCCGTTCCGAACGGCCGCACCGTCACCCTCGACGGCGTCGCCCACTACACGACCATGGAGGCCCCGGAAGCCTTCACCCGCGCCTTGGAGGACTTCCTGCACGAGCTTGCCGAGACGACGGATCGTTGACCCGGCTATGCAGACATTGGGATGGTCGAGAGAAGTGACCGGCCCGAAAGCAGAGATTCGGGGCAGCGTCGGGGCCTGACCGGGCGACGCCGGGGGGGTGTGAGATCCGGCGGTGGGTGTCCGGGCAGGGCCCCGCCGCCGGGAGGCCGTGCGGGGGATGCGGGGTGGGGGACACCAGCCGCACGGTTTCACGCACCGGGGCCGTGATGGTCACGGTTGCCGGCTGGTCGGCTCCCGCCGCCGGGCGCCCGACCGCTTCGGACGGCCGCCTGGTGTGGGGGCTGCCCTACCGGCCCGCCGACGGTAGTGCACAGCTCGTCGCTGCCCGCGGCCTCGACGTGGCGGTTCCCACCGCGCCCTGAGCGTCCCGACCGTAGCCGCTCATCGGGAGGGCCGGGGCCCGGGCGGCCTTGCGAAAAGGTCGTGCCTGCCGCCGCCGATTTCCTCCTGGTCCGTGGAGACGGAACAATCTGCCGAATACATGGCACGTGGAGGGGCGTCAATTGACATCGGACATAAGCACGTTTGCCATCCCTTCCACCGGGCGCCCGCCCTCCTCCGTACCCATCGACTGGGCGGCCGTCGAGGACTGGCTCGGAATGCGGCTGCCTACCGACTACAGGCAGCTTGCCGACCGGTACGGGCCGCTGGACTTCGGTGAGTACGTGTGGGTCCACGTGCCGTGCGTCCAGAGGGACCGCTTCGACTACGGCGAGTGGCTGCGCGCGACGCACCGGCAGGCGCGGATCGAGGCGCGGGCGCTGCCCGAGGCCGAGCGGCCCCTGTTGCACCCCGAGCCCGGCGGCCTGTTGGCCTGGGGCTGCACGCGGGGCGGCGACGTATTGTTCTGGGACACCGCAGCCTCCGTCGACCCCGACAAGTGGACCGTGGTGGTACGGCACTCGGGGGCGGTGCCTGGCAGTGGCCTGCTCCGGTGGCACCGGTACGACCTGACGCTCACCGACTATCTGCGGTACACCGTCCGCGACGCCTGGGAGCTCCCTTCGCCTCCCGGCCCGCTGTTGGGCCCGCTGCCGGGCACGGTCGCGCGGACCGCCTTCCTTCCCGATGCCGAGACGTGGACCCCGCCCACGCCTGTCACCCCTCGGCTCACCGAGGCCGAGCACCTCATCGCGCTGGAGACGGGGACCGGGCTCAACGCACTGCGGCTGCTGTCGCCGCCACCGGAGCGGCCGTACCTGGGCAACGGCTCCTGGGCGGGGCTGTTCGCCGAGCTGGGCACACGGCTGCCCGGGGAGTACGTGCGGCTGATGGACGTGTACGGCGCCGGCGTCTGGAGTGGGTGGCTGCGTTTGCACACTCCGCTCCGGGCCGGCGAGCGACGCTTCCTCACGCACGTCGAGGACGTGGCGGACGCCTACCGGCAGCTCAAGGACGGCAACGCGGGCCGGTACCCCCTGGCCATCTGGCCCGAGCCCGGCGGCTTCCTGCCCTTTGCCAACTCCATCGACGGCGACTACCTCGGCTGGCTCACCGAGGGCGGAGACCCCGACACATGGCCGCTGATCGTCTGGCCCCGCCACGCGAACCAGGGACCGCCACTCCAGGGCGGCCTGATCGACACCCTCCTCGACTGGCAACGCGGCACGCTGGTCACGCATGGGCTCGCCGCCCTGGACGAGGACGACGACCCTGTCGAGTTCGCGGACTTCCGGCCCTGGGACGACCGCGCCCACTGGTGAGGGCTGCAATGGGCGGCGCGGGGGAGCGGGCCCGTGCTGGCTCCCGACCCCGTGACACCGCCGGCCAGGCCAGCCGCCGCCCGCTGCACGCGCCGTACGCCGGCGCGTCGCCGGCACGCTCCTGATACCGACCCGCTGCTGAATGACGAAGTTCCGTCGCCGACCGCTACACCGAACTCAACATCCGGGCCTGCTCCCGCTACACCGACCCCGTCACCGCCGCTGCCGCCGTAGCCGCCGCGACCAACGGCATCACTCTGCGCGGCCTGGCAAACAGCCGGCCACCCACCCGCGACGAGGTCGAAGCCATCCTGCGCCGCATCATGACCCCCAACCCCACCCTCGACTTCCCACGAGCCCGCACCGACGCGGGCACCGGCCCGTGAGCGCGCGCCGCAGGGTCATCGCGGACGAGCGACGGGCCCGCCTCGGCATCCGCCTGAGCGTCACGTGGTGCCCGCAGGCTGTTGACGGCAGGGGTGCCGGGTCCGAACACCAGGGCCCCAGGGATCGCAGGTCCTTGGTTGTCATCCGTCCGCCACGTCCGGCTCGACGGTGGGGCGGCGTGGGACGGTGCGGGTGGAAGCCGGTGATTGCGCGCGTCCCGCACGCAGGATCCGGACGGCGCCCGTGGTGTCCCGCCGTCCGGGTTCTGCCACGAGCGGCACCCGGGTGTTGGATGCTGCTCCAGCCGCGGTGTGAGGGTTCATCTTGTGTGCTCGACGTCCCGTATCAGTGCCTTGACCTCCCGGCCGGACTTCAGCCGCACCCACACATAGGCCGTGTCCGCGTCGACATCGTCCCAGCCGGAGCCGATCTGGGCGATGACCCCGGTGAACTCGGCCGGCAGCTCCCGCCCGCGGTCCTGGCGCTCCACGTGGGTGTGCCGGTGACGTTGGCCCCGACGTTCAAGGGCGCGTGGGTCTGCAGGGTGGGCAGCGAGCTCATGCCGTGCCCGCGTGGTCGGGCGGGGGGACGTCGAACTCCGGGTACTGGGCGAGGAACCGCTCCAGGCCCGCGTCGGCACGCTCCAGCAAGGACGAGGAGGGGACACCATAGGCGGGCTGCTCGCACGCCTTAAGGGTGTGGGCGGGCGTGTGTGGGGGTGCGCACATCAGGGCCTCCCAGGGCTGCGGAGCCGGTTGTCCCGGCCTCAACGACGCTAGGAGTCCTGACCGGGGACCTCAACGGTTTTGCAGGTTTTTGCGGACGACTAACCCTGTGCCGTACGGATGTGTTCGATCCGGGTGCGGGCCGCCCGGCCGTGGAGGGCCACGGCGGACAACTGCGCGAAGGCCCGCTCGTACACGGCGATCTCGCCGGGCGCGGTGATGCTCACGCGGGCCGACAGCAGCTCGATGCCGACCTGGGCGGTGTCGTAGAGGGTGAAGGACTCCATGGACCACAGCGGCCGGGCTGCTCCGGCCGGGACGATGCCCAACGACACCTGCGGCAGCGCGAACACCTCCAGCAGGCGGTCGAGCTGGGCGGCGGTGGTCTCCTTGTCCGCGACCCCGGGCAGCAGCACGGACTCCTCCAGGAGGAACGCGAAGGTGCGGCCGCGTTGGGTCAGGACGCGGGAGCGGGCCAGGCGGGCGCGTGCGGCGGAGTCGGCGTCGGTGTCGGGGGCGGCGTGGAAGGCGCCGTAGGCGGCGATGACGGCAGCGGCGTACCCGTGGGTCTGGAGAAGGCCGGGTACGACATGCGAGCAGTAGACGCGGAAGGCCCGGGTGCGGTCGATCAGCGGCACGATCTCGTTCTGCAGGCGGGTCAATCCGGCCCGGTTGAGGCGTTTCCACTCCACGTACATGGAGTTCGCGCTCCGCGCGGCGGCGATGAGGTCCGCCTCCTGGTCCTCGGCCCCGCACGCCGCGCACCAGGCGCGGATGTCGGCATCGGACGGCGCGGCCCTGCTGTGCTCGATCCGCGAGGTCTTCGCACCGTCCCAACCACATTGGGCGGAGAGCTCCCCGCCGGCCAGGCCCGCGTCCAGGCGCAGGTGTCGCAGCCGCAG
The DNA here is from genome assembly GCF_042893755.1 of Streptomyces sp. NPDC001568. NCBI lineage: Bacteria > Bacillati > Actinomycetota > Actinomycetes > Kitasatosporales > Streptomycetaceae > Streptomyces > Streptomyces sp. NPDC001568. Next base: position 10,956 of record NZ_JBIAVF010000042.1, on the reverse strand, counting down.
GGCGAGCGCGGCACGTGCTTCCTGAGCACTGGACAGGGGCGAGGACACCGGGCGGGCCGTCAGGTCAGGACTTGTAGTCGGCCAGCGGCACGGCCCGATCCCACACCGCGCCGAACGCGGACGCGCACAGCGCGGCCGTGGTGGGGTCGTCGCACATCTCCCCGCCCGCCGGGGCGCCGTTGCCGGAGAAGTGGTTCCAGCGGACGAGGCGGCCGTCGATGAGCCAGAAGTCGTTTCCGGGCAGCGCGATGTCGGAGGCGCGGCGCCGCGGCAGGTACCGGATCTCCTCGCCCGCCAGAACGTTGACTTCCGCTCCGGCCAGCCCGTAGCGGGCGTAGTCCGACAGCGGCTCGGAGACGATCCGGGCCCGCCGCACGACCACGCCCCTGGCGACGGTACGGCGCACCAGCTCGACCCAGAACCGCCAGTATTCCGACGCCGGATCCACCTCCCGTTCCCCGGTCTCCAACCACTTCGCGAACCCCGGGGACTCGGCGGGCACCCCGTAGTCGTCCCTCATCTCAAGATGGACAGCGGATACGCCGGCGCCGTCGAGGAGGTCGTCAAAGCCCGGCACGACGTCGGTCTGCGTCATCACACGCCTTCCTCAGGATCTCGGTCATCGCGGCCGGGATGCGTACGACCGCCTCGCTGTCGGGGATGTCCCCGCTCTCCAGGCACTCGGCCCTCTCCCTCCCCGTAGCCTTCCAGCCCTGCACGAGGACGTCTCCGGTGCTCTGGTCGACCCACACTGACGGGCACTGCCCGGTGTCGCTGTCAGGGTCCTTGCCCCAAAACCGTAAGGCCATGACCGCCTCCTGCATCACGCTGTTTGCGGGAAATTGCACACCACCCCCAGCGAAGCAGTCCCCGCCCGGGCGGTCCAGACACCTACCGGCCTCGTCTCCCTCCAACCGGCCCCCGGCCCACCTACGCGGCACCACCTACTGCGGGCCCCATGCACGCCCGGTGTCCACCGCTGGGCCCCAGCTCGGGCTCTGCCTCTCCGGGCCGCGCACGATGCTCACTTTGACCCCGGGCGGGCCGCCTGCGTCGGTTCTGCCCCTCCAACTGGTACCGGGTTCGCAGTGGACGCAGAGGGGCGCGCGCCCTGGTCGGTGGTCGGCCTTCGCCCGCCGCTATGGCTTCGACATCGAGCGTCCAGTTTGGGGGTGGAGGCGCTGGAGCCGGAGGAACTCCAGCGCCTGGTCCTGGCCTCCGTCGCCCCGTGCATCGACCGCGACGTCCTCGCGCGGCAGATCGCCCGGGAGGAACAGCAGCGCCGGATCCTGGAGGAGTTCGCCGGTCGATGGGGCGAGACGATCGAGGGACCGTTGTAGTGGATCCTGTGCGGTGTCCTCTTCCCCGGTTCAGAGGGGCAATCGCGTCATCAGGCAGACCGCTGTCGGTGGAGGACGGCATCATCGGCAGATGGCCCCCATGCAACCCACTCCGCCCACGTATCTGGCCCGTTTGCGGTCAGACCTGGAGTCGATCGGCGAGGACTACGTACGCATCCTCGCCGATTCCCGGATTCGCAACATCGACCCCAACCGCGGCAGCAGCCACGTCATGTTCATCGGGGCCGCGCAATGGGGCTGGGTTCCCAGCAGCCCTGAACTCGAAGCCCGCCGGATGGAGCTGCTGGGGCGCCTACGGCAGTGGGAGCCGCTGCTCCGGCTCCTGTTCCCCCACCCGACGCCAGAGGTGACGAGGCGCCTGGATGACAACCTCGGGCTGTTGCTGCGCTGGCTGGAACGCGCGCGTGATAGGGGCATCCCCTCGACCATCGAGAGGGCCACCGAGCGTGTGCGGGAGGCGATGGCCACGCTCCAAGAGCTCGGCGACCTCCTGCCTGCTGACCCTTGGGCGGTACGGCTGGTCGTGGACACCAACGTGCTGCTAGATGATCCCGACGTCACGGCCTTCATGTCGCTGCTGGGAAAGCGGTACATGGTCCACGTGATGCCCGTCGTCCTCCGAGAACTGGACGACACCAAGCGCGCCGGCCGCAACCCTGAGCTCCGGGAGGCCGCTAAGAAAGCAGACCGCCGCCTGAAAGGGATGCGCACCAACGGCGACATGCGCCTCGGGGTCCGTGTTGCTGGAGACGTCCACGCCATGTTCGAGCACATTGAGCCCAAGGGCGACGGCCTGCCGAACTGGCTCGACCTTGATGTGCCGGACGACCGCCTGGTGGCTTCCACCCTGCTGTTGCAATCCAGGCACCCAGGCTCCGCCGTTTACGTTGCCAGCAACGACATCAACCTTCAGACGAAGCTCGCCGCTGTCGGCCTCCCCTTCGTTGAAGCACCCTGAGCGACGGCGGAGAACAAGGCGAAGGCTCCTGGGGTCACGACACCCCGGAGCCTCCACTCCGCTGACTGCGATCTCTCGCCTTCGTTCCAGTGGAGTGAGAGACAGCGAGGGTTTGTGTGTTGGCGCAGGGCAGCGCTGTTTTTCGGGGTGGGGCCCACTGTCCTGGATGCGAGAGATTGGGGCGATCCACTGTCACGAGGCGGGTTTCGTGCAGTGGCACTGACACGAATCGAGAGATCGCACCCTGCGGTGGATGAGGAAGGGTCGGGGCTTTGGCAGCAGCGGCAAGTCGAGCGGTCCCCATCATGCAGCCTGGTCAATGGTGCAGCGCCGTCCGGCTACGACGTGGATATGCCGCTGCGGATGAGCCATTGCCGGGCCAATTCCGATCCCACCTGTGCGGCGGCTCGGTTCAAGCGCTCAGCGTCGTGACGACGGCCATGGAAGAATCGTAGGTGGGCGAGGCCGTGCAAAGCGTGGCTGTTGCCAGCTGCCGCGGCAGCGTGCGCGAGGTCCTCGGCGCTCTGGTGATGACCCTGCCCCTCGCAGCGCCACGACATCCATTCCAGAGCCTTCGGATGGTTTTCGGTGGCGGCCGCGCGGTAGAGGCACAGGGCGGTGGCGAAGTCGCGATGGTTCAATCGCTCGCGTGCAGATGCGACAAGGACGTCGGCATGGCCGTGACTAGCGGCGATGCGGCACAGCCGGTCCGCATCGTCGAGTTCCCCGGCAGTGACCCGAAGCTGAGCCAGCAGGAGGGCGGCGGACGGATCTCCGTATTGAGCGAGGGCTGTCCGCGCAAGGCGTTCGGCGGTGGCCCCTTCGCCTCGGGCCTCATGGTGCTTGGTGAGCCACCGCGCAGCCACTGGATCTCCGGTCTCAACAAGCCATGAGTAGATCCGTTCGGCCGGGCGATGCATCCCGAGCGCCAACAATTTGTGGGCCAGATTGCGAGCGCCGTTGCGATCGCGGCTGACACCGTATGCCCTACGGGCCAGGCGCTCGGCGTCTTTGAAGCGCCCGGCGAGTCCCATAGCTGCGGAAAGCTCACCCAGGAGCAGGCCGTCGAGGCAATACTTCTCGATGAGCTCCTCTGCCCGCTCGAACCGGCTGAGTTTCATCAGGCGACGGATAAACCATTGCAGCACATCTACGTCTCCGCGCGCCGCTGACTTCAGATAGAGCAGCTCACAACTCACGGCTCCCATACGTCGGGCCGCTTGGGCAAGTTCTCGCACGTCAGTGTCCGTATGAGAGTGTGCCGACGCCGCTGCCCACAGGGAGGGGGCAGGGTCTTCCTTCTCGCGCGTCGCCCGGCTTCTCTCGTGGAGGTAGTCGGCCAGCTGGTACAGGCGACTTACGGGATTCTGCTCATCGGGACGAGGCCGGAACCGGGACAACGGTCCTGGCAGTTGGCGGATCGGCTTGAGCAGCTTGGCCAGGTGGACATCGAACCAGTCCTCATCCAAGGCATGCCACGTGGCATCGTCGATGTAGCCCTCGGCGGCTACGCGGAGGAAGTCCTCGGAGAGAAGCGGACCGTGTCCGCAGCGGCGTGCGTCCATGGCAGCGTGAAGAATGGCCCGGGCAGCACCGGTGGACTGCTCGTAACGACTCCAGAGAATCGGAGCTCCGGCCAGAAACTGAGTGATGCGACCACTGACGGCACGGCTGCGAGCCAGTTGTAGGCGTGCATCGGAGTCAATCACCGAAGCGGAACGCGCTAGGTCCCGCGAGGTGAAGGTGGTAGGCATCCTGACCGTTACCGCCAGGTCAGCAAGGTGATGCACCGCCCCCATCCCCGTTTCCATGTCGCAGCCTTCGAATGTATGCTCCGTCAGCTTGTCCCAGAAGTCCGGCCATATGGTGCCCAGAACAAGAACGGGCCCACGCTGAGGGTCTGTCAACAGGGCTTGCAAGCTGGCCGACGCCTGTGCCGCGTAGTCTTTGACCAATAGGTAGAGATTCGCTTCATTCAGCCAAAGCACAGTTCGTGGCTCTAGGGCCCCTTCCTGCAAGGCAGACATCAGAGCCGCAGGCCTTTCAGGGGTCAGCGGATGCACAATACGCCAGTCTGGGAGTTCGGCCCGAACCGCTTCCCAGCAGGACCGGGTCTTGCCCGTTGACGAGCCACCAACGACCATCACCATCCGGCTGCCGTTAGCCGCTCCAGCCACCTGGCGTCGTAGTTCGTCATCCAAGCTGGCTGGACGATCGATGTAGGTAGGAAGAGTAAGAGCGCCAGAGTGGATCTCCGCATCGAAAGAGGGGTGAACCTCCAAGCGCAAGGCATCGGACGGCTCCAAATTCTTCACCGCACGTACCCGGTGAGAAGCAACCCGACCTCGGGACGACGGATCGCCGCGCAGCGCGACACCCCGAGCCTGCAATCGACCCCGCAGCATGGCGGCGTCCACAGCACCGGCCCTCGGCCCCCATTCCTGCGCCAGCTCCTCTACCATCCGATACACCGCAGCAGAATCGTGCTTGGCCCCCGTCTGCAGTACCCGATCTTCTAGCAGGGAGCAGAGGTACGGATATCGCGGACTCATCTGCTCGGCGGGCTCGATTTCCACGACCAGGCATCGTGCGATCCGAAAGGCGCTCAGCTCCGCCGACTCCCTTCCAGGGGTTACAACGCCGCCTTCGGGGAGAAGATCGCTAATCGTGTCCACGAGGTACTTCCACAAGCGATGGTGATCTTGACCCACGTTCGGAAGTTGGCGCAATAGGCCGTCCAAGCTGTTCTGTGCGGCTGCGTACGCAGCCAGACTCTGCAGCAGCTCCAGACCTTTGTGGGGGCCGGATGCAGTTATGCCAAGCCGGTGCCGACCAGAATCGATCTCATCTCCGAAGGACTCAAGACTCTGCAAGCACTGTCGCATCGTCTTTCGCCACGGCTCACTGCTAGGAGCAATTTCCAAAGTACGTTTTACCTGTCGTTCCACTACCAACTGGAAGGAACTTTGGCGACTAAGAGCGACGATGTCATCTAGAGGAAACTCGCTGCCTTGCTGAAGGCGGAGCTCATTCGGCGCCACTTCTAGGCCGGGCACAGCCACGCCGCACAGCAGGGAGACTAGATCCAGAGCCGCGACTCGATACTCATAGATGGTGCCGCCACCACCGGTGCCGATAGAGGAAGCCCCCCTGCTCAATCGCTCACTCCTTGTCCATGCCCAGGCCACACGTGCAAGCACGTTCATACCCTCGGAACTCTAGGGCAGATGATCAGTCTGGCGTTCTCGAACGGGGGCCAGAATCGGTACTGGACGGCTCCGTGCATAGAGCATCAGGCCCACTTCATGCCGATCTCGCGCAGCGAGTCGAGCTGGTCGGCGGTGAGCTTGTCGCGCCGACTCTTGGTGTTGGAGACCCACACACCGAGCTTCACGACGATCGGCTCCGCCTCGCCCTCGACCGAGATCTCCTCCCCGTGAGCCCTCGGGACGGGCCGGTGGGCGCCTTCCCGCGCGACGTACTGCGTGAGGGCTGCCAGGCCCCGCTGGAAGGCCTGCTGCGCCTTGCTCAGCCCCTTCCCACCGCGACTGGCCGAAGGGGCGGGAGACGGCTTCTGGTCGGGCTGCACGCCCAGTGCGGTCAGTCGCTCCTGCTGCTCGGGCAGCAGTCGCGCCCAATTGGCCGGCTGCTTTTGCTGCTGGAGCCACCGGCCGACGTCGTCGCCGTCGAAGACGACGCCCGGCGCGATGTGGGGCAGGACGCCGTCGGCGTCGACCAGGTCCGCCAGGATTCGGTAGTGGCGCTGCCAGTCCAGGGGCCAGGGGCAGTTCCAGTCCTTGTCGATCGCGGTCAGCTGCGCCGCGCGTTCCGCTGCCCGGTCGGGGTCCTTGCCCAGGCCGTTCTTGGTGCCTGTGCGGCGGAGGTTGGCCATGTGCTGTCCGATGGGCACCATGGCGTCGTCTTCGCCCCACATGGCGTCCTGTCGGGGCGCGAGGTGCCCGGTGGCCCGCCGGTAGGAGTGGAGCGCGGCGAGCTTGGCCTCCCAGGCTTCTTCGCCGGGTTCCCACATCATCCCGGCTTCCGGCGCGTCCAGGAGGGTCTTGCGCCGGTCCTCGAGTTCCCCGGTCCGCAGGGCCTTGCGCTGCTGGTGCACCCACCGTCCGAGGGGGAACGTCTTCGTGACGCCGACCTCGACCTCGACGTCGTACGGGACGGGGTGGACGCCGGTGATCTCGTTCTCGGCTCGCCAGCGGATGAGGGCCTGGTAGCCCTCCAGCCACACCAGGGACTCGGGGCGGTAGACCCGGGTGCGCAGGAACGCGGCGATCGTGGCCGCGTCCCGGGGCGAGGAGAAGTGGAGCAGCGCCGACTCGGCCGCCGCGTCGGCGCCGTCCTCCTGGTCCTCGCCCTCGCTGCCGGCGCCGACGATCTGCCCGTCCTCGTCGCGGCGCAGGTGGGTCTTGCGCTTGCCGCTGGTGAGGGCGCGGGAGGCGAGCTGCTCGACCAGGCGCTCGTCGTGACTGCGGAGGCCCTGGAGGACGGCTACCAGGGGGCGGTAGCTCGCGGAGGCCACCATGTCGGTCGGGTCTTCCCCGGGCTCGAGGAAGACCGGCACGATGATCCTGGCGACCTTCGTGGTGTCGTCCTTGTTGAGCCGGAGCGCCCGGCCGATGTTCTGGACGATCTCCACCTGCGAGCCGCGTGTGTCGGCGAAGCAGATCGCCTCCACGCCCCGCTCGCCGGTGATGTCGACGCCCTCGCCCAGGACCCGCACGGACGCGAGGAAGGCCCGGTGCACGCGGTGGCCGGTGGCATCGATGCCGTTGGCGAACTGGCGCAGGGTCTCGCGGCGGTCGGTGACGAGGTGGTCCCCGCACAGCCAGGCCGACCAGACGCGGTCCGGGGGTACGTGGCGGCCGCCTTCCAGCTCGTAGAACTCGGCCTCGATCGATGATCTCGGCAGCCGGCCCGCGGCCGCGAGGTCGGCGCCCGTGGCGTCGGTGATGTACAGCTCGGCAGCGGTCTCGGGTAGCTTCTCGGCGAACGCGGCGGCCTCCTCGACCTTCTGGTGGAAGGTCATGACCGTACGGAGGTTGTAGGCCGCGGCGTGTTCCAGGAGCGCGGTCTGCAGCAGCGCCAGGCGCCGGCCTCGCTGTGCTTCCTCGGACTCTCCGAGGACGGGGGAGGGGTCGCGGATCTCCAGGACGTCGATCTCGAAGCCAGCGAGGATGCCGCGCTCGATCGCCTCGCTCAGCCCCAGCTCGGCCAGCCACGCACCGTAGGTGCCGTTCGGGTCGTCGGCCATGCTCGCGATCTCCGCCTCCTGGCCGCCAGCGCCCTTCTGCGGCCGGGCCGCGGCCAGGATGCGTGGGGTGGCGGTGAGGTAGAGCCGGAAGTCGGCGGGGATGCGGGCGTTGTCGTGGATCGCGGCCCACGGGCGTCCGAGGTCGCCGGCGGTTCCGTGAGCTTCGTCGACGATGGCGAGGTCGAAGCCGGTCATCTGCTGGCCGTAGAGCCGCTTCCCGCCCGCCAGAGCGGCCTCTAGGGGTCCGCGGACCTTCCGCTGGCCCTCGGGTGCGTCGATGTCCTCGCGGTCTACCAGGGATGCGTACGTGGCGAACACGACGACCGGCCCGGAGCCGGCCCACAGGGCGAGCTGGATCGGGTTCGTGGTCGTGCGTACGCCGAGCTCGTTCAGCACCGCGTCGTTCTTCAGCGAGCACACCGCGACCATCGGGGCCCGGTGGCCCACCAGCCGCCATGCCTGGGCGGTCTGTGCGAGGAGGTCCAGAGTCGGGACGGTGACGAGGATCCGGCCGTCTGTGAAGCTCTCCAGCGCGCACGCTGCGGCCGTGATCGTTTTGCCCGAGCCGGTAGCGGAGACGATCGTGCCCCGGGCTCCCTGCGGGGGCAGGGACGACTTTGCGGGAAATCCCACCCATTTTCGGAACGCCGACTTCTGATCGACCTGGTGTTCTCGGAGCTGGATCAAAAGAAATTCTCCCGGTTCGGGAAGGACCTGATCGACGGAGATGATCCGATATTCGCCCTCCTGGTATCTGCTGCCGGGCCAGGCGAGAATGTTCCGCGCGTGTTCGACGGCCGCGCCGCCGGACGCGGCGAAGATGTGGCGGACCACTACTTCTTGTCGGTCGGGAGCGATGGTTGCCCGGGCTGTGATCCGGTAGACGCGGTGCCGCAGGACCTCGACCGGCAGTCCGGCATCCGCTTGTTCGCTCCAGCGGGCTTCGGTGGCCTTGCGCTGTGCACGCCCCTCTTCCCGGCGTGCTACTCGACGGTCCTCGTCGGGGGAGTACACGGCCATCCGCTGCTTCGCCATGACCCGTACGATCCGGTGCCATTCGAGTCTCTGGCACGCGGCCATGTTCAGCTCGGTCGGCTTGAGTGGCTCCTCCGGTGCGGCGAGCACCCGCTCTTCACGGTCCTGGGCGGCCCGGAGTTGTACCTTCACCTCGCTCAACGGGAGCCCGAAAGCCCGCCTGACCACGGAAAGGCGCATCAATTCATCCGGATGATATTCGTAGAAAGGCATCCCAAACCCTCTCTGCGCGGCCGATCCGTGTCATCCATTTTTGCCAATCGTACATGCTGCATCAATATGATGCAGTCAATACCGGCCCAGCCGGCCACGGCGACGGAGCCGGCGATACGGATCAACCCAACGAAGTCCCCGAACCGTGCGGAATTGCAGGCCCCCGGCCCGGAGGGCCGGCTCCTCTTCCCCAGCGCGCGGTGCTGGGGGTTCACCCCGATGGATGATGGCTGGCGCCGGGTGTCTGATCATGGGTCAGGCACCCGGGGTGGATGCTGGGCTTGTGGTCGGGGTGGGGAAGTTGTTTGACGGGATCGAGTTGTGGGCGCGGAGGACCGCGTTCTCGTGGCTGATGGTTGCTGTCTGTGGGGTCTCGGCGCTGGAGGAGGGGTGGCTTCCCTTCCGGATTTTCTCGGCTCTTGTCGGTGCCTACGCTGTCGTGGAGGTCGCTCGAACCACGTTGAAATTGGCTCGCGATCCACGTCCGGCGAAGGAAAGGTTGGAGCGGCACATCGAGGAGTCGCCTACTTCGTAGCCGGTCGCGCACGGTGTAGGCGGACTGTTCGGCAGGTGGCGGTGGTGTTCTTCGTCGCGGCAGCGCAGTATGGGGTGATGCGGATCTTCGATGTGGTTCGACCGTTTTCTCGGGGATGGCCGACGAACCCTCCTCCGACTGTTCCCCCTTCGGGGCCACCGGTTTTCCACTGTCCTAAGCGCTGGCACCCCGTGCCTGAAGATCGACAGGTCTGCGACTGTTCGGAACCGGGATCAGCTGGAGAGCGAGTCCACTGACCACGCACATGGCCCCTCTGTAGTGAAGCGCAGGACACCGGCCCGAAGGGGCGGCTCTGGCTCGGCGTAGCCGAGCCCGTCGAGTACAGCGAGGCGGTTTCGTCCCTACACGCGCAGCGCGTAGGGACCCGCCCTGGCGGCAGTCGGATGGACTACCTGAGGCGCTCCACTGCTGCCGCCCTGCCCCGACCGTTCGCCCGATGGGGTGGCTACGTAGCCTTCGGCCATGACTGACGAGTGGTATGTCCTCATCGAGGAGAACGTTCATGAGCCCAGGCGGGTCGAGGGTACGGAACTGGAGATGTTTCGGTGGAGGGTGGCGGGCAGTTACTTCATCGATGGTGGTGAGGAGCGTGCGGTAGAGGTGGCCGAGGATGCGGCTCGGAATTACCTGCCGAGGGAGCTTGCGGAGCATGCCAGGTCGGGGGATGTGCCGGGACGTAGGGCCTTTTTGACCAGGGATGGGGCCTGGGTGGTGTCCATTGCGCAGCGGGGTCGGGGGTGTCACATAAGGGTGACCGTCGGTCGGCTCGTGCATCTCCAGGACGAGAGTGAGGCCCCACCGAGGTCCTTGAAGGAGAAGCTCCGCAGTGTGGTTCAGGCTCCGGGCCCTCGTCCTGCCCCATGGATGCCGACCCCGCGTCACTGAGGGCCCCGGCTTGTCTTCCTCAGCGTGCAGTGCTGGGTCTGCCCCGATGGATCACGGCTGACCGCGGGTGCTTGATCATGAGGGCAGGCATCCAGGGTGGTTGCTGGGTTCATGGGTGGGGTGGGGAAGTTGTTGGACGGGGTCGAGCTGTGGCTGCGGAAGATTCTGGGGCCGTTGTTCATGGGACTGTTCATGTGTGCGACTGGGGTCGCTCGCGAGAATTGGTGGCTCCCTTTCCGATTGCTGGCCGTGCTGTTCGGCCTGGCGGCGCTCGGGGAGTGCGTGAAGGAGACGTGGAAGCTGCTGCGCAGCAAGGAGTCGACCAAGGCGCAGCTGGATCGGCTGGAAGCCGAAGCGTTGAAGGAGTAGGCCCCGCAGGTGAACAGTCGGTCGCCCTGCTGCTAGCCGCCCGCGGAGCGGGCTGGTTCTGGAGGCGGAGCCGGAAGAACCCCGGGTGGGGGAGCGAAGCGAGGCCACCCAACGGGCCGAAGGCCCGTACCCCGTGAAACGGGGTCATCCCAGCCTGCGCAGCAGGCCGTTCGGGCAGCGCCCGAACCAGTCCGAAGCGAAGCGTAGGACACCGGACCGAAGGGCCGGCCCGGCTCGGCGCAGCCGAGCCCGTCGAGCACAGCGAGGCGGTTTCTCTCCTACGCGCGCAGCGCGTAGGGCCCCGCTCCGCGGG
>NZ_JBIAVF010000041.1:0-19413 GCF_042893755.1 Streptomyces sp. NPDC001568 | reverse complement strand
GGCCTTCGGCCACCCTTGACCGACCGACCCGCCACGAAAATCCGAAGACCGACGGGAACCCCCCAAAAGAACGGTCACGGGGCAGAGACGAGAGGGGCGGGTCGGCCGGCGATGAGGCGAGGGGCCGGGCGCCGGCCGACAGGGCATACGGGGACGCCGGAGGGCCTGCGGCCGGGTCACGGGCGCGGCCAAGGACCACTACCCGCCCGTCAGGACGACCACATCAACCGGGATTGCGGGTGGGCGGGAGGACGCACCAGGTCGTCAGTCGCTGAGACGTCTTCGGCCACGCACCGGGCTGGTGCGGCCTATGTCCAGCCAGGAACGGGCCGGCGGCCGCTGAGCCGAGCGAAATGACTGACGACCTGGTGCGTCCTCCCACCTACCTGCACTCCAGGTTGATCTGGTCGTCCTGATGGGTGGTGAGGCCCGTGGCCCGGCCGCAGGGCCTCCGGCGTCCCCGTATGCCCTGCCGGCCGACGCACGGTCCCTCGTCTCGTCACTGAGGGAGCTGCTCCTGCTCCTCTGACCCGTGACCGTTCTTTTGGGGGGTTCCCGGCGGTCTTCGGCTTTCCGGGACGTGCCGGTCGGTCAAGGGTGGCCGAAGGCCATCGCGAAGCGACGCGACGACGAAGGAGGAGCGCCCTTGAGGGACCGGTACGGCACGGGGAGACGATGAGACCGGCGGGAACCCACCAAACCCACCCTGATCCGGATCAACGGGGTCCCGCCCCCCGCAGCCACCGGCCCCCGTTCCGCAACCCCCGTACCCACCGGCCCCATCCGCTCCCCCCGCTGCGGGTCGTCGGGCGGCCCGAGGGGGCTGCGCGGGAGCGGGCTTCCGTGTGGAGGGCGCGCAGGGTGGCGATGTCGTCGCGGCCCGGGGGCGGAGGCATCGGGGTGTGGTGCTGGGCGGCTCGGTAGGTGTCGATGAGGTACTGCTCGATGGCGGTCATGGGTCCACCCTCACCCCCTCGGCCGCAGCCCGCCGTTCGATTGACGGTCCGCGTCAATCGACGCCTCCCACCTGCGGTGGAGCCCTCGTGCGGGTCGCTCGGACGGCGGTGTCGGGGAAGGCACCCCGGGCCGCGGCGGCGCGGCCCGGCGGGCCAGAATGGGGCGATGAGCGTCACCATCGACATCGCCGGACTCCCCGCGGAGCGGATCGGCTTCGCGCCGTCCCCACTCGCCGAGCTCTGCATGGCCCTGCACGCGCTCTCGCAGCCCGCTCACCACCCGGGGCTGAACTCCTGGACGGCGGCCACGACCGCCTCCCTCGATTCCTGCCTGGCGGACCGGCTGCTGGAAGCCGACTTCATGTGGCGCAGTTCGTTCTCCGACATCTTCATGGCCTTCGCCGGCGTCCCCGGCGCCGGCCTGCCGGCGACGACGCTGGCCGAGGAGCTCGACGTCCTCGACCGGATGGACGACGAACGGTTCGTGATGGCCGCCCTGGAGCACTGCTGGCTGGCCCTCTACAACGAGGGCGGCGGCCCCTCCCCGCTGCGCGATCCGGCGGCCCGGGCGAAGGCCCTGGACACGGCGGCGGCGCGCGGGCCGCGACAGTTGGCCTTCTCGCTGCGGCTGATGGACGACACGGCCGGCGTACGGGTCTGGTTGCGGCGGCTGTTGGAGGACTGCGACGAGGCGTTCTTCGCCGAGACCTGGCGCCGCATCGGGCCCCGGCAGAGCGCGGACGCCCGGCACAAGGCGGAGGTGCTGCGCCGCAAGGGCCTGCCGGCGGCGCTGCGGGAGGTGTCGACGGCATTGAGCGTCGACGAGGAGCAGCGGACGATAACCGTCGACAAGATGGTGCACGGGCAGGCCACCGCCACGGATCCGCGGATCGGGGCCGGGCTGGTCTTCGTACCGACCGATTTCGGCTGGCCGCACCTGCTGGTGCTGCACGCGCCGGGCTGGCGTCCGGTGGTGCACTATCCGCTGGATTCGCCGGAACCGGCCTCCTCGCCGGGCTCGGTGGAGTTGCTCCAGCGGCGGATGGAGGCGCTGGCCCATCCGATGCGGATGCGGCTGTGCCGCAGTTTGGCCCGGGCCCCGTACACGACGAGCGAGTTGGCGACGGTGTACGCCATATCGGCGCCGGAGGTGTCCCGTCACCTGACGGTCCTGAAGAAGGCCGGATTGTTGCGTACGTGGCGCCAAGGACGCTATGTACAGCATCAGTTGGATCTGTCCGTGGTCGCACGGATAGGTTCCGATTTCATCGAGGGCATTCTTCGCTGACCTTTTTCCGGACGCCGGCCTGAACCGTTCGGCGGAGATTCACCGATATACGGATTTCACAAACCGGAAGCAGTGAAAACTCTGGCGAGAAAGGCCGGTTGGTGCCTAACGTGCGTCCACCACTCCCCCACGCACCGTGCGATGCGCACCTGCTGTGAAAGGACCTTCATGCCCTCTCGCCGTATAGCCGCAGCCACCGCCGCACTGGCGGCCGCGGCCCTCGTCTCCCCGCTGTTGCTCGCCGGACCCGCCGGTGCCACCGGAAGTCCGCAGAGCGACGCCGCCCGGGGTGACGCGCTGGCCAAGAAGCTGGTCCAGGAGGCGACCGGGAAAGGCGCCAACAACCACCTGAAGGTGTTCCAGTCCCTCGCCGACTACAACAACGGCAATCGGGTCGCTGGTTCCAAGGGGCACGTCCAGTCGGCGCAGTACGTCGAGGCCGTGCTGAAGGGCGCCGGTTACAAGGTCACGCGGAACGAATTCGACTTCGTCTACGTCGAGGCGATCGCCGAGAAGCTCGCGGTGAACGGCGACAACGGCCGTGATATCCCGATCCACTTGATGACGTACACGGCGAGCGGCCCGGAGGAGGGCGTGACCGCGCAGGTCGCGGTGGCCCCGGTGGACGCCGACGGTACGACCGGCTGCGAGCCCGGCGACTTCGCGGCGGGTGCCTTCACGGGCCGGATCGCGCTCGTCCAGCGCGGCGGTTGCACCTTCGCGGTGAAGCAGGCGAACGCGGCGGCCGCGGGCGCGGTCGGCGCGATCATCTACAACAACACCGACGGCGCCCTCAACGGCACCCTCGGCGACGCGAACGCGGGGAAGGTTCCGACCGGCGGCATCACCAAGGCGGACGGCGAGAAGCTGGCCGCCGACGCGGCGGCCGGCCCGGTCGAGGTGACCCTCGACATCCGCGAGCTGCGCGAGAACCGCAAGACGTTCAACGTGGTCGCCGAGACGAAGGGCGGCGACGAGAACAACACCGTCTTCCTCGGCGCGCACCTGGACTCGGTCGCGGCCGGTCCCGGCATCAACGACAACGGTTCGGGTTCGGCCGGCATCCTCCAGGTCGCGCAGCGCCTGGCGAGCCAGCAGGCGAAGGTCAAGAACAAGGTCAAGTTCGCCTGGTGGTCGGCGGAGGAGTACGGCCTGCTCGGCTCCGAGGCGTACGTCGCCTCCCTGACCGAGGCGCAGAAGAAGCAGATCAAGCTGTACCTGAACTTCGACATGATCGGCTCGCCGAACGCCGCCTACTTCGTCTACGACGGCGACGACTCGGACGCCACGGGCGCGGGCCCCGGCCCGGAGGGTTCGGCGCAGCTGGAGAAGGGGATCACCGACTTCCTCGACTCCAAGAACATCCCGCACGAGGGCACGGACTTCTCGGGCCGTTCGGACTACGGCCCGTTCATCGAGGTCGGCATCCCGTCGGGCGGCACGTTCACCGGCGCCGAGGGCATCAAGTCGCCGGAGCAGGCCGCGAAGTTCGGCGGTCAGGCGGGTGTCGCCTACGACGTGAACTACCACGGCAAGGGTGACGACATCACGAACATCGACCAGAAGGCGCTCGACATCAACGTCGACGTCATCGCGAACGCGGTCGGCCACTACGCCCACGACCTGGCTCCGCTGTCGCAGCCGGTCGTCTCGCAGCCGACCACCCCGGGCACGGGCAGTGGCGGCGGTCTGCACGAGGGCCACGGGCACGAGGTCACCAAGTAACGACGAGGTCGCCGAGCGTCCGCGAGGTCGCCGGGTGACCAGGGGCCGGGATTCCCGTCAGGGGGTCCCGGCCCCTGCCGCGTCCCCGGGCCCTGCCGCGTCCCGGGCCGCGTCGGCGAACCCGGACCCGTCGCCGAACCCGGACCCGCCCGGCCAGGGCGGCACGCCGACCGGCTGCACCAGCCAGCCGAAGTCGCCGAGGCCGCCGCGTGCGGTGAGTTCCGCCGCCTCGCCCGCCGCCGCCAGGGCGCGGACGTACGCCGCCGGGTCGGTGGTGGCCAGGGCCAGCGGGGGTCGGCCGCCCGAGACGCCGAGGGCGGTCAGGGCCTCGCGCTGGGTGAGCAGGGTCGCGCCCGGTCCCGCGCAGGCGTCGAGAGCGACGTGCGCGGTGACGTCGCAGCCGCCGTCCGGGACGGGGGCCACCTCGCGGCCCGCCCGGAAGCCGGTCAGGGTGCCGTACGGGGGTCGGGCCTCCCGGGTGTGGCAGTAGTCCACCGCCACCGCCAGGCCCCGGTCCAGGGTGGCGACGGCCGCCGCCCAGGCCGCGTCCCGGGGCAGGCCGATCTCGGCCCGTCCGGTCCGTGAACCGTCCGGCCACCACCGCTCCAGCCAGGCCCGGTCGTCCGCGTCGAGGGGGCCGCCGGGGCTCTCCGTACCGTCCGCGGCGACCAGGACGTACCGGCCGTCCTCGGCGACGTCCAGCGGGACGTTGTCCAGCCACTCGTTCGCGAAGAGCAGCCCGGTCGCGCCCGCGGGCAGCTCGGCCACCCACCGGATCCGCGGGTCCGGCCCGCCGGGGGCGGCCGGGTCCGGCGCCGCCGCGCGTTCCACGGCGTACGGGCGCACCCGTGCGGCCGTCGCGGCCGGCAGGGCCGCGAGGACGCCGGTCAGCAGCTCGCCGCGGCCCGCGCCCACGTCCACCAGGTCGAGCCGCCCGGGGCGGCCGAGCTCGGCGTCCACGGCGCACAGCAGCCGGGCCACGGCCCGCGCGTACAGCGGGGAGGCGTGCACGGAGGTACGGAAGTGGCCGGCGGGGCCGGGCCCGCCGGGGCGTACGTAGAACCCGCCCGGGCCGTACAGCGCGGCCTCGGTCGCCGGCCGCCAGCGGACCGGTCCGGGGGTGTCGTCCTGAGCGCTCATCACACGAAGGTTAGGCTCACCCTCCACCTTGCGGAGTACACCCCCGTCACAGGGATCGCTCCTGTGGTTGACTCCAGCACCTATCTCCTTTCCCTACTCTGGGTGACGTGCAGCGCCTCTACGATTTCATCCGCAGACACCCGACGGGCGTCGACAGCTTCTGGGCTGTCCTCTTCTTCGGGATCTCGATGATCGCCGTGGTGGGAAACCCCGGGACGAGCACGGCACTGCGCCTGGCCACCGTGCCCGTCGTGATCGCGCTGACGGCCGCCCTGGCCCTGCGCCGCAAGTGGACGCAGGCCATGTTCTGGACCACGGTCGGCGCGGGCGTCTGGCAGCTGGCCTTCGGCATCGAGGCGCAGGTCTGCGACGTCGCGATGCTGGTCGTGCTGTTCACGGTCGCCGCCGGGGACGTACCGCGCTGGGTCTCGCGCGCCGCGCTGGGCGTCGGGCTGCTGGCCTCACCCGTGTACTTCGCGCGCTTCGGCGTGGACAAGGGGATCAGCTTCACGCAGAGCGTCGTCTTCGCGCTGATGGTGATCGTGCCGTTCGCCCTGGCCTGGGTGACGGGCGACTCGCTGCGCACCCGCCGGGCCTATTACGCCCAGCTCGTGGAGCGCAACCAGCGGCTGGAGAAGGAGCGGGAGGCGCAGGGGAAGGTGGCGGTGGCCGCCGAGCGCGCCCGCATCGCCCGCGAGCTGCACGACGTCGTCGCGCACAACGTGTCGGTCATGGTGGTCCAGGCCGACGGCGCCGCCTACGTCATGGACGTGGCCCCGGAGCAGGCCAAGGAGGCCCTCCAGACCATCTCCGGGACGGGCCGCCAAGCCCTCGCCGAGATGCGCCGCCTGCTGGGCGTGCTGCGCACCGGCGAGCCGCAGGACTCCGAGGACTACGTGCCGCAGCCGGACGTCGAGCAGATCGAGGTGCTGGTCGAGCAGGTACGGGCGTCCGGCCTGACGGTGGACTTCGTCGTCGAGGGCACCCCGCGGAAGCTGCCGAGCGGGGTCGAGCTGACCGCGTACCGGATCGTGCAGGAGGCGCTGACGAACACGCGCAAGCACGGTGGCCCCGAAGCCGGGGCGAGCGTCCGGCTGGTCTACTTCGACGACGGGCTGGGCCTGCTCGTCGAGGACGACGGCCGGGGCGCGGCACACGAGTTGTACGAGGACGGCGGCGCGGACGGCGCCGGACACGGTCTGATCGGCATGCGGGAGCGCATCGGTATGGTCGGGGGAACCCTGGACGCGGGACCGCGGCCCGGCGGAGGCTTCCGCATCAGTGCTTTGCTCCCGCTCAAGAAGAGGTAGAGGTATTCACCGATGTCCATCCGAGTGATGCTGGTCGACGACCAGGTGCTGCTGCGCACCGGCTTCCGGATGGTGCTCGCCGCCCAGCCGGACATGGAGGTCGTCGCCGAGGCGGGGGACGGCCTGGAGGCGCTGGAGGTGCTGCGGGCGACCAAGGTCGACGTGGTGCTGATGGACGTCCGCATGCCGAGGCTCGACGGGGTCGAGGCGACCCGGCGGATCTGCGAGCCGGAGGAGCACCCGAAGGTCATCATCCTGACCACCTTCGACCTGGACGAGTACGCCTTCTCGGGGCTGAAGGCGGGTGCGAGCGGGTTCATGCTGAAGGACGTCCCGCCCGCGGAGCTGCTGGCCGCGATCCGATCCGTGCACAGCGGGGACGCGGTCGTGGCCCCGTCGACGACCCGGCGGCTGCTGGACCGTTTCGCCCCGATGCTGCCGACGACGACGAACGAGCCGAAGAACAAGGACGTCGAGCGGCTGACGGAGCGCGAGCGCGAGGTCATGCTGCTGGTCGCCCAGGGCCTGTCGAACGGCGAGATCGCGGCCCGGCTGGTCCTCTCGGAGGCCACGGTGAAGACGCACGTGGGCCGCATCCTGACGAAGCTGAGCCTGCGCGACCGCGTCCAGGTCGTGGTCCTGGCGTACGAGACGGGTCTGGTCCGCGCGGGCGGCATGTGAGCACCGGCGCCGGTCCGACGGCCGGCGCCGGTCCGCTACCCGGCGGTGGGGACCGAGGTGCGCAGGTGGGCCAGCAGGGTGCCCAGGGTGTCCCAGCCGGCCGGGTCGGTGCCGTCGCCGAGCGGGTAGTGCAGCCCGGGCCGGCGGGCCGGGCCGACCTGCGCGGGCTTCAGGGCCAGCGGGGGTCGCCGGGCGAAGGTCAGGCCGGTCTCGGCGACTCCGGCCCCGCCCAGGGTGAACGACACGGGCAGCGGCGGCGGCGCGATCCGCGGGGCCACGCTGGGGTCCCGGCGGCCCGGGCCGGCCGAGACGAGCATGCTGATCAGGCCGTGCCGGGCCACGAGCTCCTCCGCCAGCGCGGGCAGCGCGGCCAGTGGCGGCTCCTCCGCCGGGCCGTAGCCCAGGGACAGGGTGACGTCCTCCTCCACCCCGCCGGCCGTCCGGGTCACGCGTACGGTCGCCAGCGCGGGCCGCTCCGGCCGGCCGACGACGGTGATCAGCGTCGGCTCGGGAACCCGGCCGCGCGCCAGGTCGGTGAGCAGCCGGGGGGACCAGGGCAGGTTGACCGGCTCGGCGGTGCCCCAGCCGGCGGGCGGCTCCCCGGTCAGGATCCGCCAGGCGGCCTCCAGGCAACGGCCGAGGATGAGTTCCTCCTCGGCGGGGTGCTCCGTGCGCAGCGACACGGTCAGGCGGCGTTCGCCGGGTGCGTCGGGCCGGGTGAAGGCCTCGGCGGGGCGGGCCCGCCCGGCCCCGTCGCGGACCGGGGCGAAGGTGCCGTCCTGCCAGCCGAGGACCGCGCCGGACAGGCCGTCGTAGTAGCCGCCCCCGGGGTCCTGCACGACCCACCGGTTCGGGGCGCCGGTCAGCGCGGCCCGCAGCGGCAGGCTGAGCCGGCAGTGGTCGGGCGTGACGATGTGCAGGGCCGCGCCGAACCCGGCGGTGGTCCGCAGGACGTCCGACAGCCAGGCCGTCAGCGGGACCACGGGCCGGTCCGCGAGGACGACGGCGGTGGACTCGGTGACCACGTCCACGGTGGGCAGCGCGCCGACGGGTGCGGGCGCCGCCGATGCCGCGGAGGCGACCTCCACGCCGCCGACGCGGCCGGCGCCCTCGGGCCAGACGGCGCCGCCGAGCACCTCGGCGAGCCGGCCTGCGACCGCGCCGGCGAGTGCGACCGCCTCGGGCACGGCGGTGGACGCGCGGGTCTCCGTCCACCAGACGGGCGTCGCGGACGGTGTCCCGAGGAGCCGTTCGGTTTCCCCGGGGACCTGGACGAGTACCGGGGCCTCCACGGAGACCAGCGGCCGACCGCCCGCTCCGAGGAGCTGGATGACGGCGCCGTCCCCGGTCGGCGAGACGTCGAGGTCGGCGCCGCCCGCCGCGAGGGCCACCAGCATCGCCGTGGCGTCGGGCATGGCCGGGGTGAGGGCGATGACGTCCTTGGTCACGGTGCTTCCTGGTCGGCGTGGGGAGCCTGCTCGGACGGCGCGGGGACGGTCGGCCCGGGGAGGTTCGCCCCGGGGGCGGGCGCGGGCGCGCTGCTCAGCGCGGTCTGCACGACCTGGTGGGGTCGGCCGCGGCGGACGAGCTTGCCCCGGCCCGGTGGCTGCGCGCTCGCGTACAGCTGCGGGAACAGCTGTCCCTCGGAGCGTTCGCCGCTCATCACCAGCGCGGCGGTGCCCGATTCGCGCAGGGTCGTCATCAGCGGTTCGTACAGGGCCCGGGAGGATCCGGCGACGCGGCGGGCCAGCACGAAGTGCAGCCCGATGTCCTGGGCGGACGGCAGGTAGGGCACGAACGCCTGGAGGGGCTGCTGACCCGCGGTGGTCAGGATGTCGTAGTCGTCGACGAGGACGACGATGCGCGGGCCCGTGAAGCCGGGGCCCTCGCCCGGTTCGGCGTCCGGGTCGACGCCGTCCTCCGGGAGCCGCTTGTCGAGTTCCTTGGCGATGCCCGCCGACAGCGCGAACGCGATCTTCGCGTTGTGCGCGTATCCGCCCCGGTAGGGCTCGGGCACCACTCCGCGCAGGCCGCGCCGCGGGTCGTAGACGGCGAAGACCAGCTCGTCCTCCCCGTACCGGGCGATGAGTTGGCGGGCGATCAGGGCGAGGAGGTTCGTCTTCCCGCACTCGTTGTCGCCGAGCACCATCAGGTGCTGGTCCTGCTCGAAGAGGTCGAGGAGGACCGGCGCGAGGACGTCCTGGTCCACGCCGATGGGGATCCGGTACGGCTCGTCCTGCGGGGACGGCAGCCGCTCGGCGGGCAGCCGTGCGGGCAGGACCCGTACCGGGGAGGCGAGGTCGCCGTGCCAGGTGGCGCGGACGGTGCCCGCGGCCTCCTCCAGGGCGGCGGCGAGGTCGGTGTTGCCGGTCCGGGAGTCGATGCGGGGCAGGGCGACCTGCGCGAACAGCTTGCCGTCGGTGAGGACCCGGCCGGGGGTGTCCGGGGACAGGGTCTCGGACAGCTTGCGGTCGATGGCCGAGTCGGAGGGATCGCCGAGGCGGAGCTCGACGCGTCCGCCGAACAGGGACTGGTTGGCGATGCGGACGTCGTTCCAGCGGAGCATCCCGGCGACGACGTGGATGCCGTAGCCGCCGCCGCGCTTGAGGAGGTCGGTGACGGCGTCGTCGAGTTCGTCGAACTCCTCGCGCAGCGCACCGTACCCGTCGACGATGAGCACGATGTCGGTGGAGGTGAGCTCGGGCAACCCGCCCCGGGAGCGCAGCCGGCGCAGCTGGTCGACGGAGTCGATGGAGTGCTCGCGGAACAGTTGCTCGCGGGCGGACAGCATGCCGCGCACCTCGGCGACCGTACGGGCGGCCCGTTCGCGGTCGGCGCGCCCGGCGATCCCGCCGACGTGGGGGAGCCCGGCGAGTGCGGCGAGGCCGCCGCCGGCCAGGTCGAGTCCGTAGATCCCGACCTGCTGCGGGGTGTGCGTGAGGGCGAGGGAGAGCGCGAGGGTGCGCAGCAGGGTGGTCTTGCCGGACTGGGGGCCGCCGGTGACGGCGGTGTGGCCGCCCGCCACGGTCAGGTCCAGTTCCCACGGGCCGCGCCACTGCCGGGCGGGGTCGTCGAGGACGCCGAGGGGCACGCGCAGCGGGCGGCGTTCCTCCGCGCCCAGGCGCAGACCGCCGCCGGTGACGGAGAGCGGTCCGGCGGCGGCGTCGAGGGAGATCGCGTCGGGCAGCGGGGGCAGCCAGATGCGGCGGACGGGCGGGGCGGCCGCGGCGAGCTGGTCGACGATGACGGACAGCACGCTGGGGCCGGTCTCGCGGACGGTCGCGGCGGGCTTGTCCTCGCCGTCGTCGGGGGCGGCGGTCGTGTCGCGCAGGGTGTTGAAGGTGGGGTAGGCCAGGGCGAGGGGGCCCCGCTCGTCGGCGTCCCGATCGGCGGCGGGACCGCGGTGGCGGCCGGAGACGTAGCCGGCCTTGAAGCGGGTGTAGGTGGAGGTGTCCACCTTGAGGTAGCCGAAGCCGGGCAGCGGCGGCAGCATGAAGGCGTCGGTGGTGTCGAGGACGGTGCGCGATTCGTCGGCGGAGAAGGTGCGCAGGCCGAGCCGGTACGACAGGTAGGTGTCGAGGCCCTTGAGCTTGCCGCCCTCGATGCGCTGGCTGGACAGCAGCAGGTGCACGCCGATGGACCGGCCGATGCGGCCGATCGACAGGAACAGGTCGATGAAGTCGGGCTTGGCGGTGAGGAGTTCGCCGAACTCGTCGATGACGACGAACAGGTGCGGCAGCGGCTCCAGTTCGGGCCTCTCGGCGCGCAGGACGGCGTAGTGGCCGATGTCGGCGACGTTCCCGGCGGCCTTGAGGACCTGCTGGCGGCGCTTGACCTCGCCGGCGAGGCTGGTGTGGACGCGTTCGACGAGCCCGGCCTGGTTCTCCAGGTTGGTGATGACCCCGGCGACGTGCGGGAGTTCCGCGAAGGGGGCGAAGGTCGCGCCGCCCTTGTAGTCGACGAGGACCATGGCGAGGTCCTCGGGCGAGTGGGTGGCGACCAGCGCGAGGACGAGCGTACGCAACAGCTCGCTCTTGCCGGAGCCGGTGGCGCCGACGCACAGCCCGTGCGGGCCCATGCCGAGCTGCGAGGACTCCTTGAGGTCCAGCAGGACGGGTCCGTGGCGGTCGTCGATGCCGATGGGCACGCGCAGGAAGTCCCGTTCGCCGCGGGGCGCCCAGAGGCGCTCCACGTCGAGGGCGGCGGGGTCGGTGATGCCGAGCAGGCCCATGAAGTCGACGGGACCGGAGACGGGGGTGCCCTCGGCGACGGACTCGGCGGACAGCCGCAGCGGGGCGAGCATCCGGGCGAGGCCCTCGGCGGTGGCGGGGGCGAGCGCGTCGGTGAGGCCCTCGGCGGCGGGGCCGTGCGGGGTGCGCAGGTCGCGGACGGTGACGCGGGAACCTTCGACGGTGATCCGTATCGTCACCTCGTCGGGCTCGTGTACCTGCTCGGCGAGCAGGTGGAGCACGGTGGTGTTCATGTCGGTCAGGCCCACCGCGCTGTCGGGGCGCGGCAGTTCGACGGCGTTCTCGCCGTACTCGTCGCTGACCACGAGGAGCCGGCCGGCGAGCCGCAGCGCGCCCCGGTCGGACAGGCCGCGGCGGACCTCGGCGGCGTAGGAGGCCCGGCGGCGCAGGTCCGCCCCGAGGACGTCGGCGAGCTGGAAAAGGCTGGGGGCGATCCGCCGGGCGGGGACGGGCCCGTCGAGTTCCTGCGGATCGAGGACGTGGGGCAGCCACTTGACCCAGTCCCAGTCGGCGGCCAGGCGCTCGCCGGGGACTCCGAGGGCGATGGCGACGTCGTCCGGGGCGTGCAGGACGGCGGTGTGGACGAGCAGGGCGCGGGCGACGCGCAGGACGCCTTCGCGGTCGCCGACGATGCTGACGTTCCCGGCGCGGTCGAGGGGGACGGTCAGCGGGAAGTCGCCGGCCCGCTCGAAGCGGGACATCAACGCGCCGGCCTCGTTCAGCATGAACCGGTCGGGAGGGGTCAGTACCCCGCCCGCGCCCGGTGCGAGGCCGAGGTTCTGGACGGCGACGGCTCCGGTGCCCAGGCGCGGGCGCAGGAAGTCGGGGTCGGTGCGGCGCCGCTCCCACAGGCGGGCGGGGTCCCGTACGACGTCGTACAGGGCCTCCGGCGGCGGGTTGAGGCGGCGGGCGTCCTCGCGCAGTTCCCGCTCGCGGGCGCCGAGTTCCTCGCGCTGTTCCTCCAGGTACTCCAGGTAGCGCTCGCGCTGGGCGCGCCGGGTGCGCTGGGCCTTGCCGCGCTGGGACCAGAACAGGGCGACGGCGCCGAGCAGGGCGAAGACGAGGACGATCGCGCCGATGGCGGCGAACTGGCTGTTGCGGACGACGGTCATCATGACGACCGAGCCCATGACGCCGGCCATCGGCAGCAGGGCGGTGGCCGGGCTGCCGATCTTGCCCTCGGGAAGGTTGGGCGGAGCTTCGACGGTGCGGGGTTCGGCGGGGGCGGGGGGCAGGGTGCCCCGGGCGGGCCGGTGGACCAGGTGCTGCGTCACCGGCCGGCTCCGGCCCCGGCCGCCGGGAGCGCGACCGCCCGCCGGAGGACTTCCGCGGCGAGTCGGACGGCGGCCTGCCGGGTTTCGGCGCCGAGGAGTTCGGTGCGGACGGCGCCGCCGGAGGCGAGGTGGCGGTCGTACGGCAGGACGACGACCCCCGCGCCCGTTGCGCGCAGGGTCGCGGCGGCCTTGGCCAGGTCCACGGCCGGGTGCGGGGACTGCGAGGTCAGGACGACGACGGTGCGCGGCAGGACGGGTACGGGCAGGGAGCCGAGCCAGTCGAGGACGGCGTGGGTGGAGACGATGCCCTCGGTGGTGGCGGGGGTGGTCAGGACGCGGGCGTGCGCGGTGTCGAGGGCGGTACGGGCCACTTCGCCGGGCAGGGTCTCGCAGTCGACGACGGTGACTCCGAAGTAGCGGCGCAGCGCGACCATGACGGTCCGGTAGGTGGCGACGTCGACCTGCGCGCCGATGCGGCCCTGGCTGCCGGGCAGCAGCCAGCCGCCGTCGGCGAGCGGCACGAGGTAGCCGGTGACGTCGGTCAGTTGCATGGAGGGGCGCACGATCTGCGCGAGGTCGCCGACGGTCCAGCGCAGGGACGGGACGCCGAGCCGGACGGGGAGGGTGCCGAGGGCGGCGTCGGCCTCCAAGGTCAGCACCGGGTCGTGGCGGAAGTGGTTGTAGGTGCGGCTGAGCAGGGCGGTGACGGTGGTCTTGCCGGAGCCGCCGCGGATGCTCGTGACGACGATGTGGCGGCCGGTGGTGACGGGCTGCTGGACCTGGGTCGCCAGTTCCGTCTCGGCGGCCACGGCCCGGGCGACGGAGGAACCGAGCGCGCCGCGCAGGGTCCGCAGGGTGCGCCGCACCAGCGGGTCGCCGTGCCGGGGCCGCCCCGCGGGGGCTTCGGAGCCGGCGACCGGAACGGTCTCGGGGGCGGCGCGGGGCGCGGCGGGGCGAGGGGCGGGATCCTGCTGCCGGGGCTGCTGCGCCTGCTGGGAAGGGTGCGTCTGCCGGGGTACGGGACCGGCCGCGGGGGCCGCGACGGGGGTCCCGGTCAGCTCGCCCAGGACCCCGGCCTGCCAGTCGTCGCGCTGGTTCATGTCTGCCATGTCTGAGAAGCAACCCTTACGCGAAGGTGCCGAGCAGCCGCCCGTACACGCCGAACACCCCGATGAGCAGCGGGAACAGCACGATGACGCCGACGGACTCGGCGGTGTCCCCGATCCGCCGCAGCCTGACCCGTACGTGCTCGGGCGGCTGCACGGCCAGGACCCCGAGCGCGATCAGGGCGAAGCCCAGCAGCGTGGCCAGGGGTCCGGCGGAGCCGGCCCGTCCGGCCCACACCAGCAGCGCGGCCACGGCCACGGCGGCCCCGGCCAGCAGCAGCGCCACCACCTCCGCGACCAGCGGGAACGCCCGCGCGCGCAGCCACAGCACGGCGGCGACGGCCACGGCCAGCGACACCGTCCACACGTCGGGGTCCCGCAGCGCGAGCACCCCGGCCGCGGCCGCCGAGACGGCCGTGGCGAGGGTGGCCAGCACCAGGCCCCGGTGCGTGGCACCGAGGGCGGTCGCGACCTCGTACCGGCTGACGGAGACCCCGCGGGCCCGCTGGTCGTCGAGCCCGGTCAGTCCGGCCGCGGCCAGCGCGAGGCGCGGCAACAGCCCGAGCAGCACCACCGAGGCCACGGCGAGCACGGCCCCGGTACGGGCCGCGTCGCCCTGGAACAGGGCCACGCCCTCCCACAGCAGGGTCAGACCGGCGACGGCCACCGCCCCGACGAACCCTCCCCGCCCGAGGGAGGTGAACCACCCCAGCAGCGCGAGCCCCACGGCCAGGGCGCCCGCCACGGCGGCGAGCCGCCCCATGCCGCCCCAGTGCTGGGCGTCGCCCATGGTCCACGCCCCGAGCACACCGGTCGCGCCCGCCGTGGCGAGCAGCGCCGCGGCGAGCCCGGACTGCTTCAGTCGGCCCGACAGCGCCCCGACCACCGCGCACGCGCCGGCGGCCGCGAGCAGGGCCGCGGCCACCGCGCCCGGCGTGAACTCCCGCCGGGCGAACCACCCGGCGAGCAGTACCCACCCGACGAGGGCGGCCCCGGCGGTGACCCGCCGCGCCGACGCCCGCCAGCGCCAGGCCCGTACGTCCAGGTCCTCGGCCGCCTCGTCGGTGACGTCGTGCACCACGGGCGCGGACGGCGAGTCCTGCACCCGGACGAGCCGCAGCACGGCCCCGTCGGTGACGCCGGCGTCGGCGAGGGAGGTGTCGTGTTCGAGTACCGACCCGTCGCCGGTCACCAGGTGGCGCAGCATCGGCTGCGCCGCCACCCGGTCGTCCAACAGTCGTATGACATCGGGCAGGAGCCGCCCGACGGGTTCCTGGGAGGGCAGTACGAGATCCATCCGTCGCCGCTCACCGACCAGGGTGACCCGACTCAGTGCCGTACCGCTCGTTGTCCCCGTACTCACCACGCGTTCGAACCTATCACCGAGTGCTGACCTGTCCCGGGGTACCGGACTTGCCCATCAGCCGGTGCGAGACGAACGACCAACCGACGCAGCCGGCGCACAACACGGCCGCGATGACCAACCCGGCGACCGCCTTGCCGATCCGCTCGTCGGCCACCCGCCGCCCGCGCTGGGCTCCGAACAGCACGGCGTCCCGGATCCGCCGGCGCCGTACCGCGACCGACTCCAGCAGTTGGCTGTCGTAGTCCTGTGCCGCCATGGCGCTCCCCCTTCCTGTCGGCCCCCGACGCTAGTACGCCGTCGCTCCCCCGCGAAACCCGCCCGGAGCCCGGCCTTCCAGCCCGAGGGCGCCCGAACACCCGTACGGGGTTCCTCGTCCCGCGACTGGCCTTGCGCCCCAGCGACCCCAACCCGCCCCGACCTGACGGACCGCATGTGATCGACCCCGACGACCTCGACCGGCACTTCAAGAACTTCGTGCGTCCGGAGGGGCCTTCCGGAACCACGCGCCCACGGCTCGGAGGTGATCACGGCATGGGCTGCGCCGCCGCGTGCTCCTGCCCGATGAGCCGGGCGGCCTCCAGCTCATCGACCGTGACGAGCCCGGCGCCCCGCACCGCCTCGTCCGAGGCGGGAATCAGATCCGTCGGCTCCCAGCGGAGAGCGCGCCCGAGGGACTGGTCCGTCGGCCCGTCCCGCCGTACGCACCGCCGCAGCAGCGGCCTCCGGCCGTCCGCCGAGGTGTAGTACGTGACCCGTCCGTCCACGTCGAGCGCGTCGAGGACGATGTCGCTCAGGTCGGTCACGGGCGGGTTGCCCGCGCAGGCCTCCAGCGGGCCGGGGCGGATCAGCACACCCGTCAGGTCGATGAAGCCGGCATCGTCCCGGGCGAACTCGCCGCCCCGCTCCCAGAACAGGAGCAACGGCTCGTAGAGGTCGGGAAGGCCGGCGAAGGCCTCCGGCTTCCGCCCCCGGAGTTCCGCCAGCCGCACCGCCCCCGAACAGGTACTCCGCACCTCACCATCGGACGGACGGCGCAGCAATTCCGCGAGCGCCTCGGCCACTGCCGGGGAGAGCCGGAAGTCGGGATCCACGTACGGGGTGACATCGGAGAGCAGCCAACTGCCCCGGCCGCCGTGGGCCCGGGACCACACGGCCGCCCGCCGCAGGTATTCACGGAACAGCACGCGCCGCGACTTGACGTGGCCGAACGCGAAGTCCCACTCGCCCGCCCACTCCACCGCCCGCAGACGATCCAGCACGACGCGGGCCGCTCGGTCGGTCACTCGAACCCCATTCCCTTCACCGCATCGGCGCTCCTACTCGAGCGCCGGCAGCGCCGGCGCCTCGAACGCGCCCGCTTCGGCCGCCGAACTCGCCTCGGGCCGCCCACCGCGAGCCGGTGGGCGGCCAGGACCGCGTAGGCGGACAGCAGATCGGACAGGCAGCTGAAGGGCGCGGGCTGCCTCGCCGTCGCGGCCCCGTCCACCGGGCAACAGGCGTACGGGCCATCAGGGCATTGCCCCCGCCCCGTACGTCACGGCTTCGACGACGGATGCTCCTGCCGCGCCAGCTGTCCCAGCTTCCAGAACTCGTCCACGTCGGTCGCCCGGTCCGCCCGGCTACAGGATCGGCGGGAAGCCGTCCGAGTTCGACGAGCGCGGCAGCCGGGGACAGCCCCCGGTCGTAGGCCGCCTGCAGCCGGTCCAGCCAGACCAGCCCGGCCCGGTAGGCGTCCAGGTCCGCCGCGTCACGCGGCTCGAAGCTCGCGGCCGCCTCGGCATCCGAGGCCCACAGATACCCCAGCACCTGCTCGGACCCTGCGACCGGAACGTACCGAACGGCCCCGGACGCCTGCCGTCCGTAGCCGGCCGTGAACTTCGGGGTCTGACTGAAGATTCCGTTCCGGTAGGGGATCTCGAAGCTCCCCCACACATCGGAGGCGGAGCCGTCGTCTTCGTAGTGGTTCTCGACCCCCGATTCGGTCGGAACCGCGAACCAGGTGGCGTCGTCGGGGTCGATCTCGACATCGAGTGCCTCCGCGATCCCTGCGAGGGCGGACGCCAGGCGCGGCCGGTTCGCGGCGAACACCGCCTCCTGCGCGCGACCCCGCAGATCGAACGGCATCCACGCGTCGCAGAAGGTGGTCAGCGCCACGTGGAAGTAGCCCTCGGACACCTCCGCGCTGAGCGCGAAGAGGCCTTCGACCGCCTCGGCGCCGGTCCCGGTCTCCACGATGCCGTCGCACCGGGCGTACAGATCCACGCCCCCGATCTCACCGGGCGCGATGCCTTGCCGGATCCGCTCCACCAGCGCCTCGGCCGGCGGCGAGTCCTCCG
This sequence comes from Streptomyces sp. NPDC001568, assembly GCF_042893755.1. Classification (NCBI taxonomy): domain Bacteria; kingdom Bacillati; phylum Actinomycetota; class Actinomycetes; order Kitasatosporales; family Streptomycetaceae; genus Streptomyces; species Streptomyces sp. NPDC001568. Next base: position 1,981 of record NZ_JBIAVF010000041.1, on the reverse strand, counting down.
CGGTATCCGCAGCCGCCTTGCCCAGAGGAAGATCCGCTCGAAACAGGATGCTCCGGCGGCCCATCTCGGGAACCTCCACGGTCACGCGCCCGCCGTGCGGCGTCGCGAGCCGGTGCCGGTCCAGGACTTCGAGCGTCAGGAGGAACCGGTGTACGGCCTCGCGGACCAGATCGGTGTCATGGCCGAATTCCCCCCACGACCACCGCGCGACGGGTGTGCCGGCGATCAGGGGAGCACCCTGACCTTCGCGCCCCGATGGTTGAGCCATGCCTCCAGTTCGCCGCCGGCCAACTGCCGCCGCTCATCCGCCTCCATGACGACCGCCGGCCCGAAGATCGCCCCCGAAAGGCCCCGGACCACCGTCCGGTCGTCGAGAACCACCTGAAGGAACGTGTGCGAAACCGAGGCGTCGGACAGGTCGGCACCCCGCAGGTCCACGTCGTCCAACGATGCGGAATCGAGTACGGCCCGAACGAAGGAAGCGCCCCGGGCATCCACGGAGTACACGTCCGCACTTCCCAGGTCCGCCCCGTCGAGCACCGCACCGCGCAACGACGCCCCGTCCAGCACGGCCTTCACCAAAGACGCCCCCGAGAGATCCGCACCATCGAGAACCGCACCCTCAAGATGTGCCCGATAAAGATCCGCACCAGCCAGTCGGGCCCCCCGGAAAATTGCCTCCGTCAGGAGTCCGTCCGCCAGGTCCGCCCGCGACAGATCGACGAGCGACAGGTCCAACCCCGCGGCATCAAGCACCGCGACATCACCATCGACCCAACCTCTCAGCACAGTTGTGGCCTCCTCGTCGGCAGGCCATGCTGCCACGGCACGGCGGGGATCACGGGTACCAGACAACTCGATCACTCCACCCATGTCGATCGACGATCGCCATCAGGTCGTCGATCGCCGCCTGATTGGCATTTCGCACATCAAGAATGACGATGCGATTCTGCGTCATTTGCTTTTCAATCTTCCTCACCCAGCCCTGATTGTTGGCCGGGTCATACGCACCCTTGAAAGGCATTGACTTGTCTCGGGTGTTGTTGAGGGGAGGCCAGTCGGAGTGTACTCCCTTGATGTCGTAGAACTCTCCCGTACCGGGCGAATAAAGGTCCCCCTGATTGTTACCCGGAGGGCGCTGAATATCAGCAGGAACCTTGCCCTGTTCCCGCAGGTCGAGAGCCACCCGCGCCTCGTCCATCTCGGACGGCGCCACCTTCCCCTTGTGGTCGGGGTCGTGCTTGAGCACATCGAAGTCGTCGATGTAACGCTGCTCCAGATCACCAAGGTGTTCGTCCAGTGCCGCCCGCTCATCCACGGAGAGCTCACGCGAGGGAACATTCGTGCCCTCTCCGCTGTGGGACGGGACAGCGTCGCCCTGGTGTGGAACACCCGGCCCGTCGCCGTGGCCCGAGCCCGGAGACGGAGTGTCGTCGTGACCGCCCGTACCCGGCCCGTCGCCGTGGCCGGCGCCGCCCGTGGGGGTGGTGTCGCCGTGGCCGGCGCCGCCCGTCGGGGTGGTGTCCGTGTGGCCGCCCGTCGGGGTGGTGGGGTCGGTGTGGCTGTTGTGGGCCGTGTTGTCCGCGACGCCGCCCGGGGTGTGGCTCGTGACGCCGCCCGGGGTGTGCGTCGCCGCTCCGCCGGGGGTGTGGCTCGTGACGCCGCCCGGGGTGTGGGCGCCCACGCCGACCGGGACTTCCTGGCGTACCGGAACCTCGGCCAGGGGGTGGTCGGGGCCCTTGGGGACCGAGGTGAGGTCCTGCTTCGGGACGCCCTTGTGGTCCAGGAGCTGGTGGGTGGTCCTGTCGTAGTACTGCGGGCGTCCCAGCGGATCGTCGAGGAGACGGACCGTGTCGTCCGGGTGCGGGAAGGTGACGCCCCCCGGGGCCTCGGCCTTGGGGAGGTCCTTCCACACCACGTCATCGACCTTCGGGAACGCCCCGTCCATCTTGCCGAAGTTCGCGAACAGATCGCCGACCTT
>NZ_JBIAVF010000040.1:0-21839 GCF_042893755.1 Streptomyces sp. NPDC001568 | reverse complement strand
TCGTGGAGGACACCGGCCGGGCGAGGCTTCCGTTCTCCTGGTCCGGAGTCTCCGTCCACGCCGGCGGAGCGGACACCCTCCGGGTTCGACTCTCCCGCGCGGGTAGGGACGCGGTACGACTGGAGATCGCCGACACCGAGGGCGCTCCCGTCGCGACCGTGCACAGTCTCGCCCTCCGCGCCTTCTCGCCCGAGCAACTCGGCCGACCCGCCGACGGCCACGGCGACTCCCTGTTCCACGTGGAGTGGACCGAAGCTCCCTCGGCGACCGGCACCTTTGACAACTGGCTGATGCTGGAGGCGGGTACGCACGGACTCGCGGATCTCGTCGACATCCCGGCGGCGCTGGTCGTGCCCTGTGCCGAGCCGGCCACAGAGGACACGCCCCGTGCCGTGCATGCCGAAACCGGGCGTGTGCTGACGCTCCTTCAGCAATGGCTCGCGGACGACCGGTTCGCGGATTCGCGACTGGTGTTCCTGACCCGCGGGGCAGTACCCGCAGCCCCGGGCGAAGCCCCGGCCGACCTCGTCCACGCGGCGGTGTGGGGTCTGGTGCGGTCGGCGCAATCGGAGAACCCGGGCCGCATCGTGCTGATCGACGTCGCTGTCGAAGCCGACAGTGACGTGCGGGCGGCTCTCGCCGCCGCCCTCGCCTCGGGTGAGCCCGAGGTCGCGGTGCGCGACGGCGGTCTCCTGGTCCCGAGGCTGGTACGTGCGATGGTTGCCGCCGACGCTCCCGCTCCGGAGTGGGGTGCAGGCGACGGCACGGTGCTGGTGACGGGTGCAAGCGGCTCCCTGGGCGGGTTGTTCGCCCGTCACCTGGTGTCCGAGCACGGCGTACGGAACCTGCTGCTGGTCAGCCGTCGGGGTGAGGCGGCCGACGGTGCGTCCGAACTGTCGGCGGAGCTGGCCGCCCTGGGCGCCGAGGTGTCGTGGGCCGCCTGCGACGTCGCCGATCGTGCCGCTCTGGCGGCCGTACTGGACGGGATCCCGGCGGAGCATCCGCTGTCGGCGGTCGTCCATACGGCCGGTGTCCTGGACGACGGCATCATCGGGTCCCTGACGGCCGAGCGGTTGTCGGCGGTACTCCGCCCGAAGGTCGACGCGGCGTGGAACCTGCACGAGCTCACGTCCGGCCTGGACCTGTCCGCATTCGTCCTGTTCTCGTCCGCGGCCGGTGTGTTCGGTGGTGCGGGTCAGGCCAACTACGCGGCGGCCAACACCTTCCTGGACGCCCTGGCCGCCCACCGCCGGGCCCAGGACCGGCCGGCCACCTCCCTGGCCTGGGGCCTGTGGGCCGAATCCGGGGGCATGGGGGACACCCTCGATGCCGAGGACGTCTCCCGGCTCGGCCGCGGTGGCGTGAACGCGCTCACCGCCGCCGAAGGCCTCGTACTGTTCGACACCGCATGCGCCTCCGGACAGCCACTGCTGGTGCCGGTCAAGCTCGACCTGGCGGCCCTGCGCGCCGCGGCCGGCGGCGGCCTGCTCCCGCCGCTGCTCTCCGGGCTGGTCCGCACGCCCTCGCGCCGCGCGGCCCGGGGTGGCAAGGCCGCCGGTGGTGCGTTCGCCCGGCTGGTCGCCTCGCTGCCGCAGGACCAGCAGCCGGCCGCCGTACTGGAGTTGGTCCGTGGCCAGGTGGCTGCCGTGCTCGGTTTCGCCGGGCCCGAAGCGGTCGACCCGGCGCGGTCGTTCAACGAGGTCGGCTTCGACTCGCTGACCGCCGTCGAACTCCGCAACCGCCTCGGCGCCGCGACCGGCGTACGTCTGCCCGCCACCCTGGTCTTCGACTACCCGACGCCCACCGTCCTGGCGGAGTACCTGCACGCCGAGCTCCTCGGCAGCCAGGAGAGCGCAGTGGCTCCGCTCACGGCCTCCGCGCACGACGACGAGCCGATCGCCATCGTCGCCATGGCCTGCCGGTTCCCCGGCGGAGTGACCTCGCCCGAGGAACTGTGGGGACTCGTCGCGGACGGCCGGGACGCCATCTCCGACATGCCCGACGACCGCGGCTGGGACCTCTCGGGGCTGCTCGACCCCACCCGGCCGGGCGCCGACTACAGTCCGACCGGTGGTTTCCTGCACGACGCGCACCACTTCGACCCGACGTTCTTCGGGATCTCGCCGCGTGAGGCCCTCGCCACGGACCCGCAGCAGCGGCTGCTGCTGGAAACCTCGTGGGAGGCGTTCGAGCGGGCCGGTATCGACCCGGCGTCGATGCGCGGCAGTCGAACCGGTGTGTTCGCCGGTGTGATGTACAACGACTACGGCACCCTTCTCCACCGGGCCCCGGAGGGCCTGGAGGGCTACATGGGGACCTCCAGCTCGGGCAGCGTCGCCTCGGGCCGCGTCTCGTACACCTTCGGCCTCGAAGGTCCCGCCGTCACCGTCGACACCGCCTGCTCCTCCTCCCTGGTCACGCTGCACCTGGCCGTCCAGGCACTGCGCAGCGGCGAGTGCGACCTCGCGCTGGCGGGCGGCGTCGCGGTGATGGCCACCCCGGGGACGTTCATCGCCTTCAGCGTCCAGCGCGGACTGGCGACGGACGGCCGCTGCAAGCCGTTCGCGGCGGCGGCCGACGGCACGGCGTGGGGCGAGGGCGTCGGCATGCTGCTCGTCGAGCGGCTCTCGGACGCCCGGGCCAAGGGCCATCCCGTGCTCGCGGTCGTCCGCGGATCCGCCGTCAACCAGGACGGCGCCTCCAACGGCCTCACCGCCCCGAACGGGCCGTCCCAGCAGCGCGTCATCCGGCAGGCCCTGGCCAACGCGGGGCTGTCCGCCGCCGAGGTCGACGTCGTCGAGGCGCACGGCACCGGCACGACCCTCGGCGACCCGATCGAAGCCCAGGCGCTGCTGGCCACGTACGGCCAGGAGCACACGGACGAGCAGCCGCTCTGGCTCGGCTCCATCAAGTCCAACGTGGGTCACACGCAGGCCGCCGCCGGCGTCGCGGGCATCATCAAGATGGTCCAGGCGATACGGCACGGTGTCCTGCCGAAGTCCCTGCACGTCGACGAGCCCACCCCGCACGTCGACTGGTCGGCGGGAGCGGTCTCGCTCCTCGAATCGGCCACCCCCTGGCCCGAGACGGGCCGCCCGCGCCGAGCCGCCGTGTCGTCGTTCGGCATCAGCGGCACCAACGCGCACACCATCATCGAGCAGGCCCCGGACGAGGACACCCCCGAACCCGTCACCACCCCCGGGGCTCCCTCCGTACTGCCGTACGTGCTCTCCGCGAAGTCGCCGGACGCACTCCTCGGCCAGGCAGCCCGACTCCTGGACCACCTGGACGGCGCGGACGACCTCAGGGCCGCCGACGTGGCCCGCTCCCTGGCCACCACCCGGGCCGTCTTCGACCACCGCGCGGTGGTCGTGGCCGGTGACCGGAGCGAGCTGTTGCGCGGTCTGACCGCCGTCAAGGACGAGGCGGCGGCGACGGGCGTGGCCCGCGGCGCCGCGAGCAACGGGAAGACGGCGTTCGTCTTCCCCGGACAGGGTTCGCAGTGGGTGGGGATGGCGGCGGGTCTGTTGGACTCGTCCGCGGTGTTCGCGGAGCGGATCGACGCGTGTGCGAAGGCGTTGGAGCCGTTCACGGACTGGTCGTTGGTGGACGTGCTCCGCGCAGTCGACGGCGCGCCCTCCCTCGAGCGGGTGGACGTGGTCCAGCCGGCGTTGTTCTCGGTCATGGTCTCCCTCGCCGAGGTGTGGCGGGCGGCGGGTGTGCGTCCGGGTGCGGTGATCGGTCATTCGCAGGGTGAGATCGCTGCCGCGTGTGTGGCGGGGATCCTGTCGTTGGAGGATGCGGCCCGGGTCGTTGCTTTGCGCAGTCAGGCGATCGGTCGGGTGCTGGCCGGTCTGGGTGGCATGGTTTCCGTGCCGCTGTCGGCGGTCGAGGTTCGTGAGCGGATCGCGCGGTGGGGTGAGGCGCGGGTTTCTGTCGCTGCTGTCAACGGCCCGTCCTCGGTGGTGGTGTCGGGTGAGGTCGAGGCGCTGGAGGAACTCCTGGCCGCCTGCGAGACCGATGGCATTCGTGCCAGGCGGATCGCGGTGGATTACGCGTCGCACTCGGCGCAGGTCGATCTGTTGAAGGACGAGCTGGCCGAGTTGCTCGCGCCGATCGTTCCTGGGGCCGCGCGGGTGCCGTTCCTGTCGACGGTCACGGGGGAGTGGGTGAACGGACCGGAGTTGGATGCCGGGTACTGGTTCCGCAACCTCCGGCAGACCGTCGAGCTGGAGGATGTGACCCGCACGCTCCTGGATCAGGGTTTCGGTGTGTTCATCGAGTCCAGTCCTCACCCCGTGCTGACCGTCGGGATGCAGGAGACCGTGGAGGACACGGGCCGCGAAGCAGCGGTCCTGGGCTCGCTGCGCCGCAACGAGGGTGGTTTGGAGCGGTTCTGGCTGTCCCTCGGTGAGGCGTACGTCCGTGGTGTGACCGTCGACTGGGACGCGGTGTTCGCCGGTACGGGTGCCCGGCGCGTGGACCTGCCCACCTACGCCTTCCAGCGCGACCGCTACTGGATCGACGTGCCGGTGTCCGCCGTCGGAGACGTCGCCTCCGCCGGACTCGGCGCGGCCGAGCACCCGCTGCTCGGTGCGGCCGTCGAACTGCCCGACTCGGACGGCTTCCTGTTCGCCGGGCGGCTTTCCCTCCGTACCCACCCCTGGCTGGCCGACCACCGGGCCGCGGACGCCGTCCTGCTGCCCGGCACCGCCTTCGTGGAACTCGCGCTGCACGCCGCACGGCGGGCCGGCTCCGCATTCCTGGAGGAACTGACCCTGGAAGCACCGCTGGTGCTCCCCGAGCACGGGGCGCTCCAACTCCGACTCACGGTCGCCGCGCCCGACGCGGACGGCAGGCGGGCTCTGCACGTGCACTCGCGTCCGGAGTCCCGGGACGAGGAGGACGTTCGCGGCCTCGACGAGCCGTGGACGCGGCACGCCGCCGGTGTGCTCGGTGCGGCGGACGGCAGGACCGCCCCGCAGGCTCCGGACGCACTGGAGGCCTGGCCTCCCGCAGGCGCCGAAGAGCTCGAGGTGAGTGACCTGTACGAGTTGTTCGCCGCCGGCGGGTACGCGTACGGGCCGGCCTTCCGCAACCTGCGGACCGCGTGGCGGCGCGGCGACGAACTGTTCGCCGAACTCGCGCTGGCCGAAGGCCCGCAGGCGGACGCCGCGCACTTCGGCGTGCACCCGGCGCTCCTCGACGCGGGGCTGCACGGCCTCGCCCTGGGGTCCTTCCTCACCGCCGACGAGCCCGAGGAGCCGGGCGGGGAAGCCCGCATGCGGGTGCCGTTCGCCTTCACGGGCGTCGGCCTGCACGCCGTGGGCGCGGACGCGCTGCGCGTGCGGCTGGCCCCCGCCGGCTCCGGAGCCGTGTCCCTCGCCGCCTTCGACGGGGACGGCCGGCCGGTCGTGTCGGTGGAGTCGCTGCTGCTGAGGACGCTCGACCCGGCCCGACTGCGGTCGAACCGGCCCGCGTTCCACGAGTCGCTCTTCCAGCTGGAGTGGCCCGTACTCACGGGCAACCCGGCTTCCGCCGAAGGGCGTTGGGCGCTGGTCGGGAACGACGCCCTCGGACTGGAATCCACCCTGCGGGCCGCCGGCATCACCGCCGACGCGTATGGGGACCTGGACGTCCTCTCCGGCGTGGTGGCCGCGGGCAAGCCGGCGCCGGACACGGTGCTGGTCACGTACGCCGCGTTCGGTGCGCAGTCCGCGCCGGACACGGCCGAGGCCGCCCGGCAGGCCACCCGCGACGCCCTGGAGCTCGTACAGACCTGGCTGGCCGACGAGGCGTTCGCCGAGGCCCGGCTGGCGCTGATCACCCGGGGAGCGGTCGAGGTGCGGCCCGGTGAAGGCGTGCCGGACCTGGCGCACGCGCCGCTGTGGGGGCTGCTGCGGTCCGCGCAGTCGGAGAACCCCGGCCGGTTCCTGCTGCTCGATCTCGATGCGGACACCACCGGCGAGGACCACGGCGCCGTGCCGGCGGAGCTCGCCGCGCTGCTCGCGGTCGCCGTCGGGAGCGGCGAACCCCAACTCGCCGTCCGTGAGGGAGCCCTGCACGCCGCGAGGCTGGCCCGGGTCCCCGTCGACCGGACCGAGCCGGCAGAGGAGTCCGAGGACATGGCGCACCGTACGGACCTCCCCGCGTGGGATCCGGACGGCACCGTCCTCATCACCGGCGGCACCGGCGTACTCGGCAGCCTGCTGGCCCGGCACCTGGTGACCGGGCGGGGCGTGCGCCGGCTGCTCCTGACCAGCCGGCGCGGCCCCGCCGCGGCGGGCGCCGCGGAGCTGGTCGCGGAACTCGCCGCGCTGGGCGCCGAGGCGGCCGTCGTCGCCTGCGACGCGGCCGACCGCGGGGCGCTGACCGAGCTGCTGGCCGGCATCCCCGCCGAACACCCGCTCACCGCCGTCATCCACACGGCGGGCCACCTCGACGACGGACTCGTACCGTCGCTGACCGCGGAGCGGATCGACTCGGTCCTGCGCCCGAAGGTCGACGCGGCCCTCCACCTGCACGAGCTGACCCGGGACCTGGACCTCGCCGCGTTCGTCCTGTTCTCCTCGGCGGCCGGCACCCTCGGCAGCCCGGGACAGGCCAACTACGCGGCGGCCAACGCCTTCCTCGACGGGCTGGCGCGCAGCAGGCGTGCGGCGGGGCTGCCCGCCGTGTCGCTGGCCTGGGGACTGTGGGAGCAGCGCAGTGAGATGACCGGCGAGCTCACGGACGCCGACGTCCAGCGCATGGCGCGTGCCGGCCTGGCCCCGCTGTCCTCGCAGGAGGGCCTGGCCCTGTTCGACACGGCGTGCGCGCTGACCGGCGGCAGTGTCTTCGTCGCGATCCGGCTGGACACCGGCCCGCTGCGGGCCCAGGCCGACGCGGGAGCCCTCCCGGCCGTCTTCAGGGGGATGGTGCGCGGCGGACTGCGCAAGGCCGCCGGCAACGGCGCGGGCTCCGCCGCGGCGTCCGCCGCCGCACAGCGCCTCGCGGGTCTGTCGGCGCTGTCGCAGGAGGAGCAGGAGCGGGTGCTGCTCGACGTGGTGCGGGCCCAGGCCGCCGCGGTCCTCGCCTACCCCTCGCCCGACGCGGTGGGGGAGTCCCAGGGGTTCCTGGAACTCGGCCTGGACTCGCTGACCGCCGTCGAACTGCGCAACCAGCTGAACGCCGCGACGGGCCTGCGACTGCCCGCCACCCTGCTCTTCGACCACCCGACGCCGCTGCTCGTCGCCCAGCTGCTGCGCGGCGAACTCGCCGCGGGCCCGGGCGCCGCGACCGGAAGGGCCGGTACGGCGGGGCAGGGCGGGCAGGACGGGGAGGAGGCGGGCGCCGGCATGTTCGGCGCGATGCTCCAGGAAGCCGGAACGCAGGGTGAGTCCGGTCCGTTCATGGAACTGCTCATGCAGGCGTCACGGTTCCGGCCGTCGTTCGCCTCGGCCGCCGAACTGCGCAAGGCGCCCGCCCTCGTGCGGCTCGCCCGGGGTGACGACGGACCCGGACTGGTCTGCTTCTCGTCGATCCTGTCGATCTCCGGTCCGCACCAGTACGCCCGGTTCGCGTCCGGCTTCCGCGGTCGGCGGGACGTGCACGCCATGGCGGCCCCCGGCTTCCTGCGCGGCGAGCAACTGCCTTCGACCGTCGGCGCGGTCATCGAAGCGCAGGCCGAGGCCGTACTGAAGCACACCGACGGTTCGCCGTTCGTGCTCCTCGGACACTCCTCGGGCGGCATGCTCGCCCACGCGGTGGCCGGCCGGCTGGAGGCCGCCGGGGTCTTCCCCGAGGCCGTGGTCCTGGTCGACATCTACTCGCACGACGACGACGCCATCCTCGGTATCCAGCCGGGGCTGTCGGAGGGCGTCGACGAGCGACAGGGCAGCTACGTCCCCGTCGACGACAGTCGGCTGCTCGCGATGGGCGCCTACTTCCGGCTCTTCGGAGGCTGGAAGCCGGAGGCGGTGAAATCGCCCACGCTGCTGGTCCGGGCGCAGGAGCAGTTCTTCGACTGGAACCGTGCCACGGACGGCGACTGGCGTTCCTACTGGGACCTGGAGCACACCGTCGTGGACGCTCCCGGCAACCACTTCACCATGATGGAGCAGCACGCGCAGGCGACGGCGGGAGTCGTCGAGGCGTGGCTGGACGGGACGCGCTGAGTGCGCCGGGCCCGCCGAACCGGGCCCGGTAGCAAGGTGGTCGACAGCGGGGAAGGGCCCCACCCCCGAGGGGGTGGGGCCCTTCCCCGTCCGTGGTCCGGTGGCTCAGGCGCCGCGGCGGACGCGCGCCGCGCGGGACCGGTCGAGCGCGGCGGCCCGCTCGCGCTCCCGGGCCCGCTTCTTCGGCAGGCCCATGGCGACGACCTCGAAGTTGTCCTTGGTGACGTCCAGCCGGTGGAACAGGTTGTCCGGGCCGGTCACGTACAGGGTGCCCACCCCGAGGCCCTTCAGCGACTCCACCATGACCGGCCAGTGGATCGGCCGGTCGAAGGTGTCCAGCATCATGGTGCGCATCCCGGCGGCGTCCCGTACGACGCTGCCGTCGTGGTCGACGACCACGGGCAGGGACGGGTCGGCGAACCCGTACGCGCCGAAGACCTCCTCCTCGGCCTTGCGGCGCAGGGCGGAGAACGCCGCGGCGTGCACCGGCGGGCGCATCGAGTACATGGAGTAGCCGCCGGCCGCGCTGATGCCGGCCGTCAAGGCGTCGAGGTCCTTCTCGCGCACGGACAGCATGTGGAAACCGGCGTCGAGCCGGCCGGAGGAGTCGTACCAGGCGCCCCGGTCGTCGAACCCGGCGAGCATCTCGTCCAACCGGTCCTGCGGGGTGCGGACGAAGCAGTGCGTGACGACGTCCTCGTAGGCGTCGGCGAAGTACTCCTCCTCGCAGCGGGCCAGTTCCGCGGTCAGCCGGACGACCTCGGTGAAGGACAACGAGCCGACGAACGCGGCGGTGGCCTTCTGTCCGAAGCTGGGCCCCGCGCACACGGTGGGGGCGACGCCGAGGTCGTCCACGGCCCGGTCCGCCAGCGCCATCGAGTTCACCAGGAACGCGATCTGGAAATCGATCGAGTAATCCTCCTCGGCGTCCCGGAAACGGTCGAACACCGAATATCCGAGTGCCTCGTCGGCCTCCGCGAGCCGAACCCGTGCGTACGGGTCGAGCATCAGGAACTTGCCGACCTCCGCGAAGGACGCGGGACCCATTCCGGGAAAAACGATCGCGGTCCCGGTCCGGGGGCCTGTCGATTCGACGCCGGTCGATTCGACCGTGGGTGATTCCGCGCCGGCGGAACCTGTTGTTGCGGTGGCGGGAATCGTGTCGTGAATCGCGTCGTGAATCGCAGCGGGACGAGTCATGAGCCGTGAATACCTTTGCTTCAGGGAAGATCGGGCGAATCGAGAAAAAGGCCTCGTACCCGGGCGGGCGCGAGTGCGCCGGTCCGGGCACGAGGCCGGAGGGGAGGGTGCGGGGTCAGTCCTGGGCCCTGCGGTGGAAGCCCTTGATGCCGATCGCCCCGAAGATCAGGATCGCGGCGGTCAGGGCCGACACGTCCACCCACAACGGGATCGAGCCGGGCCCCCCGGGCGGCAGCAGCAACGCGCGGATCCCCTCGCTGACGTAAGTCAGCGGGTTGAAGGCGCACAACACCTGGAACCAGCGGACGTCCGCCAGTCCGTGCCACGGGAACTGCGTGCAACCGGTGAACATCAGCGGGGTCAGCGTCACCGCGAACACGATGCTGATGTGCCGCGCCGGAGCGAGCGTGCCGATGGTCAGGCCCACCGTGCTGCCGGCCAGCGCACCCATCAGGAGGACGCCCAGCGTGGCCGGGAAGCTCTCCATGGGCCAGGACGCGTGGTCGAGGACCAGGAAGCCCATCGGAATCATCAGCAGCGAGGCGATGATGCCGCGCAGCATGCCGAAGACCAGCTTCTCGACGGCCACCAGGGTGATCGGGATCGGGGCCAGGAGGCGGTCCTCGATCTCCTTGCTCCAGGAGAAGTCGATGATCAGCGGGAGAGCCGTGTTCTGCAGGCTCACCAGGAAGGCGTTGAGCGCGACCACGCCCGGCAACAGGACCTGCTGGAAGTTGCCGCCGGTGTAGCCGAGTTCGCCGAGGACCTTGCCGAAGACGAACAGGATGAAGAACGGTTCCACGAGCACCTGGGCGAGGAACGTGCCCAGTTCGCGGCCGGTGACGAACACGTCCCGCCACAGGATGAAGAAGAACGTACGGGTCACCGAGCGGACGCCGGTCGGCGCGGGCCGCAGCTCGCGCGGGAAGCCGGCGACCGGATCGGGCGCGGGTGCGGTGGTCGTGCTCATCGCAGCTCCCGGCCGGTCAGCGCGATGAAGACGTCCTCCAGTGTCGCGGTGCCCACTTTTATGTCCTTGATGTCGCAGTTCGCCGCCGACAGGGTGGTGATGGCGGCCGGGAGCAGCGCACCGGTCGGCGCGTCGCTGTAGAGCCGGAGCCGTACGGGCGCGTCCGCGTCGACCGGCGGACGGTGGTCCGCCGAGCCGTCGGCCGGAGCGTCCTCGCGGGGCGGCTCGACGTTCTCGACCCGCGTCACCGCCTCGATCTTCTCCAGCAGTCGGATGACCTCGGCGCCGCCACCCTCCGCCGGTCGCACCGTGAGGGTGCAGGCGGTACCGCTCAGGTTCTCCATGAGCGCCTGCGGGGTGTCCAGGGCGAGCAGCCGCCCGTGGTCCACGATGCCGACGCGGTCGCACAGCCGGGCGGCCTCGTCCATGTCGTGCGTGGTGAGCACGGTGGTCACACCGCGCCCGCTCAGTTCTGCGACGCGTTCGTGGATGAACAGGCGGGCCTGCGGGTCGAGTCCGTTGGCGGGCTCGTCGAGGAACAGCACGTCGGGGCGGTGCATGAGGGCCCGGGCGATCATCACGCGCTGGGCCTGTCCGCCGGAGAGCTGGTCACCGCGGTCCTTGCCGCGGTCGGCGAGCCCCACCCAGTCCAGGCACTCGTCGGCGAGCCGGCGCCGGTCCGCCCGACGCATGCCGTGGTAGCCGGCGTGGAAGGTCAGGTTCTGGCGCAGGGTGAGCGACTGGTCGAGGTTGTTGCGCTGCGGCACGACGGCGAAGGCCCGGCGGGCCTGGGCGGGATGGGCCACCACGTCGACACCCTGCACGAACGCCCGCCCGGCCGTGGGGGCCACGCGGGTGGTGAGGATGCCGATGGTCGTCGTCTTGCCGGCTCCGTTGGGGCCGAGGAACCCGAAGACCTCACCCCGGCGGACCGAGAAGCTCAGGTCGTCCACCGCCGGCCGGTCACGGTCCCGGTACTTCTTGACAAGTCCGTCGACCACGACAGTGGATTCCACGGATCGTTCAGGTTTCATTTATGCCTGCGAATCGAGTGGGACGCGACGACGGCGGCCGAGGTCCGCGGGGAGGATATCGCGTGACCGGACGCGCGTCGGGCGCCGACTGAATAGGACACGGAAGTGATGACTTCCTGTCTAGCATGCGGGGTCCCCGGGAGACTCGGGGCTTGAACAGGCCTAGGGGGAATGGGGAAACGGTTAGGGGGGAATAGGGGTGATCGAATATTGCCGCCGGGAAATATCCTCGCAGCGTTACCGCGTGACCGCGCCGGATCCTCTCCGATCGCTCCACCATTTCCGCGAGGAGACCCCGTGAAAGCACTCGTCCTGTCGGGGGGATCCGGCACTCGCCCGCGCCCCCGGTCCTCCGCCACCACCTCGCCCGCGGCCGGGCCGGCCACCCCTGCCGCCGGTAGGCCCGTCCTCGTCGACATCCTCGAAGGCATCGCCGAAACGGGCATCCTCGACGTCGGCATCGTCCTCGGCGAAGGCGCCGACGAGGTACGGGCGGCCGTCGGCGACGGCACCCGCTTCGGCGTCAGCGTCACCTACCTGCCCAGGCGCCGATCACCGGACCCGGCCCAGTCCCTGCGCTGCGCGCGGGACTGGCTGGGCGAGGACGACTTCGTGACCTACCCGGGCGACACCTTCGTCCCGGGCGGGATCGGCGAACAGTTGGAGCGGTTCCGCACCGACCGCCCGGCGGCGCAAGCGGTTCCGGGCCACCCGGGGGTGTACTTCTTCACGGACGCGGTGCACCGGGCCGTCGAAGAAACGGCACCCGCCGACGACGACGAAGCCGGTGAACCCGGAATGTCCGGGGCCGGTGGGGCCGGGTTCACCGACGTCCTGCGCCGACTGGCCGACCAGGGCCTGGAGGTCGTCACCGGCGCGAGCCCCGCCGGGGCGACGCCCACACCCGCCGCCGCGGACACCATCCCGACCGCCGCCGCGGACACCATCCCGACCGCCGCCACGGTCACCGCCCCGCCCACCGCCAAGGCCACTGTCACGGTCACCGACACCGCCGTCGATCACGGCAGGCCGCAGACCCGTTCATGAAGGCCCTCCGCACGGGAGGCGCCGATCGTACGCCCGACCACGAGTCGTCAGGCACCACCCGATGCGGAGTTTCAGGGAGCATGACCCATGAGCACAGCCGGCCCCCCGCCGGGGAGACCACCCCCGACGAGGTCAGCCTGATCCAGATCCGGCAGCCCGCCGCCCACAGCAGCTACCGGATGATCTGCTTCCCGAGCTCACGGAACTCGCCGCTCTGCTACCTGGCGATGGCCGAGTTACTCCTGCCCACCGTGGAACTGCTCATCGTCCAGTACCCCTCCTCGATCTCCGAGGAGGACCTCGACCCGGAGGCGGGTTCCGTACTCGCCGACAAGGTCTTCGAAGCCGTACGGGGCTGGGCCGACCGCCCGTTCGCCCTGTTCGGACACCGGCTGGGAGCCGAACTGGCCTACGCCGTCGGCTGTCGGCTCGAACGGGAGACGTACACGGCGCCCCTGACCCTGTTCGTCTCCGGACGGACCGCGCCCGGCCACCGCGGCAGCCTCGGGCCACCCCAACTCGACTGTCGTGTCGTCGCCCTGGCGGCCCGTCACGATCCGCGCGCCACACCCGCCGCCGTCGGATCGTGGCGGCGCAGCACCTCCGGCGGGTTCGACCTGGAGGTCTTTCCCGGAGCCCAGGGATACCTCAGGACGTACCGCAGGGAGGTGGTCAACATCGTGCACGACCAGCTGATCTCGCTCGGCGAAGCGGACCCGGATTGACCCGTGTCCGCGGCGTGAGCGACCTGATTCCCATCCCTGGTGAAGCTCGCGAACCCCGCGATCCACCCCCTGAACGGGCCCGTCCCCCGGCCCGGCGGACCGCACGCCGCCCGGTCGTGGAACGGCCCAGAGGAAGGACATTGTGCGACCGATGACCGCGAAGATATGTGCAGCCGACTCGGTACGGACCATCGACGAGTTCGAACAGGACGCCCTCCGGGTGGCCGGGGCGATCCGCGAACGGGGTGTCGGCCTCGGCGACCGGGTCATGCTCAAGGCCGGCAACTCGGCGAGCTACGTGTGCGTCCTGTACGCGCTCATGCACGTCGGCGCCTCGATCGTCCTCGTCGACCAGCAGGAGCACCAGGAGGAGACCCGCCGCATCGCCGTACGAACCGGTGTGAAGGTCACCTTCGTCGACGACGACACCCCCATCTACCCGGACGCCGACCCCGTCCACCTCTACGAACTGATGGTCGCCGTCGCCGACCACCAACCCACCGAACCCGCCCTCTCCTTCGACGCCTGGGGCGAGCTGCCCGACGGCCTCATCATGTGGACGTCCGGATCCACCGGATCGCCCAAGGGCGTCGTGAAGTCCGGCGCCTCGTTCCTGCGCAACCTGCGGCGCAACGCCGACCAGATCGGCCACCGCGCCGACGACGTACTGATGCCGCTGCTGCCGTTCGCCCACCAGTACGGCCTGTCGATGGTGCTCATCGCCTGGCTCACCCGCTGCTCCCTGGTGATCGCCCCCTACCGCCGTCTCGACCGCGCCCTGCGCATGGGCCGCGACGCCGGGGTGACGATCATCGACGCGACCCCCTCCAGCTACCGCAGCATCCTCAGCCTCGTCACCCGCAAGGCCTCGCTGCGCCGCCACGTGGCCGACGTCCGCATGTTCTGCGTCGGCGCCGCCCCCCTCGACGCCCCGCTGGTCGAGCAGTACCGCACCGAGTTCGGACTGCCGCTGCTCGACAGCTACGGCTCCACGGAACTGGGCAACATCTCCTTCGCCACCCTCGACAACCCCGTCGCCTGCGGCCGGGCCATGGAGGGCATCAGGCTCCGGATCGTCGACGAGGACCGCCGCGAGCTGGCCGCGGGGGAGACGGGGGAGATCGAGGTCGACACCCCCGACGCCCTCGAAGGGCAGGTGTCCGAGGACGGCACCATCGTGCCGGCGCACGCGACCGGCTGGCAGGCCACCGGGGACCTCGGTCACCTCGACGCCGGCGGCAACCTGCACGTCCTGGGCCGCAAGTTCGCCGTCCACCGCATGGGTTACACCCTCTACCCCGAACTCATCGAGCGGAAGGTGTCCGCCGAGGGGTGCCCCACCCGCATCGTGCCCCTGCCCGACGAACTGCGCGGCTCCCAGCTGGTGTTCTTCGTCGAGGACGAGGAGATGCGCGACGCCGCCCACTGGCGCGAACGACTGTGCGGCCTGCTGCCGACCTACGAACAGCCCAACAAGGTCGTGGTGTTGGAGAGGTTCCCGCTGAACCGCAACGGCAAGCCCGACAAGAAGGCGCTCGCCGTGCTCGCCGCCGAGGCGTGAGGACCCCGGCGCCCCGGTGAAGGCGCCCCCGCGTTCGCGCGGGGGCGCCTTCGTCCCTACCCGGGTCCGCGTGCGGCGAGGACCGCCGGGTCAGTCGTCGTAGGGGAGTTCGACGGGAGCCAGCGCGTCGAAGAGGTCGCCGGGACCGGGGTTGTCCGGGTGCGTCGAGCCACCCAGGTGGTCCACCACGCCCCACACCGCGTTCAGCGCCGTGGTCACGGCGCCCTCCGCGAACCCGCCGGTCCACGACACGTCGTCGCCGCACAGGAAGAAGCCGCGGTCCCGGGCAGGCAGCCCGCGCTGCATGAACTGCGTGAACAGCCGCCGCTGATACCGGTAGTGGCCCGGCAGGTTCGCCTTGAAGGCGCCCATGAAGTGCGGCTCGGTCTCCCAGGTGACGGTGAGCGGCTCACCCCTCACGTGCGAGCGGATGTCCAACCCCGGATAGATCGCAGCGAGTTGCCCCAACAGGGCGTCGAGTCGCTGCTGCGGGCTCAGCGTCGCCATCTTCAGCGAGTCGTCGTTCCAGGTGTACGACAGGCACATCACGCCCGGCCGGTCCGGGCCGTCGTCGAAGAGGTACACGCCGCGCGGCATCCGGTCGGTGAGCGTCATGCTCATCACCGGCAGGCCGGTGCCCGGATCCACGTCCTTCCAGAACGGCCGGTCGGTGAGGACGAACAGCTTGGACGAGCCCATGTAGTGGGTTCGCTCCACCGCGGTCCACAGCGGCGCGCTCAGCAGCGCCGGATCGGCCTCCACCCGGTTCAGCAGCGTCCACACGTGCGGGGTGTACACGACCGCCGGGAACCGGTCCCGCCGGCCCTCGGTGTCGGTGACGGAGAACTCCGTGCCGTCGCGCTCCACGGCACGCACCCCGGGCCGGGCGGTCCCGCCGTGCAGGGAGGCCAGCGAGGTGCCCGCCGGCCAGTGCGCGCACCGCTCGGGACGGTGTTCCCACAGCCCGCGGGGAACCTGCTGGGAGCCACCGAGGACGGCCATCTGGTGGTCGTCGGCCTCCGTGTAGACCACGCGCAGGATCTCCAGCAGCGAGTTGGGGAAATCGGTGTCCCAGCCGCCGGTGCCGAAGCCGACCTGGCCGAATATCTCCCGGTGCCGGAACGAGCGGAACGCCGAACTCGTCGCGAGGAAGCCGTGGAAGGACTGGTCGTCGAACTCCCGCACCAGTCGGCCCCAGACGTGCTTGAGGGTCTCCACGTCGCGCCGTCGCACGGCGTCGCGCATCGTGGCCAGCTCGGCCCGCTCCTGGAGGGACTTCTCCCAGGCCGTGGCCACCTCCTGGTAGATGTCGGGGAGTTGCTCCGCGCCGCGCACGGTGTGGCGTACGCCGCCCAGGTCGATCAGGGTGCTCGGGGTGTGCGGCGCCAGCGGGTTGGGGAACGGGCTGGTGCGCAGGTCCAGCAGGTCGATGTAGTGGAACAGCGCGCGGGCCGATCGCGGGAAGCGCATCGCGCCCATCTCCGCCACGCAATCGGGCTGCCCGGGGAAGGGGACCGACCGCATCCGACCGCCGAGCTGGTCCACTTCGTACACGACCGGGCGCAGGCCCAGCCGCATCAGTTCGTAGCCGGCGGTCAGCCCGGCCATCCCGCCGCCCACCACGGCGACGGGCGTTCCGGCGCGGCCGGGCGGCAGGGAGCCCAGGCCCGCAGGGTGGCCCAGCCAGCCGTCGTAGGAGAACGGGAAGTCCGGCACGAGCATGGTGGTGGGAGCCGGGCTTGCTGATGTCATCTGGAGTACCTCTCGGGCCGGTGCGACATCGCTTCCAGGGGAACCGGGCACGAGCCGGCGCAGCCGGGGACGCGGCACGGGGCCGGCTCGGCGGGAGGGATCCACGCGCCGTACGCCGTGCGCGGTCGGTCCGGTCCTCGCACGCTACGCAGCGGCCCCCGAACCGGACAACCCCTACCGACCCGGGTGCCCGGCCGTACCGGTGGCGCCGTACGGGGTGTCGTGCCCGGTGGTGCCCCCGGTGGCCGTGCCCCGGTGGGCGGGGACGGCGATCGCCGTCACCACCAGGCCGTGGTGAGCGAGCCAGCGACCGGTGAACGTGTTCACCGGCCGGCCGCCGGGGTCGCTGCCCGGCCGCAGGACGCGGGCCCGGAACGTGCCGCTCAGCAGGCCTCCGGGGGTGTCCTCGCCGGTGTCGGTACGGAAGGAGAGGGCGGCGTCCTCGAAGTCCAGCTCGGTGCCCACCAGCGGGTACCAGGTCTTGTACACGGCCTCCTTGGCGCTGAACAGGAGCCGGTCGCGGCAGTACCGCCCCGCTCCGGTGGCGCGCGCCCAGGCGAGTTCCTGGGGCAGGGCGATCGACTCCAGAACCCCGCGGGGCAACGGCCGGTCGGGTTCGGCGTCGATGCCGACCGCCATCAGGTCGGTGTCCCGGGCGAGGACGGCGGCCCGGTAGCCGGCGCAGTGCGTCATGCTGCCCACCACCCCCGCCGGCCACTGCGGCACGTTGCGCCTGCCGGGCAGCACCGGTGTCGGGGGCAGCCCGAGGGCGGCCAGCGCGCGGCGGGCGCAGCCCCGTACGGTGGTGAACTCCTCGCGCCGCTCCTGCGTCGCGCCGGCCACCAGGACGGCCTCCTCGGGGTGGAGCACGGCGGCGCCGTCCGGCCCGAACGACTCGCTCGCGCGAACCCCTTCGGGCAGCAGGGTCTCGATCACGTTCCGTCCTCTCCGGCGGTGTGGGGGAGGATCTGCCGCAGCAGACCCCGGGGGTGGCCCCGGCGGCGCCACTCGCGCGGGTAGCCGATGGACACCTCCTCGAAGCGCACCCCGTCGTACCAGGTGGTGCGGGGGATGTGCAGGTGTCCGTAGACGACGGCGGCCGTGCGGAACCTGCGGTGCCAGTCGGCGGTGAGCACGGTGCCGCACCACTGGGCGAATTCCGGGTGCCACAGGACGTCCGTGGGTTCGCGCACCAGCGGGTAGTGGTTGACCAGGACCAGCGGCACCGCCGGGTCGTGGGCCTCGAGCCGGCGCCGGGTGTGCGCGACCCGGGCCCGGCACCAGTCGTCGCGCGTCGGGTACGGGTCGGAGTGCAGGAGGTACTCGTCCGTGCAGACGACGCCCGCCTCGTGCGCCCGGGCCAGGGACTCCTCCTTGGTCCTGGTCCCCGCGACCCGGAAGGTGTAGTCGTACAGCAGGAACAGCGGGGCGACCGCGACCGGACCGCCGGGCCCCTCCCACACCGGCCACGGGTCCTCGGGCGTGACGACGCCCAGCTCGCGGCACATGTCGACCAGGTGCCGGTAGCGCTGTTCGCCGCGCGCCTGGACCGGGTCCTCGCGCGGGGTCCACAGTTCGTGGTTGCCTGGCGCCCACACCACCTTGGCGAAGCGTTCGGACAGCAGGCGCAGCGCCCACTCGATGTCCTCGGTCAGTTCGCCGACGTCACCGGCGACGATCAGCCAGTCGTCCGGGTGGGTGGGCCGCAGGGATTCGGTGATGGGCCGGTTGTCGGCCATCCCGATGTGCAGGTCGCTCACCGCGAGCAACCGGGGACCGGGCGTGCCGGGGGACGCGGGTCCGCCCGGCCCACCGGCCGCGTCGGCGGGATCAGGCAGTGTGTGCGACATCGATGTCCCAACTGACCGGCAGGTCTTGGCGGCGCGTGATGTTGATCTTGCGGTAGACGCGGGTGAGGTGCTGTTCCACGGTGCTGACGGTGATGAAGAGCTTCGCCCCGATCTCACGGTTCGTGTACCCGTGAGCGGCCAGCGCGGCCACCCGCCGCTCGGCGTCCGTCAAGGGGGCCGTCGCGCTCGGCCGCGTCCGTACGGGGCTCGGCAGCACCGCGGGCGCCGGCCGCGCCGGCACGCTCAGTACGGACTGCCCGGGCTGGGCGCGGTGCGTGTTCTCCCGCGCGCCGCGGACCTCGGCGATCCGCCCCGCCCGGCGGGTGCAACTGCGTCCCTGGGCCGCGTCGCCGAGCTGCTCGTACGCCGTTCCCAGGTCGGTCAGCGTCCGGGCCAGCGCGTGGGCATCGCCCTCCTCCTGGAGCAGCGTCACGGCCCGTTCCAGCAGCACGGGCCGGTCGGCCGGCGGCCGGGCGGCGGCCAGGACGCGCAGCGCCATGCCGCGCACCCGCGGTCCGGCTTCCCGGGCGAGCTGCTCCCGGGCGAACTGTTCCGCCTGGTCACGGTTGCCGAGGGCCAGCGAGGCCTCCGCCATCCCGACCCGCCAGGGCGCGAGCCCCTCCCGGTCCATGTCCCACTCGCGCATCAGCCGTCCGCAGGCCATGAAGTCGGTCAGCGCGGCGTGATGCCGGCCGGTGGCGAGCCGGTGACCTCCACGCGCGTAGAGGTAGTGCAGCCCGTACCTGGTCAGGAGCATCTGTTCCGGTACCGGGTGGTTGTCGACGAGGGCCGCCGCCGCCTCGTGGTCGCCCAGGGCGGTCCGTGCCTCGATGAGGGCGGACAGCGGCATGCCGATGCCCACGCCCCACCCCTGCGGAGTGAGCTGCTGCATCGACTCCGCCGCCAGCCGGCGCGCCAGGTCCGGCTCGCCGCGGCGCAGCGCCATGTGGGCGCGCATCGCCTGCATGACGGCCGTCCAGCCGGGGGCGTCGTGTTCGGAGGCCTCGTCGAGCAGGCGGTCCGTCCACAGGATCGCCTCGCCCAGCCGCTCCGAGTACAGCAGCGTCAACAGGCACGCCCGTATCGTGACGTGGCTGTCCTCGGTGAGCCGGGTGCCGGCCAGGATGCGTTCGGCGGTCTCGCTGTGCCGCTCGTCCACGGCGGCCCGCTCGCGGTGGCCCGGTCCGGTTCCGGCGCCCAGGACGCCCTGCAGGACCCGGATCCCGGTCATCGCCCAGTCCTCGGGGGACTCCGCCGGCGCCGGGCCGGCCGGGCCGAGCGCACGATCCAGCCGGTCCAGCAGCGTGGGGTATGTGGAGGCCAACATGACCCGAACATTGCGCAGTTGACGGGTCAGGCGAGGGTCCGAGGGCTTCGGCATGCCGTCGAGGGCGTGCTCGATGGCGATCGAGGCGTCATCGATCCAGCCGTTCCACAACAGGTCGCCGACGAGCCGCAGTGAATCGGTGACGGGCAGCGTTCCCTCCCGCAACGCGGCGTTCAACGGCTGGAGTTCCTGCGCCCAGGCGGACGGGTTGACCCGCCAGATGAACTTGGCCGTGCTGGCCCTCAGCCGCAGCCGTTCCCGCTCGTCGCGCGAGCACTCCTCCGCCAGCCGCAGGCAACTCACCGCGAACTCGACCCGCTGGGCGGCCAGTGCCGTGTGCGCGGCGGCGCTCAGCACCCCCGGCACCCACTCCTCGTCGGGGACGGCCGGACCGTTGCCCAGCAGGTGCGCGGCGACGGCCATCGGGGCCGCCCCGGCCTCGTACAGCAGCCCCGCCGCGCGCCGGCGCAGCAGGACGAGGGCGTCGTCGGCCAGGCTCTCCCGTACGGCCGTGCGCACCGCGCCGTGCCGGAACCGCTCGCCCTGCAGGATGCCCGCGTCGCCGAGGGCGGCCACCACCTGCTCCACCGTCCGCTCGTCGGTCTCCACCAGCCGGGCCAGCAGCGGCCGCGCGGTCGAGCTGCCCAGCAGGGCGATGCCCCGGGCGACCCGAAGACCTTCGGCGCCGGTCCGGTGAACACAGATCAGCGCGTTCTGCAGGAACTGCTCACCGGCGGGGAACGCCCCCTCGGTCGGTTCCGCGGCGCGCTGCCGGTGGGCGCGGTCGTCCAGGAGGCTGTGGACCAGCAGCGGGTTTCCGCCGGTGGCCTTGTGCAGGGAGAGGGCCAGGCGCGCGGTGGGCGACGATCCGGTCGGGGCGTCGCCCGCGGGGGCGGCTTCCCCGGTCCGTTGGACGAGGAGGGCTTCCACACCGCGACCGGTGAGCGGCCCGAGCCGCAGGTGCAGGCCCTCGACGTGGCGGAGCAGTTCGTCCAGGACGGGGGAGGCGGTCGTTCCCGCGTCGGGACCGCACGTCACGACCAGCGCGAGGTTCCCGGCCGTGGCGCGCGCCCGACCCAGGGCGTACAGGAGGCACTGCAACGACTGCGGGTCGGCGTACTGCACGTCGTCGACGGCGATCAGCACGGGGCCGTGGGCCGCGAGACCGGCGAGGCGGGCGTGGACCGCCATGAGGGTCTGCGCGGGGACGAGCTCCTCGGCGCCGACCGGCCCGTGGAGGGCGAGGGGGCCGGTCGCTTCGCGGGTGTCCCGCAGCAGCTCCTCCACCACGCCGAAGGGTATGTGTCGTTCGGAGACGGAGGTGACGGCGCTGAGGAGGCGGATGCCCGAATCGGCCGTGGGTTCCAGCACGCGATGGAGCAGTGCCGTCTTGCCGGAGGCGACCGGACCGCTGATGACGGCGATCCGGCAGGGTCTGGAGGGGTCGTCGGGGGCGGCCCGGCGCGCGGCCGGCCTGCCGGCGCCGTGAGCGGCGGTGTGGGCCCGGGCGGCGCCGGTCACCCAGGCGGTCAGCTTGGCGATCTGTTCATCCCGCTCGACCAGCATGGCTGTAGAAGCCTCCCCTGAGATTCGGAGCGACACATCTCGGTCCTGTGGCAAGACATGGCTATTCCTTGGAGTCCCGCACGGGGAAGCGGTGCCCGGGGAGCGCGTGGAATTCTGCGCTCGCCGTTGGTCAAACGGCAGGCCGGTTCTTCCCGTTCGGCAGGTCCGATCAAACTCTAGCAACACTCGACCGGCCTTCCAGCGGACTCCGTTTTGAATGACACGCGGCCAAGGAGCCGTTGGTTCAGGTGAATCGGCGAAAAACCTCGTGTCGGTATCAGGAACCTCAAGGAAACCTCAAATGCTCATTGCTCAACCTTTACGGCTCTAGGGGTCGGCGCGCGCAGAATAGGGGTCGGAGACGGTGGAGGAGCCACGGTTCCCGCTCGTTTAATGGTGGGGCGCGGGCCTTTGGCGGCCCGTCGGAAGAGACGAGCCGCCCGCCTCGCGGGGCCGGGGTCGAGAGGGCACATGACGACGAACCTCACCGGGAAAGTGGCCGAGTTGCGCGACCTGCGCGAGCAGGCGCGGCGCGGGCCGAGCGATCGCGCGACGCAGGCGCAGCACGCCAAGGGCAAGCTGACGGCCCGGGAGCGCATCGCGCTCCTGCTCGACGAGGGGTCCTTCAAGGAGGTCGAGCAGCTGCGTCGG
>NZ_JBIAVF010000039.1:0-31511 GCF_042893755.1 Streptomyces sp. NPDC001568 | reverse complement strand
GTCGCGTTGCGGATCCACGGCTCGTCGTCGGCGGCCAACCCGTCACGGGAATGGAACACCACCGAACGGCGACCCGACTCATCCGGCGCCCCGACGGTGATCTGAAGCTCGACACCACCCTCCTCGGGCAGCACCAACGGCGCCGCGAGCGTCAGCTCGTCGATCAGGTCGCAGCCGACCCGTTCACCGGCCTGGAGAGCGAACTCCACGAAGGCCGTGCCGGGCAGCAGTACCGAGCCCATGACCCGGTGATCGGCGAGCCACGGATGCGTCGTCAGCGACAGCCGTCCGGTGAGCAGCAGCCCATCGGCGTCGGCGAGGGTGACGGCGGCGCCGAGCAGCGGGTGATCGGCGGACCGGAGGCCCACGGTGGTGACGTCGCCGCCGAGGGTTCCGGCGTCGAGCCAGTAGTGCTCGCGCTGGAAGGCGTACGTGGGCAGGTCGACGTGCGCGGCACCGGTGTCGGAGTGATAGGCCTGCCAGTCGACGGCGATGCCTCGGACGTGGACCTGGGCGAGGGCCGCGACGACGGTCTCCGCCTCGGGGCGGTCCTTGCGCACGGTCGGCACGAAGGCGGTGGCGTGGGTGTCGTCGGAGGCCAGGCAGGCCTGTGCCATCGCGGACAGGACGCCGTCCGGGCCGAGTTCGACGTACGTGGTCACGCCGCCGGCCTCCAGGGCCCGGACACCGTCCAGGAACCGGACGGCCTCACGGACGTGTCGCACCCAGAACTCGGCCGAACCCATCTCGTCCGTAACGAGGGCGCCGGTCAGGTGGGAGACGAGCGGAATGCGCGGAGCGGAGAACGACAGACCCTCCACCACCCGGCGGAAATCGTCCAACATGCCGTCCATGTGCGGCGAGTGGAAGGCATGGCTCACGGTCAGCCGCTTGCTCTTCCGCCCGGCGAGCGAGGCGACGATCGCCACCGCCGCGTCCTCGTCACCGGCGATGACGACGGCCTGCGGCCCGTTGATCGCGGCGATGCTCACCCGATCGGTGAGCAACGGCAGGACCTCGTCCTCCGACGCCTGCACCGCGATCATCACGCCACCGGCCGGCAACGCCTGCATCAGACGACCACGCGCCGCCACCAGTGCGCAGGCGTCGTCCAGGGAGAGAACGCCCGCCACGTGCGCGGCAGTGATCTCACCGATCGAATGACCGGACAGGAAGTCCGGCTTCACACCCCACGATTCGAGCAGTCGGAACAACGCCACCTCGACTGCGAACAACGCCGGCTGAGTGAACCGCGTCTCGTCCAGCATGGCCGCATCCGAGCCGAACAGCACATCCCGCAGAGGCAGTTCAAGCAGCGCGTCCATGCGGGCGCAGACCGCGTCCAACGCGTCCGCGAACACCGGATAGGCGGCATGCAGTTCGCGCCCCATCCCCAGCCGCTGGCTGCCCTGACCGGTGAACAGGAAGGCCACCTTGCCGCGGGTCGCGATCTCGCCCCGGACGATGCGCGAGGTCGCGGCGGACGCGTCGTCCGAGGCCAGTGCGGCCAGGTCCGCGAGGGCGCGTTCGCGGTCGGTTGCCACGACGACGGCGCGGTGTTCGAGGGCGGCGCGGCCGGTGGCCAAGGAGCGGCTGATGTCTGCGGCCGACTGCTCGGGGCGGGCGCGCAGGTGCGTGAGCAGGCGCTGGGCCTGGGCTCGCAGGGCTTCTTCCGTA
The DNA here is from genome assembly GCF_042893755.1 of Streptomyces sp. NPDC001568. Taxonomy (NCBI): domain Bacteria; kingdom Bacillati; phylum Actinomycetota; class Actinomycetes; order Kitasatosporales; family Streptomycetaceae; genus Streptomyces; species Streptomyces sp. NPDC001568. The sequence continues at coordinate 29,834 of NZ_JBIAVF010000039.1, read as the reverse complement.
CGGGCCGAGACGGGCCACGGGAGGGCCGGGGGGACGACCGTGCGGCGCGGCGGCGCGGCCTCGGCGGAGCCGGGTGCGGAAGCATCGGCCTCGCCCGCATGGACCGCGGCCGGGTCGGCGGGCGCGCCATCAGCGCCATCAGCGGCCTCGACGGGGACCTCTGCCGGCGCCTGCTCGATGATGGTGTGCGCGTTCGTGCCGCTGATGCCGAACGAGGAGACTGCGGCGCGGCGCGGGCGGCCGGTCTCCGGCCAGTCGACGGTTCCGCGCAGCAGTGACACGGCGCCGGCGGCCCAGTCGACCTTGGTCGACGGCTCGTCCACGTGCAGCGTCTTCGGGATCCGGCCGTTGCGGATCGCCATGACCATCTTGATGACGCCCGCCACACCGGCGGCGGCCTGGGTGTGCCCGATGTTCGACTTGACCGAGCCCAGCCACAGCGGACGGTCCTCGGTGTGCTCCCTGCCGTACGTGGCCAGCAGCGCCTGGGCTTCGATCGGGTCGCCGAGGGTGGTGCCGGTGCCGTGGGCCTCGACCACGTCGATGTCGGCGGCCGTGAGTCGGGCGTCGGCCAGGGCCTGGCGGATGACGCGCTGCTGGGAGGGCCCGTTGGGGGCGGTCAGACCGTTGCTGGCACCGTCCTGGTTGACGGCCGACCCCCGGACGACGGCCAGCACGCGGTGGCCGTTGCGCCGCGCGTCGGAGAGCCGCTCGACGAGGAGCATGCCGGCGCCCTCGCCCCAGCCGGTGCCGTCGGCGGCGTCCGCGAAGGACTTGCATCGGCCGTCGAAGGACAGGCCGCGCTGCTTGCTGAACTCGGTGAAGGTGCCGGGAGTCGGCATGACGGTGACGCCGCCCGCGAGGGCGAGAGTGCACTCGCCCTTGCGGAGCGCCTGCATGGCGAGGTGCAGGGTGACGAGGGAGGAGGAGCAGGCCGTGTCGACGGTGAGCGCCGGGCCCTCCAGGCCGAACGTGTACGAGACGCGGCCGGAGGCGATGCTGCTGGAGCCGCCGGTGCCGAGGTAGCCCTCGACCTCCGGCGGTACGGCGCGCAGCCGGGACGCGTAGTCGTGGTACATGACGCCGGTGAACACGCCGGTGCGGCTGCCGCGCACCGAGGTCGGGTCGATGCCGGCCCGCTCGAAGGCCTCCCACGCGATCTCCAGCAGCAGGCGCTGCTGCGGGTCCATCGCGACGGCCTCACGGGGAGAGATGCCGAAGAACTCGGGCTCGAAGCGGTTGGCGCTGTGCAGGAAGCCGCCTTCCCGCACGTAGCTCGTGCCACGTCCGTCGGGGTCCTCGTCGAACAGGCTTCCCGTGTCCCAGCCCCGGTCGGTCGGGAAGGGCGAGATGGCGTCGGTTTCGTCGGACACCAGCCGCCACAGGTCCTCGGGGGACTCGACGTCTCCCGGGTAGCGGCAGCTCATCCCGACGATCGCGATCGGCTCCTGCTCCTCCGACTCGACCTCCTGGAGCCGGCGGCGCGTCTCGTGGAGATCGGCCGTCACCCGCTTCAGGAAGTACCGGAGCTTTTCCTCGTTCATGCGTGCATCCCTCGTACAGAAGCCGGAGAGTCAGAGTGGTGGGAAGGGGTGGGGTGGAGCTGCCGCGTCATGAGATGCCGAACTCCTTGCCGATGAAGTCGAAGAGGTCGTCGTCGGTCGCGCTCTCCAGGGCCTCGGCCACATCGGGGCCGTCGGGCTCGGCCGGTAGGTCGGCCGCCGCGTCCGCCGCCGCGCTCCACGCGGTGAGCAGGGCCTGGAGGCGTTCGGTGATGCGGTCGCGGCCCGCGGAGTCGGGCGTGGAGGTGACGAGCGACTGCTCCATCCGGTCCAGTTCGGCGAGCAGTGGGGGTACGGCTGCCGCACCGTGTTGCCAGAGTTCGTCCCGCAGGTAGTCCACGAGCGCCGTCGGCGTCGGGTAGTCGAAGACGAGGGTGGCGGGCAGGCGTACGCCGGTTGCGGCGCCGAGGCGGTTGCGGAGTTCGACGGCGGTCAGCGAGTCGAAGCCGACCTCGTTGAACGACCGTGCCGGATCGACCGCTTCGGGGCCGGCGAAGCCGAGGACCCCTGCGACGTACGTGCAGACGAGCTCCAGCAGGGCCTCGTCCCGCGCGGCGGGCGAGAGCCCGGAGAGGCGCTCGCGCAGTTGCTCTCCCCCGTCGACGCTCGCGGCGGTGGTGCTCCCCGCGGCGCGGCGGGTGGGTGTGCGGACGAGACCGGAGAGCAGCGGCGGCAGCATCCCGGTGCCCGCCTGGACACGGAGCGCCGCCAGGTCCAACTTGACCGGCACGAGCAGCGACTGCCCGGTGGCCGGCGCGGCGTCGAACAGAGCCACCCCCTCGGCGGCGGACAGCGCGCTCACCCCACCCCGACCGAGCCGGGAGACGTCATCGTCGGCGAGGGTGTCCCCCATACCGCCCGTCTCGGCCCACAGGCCCCAGGCCAGCGACGTGGCCGCCAGACCCTGGGCGTTGCGGTGCGCGGCCAGGGCGTCCAGGAACACGTTGCCTGCCGCGTAGTTGGCTTGTCCCGCGCCACCGAACACACCGGCGGCGGACGAGAACAGGACGAATGCGGACAGGTCCAGGCCGGACGTGAGCTCGTGCAGGTTCCACGCCGCGTCGACCTTCGGGCGGAGTACCGCCGACAACCGCTCGGCCGTCAGGGACCCGATGACGCCGTCGTCCAGCACACCGGCCGTATGCACCACACCCGAGAGCGGATGCTCCGCCGGGATCCCGTCCAGCACGGCCGCCAGAGCGGCACGATCGGCGACATCACAGGCCACCCACGACACCTCGGCACCCAGACCGGCCAACTCCGCCGACAGCTCGGACGCACCATCGGCCGCCTCACCACGACGACTCACCAACAGCAGGTTCCGAACACCGTGCCCGGACACCAGGTGACGGGCGAACAACCCACCCAGCGAACCACTCGCACCCGTCACCAGCACCGTGCCGTCGGCACCCCACGCGGCGGCCGGGGCCCCGGCGGCCGACGCACGCGCCAACCTCGGTACCAGGACCGCGCCCTCGCGCACCGCGACCTCGGACTCACCCGAGGCCAGTACGGCGGCCAGGGCCCGGTAGGACGCGTCCGTGCCGTCCGTGTCGGCCAGGACGATCCGGCCGGGGTTCTCCGATTGCGCCGAGCGGACCAGGCCCCATACCGGAGCGTGTACGAGGTCCGGGAGGTCCTCGCCCGGTACGGCGGCCACCGCACCCCGTGTCAGGAACAGCAGGCGCGCGTCCGCGAACCGGTCATCGGCCGTCCATTCCTTCAGCAGTTCCAGCACCCGGGCCGTTTCGGCGTGCACCGCACGCGACACGTCCTGGGCGTCGGTCGACGGGGAGGACAGCGGGACGCAGATCAGCGTCGGGTCCGCGAGGGTCCCGAGGCCGTCGTGGGTCTCGTAGCGCACGCCCACCGCGTCGAGCCCGGCGTGGCCGTCCGCGAGCAGGGCCCAGGGGCGCTGTTCGGCCGCGGGGGCCGGGGTGAGCGGAACCGGCGTCCACTCGACCCGGAACAGCGACTCGTGACGGCCGCCGCGCGCGGCGCCGATCTGCTCGGGCGACACGGCTCGCAGCGCGAGCGACGCGACGGAGGCGACCGGTGTGCCCGCCGGGTCGGCGAGTTCCAGCGACACCGCGTCGCGGCCGGCCGGGGCCAGGCGGACCCGTACGGCGGAGGCGCCGGCCGCGTGGAGTCGTACGCCGCTCCAGGCGAAGGGCAGTCGGCCCTGGCCGGTGTTCTCGACGAGGGAGCCGAGTCCGGCCGCGTGCAGGGTGGCGTCCAGGAGCGCCGGGTGGAGGCCGAACCAGTCGGCCGTCCCCGCGGTCTCCTCGTCGAGGCTCACCTCGGCGTACACGGCGTCGTCGTGGAGCCAGGCGGAGCGCAGGCCCTGGAAGGCGGGGCCGTAGTCGAAGCCGGCTGCGGCGAGGCCTTCGTAGAGGCCGTCGAGGTCGACCGGTTCGGCTCCGGCGGGGGGCCAGGCCGTGAGGTCGGCCTGCGGGTTCGGGGCGTCGGATCCGGTGGTGAGGGCGCCGGTCGCGTGCCGCGTCCACGGCTCGTCGGCGGGGCTGTCCTCGTCCCGGGAGTACAGGGACAGGGCCCGTCGGCCGGATTCGTCGGCTCCGGAGAGGGACAGGCGGAGTTGGATTCCGACGCGCTCGGGAAGGACGAGCGGTGCTTCGAGGGTCAGCTCTTCCAGGACCTCGCAGCCCACCTGGTCGCCGGCGCGGACCGCGAGTTCCACGAAGGCCGTGCCGGGCAGCAGGACCGAGCCGAGGACGGTGTGGTCGGTCAGCCACGGGTGGGTGGCTGCCGCGAGGCGGCCGGTGAAGAGGTAGCCGTCCGAGTCGGGGAGTTCGACGGCCGCGCCGAGCAGCGGGTGGTCCGTCGTGCCGAGTCCGAAGCCGGCGGCATCGCCCGGGGCGTAGGGGCCGGTGGGGGCCGAGTCGAGCCAGTACCAGTCGCGTTGGAAGGCGTAGGTGGGCAGCTCGACCTGGCGGGCGCCGGTCGGGGCGAACCAGCCCTCCCAGTCGACGTGCGCACCGTGGGCGTGGGCGAGGGCGAGGGCGGTGTTCAGGGTTTCGGGCTCGGGGCGGCCGGTGCGCAGGGCGGGCGCGAACCGGGCCGCTCCGTCCTGGGTGAGGAAGTCCTGGGCGAGGGCGGACAGGGTTCCGTCGGGGCCGAGTTCGAGGTACGTGGTCACGCCGGCCGCCTCCAGGGCGCGGACGCCGTCGAGGAAGCGGACCGTATCGCGGACGTGGCGGACCCAGAAGTCCGCCGAGCCCATCTCGTCCTCGGTGACCAGGGCGCCGGTCAGGTGGGAGACGACCGGGATGCGCGGAGCCGCGTACGTCAACTCCTCGGCGACCTTGCGGAAGTCGGCGAGCATGCCGTCCATGTGCGGCGAGTGGAAGGCGTGACTGACGTTGAGCCGCTTGGACTTGCGGTCGGGGAAGGCCGTCACGACAGCCGTCGCCGCGTCCTCGTCACCGGCGATCACGACCGCCTGCGGGCCGTTGACGGCGGCGATGCTCACCCGGTCCGTCAGCAGCGGCAGGACCTCGTCCTCCGACGCCCGGACCGCGATCATCACGCCGCCCGTCGGCAGGGCCTGCATCAGCCGGCCACGGGCCGCGACCAGCGTGCACGCGTCGTCCAGCGACAACACACCCGCCACATGCGCGGCGGCGATCTCACCGATCGAATGCCCCGACACGAAGTCCGGCCGCACACCCCACGATTCGAGCAGCCGGAACAACGCCACCTCCACCGCGAACAACGCCGGCTGGGTGTGTTCCGTGCGGTCGAGGAGTTCCGCGTCGGTCCCGAACAGCAGCTTCTTCAGGGGCGTTTCGCCGCCCGTCCGCTCGCACACCGCGTCGAGGGCGGTCGCGAACACCGGGTGGGTTTCGTACAGTTCCCGGCCCATGCCGAGGCGTTGGCTGCCCTGGCCGGTGAAGAGGAGGGCGAGCTTGCCGGCGCCGGCCGCACCCAGGGTGCCGCGCGTCACGGCGGTGGTGGTCGGGTCGCCGCTCTCCAGTGCGGCCAGTCCGCGCAGGAGTTCCTCCCGGTCCCCGGCCACGACGACCGCGCGGTGATCGAACGCGGCGCGTCGAGTGGCCAGCGAGTAGGCCAGGTCCGGGGCTGCGACCTCGGGCGCCTCCTCCAGGCGGGCCCGCAGGCGGGCCGCCTGGTCGCGCAGCGCGTCCGCCGACTTGGCGGACAGTACGTACGGCAGCGCGGGTGCGGAGCTGCCCTCGGGGGCTGCCGGGACGCTCGTTTCGGCCTCCTCCGGGGCCTGCTCGATGATGGTGTGGGCGTTGGTGCCGCTGATGCCGAACGAGGACACGCCGGCCCGGCGCGGGCGGCCGGTCTCCGGCCACGGCACGGACTCCGTCAGCAGGCTGACGGCGCCGTCCTCCCAGTCGACGTGCGGGGTCGGCTCGTCGACGTGCAGGGTGCGGGGCAGGATCCCGTGCCGCATCGCCATGATCATCTTGATGACGCCCGCGACACCGGCCGCGGCCTGCGTGTGGCCCATGTTCGACTTGATCGAACCGAGCAGGAGGGGTTCGTCGGCGGCCCGCTCGCGCCCGTAGGTCGCCAGCAGGGCCTGTGCCTCGATCGGGTCGCCGAGGGTGGTACCCGTGCCGTGTGCCTCGACCACGTCGATCTGGTCGCTGGTCAGCCCGCCGGACGCGAGGGCCTGGCGGATGACCCGCTGCTGGGACGGGCCGTTGGGGGCGGTCAGCCCGTTGGAGGCACCGTCCTGGTTGATCGCCGAGCCACGGACCACCGCGAGTACCGGGTGACCGTTGCGGCGGGCGTCCGACAGGCGCTCCACGAGCAGCATGCCCGCGCCCTCGGCCCAACTGGTGCCGTCGGCGGCGGCGGCGAAGGACTTGATGCGGCCGTCGGCGGCCAGACCTCGCTGGCGGCTGAACTCGGTGAAGGTGCCCGGTGTCGACATGACCGTGACACCGCCGGCCAGAGCCATGGTGCATTCACCGTTGCGGAGCGCCTGGATCGCCCAGTGCAGGGCGACGAGGGACGAGGAGCAGGCCGTGTCGACGGTGACCGCCGGGCCCTCCAGGCCGAACGCGTACGAGACGCGGCCCGTGGCGATGCTGCCGGAGTTGCCGGTGCCGAGGTAGCCCTCGACGCCGTCGGGCACGGAGGTGATCCGGGTGGCGTAGTCGTGGTACATGATGCCCGCGAACACGCCGGTCCGGCTGCCGCGCATCGACGCCGGGTCGATGCCCGCCCGCTCGAAGGCCTCCCACGAGGTTTCCAGCAGCAGCCTCTGCTGCGGGTCCATCGCCACGGCCTCGCGCGGCGAGATCCCGAAGAACGCCGGGTCGAAGCGGCCCGCGTCGTGCAGGAAGCCGCCGGAGCGGGTGTAGCTGGTGCCCCTGCCGTCCGGGTCCGGGTCGTAGAGCGATTCCAGGTCCCAGCCGCGGCCCCGGGGGAACTCGGAGATGGCGTCGATGCCACCCGCCACCAGGCGCCACAGGTCCTCGGGGGTTTCGACGCCTCCGGGGTAGCGGCAGCTCATGCCGACGATCGCGATCGGGTCGTCCTGGAAGGAGGCGCCGAGGGTGACCGGCAGGACGGCAGCGGCGCCGGCCGGGTCGCCGGCCGCGTCCACGGTCAGGCCCAGGACCTCGGTCCGCAGGTACGCCGCGAGCGCGCTCGGCGTCGGGTAGTCGAAGACGAGCGTGGCGGGGAGCCGTTGGCCGGTGGCGGCGCCGAGGCGGTTGCGCAGTTCGACGGAGGTCAGGGAGTCGAAGCCGAGCTCCTTGAAGGCCCGGTCGGCCGACACCTCGTCGGTCGAGGCGTGACCGAGTACGGCGGCCACCTCGGTCCGGACGATGTCCAGCAGCGCCTTCTCCCGCTCGGCCGGCGCGAGCGCGGACAGTCGGGTGATGAGGGCGGACCCGTCGGCCGTGGCCGCCTGCCCCGCAGCCCGGCGCGCCGGTACGCGGACCAGGCCGCGCAGCAGGTCGGGAATCATGCCGCCGCGGGCCTGGGCGCGCAGGGCGGCCAGGTCGAGCGGGAGCGGCACGAGCAGCGGTTCGGTGGTGCGGCGGGCCGCATCGAAGAGGGCGAGGCCGGTCTCCGGCGCGAGGGAGCCGATGCCGCCGCGGTTGATGCGTTCGCGGTCACCGGCGGGCAGGTCACCGCCCATGCCGCCGACACCCGTCCACAGACCCCAGGCGAGGGAGCCGGCGGCCAGGCCCTGGGCCCGGCGCTCGGCGGCGAGGGCGTCCAGGAAGGTGTTGGCCGCGGCGTAGTTGCCCTGCCCCGCGCCACCGAACACACCGGCGGCGGAGGAGAACAGGACGAACGCCGACAGGTCGAGGTCACGGGTCAGTTCGTGGAGGTTCCACGCGGCGTCCGTCTTGGGGCGCAGTACCGCCGACAGGCGTTCCGCGGTCAGGGAGCCGATGACGCCGTCGTCCAGCACGCCGGCCGTGTGCAGGACGGCGGTCAGCGGGTGCTCCGCCGCGATCCCGTCCAGTACGGCCGCCAGGGCGGCCCGGTCGGCGACGTCGCACGCGGCCCACGACACCTCGGCGCCCAGACCGGCCAGCTCGGCCGACAGTTCACCGGCGCCTTCGGCGGCCTCACCGCGACGGCTGACCAGCAGCAGGTTCCGTACGCCGTGCTCGGTCACCAGGTGACGGGCGAACAGCCCGCCCAGGGAGCCGCTCGCGCCCGTCACCAGGACGGTGCCCGCGGCGTCCCACTCGGCGGGCGCGTCCTCGGCGGCCGACGCACGCGCCAGCCTCGGTACCAGGACGGCGCCGTCGCGCACCGCGACCTCCGACTCGCCGGAGGCGAGGGCGGCGGCGAGAGCCGCCTCCACGTCACCGTCGGCATCGACGTCGACCAGCACGACGCGGCCCGGGTTCTCCGCCTGCGCCGACCGTACGAGACCCCGTACCGCGGCGTGCACCAGGTCCGGTACGCCCTCGCCCGGTACGGCTTCCACAGCACCGCGGGTCAGGAACACCAGTCGCGAATCCGCGGGCCCGTCGGCGGCGGCCCACTCCTGGAGGATCCCCAGGACCCGGCCGGTCTCCGCGTGCACCGCGGCGGCGAGGTCCTCGCCGGTCGGTTCCAGGAGCGACACCACCGAGGCGGCCCCGGTCCCGTCGCCCTCGCCCCACATCGACCAGTCGTCGAAGGCGCCGCCCGCTGCCGACTCCGTCCACTCGACGCGGAACAGGGCGTCACGGGTCAGGTCCGGTCCGGTGGCGAGCTGATCGCGGCCGACGGCCCGCAGGGCCAGGCCGGTGACCGAGGCGACCGGGGCTCCGGTGGCGTCGGCCAGGGTGAGGGCCACCTCGCCGTTCCGACCGGTGGTCAGACGTACGCGCAGCTCGGAGGCCCCGACCGCGTGCAGGCTGACTCCGGACCAGGAGAACGGCAGCCGACCCTCGGTGCCGTCGGCGGCGCGCAGTCCGAGCGCGTGCAGGGCGGCGTCGAGGAGGGCCGGGTGCAGGCCGAAGCGTGCGGCTTCGTCGGCGGCGCCGTCGGGCAGGGCGACCTCGGCCCAGTACGTGCCGTCGTGCTGCCAGGCGGCCCGCAGGCCCTGGAACACGGGTCCGTAGCCGAAGCCGGAGTCCGCGAGGCCCTCGTACAGGCCCTCCACCGGAACGGCTTCCGCGCCGGCCGGCGGCCACTCGGTGAGGCCCTGCGGGGCGGGGTCGGCCCCGGCCGCGAGCACGCCGACGGCGTGCCGCGTCCAGGGTGCGTCCGTGTCCGCGCCCTCCGGGCGGGAGTGCAGGGCGAGGCCGCGGCGCCGCCCCGTCGGGTCGGCGGCCGCGACGGCGAGCCGCAGCTGTACGCCGCCCTGCTCGGGCAGCACCAGCGGCGCCTCCAGGGTGAGTTCGTCGACCAGGTCGCAACCGACGTGGCCGCCGGCCAGGAGCGCCAGCTCGACGAACGCCGTGCCGGGCAGCAGGGCCGCGCCCATGACCCGGTGGTCCCCGAGCCACGGGTGGGTGGCCAGCGACAGCCGTCCGGTGAAGAGGTGGCCGTCGGAGTCGGGCAGCTGGACCTCGGCGCCGAGCAGCGGGTGATCGGTGGTGCCGAGTCCGGCAGCGCCGACGTCGCCGTCCGCGCGACCGGCGTCGAGCCAGTGCACGGTGCGCTGGAAGGCGTACGTCGGCAGGTCGACGCGGCGCGCCCCGAGCGGGGCGTAGAACGCGGTCCGGTCGACGCCGCTGCCGCGTACCCAGGCGGTGGCGAGCGCCGAGAGCAGCGTCTCGGCCTCGTCCCGCCCGGAGCGCAGGGTGGGGGCGAAGGCGGAGTCCCGGCTGACGCAGTCCTGGGCGAGGGCGGACAGGACGCCGTCCGGGCCGAGTTCGACGTACGTGGTCACGCCGGCGGCTTCCAGGGCCCGGACACCGTCCAGGAACCGGACGGCCTCACGGACGTGCCGCACCCAGAACTCGGCCGAACCCATCTCGTCGGTGACGAGGGCGCCGGTCAGGTGGGAGACGAGCGGAATGCGCGGAGCGTGGAACGACAGGCCCTCCACCACCTGTCGGAATTCGTCCAGCATGCCGTCCATGTGGGGCGAGTGGAAGGCGTGGCTGACCGTGAGCCGCTTGGACTTGCGGCCGGTGAGCGAGGCGACGATCGCCACCGCCGCGTCCTCGTCACCGGCGATGACGACGGCCTGCGGCCCGTTGATCGCGGCGATGCTCACCCGATCGGTGAGCAACGGCAGGACCTCGTCCTCCGACGCCTGCACCGCGATCATCACCCCACCGGCCGGCAACGCCTGCATCAGACGACCACGCGCCGCCACCAGTGCACAGGCGTCGTCCAGGGAGAGAACGCCCGCCACGTGCGCGGCAGCGATCTCGCCGATCGAATGACCGGACAGGAAGTCCGGCTTCACCCCCCACGATTCGAGCAGCCGGAACAACGCCACCTCGACCGCGAACAACGCCGGCTGAGTGAACCGCGTCTCGCCCAGCAGGTCGACGTCCGACCCGAACAGCACGCTCTTCAGCGGCAGTTCAAGATCCAGCGACTCGCACACCGCATCCAGCGCGGCGGCGAACACCGGGTAGGTGTCGTACAGTTCGCGCCCCATCCCCAGCCGCTGACTGCCCTGACCGGTGAACAGGAAGGCGAGCTTCTCGCCCGCGGTCGGCGAGCCCAGGACGAGGCCCGCCGCCGAGCGGCCCTCGGCGAGTGCCGTCAGGCCGGTGCGGAATCCGTCCCGGTCCGAGGCGACCACGGTGGCGCGGTGTTCGAAGACGGCCCGTCCGGTGGCCAGGGAGTGGCCGATGTCGGTGGGTTCCGCGTCGGGGTGGGCGTCCAGGTGGGACAGCAGCCGCTCCCCCTGGGCGCGCAGGGCTTCGGCCGTGCGCGCCGTCAGGTGCCACGGGAGCGCCGGGGCTGCCGGAACGTCGGAGGCGACCGGGACGGCGGCCGGGACCGCCGTCGGGTCGGCCGGGAGTTCGACGATGGCGTGGGCGTTGGTGCCGCTCATGCCGAAGGAGGAGATGCCCGCGCGGCGGGGGCGGCCGGTCTCGGGCCAGGGGCGCTGTTCGGTGAGCAGGGAGACGGCGCCGGCGGACCAGTCGACGTGCGGGGACGGCTCGTCGACGTGCAGGGTCCGGGGAAGGACGCCGTGGCGCATCGCCTGGACCATCTTGATGATGCCGGCGACGCCGGCGGCGGCCTGCGTGTGGCCGAAGTTGGACTTGATGGAGCCCAACCAGAGCGGGCTCTCCTCGGGCCTGTCCTGGCCGTACGTGGCGATCAGCGCCTGGGCCTCGATGGGGTCGCCGAGTCGGGTTCCCGTGCCGTGCGCCTCGACGGCGTCGACCTCGGCGGCGGTCAGGCCGGAGTTGACCAGGGCCTGGCGGATGACGCGCTGCTGGGAGGGCCCGTTGGGAGCGGTGAGGCCGTTGGAGGCGCCGTCCTGGTTGACGGCGGTGCCGCGGACCACGGCGAGTACCTGGTGGCCGTTGCGGCGGGCGTCGGAGAGCCGCTCGACGAGCAGCATGCCGATGCCCTCGCCCCAGGCGGTGCCGTCGGCGGCGGCGGCGAACGGCTTGCAGCGGCCGTCGGCGGCGAGACCGCGCTGCCGGCTGAACTCGGTGAACACGTCGGGGGTGGTGATGATGGTGACGCCGCCCGCGAGGGCGATCGAGCATTCGCCGGTGCGCAGGGCCTGCGCGGCGAGGTGCAGGGCGACCAGCGAGGACGAGCAGGCGGTGTCGACGGTGACGGCGGGGCCTTCGAAGCCGAAGGTGTAGGAGACGCGGCCGGAGGCGATGCTGCTGGAGCCGCCGGTGCCGAGGTAGCCCTCGACGCCCTCGGGGACGGTGTTCAGGCGGGATACGTAGTCGTTGTGCATCTGGCCGACGAACACGCCGACCTGTTGGCCGCGCAGGGTCGTCGGGTCGATGCCGGCCCGTTCGAACGCCTCCCAGGAGGTTTCCAGCAGGAGCCGCTGCTGCGGGTCCATGGCGAGGGCCTCGCGCGGGTTGATCCCGAAGAAGCCGGGGTCGAAGTGGTGGGCGTCGTGGACGAAGCCGCCTTCGCGGGCGTAGGAGGTGCCGGGGCTGTCGGGGTCGGGGTTGTAGAGCGCCTCGGTGTCCCAGCCGCGGTCCGCGGGGAGGTCGGCGATGCCGTCGCGGCCTTCGGCGAGCAGTTCCCACAGGTCCTCGGGGCTGCGGACGCCGCCGGGGAAGCGGCAGCTCATGGCGACGATGGCGATGGGGTCGTCGGCGTCGGCGGCGCCGGCCGGGTGGCGCGGGAGGGCGGCGACCGCGGCGGCGGCTTCGGAGCCGAGGAGTTCGTCCTTGAGGTAGGCGGCGAGGACGGTGGGGGTCGGGTAGTCGAACACGAGGGTGGCGGGCAGGCGGACGCCCGCGGTGGCGCCGAGTCGGTTGCGGAACTCGACGGCGGTCAGCGAGTCGAAGCCGAGGTCCTTGAACGCCCGGCCGGGTTCGACGGCGTCGGGGGTGGCGTGGCCGAGTACGGCGGCGACCTGGTCGCGCACGAGGTCGAGGAGGAGCGTGTCCCGTTCCTGCTCGGGGAGCCGTACGAGCTGCTCGACGAGCGGGGTTCCGGTGCGGGCCGCGCCGGCCTCGACGGCCCGGCGGGCGGGCGCACGGACCAGGCCGCGCAGCAGGGCGGGGACCATGGTGGCGTCGGCCTGGCGCAGCGGTGCGAGGTCGAGCTGCATGGGGACGAGGTGGGCGTCGCCGGTGCGGTGGGCGGTGTCGAGGAGGGCGAGGCCCTCTTCGGTGGAGAGGCCGAGGACGCCGGAGCGCGTCATGCGGTCCTTGTCGGCGGTGTCGAGTTCTCCGGTCATGCCGCTGGCTTCGGCCCACAGGCCCCAGCCGAGGGAGGTGCCGGGCAGGCCGTGGGCCTGGCGGTGGCGGGCGAGGGCGTCGAGGAAGACGTTCGCGGCGGCGTAGTTGGCCTGTCCGGCGCCGCCGAAGGTGCCTGCGGCGGAGGAGAAGAGGACGAAGTCGGCCAGGTCGAGGCGGCGGGTCAGCTCGTGCAGGTGGAGGGCGGCGTCGGCCTTGGGGCGCAGGACGGTGTCGAGGCGTTCGGGGGTGAGTGCCTCGGCGATCCCGTCGTCGAGGACGCCGGCGGTGTGGACGACGGCGGTCAACGGGTGCTCGGCGGGGATGGCGTCGAGCAGGGCGGCGAGCGCGTCGCGGTCGGCGGCGTCGCAGGCGGCGATGGTGACCTCTGCCCCCAGGGCGCGCAGTTCGGCGGCGAGTTCTGTGGCGCCGGCGGCGCGTTCGCCCCGGCGGCTGGTCAGGACGAGGCGACGGGCGCCGCGGGCGGTGACGGCGTGTCGGGCGACGAGTGCGCCGAGGGTGCCGGTGCCGCCGGTGATGAGGACGGTGCCGTCCGGGTTCCACGCGGCCGGCACGGTCAGGACGATCTTGCCGGTGTGGCGGGCCTGGCTGAGGTAGCGGAACGCCTCGGGGGCCTGGCGGAGGTCCCATGCGGAGACCGGGACGGGCTTCAGGGCGCCGGTGCGGAACAGGCCGAGCAGCGCGGTGAGCATCTCCTGGATGCGGTCGAGGCCGGCTTCGGTGAGGTCGAAGGCCTGGTAGCCGACCCCGGGGTGGGCGGCGGCGACCTCGTGGGGGTCGCGTACGTCGGTCTTGCCCATCTCGACGAAGCGGCCGCCGCGCGGCAGGAGCCGCAGGGAGGCGTCGACGAACTCGCGGGCGAGGGAGTCGAGGACGACGTCGACGCCGCGGCCGTCGGTGGCCGTGCGGAAGGTGTCCTCGAAGTCGAGGGTGCGGGAGGACGCGATCCGGTCGTCGGTCAGGCCGAGTCCGCGCAGGGTGTCCCACTTGGCGGGACTGGCGGTGGCGTAGACGTCGGCGCCCCAGTGGCGGGCCAGTTGGACGGCGGCCATGCCGACGCCGCCGGCCGCGGCGTGCACGAGGAGGGTTTCGCCCTCGCGCAGGCCGGCGAGGTCGTGCAGGGCGTAGTAGGCCGTCATGAAGACGATCGGGACGGCCGCGGCCTCGGCGAAGGTCCAGCCCTCGGGCATGGGGGCGATCATGCGGCGGTCGACGACGGCGAGCGGGCCGAACGCGCCGGGCAGCATGCCCATGACGCGGTCGCCGGGGGCGAGGTCGGTGACGCCGGGACCGGTCTCCACGACGGTACCGGCGCCTTCGCTGCCCATCAGGCCGGGGTCGCCGGGGTACATGCCGAGGGCGTTGAGGACGTCGCGGAAGTTGAGTCCGGCGGCGCGTACGGCGACGCGGACCTGGCCGGGTTCCAGAGGTGCTTCGGACTCGGGGCTGGGGACGAGGGTGAGGTGGTCGAGGGTGCCCTTGTCCTCGATGTCCATGCGCCAGGCGGCGCCGTCCGCGGGCGGTGTCAGCGGGGTGGTGGCGGGGATCCGGGCGAGGCGGGGGGCGTGGACGGTGCCGCGGCGGATCGCGAACTGCGGTTCGCCGGTGGCGAGGGCCGCGGCGAGCAGGGTGGCGTCGGGGCCGGTCGCGCCGGTGTCGAGGTCGGCGAGGACGAACCGGTCGGGGTTCTCCGACTGGGCGGAGCGGACCAGGCCCCAGGCGGCGGCGTGGGCCGGGTCGGTGAGGTCCCAGTCGCCCTGGCAGGCCACGGCGCCCCGGGTGACGAACACCAGGCGGGAGCCGGCGAACCGGTCGTCGGCGAGCCAGCCCTGGACGAGGGCGAGGGCCCGGTGGCCGGCGGCGCGGACGGCGTCGGTGCTGAGCGGGTTCCCGCCGGCGGCCGGCGGGCAGGGGGCCAGGACGTACGCGGGAGCGTCCGTGCCCGCGTCGAGGGCGGCGGCGAGCGCCGCGAGGTCGGCGTGGACGGGGCCGGGCAGCGCGTCGGCGTCGGCGCCCACCACGACCCAGGGGGTTTCGTCGGCGGCCGGGGCGGACGGCAGCGGCACCGTGGCCCACTCGATGCGGAACAGCGACTCGTGGTGGGCGGTACGGGAGGCGCCGGCGAGCCGGTCGGCGGAGACGGGCCGCAGCACGAGGTGGTCGACGGCGGCGACGGGCGCGCCGGTGGTGTCGGCGAGTTGCAGGGAGATGCTCTCGTCGCCGTCGGGGGTCAGGCGCACCCGCAGCGCGGACGCGCCGACGCCGTGCAGGGTCACCCCGCGCCAGGAGAACGGGAGCCGGCCCTGCCGGTCCGCGTCGGGGGACGGCTGGACGAAGGTGGCGTGCAGGGCGGCGTCGAGCAGGGCCGGGTGGAGGCCGAACCGGCCGGCCTCGGCCTGCCGGTCGTCGGGCAGGGCCACTTCGGCGTAGACGTCGCCGTCGAGCGTCCAGGCGGCGCGCAGGCCCTGGAAGACGGGCCCGTAGGCGAAGCCGCCGCTGCCGAGGTGCTCGTACAGGCCCTCGACGGTGACGGGCTCGGCGCCGGGCGGCGGCCAGGCGGTGAGGTCGAACGCGGGGCGGGGCGCGCCGGTGGCGAGGACGCCCGCCGCGTGCCGGGTCCACGGCTCGTCGTCGGCGGCGTCGGGGTCGCCGGAGTACAGGTCGAGGGTGCGCCGGCCGTCGCGGTCGGGTGCGCCCACGACGAGTTGGAGGCGCACCGCGGTGTGCGGGGCCAGGACCAGCGGCGCTTCGAGGGTGAGTTCCTCCAGGACGTCGCAGCCGGCCTGGTCGCCGGCGCGGATGGCGAGCTCGACGAAGGCCGTGCCGGGCAGCAGGACGGTGCCCATGACGGCGTGGTCGGCGAGCCAGGGGTGGGTGTCGAGGGACAGCCGGCCGGTGAACAGGAAGCCCTCGCCGTCGGCGAGCGGTACGGCGGCGCCGAGCAGCGGGTGGTGGGCGGCGCCCAGGCCGGCCGACTCGACGTCGCCGATGTGTCCGGCGGGTGCCTCCAGCCAGAACCGGCGGCGCTGGAAGGCGTAGGTGGGCAGGTCGGTGCGGCGGGCGCCGGTCGCGGCGAAGTACGCGGTCCAGTCCAGGGGGACGGCGCGGGTGTGGAGCGCGGCGACGGCGGCGGCGAGCGCCTCGGCCTCGCCCCGGTCGCGGCGCAGCGCCGGGACGAACACGGCGGCAGTGGCGGCGTCGGGGCCGGTGTCGGTCCCGGTGTCGGTGAGGCAGTCGCGGCCGAGGCCGGACAGGACGCCCTGCGGGCCCAGTTCGAGGTAGGTGGTGACGTGTTCGCCGTCCAGGGTGCGGATGCCGTCGAGGAAGCGGACGGCTTCGCGGACGTGGGCGACCCAGTGCTCGGGGGTGCGCAGTTCCTCGCCGGCGACGGCGCCGGTGAGGTGGGTGACGACGGGGATGGTGGGGGCGTGGTAGGTGAGGGAGCCGGCGACGTCGCGGAAGGCGTCGAGCATGCCGTCCATCAGCGGGGAGTGGAAGGCGTGGCTGACGGTGAGCCGCTTGGTGCGGCGGCCGCGCCGTTCGAACTCGGCGGCGATCTCCAGGGCGAGGTCCTCGTCGCCGGAGATGACGACGGAGGTGGCGGAGTTGACGGCGGCGATGCCGATGCGGTCGTCGTGGCCGGCGAGCAGCGGGCGGACCTCGTCCTCGGTGCCGGTCAGCGCGATCATCGCGCCGCCTGCGGGGAGTTGTTCCATGAGGCGGCCACGGGCGGCGACGAGGACGGCGGCGTCGGGCAGCGTGAGGACCCCCGCGACGTGCGCGGCGGTGATCTCGCCGATGGAGTGCCCGGAGACGAAGTCGGGGCGTACGCCCCACGACGCGACGAGGCGGTAGAGCGCGGTCTCCAGCGCGAACAGGGCGGGCTGGGTGTGACCGGTCCGGTTCAGGCGGGAGTCGTCCTCGTCGAACAGGACGTCCTTGAGGGGCTGTTCGAGGTGCGGGTCGAGAGCGGCGCAGACCTCGTCGAGGGCGGCGGCGAAGACGGGGTGGGCGGCGTACAGTTCGCGGCCCATCCCGGCCCGCTGGCTGCCCTGACCGGTGAAGAGGACGGCGAGCCGGCCGTCGGCGGTGTCGTGCCGGACGAGCGCGGCGCCGTCGCGGCCCTCGGCGAGCGCGTCGAGCCCGGCCAGCAGTCCGTCGCGGTCCGTGGCGACGACGGCGGCCCGCCGGTCCAGGGCGGTGCGGGTGGTGGCCAGGGAGAACGCCACGTCGGCGGGGTGCGCCTCGGGGTGGCGTGCGAGGTGCTCGGCGAGGCGGGCGGCCTGGGCGCGCAGCGCGTCGGGGGTGCGGCCGGCGAGGACGTACGGGAGCGCGGTGCCCGCGGCGACGCCGGCGCTCTCGGCCGGCGCGACGGCGGTGGGCGCGGCCGCGTCGGTGTCCTGCTCGGTGGGCGGCTGCTCGATGATGACGTGCGCGTTGGTGCCGCTGACCCCGAAGGAGGAGATGCCGGCGCGGCGGGGGCGGTCCGTCTCGGGCCAGGCGGCGGCCTCGGTGAGCAGTTCTACGGCGCCCGCGTTCCAGTCGATGTGCGGGGACGGCTCGCCGATGTGCAGGGAGGCGGGCAGGACGCCGTGGCGCATCGCCTGCACCATCTTGATGATGCCCGCGGCGCCCGCGGCGGCCTGCGTGTGGCCGATGTTGGACTTGATGGAGCCCAGGCGCAGCGGCCGGTCCGCGGGGCGGCCCTGGCCGTAGGTGGCGAGGAGGGCCTGTGCCTCGATGGGGTCGCCGAGGGTGGTGCCGGTGCCGTGGGCCTCGACGGCGTCGACGTCGGCGGTGCTCAGGCCGGCGTGGGCGAGGGCTTCGCGGATGACGCGCTGCTGGGAGGGGCCGTTGGGGGCGGTGAGGCCGTTGGAGGCGCCGTCCTGGTTGACGGCGGTGCCGCGGACGACGGCGAGGACGGGGTGTCCGTTGCGGCGGGCGTCGGAGAGCCGCTCGACGAGGATCATGCCGGCGCCCTCGGCCCAGGCGGTGCCGTCGGCGTCGGCGGAGAAGGACTTGCAGCGGCCGTCGGTGGACAGGCCGCGCTGGCGGCTGAAGTCGATGAAGGTGTCCGGGGTGGACATGACGGTGACGCCGCCGGCGAGCGCCATGTCGCACTCGCCGCTGCGCAGGGCCTGCGCGGCCAGGTGCAGGGCGACGAGGGAGGAGGAGCAGGCCGTGTCGATGGTGACGGCCGGACCCTCCAGGCCGAAGGTGTAGGAGATGCGGCCGGAGGCGACGCTGCCGGCGGTGCCGGTGCCGAGGTAGCCCTCCAGGCCCTCGGGGACGGCCGGCAGGCGCGTCAGGTAGTCGTGGTACATGACGCCGGCGAAGACGCCGGTGCGGCTGCCGCGCATCGACGCCGGGTCGAGCCCGGCCCGTTCGAACACCTCCCAGGAGGTTTCCAGCAGGAGCCGCTGGTGCGGGTCCATGGCGAGGGCTTCGCGCGGGTTGATGCCGAAGACGTCGGGGTCGAAGTCGGCGGCGTCGTGCAGGAAGCCGCCGGTGCGGGTGTACGAGGTGCCGGCGCGGCCGGGGTCGGAGTCGTACAGCCCGTCGAGGTTCCAGCCGCGGTCGGTCGGGAACGGGGAGATCGCGTCGACGGAGCCGGCGACGAGCTGCCACAGCTCCTCGGGGGTGCTGACGCCGCCGGGGAAGCGGCAGCTCATGGCGACGATGGCGATGGGCTCGTCGGCGACGGCCTGCGCGCCGGCTGCGGCGGGAGCGGTGGGCGCGGCCAGGTCACCGAGGAGTTCGGTGCGCAGGAACGCGGCGAGGGCGTTCGGGGTCGGGTAGTCGAAGACGAGGGTGGCGGGCAGCCGGACCCCGGTGGCGGAGCCGAGGCGGTTGCGCAGTTCGACGGCGGTCAGCGAGTCGAAGCCGAGTTCCTTGAAGGCGCGGCCCGGGTCGACGGCGTCGGGGCCGGGGAAGCCGAGGACGGCGGCGACCTGGACGCGGACGGTGGCCAGCAGCAGCCGGTCGCGTTCCACGGCGGTCAGCGGCAGCAGCCGTTCGGTGAGGCCGTCGGCGGGGGCGGCGGAGCGGTCGGCGGCGGTCCGGCGGGCGGCGGGCCGGACGAGGCCGCGCAGCAGCGGGGGGACCATGCTCGCGTCGGCCTGTCGCAGGCCGGCGAGGTCCAGGTGCATGGGGACGGCGGTGGCCTCGCCGGCGGCGCGGGCCGTGTCCATGAGGGCGAGGCCCTCGGCGGAGGACAGCGCGGCGACGCCGGCGCGGGCGATGCGTTCCAGGTCGGTGTCGGCGAGGTCGCCGGTCATGGCGCTGCGTTCAGCCCACAGGCCCCAGGCGAGGGCGGTGGCGGGCAGGCCTTCGGCGCGGCGCCGGTGGGCGAGGGCGTCGAGGAAGGTGTTGGCGGCGGCGTAGTTGGCCTGGCCGGCCGCGCCGAGGGTGCCGGCGGCGGCGGAGAACAGGACGAACGCGGCGAGGTCGAGGTGGCGGGTCAGTTCGTGCAGGTGGACGGCCGCGTCGACCTTGGCGGGCAGGACGTGGTCGATGCGGTCGGGGGTGAGTGCTTCGAGGATGCCGTCGTCGAGGACGCCGGCGGTGTGGACGACGGCGGTCAGCGGGTGTGCGGCCGGTACGGAGTCCAGGAGCGCGGCGAGGGCGTCGCGGTCGGCGGCGTCGCAGGCGGCGAGGGTGACATCGGCGCCCAGGGCGCGCAGTTCGGCGAGGAGTTCGGGGGCGCCGGCGGCGGCCTCGCCGCGGCGGCTGGTCAGCAGCAGGCGGCGGACGCCGTGGCCGGTGACCAGGTGGCGGGCGACGAGCCCGCCGAGGGTGCCGGTGGCGCCGGTGACGAGGGCGGTGCCTTCGGTGTCGAGCGGGCGGGCCTCCTGTCCGTCGGCGGCGGGCACGGCGGGGACCTTGCCGAGCCGGGGAACGACGGCGCGGCCCTCGCGCAGGGCGAGCTGCGGCTCGGCCGTGGCCAGTGCGGCGGGCAGCGCGCGCAGGGACTCCTCGCGGTCGTCGAGGTCGACGAGTACGAACCGGTCGGGGTGCTCGGACTGGGCGGAGCGCAGCAGGCCCCACAGCGGGGCGTGCGCCAGGTCGGGGACGTCGGAGCCGGCGGTGGTGGCGACCGCTCCGTGGCTGACGAACACCAGGCGGGAGGCGGCGAAGCGGTCGTCGGCGAGCCAGGTCTGCGCGAGGTCCAGGGCGTGGTGCAGGGCCCCGGCGACGGCGGCGGGCAACGCGGTGTCGACGGGGGTCGGGGAGGTCGTGCCGGTGGCGGGCAGGGGTACCACGACGGCCTGCGGTACGGGGCCGCCGGCTTCGATCGCGGCGGCCAGTTCGGCGAGGCCGGCGTGGGCGGCGGCCGTGGGCAGCACGGTGGTGAACCGGGAGCCGCTCCCGGCGCCGGCCGCGGCCTCGTCGAGCAGGGCCCACTGGCCGGGGGCGACGGTGGTGGCGGCGGGCAGGGCCAGCGGGGTCCACTCGACGCGGAACAGCGAGTCGTGGAAGGCCGTACGGGCCGCCCGTACCTGGTCGGGGGTGACGGGGCGCAGCAGCAGGGCGTCGACGGTGGCGACGGGGGCGCCGGTCTCGTCGGCGAGGTCGACGCGGACGGTGTCCTGGCCGGCGGGCGCCAGGCGCACGCGCAGGGCGCGCGCGCCGACGGCGTGCAGGGTGACGCCGCTCCAGGAGAACGGCAGTCGGCCGTGCTCGGTGTCCTCCAGCAGGTCGCCCATGCCGACGGCGTGCAGGGCGGCGTCCAGGAGGGCCGGGTGCAGGCCGAACAGGTCGGCTTCGGCGTGGGCCTGTTCGGGCAGGTGGATCTCGGCGAAGACCTCGTCGGCGCGCTGCCAGGCGCCGGTCAGGCCCTGGAAGACGGGTCCGTAGGCGAAGCCGGAGGCGGTGAGGTGCTCGTAGAGGCCTTCGACGGGTACGGCGTCGGCGCCCTGCGGCGGCCATACGGCCAGGTCGGCGCCGGCGGCGGTGTCGCGTGCGGCGGGGGCGAGGAAGCCGGTGGCGTGCCGGGTCCAGGCGCCTTCGCCCCAGGTGTCGTCGGCGGCGTCCTCGGGCCGGGAGTGCAGGGTCAGGGAGCGGCGTCCGTCGGCGTCGGGGGCGTCGACGGCGAGCTGGATCTGGATGCCGCCGTGCGGGGGCAGGACCAGGGGTGCCTGGAGGGTGAGTTCGTCGAGGAGTTCACAGCCGGTGTGTTCGCCGGCCCGCAGGGCGAGTTCCACGAATGCCGTGCCGGGCAGCAGCACGGTGTCCATGACGGTGTGGTCGGCGAGCCACGGGTGGGTGGCCAGGGAGAGCCGGCCGGTGAACAGGTAGCCGTCGCCGTCGGCGAGGGAGATGGCCGCGCCGAGCAGCGGGTGGTCGGCGGAGCCGATGCCGGCGGCGGTGACGTCGCCCGTCCAGGCGGTGAGCTGCTCGGGCCAGTACAGGCGTCGTTGGAAGGCGTACGTGGGCAGTTCGACGCGGGCGCCGGCGCGGCCGGCGAAGACGGCGGACCAGTCCACGCGGACGCCGTGGACGTGGGCGCGGGCGACGGCGGCGGCGAACGCGGCGGGCTCGGGGCGGTCGGCGCGCAGGGCGGGGACGAACACCGCGTCGGTGTGGCCGTCCTCGTCGCCGAGGCAGTCCTGGGCGAGGGCGGTGAGCACGCCGCCGGGGCCGACCTCGATGAAGGTGGTGACGCCGAGGGCGGCCAGGCCGCGTATTCCGTCGCGGAAGCGGACGGCTTCGCGGACGTGCCGGACCCAGTAGTCGGCGGTGCAGATCTCCTCGGCGGTGACGGAGGCACCGGTGAGGTTGGAGACGATCGGGATGACGGGCGGCGCGTAGTCGACGGCCTCGGCGGCCTCGCGGAACGCGTCGAGCATGTCGTCCATGAGCGGCGAGTGGAAGGCGTGGCTGACGGTGAGACGCTTGGTGCGGCGGCCGCGGGCCCGCAGGCTCTCGGCGAGTTCCGTGGCCTCCCGCTCGTCGCCGGAGACGACGACGGAGCGGGGGCCGTTGATCGCGGCGATGGAGATCCGGGTGGTGAGGAGCGGGGTGACCTCCTCCTCGGTCGCCTCGACGGCGATCATCGCGCCGCCGGTGGGCAGGGCCTGCATCAGCCGGCCGCGGGCGGCGACGAGGGCGGCCGCGTCGGGGAGGGTGAGGACGCCGGACACGTGGGCGGCGGCGAGTTCGCCGATGGAGTGCCCGATGAGGAAGTCGGGTCGTACGCCCCACTGTTCGAGCTGGCGGTGGAGGGCGACCTCGACGGCGAACAGGGCGGCCTGGGTGTGGGCCGTCTCGTCGAGCAGGGCTGCCCCGGCGGTGCCCGGCTCGGCGAACAGGACCTCGTACAGGGGGCGTTCGAGGTGCGCGTCGAGGGCGTCGCGGACCTCGTCGAGGGCCCGGGCGAACGCCGGGTGCGTCGCGTACAGTTCGCGGGCCATGCCGGGGCGTTGACTGCCCTGGCCGGCGAACAGGAAGGCGGTGTTGCCCTCGCCGACGGCGCCGACGACGCCGGTCGCGGACTGTTCGCCGGCGGCGAGCGCGTCGAGGTCGGCGAGGAGCCCCTCGCGGTCGGCGGCGAAGAGGACGGCCCGTCGGTCCAGCGCGGAGCGGCTGGTGGCGAGGGAGAGGCCGAGGTCGGTGAGGGCGGCGGGGCCGTCGGCGAGCGCGGGGTGGGTGCGCAGGTGGGCGGCGAGCCGGCCGGCCTGGGCGCGCAGGCCCTCGTCGCCGTGACCGGAGACCAGCAGCGGTACGGGCCCGGTGGCTCCCCGCGCGGCGGTGGTGTCGCCGCCGGTCGCGGCGCCCGATGTCGTGGCGGCCGGTTCGGCGGGCGGGGCCTGCTCGATGACGGTGTGGGCGTTGGTGCCGCTGACGCCGAACGAGGAGATGCCGGCGCGGCGCGGCTGACCGGTCTCGGGCCACGGCACGGACCGGTCGAGCAGGTGGACGTCGCCGGTGGCCCAGTCGACGGCGGAGGACGGCTCGTCGATGTGGAGGGACTCGGGCAGGACGCCGTGTCGGATGGCCTCGACCATCTTGATGATGCCCGCGACGCCGGCTGCGGCCTGGGTGTGCCCGATGTTCGACTTGATCGAGCCGAGCCACAGCGGCCGGCCCTCGGGCCGGTTCTGCCCGTAGGTGGCCAGGATGGCCTGGGCCTCGATGGGGTCGCCGAGGGTGGTGCCGGTGCCGTGCGCCTCGACGACGTCGACCTGTGCCGGGGTGAGCCCGGCGTTGGTCAGCGCCTGGCGGATGACGCGCTGCTGGGACGGGCCGTTGGGGGCGGTCAGCCCGTTGGAGGCGCCGTCCTGGTTGACGGCGGTGCCGCGGACCACGGCGAGGACCGGGTGGCCGTGTCGGCGGGCGTCGGAGAGCTTCTCGACGAGGAGCATGCCGACGCCCTCGCCCCAGCCGGTGCCGTCCGCGCCGTCGGCGAACGGCTTGCACCGGCCGTCGGGGGCGAGGCCGCGCTGCCGGCTGAACTGGACGAAGGCGCGCGGGCTGGACATGACCGTGACACCGCCGGCCAGGGCCAGGGAGCACTCGCCCGACCGCAGGGCCTGCACGGCCAGGTGGAGGGCGACGAGGGAGGACGAGCAGGCGGTGTCGATGGTGACCGCCGGACCTTCGAGACCGAAGGTGTAGGACAGCCGGCCGGACACCACGCTGGCGGCGTTCCCGGTGAGGAGGTACTGCTCGACGCCCTGGGGGACGCCGTCGCGCAGCAGGTCGGGGTAGTCCTGGCCGTTGGTGCCGATGAACACGCCGGCCTTGCTGCCGCGCAGGGTCACCGGGTCGATGCCCGCGCGTTCGAAGGTCTCCCAGGACGTTTCGAGCAGCAGCCGCTGCTGCGGGTCCATGCCGAGGGTTTCGCGCGGGCTGATCCCGAAGAACCCGGCGTCGAACTCGCCCACGCCGTCGAGGAATCCGCCCTCGCGGGTGTACGAGGTGCCCCGCTGGTCGGGGTCGGCGTCGTACAGGGACTCGATGTCCCAGCCCCGGTCGACCGGGAAGTCGGTGATGGCGTCCCGGCCGCCGGACACCAGGTCCCACAGGCCCTCCGGCGACTGGATGCCGCCGGGGAACCTGCAGGCCATGCCGACGATCGCGATCGGCTCCGGCTCCTGGGCCTCGACCTCGCGCAGGCGCTGCCGTGTCTGGTGCAGATCGGCCGTCACCCGCTTCAGGTAGCCGATGATCTTGTCCTGATCCGCAGCCTGATCCGCCATTGGAACCTCACCCATGCTCGTCACAAACCCTCGTGCTGTTACTGCCTGCTGTCCGCTGTGCTAGATACCGAGCTCGTTCTCGATGAAGTCGAAGAGCTCGTCGGGCGTGGCTTCCTGGAGTTTCTCGGCCACGGCCTCGCCGCTCGAATGGGCCTGGGGTTCACCCCATTTCGCCAGGAGGGCCTGGAGGCGCGAGGCGATGTCGGCGCGCGTTCCGCCGTCCGGATCGAGGACGGAGAGCGCGGATTCGAGCTTCTCCAGTTCCGCGATGCCGGGCGCGGCGGCCGTGCTGCCGTCCTGGACGATCTCGGCCCGCAGGAACTCGGCGAGGACCGTCGGGGTCGGGTGGTCGAAGACCAGCGTGGCCGGTAGTTTCAGTCCGGTGGCGGCGTTCAGTCGGTTGCGCAGTTCCAGCGCGATCAGGGAGTCGAAGCCGAGCTCCTTGAAGGCCCGACCGGCGCCGACCTCGTCGGTACCGGCGTGTCCGAGCGCGGTCGCCGCGTGGATGCGCACCAGTTCCAGTACGGCCAGGGCCTGTTCGGTCTGCGTCATCACCGAAAGTCGGCGGCGCAGCACTTCGCCGGGGGCCCCTGCCGTGCCCTCGTCCGCTCCCCGGGCCGGGGTCGCGGCGGCGAGCCGACGGACCTCGGGCAGGTCGGCGAGGAACGGGCTGGGCCGTACGGCGGTGTAGCCGGGCGTGAACCGCTCCCACTGGATGTCGGCGACGGCGACGGCCGGCTCCCGGTGGTCCAGGGCCTGCTGGAGCGCGCGGATCGCGGAGCGCGGCGCCATGGCGGGCACGCCGCCGCGGTCGAGTCGCTCTCCGATGGCACCGCCGGCGGCCAGTCCGCTGTCGCCCCACCGACCCCAGGCCACCGAGGTCGCGGGCAGGCCGTCGGCGTGCCGCTGCTCGGCGAGGGCGTCGAGGTAGGAGTTGGCGGCGGCGTAGTTGCCCTGCCCGGCGTCACCGAGGGTGCCGGCGACGCCGGAGAACAGGACGAACGCCGACAGGTCGAGGTGCCGGGTCAGTTCGTGGAGGGTGAGCGCCGCGTCCGCCTTGGGGGCGAGCACGGTCGCGAACCGTTCGGGGGTGAGCCCGTCGATGACGCCGTCGGCGAGGACCCCGGCGGTGTGCACGACGGCGGTCAGCGGCAGGCCGGCGGGTACCGAGGCGAGGAGGCCGGTCACGGCGTCCCGGTCGGCCATGTCGCAGGCGGCGAGGGTGACCTCGGCGCCGAGTGCCACGAGTTCGTCCCGCAGTTCGGCCGCGCCGGGCGCGTCGGGGCCGCGACGGCTGGTGAGCAGCAGGTGCTCGGCTCCGTTCTCGGCGAGCCAGCGGGCGACGTGCGCGCCGAGGGCGCCCGTGCCGCCGGTGACCAGGGTCGTACCGTGCGGCTTCCAGGCGGGGGCGACGGGCGCGTCCGCGAGGGGGGCGTGGGCGAGCCGGCGGCCGAACGGCCCGGCGGCCCGGACGGCCACCTGGTCCTCGGTCCCGTCACCGGCGAGGATCCCGACGAGCCGTTCCAGGGTCCGTCCGTCGGCCTGCGCGGGCAGGTCGAGGAGACCGCCCCAGCGGTCGGGGAACTCCAGCGCGGCCGTACGGCCGAAGCCCCACAGCAGGGCCTGCGCCGGGTCCTGGAGCCGCTCGGACGGGTTCACGGCGACGGCGCCACGGGTCACGCACCACAGGGGCGCGGACACCTCGGCGTCACCGAGGGCCTGGACGAGCGCGGCGGTGGCCAACAGCCCGGCGTTCTCGCGGAGCGAGCCCGCGGGGGCGTCGGCGAGGGCGAGGAGGGAGAGGACCCCGGCCGGGTCGTCGGCCCCGTCGGTGATGCCCTTCAAGGTGGTGGCGAGCGCGTCCCGGTCGGCCGCGCCGGCGGCGACGGTGACCGTACGTACCTCCGCACCACGCTCGGCGAGCGTACGCAGCACACCGGCGGCGGCGTCCCCGGCCGACCCGGCCAGGGCCTCGGGCACGATGACCAGCCAGACCCCCGCGAGGCGGGTGACGCCCGCTTCGGCGAGCGGCTTCCAGGTGACGCGGTAGCGCCAGCCGTCGACCGTGGACTGTTCCCGGTTCTCACGCCGCCAGGACGAGAGAGCGGGGAGCAGGGAGGTCAGCGGCTGGTCGCCCTCGATGCGCAGCTCGGCGGTGAGCGCGGCGAGGTCCTCGCGTTCGACGGCGTCCCAGAACCGGGCGTCGACCGCACTTTCCGCGGGCAGCGCCTCCGCTTCGACGGGGGCGGCCTCAGGCCAGAAACGCTGCGACTGGAAGGCATAGGTGGGCAGGTCCACGCGCCGGGCACCCGTACCGGCGAACACCGCGTCCCAGTCGACCACCGCACCGCGGACCCAGGCCTCGGCAAGCGACGACCAGAACCGCTCCAGGCCGCCTTCGTTGCGGCGCAGCGAGCCCAGGACCGCTGCTTCGCGGCCCGTGTCCTCCACGGTCTCCTGCATCCCGACGGTCAGCACCGGGTGAGGACTGGACTCGATGAACACACCGAAGCCCTGATCGAGGAGCGTGCGGGTCGCGTTCTCCAGTTCGACGGTCTGCCGGAGGTTGCGGAACCAGTAATCGGCGTCCAGCTCGGGTCCGTTGACCCACTCCCCCGTGACCGTCGACAGGAACGGCACCCGCGCGGCCCCAGGAACGATCGGCGCGAGCAACTCGGCCAGCTCATCGCGCAGTAGATCGACCTGCGCCGAGTGCGACGCGTAATCCACCGCGATCCGCCTGGCACGAATGCCATCGGCCTCGCAGGCGGCCAGGAGCTCCTCCAGCGCCTCGACCTCACCCGACACCACCACCGAGGACGGACCGTTGACAGCAGCGACAGAAATCCGCGCCTCACCCCACCGCGCGATCCGCTCACGAACCTCGACGGCGGACAGGGGTACCGAGACCATGCCACCCAGACCGGCCAGCACCCGACCGATCGCCTGACTACGCAGGGCCACCACCCGGGCCGCATCCTCCAACGACAGGATCCCCGCCACACACGCGGCAGCGATCTCACCCTGCGAATGACCGATCACCGCACCCGGACGCACACCCGCCGCCCGCCACACCTCGGCGAGGGAGACCATGACCGAGAACAACGCCGGCTGGACCACGTCCACCCGCTCGAGGGAGGGCGCGCCGTCGACGGCGCGGAGCACGTCCACCAACGACCAGTCGGTGAAGGGCTCCAGCGCCTTCGCACATTCGTCCACCCGGGCTGCAAACACAGGTGAAGCGTCCAACAGCGCTTCCGCCATGCCCACCCATTGCGACCCCTGTCCGGGGAAGACGAAGGCGC
This sequence comes from Streptomyces sp. NPDC001568, assembly GCF_042893755.1. Taxonomy (NCBI): domain Bacteria; kingdom Bacillati; phylum Actinomycetota; class Actinomycetes; order Kitasatosporales; family Streptomycetaceae; genus Streptomyces; species Streptomyces sp. NPDC001568. Next base: position 2,442 of record NZ_JBIAVF010000039.1, on the reverse strand, counting down.
TCCTGCCCCCGATGGTCGACCCCTGGATGAGCAGGGGTGCGGTGCCTCCGGCGGCCAGGGTGGCCAGGCCCGCGAGGTGGTCGTCCCGGTCCCGCCCGATGACCACGGCGCGGCGGTCGTGGGCGGTGCGGGTGGTGGCCAGGGAGTGGCCGATGTCGCCGCTTCGCAGGTCAGGGTGGGTGGAGAGGTGGTTCAGCAGGCGGTCGGCCTGGGCGTGCAGCGCCTTCTCGGTCCTGGCCGTGAGGGGCCAGGGCAGCGGGGTCGGCCGGTCGGATCCGCCGGCGTCGGGGGTCGTCGCGAACAGTAGGGGGTGGGGGTTCGGCGGGACAGGGGTCCCCTGCTCGCCCGGCCCCGGTTCGGCCGGGGCCCGCTCGATGATGGCATGGGCGTTCGTCCCACTGAATCCGAACGACGAAACACCCGCGCGCCAGGGCCGGTCGCCGTTCTCGGGCCACGCCTGCTGCCGCGTCAACAGGGAGACCTCGCCCACGCTCCAGTCCACGTGCGGGGTGGGCTCGGCGATGTGAATGCTCTGCGGCAGTACGCCGTGCTGCATGGACAGCACGACCTTCATCACGCCGGCGACGCCCGCGGCGGCCTGCGCGTGGCCGATGTTGGACTTGATCGAGCCGAGCAGCAACGGCCGGCCCTCGGGCCGGTCCTGACCGTAGGTGGCCAGCAGGGCCTGGGCCTCGATCGGGTCGCCGAGGGTCGTGCCCGTGCCGTGCGCCTCCACGACGTCGACCTCCGCCGCGGTCACACCGGCGTTGGCCAGGGCCTGGCGGATGACGCGCTGCTGGGACGGACCGTTCGGGGCGGTCAGCCCGTTGGAGGCGCCGTCCTGGTTGATGGCCGTACCGCGGATCACGGCCAGCACGGGGTGTCCGTTGCGCCGCGCGTCCGAGAGCCGTTCGACGAGGAGCATGCCGACGCCCTCGGCGGGGCTGAAGCCGTCGGCGTCGGAGGAGAAGGCCTTGCAGCGGCCGTCGGTGGACAGGCCGCGCTGGCGGCTGAACTCGATGAAGGTGCCGGGCGTGGACATGACGGTCACACCGCCGGCCAGTGCCATGGAGCACTCCCCCGACCGCAGGGCCTGCACGGCGAGGTGCAGGGCGACGAGGGAGGCCGAGCAGGCGGTGTCGACGGTGACCGCCGGGCCTTCGAGGCCGAAGGTGTAGGAGAGCCGGCCGGAGACGACGCTGCCCGCGCTGCCGGTGGCCAGGTGCCCTTCGAGGCCTTCGGAGGCGCCGCGTACGAGGTGGGAGTAGTCGGAGCCGTTGGTCCCGACGAACACCCCGGACTGGCTGCCGCGCAGGGTCTCCGGGTCGATGCCGGCCCGCTCGAACGCCTCCCAGGAGGTTTCCAGCAGCAGCCGCTGCTGGGGGTCCATGGCGAGGGCCTCGCGCGGGGAGATCCCGAAGAACCCGGGGTCGAAGGAGGCCGCGTCGGTGAGGAAGCCGCCCTCGCGGGTGTAGGAGGTGCCCTGGGCGTTGGGGTCGGGGTCGTACAGCGCCTCGACGTCCCAGCCGCGGTCGACGGGGAACCGGGAGAGGGCGTCGCCGCCGGAGGCGAGCAGCTGCCACAGTTCCTCGGGGCTGCGGACGCCGCCGGGGAAGCGGCAGCTCATCGCGACGACGGCGATCGGTTCGGCGTCCGCCCCGGCGGTGGGGCCGTTGGCCGTCGGAGCGGCCGTGGCGCCCGCGTCCCTGCCGCCGAGCTCGGTCCGCAGGTGCCGGGCCAGGACGGTGGGTGTCGGGTGGTCGAAGACGAGGGTGGGCGGCAGCTTGAGACCGGCGGCGGCGCCGAGCCGGTTGCGCAGTTCGACGGAGGTGAGCGAGTCGAAGCCGAGTTCCTTGAACGCCCGGCCGGCCTCGACGGCATCGGGTCCGGCGTAGCCGAGGACCGCGGCGACGGCCGTCCGGACGAGCTCCAGCAGCAGCCGTTCCTGCTCCGCCTCGGGCTGTCCGGCGAGCTGCCGCAGGAGCACGGCGGCGTTGCCGGTGTCCTCCGCCGCGTCGGTGCGGGCGGCTTCCGTCGCCTGCCGCGCCTCGGGCAGGTCGTGCAGCAGCGGCCGGGCGCGGCCCGAGGTGAAGGCGAGGACGAAGCGCTTCCACTCCATGTCGGCGACGGTCAGGGTGGTCTCGTCACGGTCCAGGGCGTGCTGGAGCGCGCTGACGGCCCGTGCGGGGTCCATCTCGATGACGCCGTGGCGGCGCATCCGGTCGCCGACGGCGCCTTCGGCCATGCCTCCGTCACCCCAGGGCCCCCAGGCGAGGGAGGTCGCGGGCAGGCCTTCGGCCCGCCGGTACTCGGCGAAGGCGTCGAGGAACGCGTTGCCCGGCGCGTAGTTGCCCTGTCCGGGGGCGCCGAAGGTGGCGGCGAAGGAGGAGAAGAGGACGAACGCGGACAGGTCGAGGTCGCGGGTCAGCTCGTGCAGGTTCC
>NZ_JBIAVF010000038.1:0-34155 GCF_042893755.1 Streptomyces sp. NPDC001568 | reverse complement strand
GCAGCCGGGGACGGACAGCCTGCCGACCCCTCGACGGGCATCCGGGCAGGCGGGCGCCGACGCGGGGCGTGGCTGGGGACCTTCACGGTCTACTACCCCGGCTCGTATGTGACGTGGGTCCTATGGGACGGCTCACCCCGGAGGCACCTGAATGTCACGGAAAGCGACTGTTCGTACCCCTCTGAAGCCGCTCCGGGTGACGCGGCGGCGGGGCCGATCAGCTCGGGTCGACCGGGCGGCTGCCTTGGCCACAGCGAGGTGCGCGCCGCGCCCCGGCGGCCGTCAGGCCGAGCGCGTCGGAGCGGGACGCCCGAGGAGGAGCTCCTGCTCCGCGGGGGTGAGGGCCGGGCCGTCGAGTGGGGGGAGACGGGGGCCGCGGAGCGCGGCCAGGAGGACCCGGGGGTGGGCGAGGGCCGCGCTGCCGGCCTGGAGGGCAATGACGTCGGTCAGGGCCTCGACGACGGTGAAGTCCGAGCAGGCCGTCTCGATGAGGCGACTGACGTACCTGGCGCTGACGCGGTCGGCGAAGGTGCGCTTCTTGCCGATGGCGTGCGGGAAGGCGGCGTCCTGGCCCACGGCCAGCAGCCAGGCGGCAGCCGCCGGGCGGCCGATCGCACGCTGCGCGCGCCGCGCGAACCCCTTCGACGTGATGTCGCTCTTCGAGGCCAGGTCCCGCAGCGCCCGGGCGCCCTGGGCCGCCGCGGACATGCCGTGTCCGTAGACCGGATTGAGCGCGGTGGCGGAGTCCCCGAGCGCGACGAAGCCCTCGACGCGGGACTTCTCGTAGTGGCGCCGCCGGTTGGCCGTGTTCCGGGCGACCGTCACCGGGCCCAGGGGCTCGGCCCGGTCCAGGAACTCCGCTACCAGAGGGCTCCGCAAGCGGCGGGCGAACTCCACGAACTGCGACTCCACGCTGGTGGGTTGGCCGCCGCGGGTGCCGGAGAGGCTGACGATCCACTCGTCGCCCTCGATGGGGAGGACGGTACCGGAGGAGCCGGGCACGGCCATCCGGGCGTCGGACTGGACGTTGATGACCGGCCAGCCCGCGGTGCCGGCGGGCGCCTTGTAACGGCGGCTCGCATAGGTGACTCCCGCGTCGACGACGGTCTCGGGAACGGCCGGGATCCCCAACTCGGCCAGCCAGCGCGGGGCATGCGAGGAACGACCGGTGGCATCGATGACCAGGTCGGCCTCACGGACCTCCTCCGTGCCGTCCCGGTACCGGATCACCGCACCGGTGACCCGGGTGCGGGTGCCGAGGAGGCGTACCGGCTCGGCCTCGGGCAGCAGACGTACGCCCGGCAGCGCGAGGGCGCGAGTGCGGACGGCCCAGTCGACGAGGTCGCGTCCGGCGCTGACGAGGTACTGCGCCTCGGGCCAGCACCGCCGGTACCAACCGCCGGGTGAGAAGGCGACCATGCCGTTGGGGATGGATATCCGGTGCGCTCCGGCACTCAGCCACGTCCCCATGGTCCCGGGCAGGAGCGAGTCGATCGCCTCGGCCCCGCCCGACCAGAGCAGGTGGGCGTGCCGGGACTGGGGAAGCCCGCGACGCGGACGCGGGGTGTCCGGCAAGGCGTACCGCTCGACGATGTCGACGTCGACATCCGCGCCGGCGCCGTGCCGAGCGAGTGCGGCGGCGGCCAGGGTGCCGCTCAGCCCGCCTCCGAGGATCAGGACTCGGGATCGAGATGGGGGCCTACCGGCCATGCGGGTCTGCTTTCTGCTCCGGCACTGGCCGGTATGGCGGAAGTCGAGTGGGGTTCGAGGGTGAGCCCTAGAATCCGACGATGATCAATACGCGCTTCGTCGGTGGTCCGCTCGCGGGCATCGAGGGGATCCAAGCCACCGAGGTGGCCCTGGCTGCGCACAGTGGTAGCCGCGAGATCGGATGCTACCTACGGGGCCCCGATGACGACGGCGTGGCGGTCTACCGGTGGGTGCCTGCCCCGGAGGAGCAGGAGGACGACCTTCCGGATCCGGCCTGAACCATCCCGGAGTTCACGGCGGCGTCTGCCGTACCGGAGCCGGGACCGCAGCCGACTCCGGGACCGCAGCGGACTCCGCGACCGTAGCCGCATCCAGGACCGAGGCCCCGTCCGAGGCCTGCACCGAGGCCCCGTCCGGCGCCCGGACCGCAGCCGCAGCCGTAGCCACGTCCGGATCCGGGCCGTTCGGCCGCTCGGGCGCAGTCGCCTCCGGCGCCGGGTTCTGAGCCAACCACCGCCCGTACGCCCGGGTCATCCCCCGGTTGCGCAGGGCGTCGAGGGCGAAGGCGAGGCGGGCGGAGGTGCGGTCGCGCGGTGCGAGGCCCCGGGAGACGCGGCTCATGTGGCTCCGTACGAGGGCCAGCACGCCCGCGCTGGCGATGTCCGTGTCACGCCAGTTGAGGCGCGGCGCGGCGACCTCGATGTCCTCGCCCTTCTCCCAGCGTGCGGGGAGGTCGGGGCGCAGGGCCAGGGCGGTGGCCAGCCCGACCAGCGCGAACCCGCTCGCCAGGACCCGTTCGGCGGACGCGCGACGGCCGATGCCGCCCGTCAGCATGAGCGGCATCGGCGCGGACGCCACGAGCCGCTCGGCGATGGCGAGGAAGTACGCCTCCCGGCCGAGCTTCCGGTCGTCGGCCGTGCGACCCATGGTCGCGGCGCTCTCCACGCTGCCGCCGGAGAGTTCCACCAGGTCCACGCCGAGGTCCGTGAGGAGGGCGAGCACCTGCTCCACCTCGTCGACGTCGAAGCCACCGCGTTGGAAGTCCGCAGTGTTGATCTTGATGCTGACGGCGAAGCCGTCCGACACCACCGCGCGAACGGCGCGCACCACGCCGAGCAGCAGTCTGGCCCTGTTCTCCAGGCTGCCGCCCCACTGGTCGGTGCGGCGGTTGACCAAGGGGGAGAGGAACTGGCTGAGGAGGTAGCCGTGGGCCGCGTGGATCTGGACGCCGTGGAAGCCGGCTTCCTCCGCGAGGCGAGCGGTCGTCGCGAACCGGTCGATCGTGGCCAGGATGTCGGCTTCGGTCATGGCCGTCGGCCGGGCGAAGACGCGCGTGTGCTTCCCGAGGCTGACACCGATGTCGGACGGCGCCCACGCGACACCGGGCAGGTCCGCCCGTACCTGCCGACCGGGATGGTTGATCTGCATCCAGACCTGACCGCCCCCCGATCCGGCGGCCGCCGCCCAACGGCGGAACGGGGCCAGGTCGGTTCCGGAGTCGAGCACGATCGTTCCCGGGGAGGTGAGGGCCCGTCGGTCCACCATCACGTTCCCGGTGATGATCAGTCCGCTCCCGCCGCGCGCCCAACTGCGGTAGAGCTCCTCGATCTCCGGCCCCGGTAGCTGCCCGGGCTGGCGGGCCATGCTCTCCTCCATGGCCGCCTTGGCGATCCGATTCGCGATGCGGCTGCCGTTGCGCAGCACGAGAGGTGTGGACAGGTGCATGAAATCTTTCCTCCGGATGTCGTCACGTGAAGTAGCTCCGTGGCCCGTGGGCGCGGTCCCGGTACCCGGCCCGCGCGCCGCTCGGCCCGCGCCGCACCGGGCTCCGCCTTGATCGGCCGCGCCCTGATCAGCCCGCGCCCCGATCGGACCGGCACCGCGGCGATTCACCGGTCCCGCAGCCGCAGGACCCGACCCGCCGCCGTCCGCACACGGGCGAGGCGCGCGCCGAGGCTCGGGGTGACGGGCTTGAGCTGGCTGCCGCCCATGGGGCCCGTCTGCGGATCCGACCACAGTTGGGCGACCTCCTCGGCGATCGCCTGTTGGGCCCGCCGGGACGCCGTCGGGTGACTGATGCCGCGCCCGAGTGCCACGCGCAGGGACCTGGCCGCGGCTTCGGTGGCCAGCTGCCCCCGCGCGTCCAGGGGGCTGAAGGTCGCCAGGGCGTCACCGATGACGACGAAGCCGCGGGGCCCGCGGATGCGCTCGTACCGGTGCCAGCGGGTCGACGTCGGAGCGACGACCACGTCGCCGGCGGGCTTCGCCCCGGCGATGAGCCGGCCCACGCCGGGGTCGGACAGGGCCAGTGCGGCAGTCAAGAAGGCGTCCCCGCCGGTGATCCGTTCGCGATCGGGAGCGGTCTGCGTCACGGTCCACATCCCGTTCTCGATCGGGACGAGCACCGCGCTGCGAGCCCCGTCCGCGACGGAGATGAGGGCGACGTCCTCGTGTCCCTCCGGTGCCCAGTACATACGGCCGGCCATGAACCCGGCCGTGCCGCGGGTGGTGACCGGCACGGCGGCCACACCGAGTTCGCGCAGCCAGGCCGTCGTACAGGCGTCGGCGCCGCTCGCGTCGACGACCAGTTGCGCCGTGACCTCCCGCTCCGTCCCGTCGTCGAAGAGCACCCGCGCGCCGAGCACCGCGGACTCGTCGCCGATGAGCCCGACGGCCCGGGCCCCGTCGAGGACGGTGGTGCTCCGCTCGTGCGCGGGGTTGGCGACGACGACCTCGCGCAGCACCTCGGTCAGCAGGTCACGGCTGCACGTGAGCAACTCGCGGGTGCCCCAGGCCCGTGGGCGCGTGCGGGACAGGTGCGCGCGGGCCGGGAGGGGGAACGTCCGAGCACCACGGCGCCGCAGCATCGCGCCCGAGCCGTACGCCAGGTCGTTGACGTCCCACATGCCCCCGATGTGGAGGACCTCGCCGTGCTGGGCGGCCGCGGCACCCGCCGGCTTCGGCTCCTTCGGCTCCTCGCTCGCCGTCGGATCCTTCGGCCCCACCGACTCGGCGTCCGACCCGCCCGCGAGCACGAGTACGTCGTAGCCGGCCATGGCGACCACGGATGCGGCCAGCAGGCCCGCGTACCCCCCACCGATGATCAGGGCTTCGACGTGCTGCGGGTGCGTGGTGGTCATGGCTGTCTCTCTGTGAAGGATCTCTGAGCGGCGGACGGGATGCGGGCTCGCGGCCCCCGTTCCGGTGTCATGCACGATGCTCGGCGAGTACTGTCGACTGCCGCGTCACCTCCACCCGCGAGGAGCGCAGCATGGCGTCCGACATGTCGAGGAGGTCGTCGGAGTCCTCGATGGAACTGACCGTCCACCGAAGCGACGGCGCGACGGCGGGCGCCGAACGACCCTTGCCGACGACCGCCCGGGCTATCACGCAGGCATCGGCCTCACTGCGGGCCCGCCCGCTCTCGGAGCCCTCGGCGAGGGCGAGCGCGTAGACCTTCGCGCCGGTCGCGCGGTCGAACCACGGTGTCAGTCGCAACACCGCGTCGAAGATGTCCCTCTCACGCTGCATGAGCCGGTGCTCCACGGGCTGCCACCAGGGCATGGGCGGCGGGCTCGTGGCAGGTATCTCCGGACGGATCTCCTGCCACAGGGGTTGGAGCCGGCGGAAACGACACAGAGCCCGCCACCGGTATCCGACGCCCTGCCCGATGGGCGGCAGGACGAATCCGCCGGCGACCAGGAAGGCGCTGAAACTGGCGATGGAGAAGGCGACCTGGGTGCTCAGCCAGTCCCAGTCGTGGCCGAGCCAGCGGGCGACGATCGCCGTGTACTTCAGGAGGTCGTAGGCGAAGGTGCAGGCCGCGCCCGCGGTGATCAGCAGCAGCCCGCCCTTCAGGGTGCCGGGGACCTGCCTCGACCAACGCCAGCTGAGCACCATCATGGTCACGGCCGCCACGCTGTGCGCCGCCAGGTAGAGGAGGACCATCTCGCGGATCCACGGTGTGCCGCAGTAGTAGGTGTCCAGGTCACGGAGCCGCTCGACCGGTGCGTCGCCCAACGCGAACAGGACCCAGATCGCCAGGACGACCAAGGCGTAGGCCGTGAGGCACAAGCGGGTCTGCCGCTGGGTGACGCGAGCCTCGTCGTTCCCCCGCCAGTGGATCAGCAGCACGATGGTGACGGCGTCGAACGCGGTCAGGATCGAGTAGACGATGGGCGCCGCGATGTTCGGTACGCCGAACATCGCGTTGATGGCCGCGAGGTGCGGGGGAGCGGCGGTGACGAACAGGAGCGCGCCGACGAAGAGGGTCGCGGTGACGGCCCTCAGGAGCGGGTCGCGCGGGTTCTTCCGCAACGCCCACAGTTTGATGGCGGCGGCGATCAACAGACCGCCGGCCGAGCTCAGGTACGCCGTTCCCGCGTTCACCGAGGGCTTCCGTGCGCCACGTCGAGGGAAGTGAGCATGATCAGTTGCTCTCCGAGCGGTCGGCGCCGACGGGGGAGCCGGAACGGTGGATCTTGGAGAACTGGATGCTCAGTCGGGCGAGACCGTTCGTTCCGGAGACGCGGGTGGGAATCGCGGAACTCCCGTCGACGGTCAAGGGAGTCCGCCCCGACGCCGGCACCCTGGCGGCTTCCGCGACCTCTGCGGCTTTCTCGCCCTTCTCGTCCTTCGCGTGCTCCGCGTGCTCCGCGTTCTTCGAGGCCTCCGCGGCGACCAGGGCCGCGTGGATCGTCGCCGCTTCGGCGAAGATGATGGCGGCATCCGGAGCACAGCCGTGTGAGGAGGCGTAGCGCTCGGCGGCCTCGCGCCGACCGGTGTCCAGGTGGGGCGCCAGGTTGAGCAGCCGGTCGGCGATCTCGGTCGACCTGGCCATCGCCCGGATCTCCAGCGACGCGGTGGGACGGATGCGCATGGGCTTCCCCGGCCCCGAGAACGGTTCGAGCGCACGCCACAGGGGCTCCATCGCCCGGTAGGCCCGCCAGGACACCCATATCGACCCCAGCCGAGGCCCGACGACCGGCAGCAGGAACCCGACCGTGGTCATGGCCGCGCCCAGTCCCGCCAGGGGAGGGGCGATGTCGGTGCTGAGCGGGTCCCAGGCGTCCGTACCGGCCCAGCGGGCCCCCACGGCCATGAACTTGAGCAGGGCGAACGAGAGGGTGAGACCGAACGCGGTCACCAGGATGACCAGACCCCAGTGGGTCCAGGCCGCCTGGAGCTCGCGCAGTTCACGTGCCCACCGCCAGCACTTCGTCGCCACGACGAGACTCGTGGCGGTGTGCGCGGTCAGGTAGAGGACGATCATCTCCCGGACGTACGGGGTGTTCGCGTAGAAGGTGTCGAAGTCGCGCTGCTGCTCGATCGGCACGTCGCTGAGGGAGAAGAGCACGCAGAAGGTCGCCATCACCACGCCGGTGGCCGCGATCCACAGTCTGGTGTGCCGTCGAATGGTCTCCTCGGCCCCACCGCGCCAGTGGATCAGGAGCACCAGTGAGCCGCACGCCAGGCAGGACAGGATGCAGTAGACGATGAGCGCCGAGATGTTCGGGATGCCGGTGATCCGGTTGACCCGCTCGATCGTGGGCGGAGCGCCGAACACGAACCCGGCCGCCGAGGACGCGAGGATCACGAGGATCGACTTCGACATCGGGGAGTGCCAGGTGTGCCAGAACGAGGGCGACTTCACCACCAGGGCGATCGCCAGCACGGCGGCGGGTATGTAGTAGTCCGATCCGGTCATGCTCAGTAGCCTCTGCCCAGGCTCGACTGGATCCGGCCCGCCACACCGGTGATCGGTACGGCGCCGCCACCTTGGAGGTACTCCCGCAGTCGGGAGCCGAGCTGGAGCCCGAAGTTCTCCGCGTCGCTCTCCTCCTCGGTGTTGACGTGGCTCCTCGCGGCCATGGCCATCAGGTCGTCGCCGGCCAGTTCGCCGCCGAGCGAACGGGCGGCCGCCGTGGCCACGTCACTGTGGGTCTCATAAGACCCGTGCGACCCATGCGACCCATGCGAACCGTGGGTTCCATGGGTTCCATGGGTTCCGTGTGACAGGCACCCGCCCATCAGGGTGTGCCAGATCTCGTGCGCAAAAATGACAAACTGGTGCAACGTAGTGGTCTTACTCTCGATGATGATCACGACTCGGTCGTCGAAGCTGGCGGTGAGGCCGCTGGCCGTCTCCTCGGGGAACTCACTGAAGCGCAGGAGGACCGGGCGGTACGGCAGTCCGCCGCGGTCCGCGTTGAAACGCTGCTCGACGTCGGCCCTCAACACCTCGAACAAACTGTCCGGATCCGAGGGGATCGGCTTTTCGAGACCTGCGAGCATCTCGTCGCAGAGCTTCGCGATCTTCCGTTCGGTCGACCGCCGCGTCAGGTGCTGCTTCGGCGCGACGAGCAAGCTCTTGGGGCGGATCGCCCGTCCGAGAGCCGCGAACACCCCTGTGCGAAGGTTCGCCCTCTGCTGCTCGCTCATCCGAATGCCCTCACTCTGCGTTCCTTCCGAAGGGCGGTGAACCCGCGGCCGCCGCCTTCCGCTTTTGTGCTGTGGCTGAAGCTCGGGTCAGCCGCCCGCCCGGAGATCGCGCCCCTCAAGGTGTGGGGCTCTCCTGGGTGATCGCGTCCACGAAGGCCATCAGCGCCGTCTCCAGGTTCGGCGGCAGTTCCTTGTCGCCGAGACGGAGCTGGATTTGCAGGGCGTAACGATTCTTTACCACGTGCGCGGGGTTCTTGAGGTGCGCTGTGAGGTCGGGGATGACCTTGCTCTCCAGCACCCGCCTCAGAGCCTCGGGCGGAGTGTGGGTGAAGTACTCCATGGGAACGTCGAAGAACCTGGCCAGACCCGCGCCGTGCCAGATGTTCGGCGTGCTCCGGTTCAGGAGCTTGCCGTGCCACTGGGGCGTCATCCCACTGCCCGCGGCGATCTCGGCGGTCGTGTACTGACGCCGGTTGCCCGTGTCCCCGTCCACGGTCAGACGGGTCTCCCTCAGGAACGCGATGCGGCGGGCCAGTTCGGCCGGGCCGCTCGCGGGCGACGCGACGGGTTCGCCGTCGAGCAGTCGCCGGATGTCCGCCTCCGCGAGGGAGGTGTGGAACGAGAGGGTCGACAGGTTGAAGGCGGACGCCCTGTCGAGGCCCGACTCCAGCCGTAGCCCTTCGACTTCCCTCACGGTTTCGGCGAGTTGTTCGTACCCGTCTTGCATGGGTCCTCCGGACGGGCTGGAAGGGGAACACGCGGTCCGGTGGAGTCCGGGACCTGCGGGAGGCAACTAGATCACGGAAACGGTCGGCTCCGCAATGAAACGATCGTTTCCCTTGGCTCGATCGCAGACCCACCACCGCATCCGAACCCGCTGCCCGAGCACGGTCCGCCGAACGGTTCCCCCGCCGGCCCTGGGAGCGCTGCTCGTTGCCGACCACCACGTCGGGGAATCCCGAACTGCCGCCGCGCCACGCCCGGGACATCGAATCGGCGTTCACGAGCGCAACAGGTCGCGGCGTCGACACCTGGCGCGGTGCTCCTGGTGTCCGGTTCGCTCGTCCGACTTCCACGCGATGAAGGAGGCGTGCCCTTTATCGCCGCGGACGTCTGATCAGGAGGACCGTGGAAGGCACATGACACCGGATCAACACGGGGGAGATGATCGGCCCCGCCGAACTCATGACCGCCGGCCGCCCGGCCGACGCCGCACCCGGCCCGGCCGCGTTCCGGCGTGACGCCATCGACGCCTGCACCACCGATCGCCCGGCCCGAACGATGCCGTCCGTTATGCGGATCGGCCCAACCCACCGTTCAGGCCGGGTGGTCAGCGGGCGAGGGAGACCGCGAACGGCTTGAAGCCGTGTCGGCGCAGGACGTGGGGAACCACGAGGATCATGGCCTCGGTGGCGCGGGCCGTGGTGATGCCGCCGAGGTCCTCGATCCACGCGGGCGGCCAGCCCAGGTCGCCGAGCAGGCCGTTGACGGTCTCCTTCGCGTTCCGGTCATCGCCCGAGAGGTAGGCCGTCGGCGGGGTGGCCAGGGTTTCGGGAGCGGTCATGACCATGAACAGCATGGTGTTGAGGGTCTTGACCACACGGGTGTCGGGGAGGGCCGCCTGGAGTCGCTCGGCGAGGCTGCTGCCGGGGTAGCACAGCTCGCCGGGCAGGCCGTCATCGGCGTCGAGGGTGGCGTTGGAGACGTCGACGAGGATCTTCCCGGCGAGCTCGGTCCTCAGGCCCGCCAGCCGGTCCAAGGAGGTGTGGCCGGGCGTCGCGTTGATCACGATGTCCGCGCTCCGGGCGGCGGTGCGCTGGTCGGCGATGGCGATCCGCGGGTCCGGGCCGGCGGCAAGGGCCGCGGCCCCTTCCGGGTTCCGCGTGCCGAGGGTGACGCGGTGCCCGGCCGCGGAGAGCGTGCCGGCGAGGTTGGCGCCGACGCGGCCGGCGCCCAGGATGCCGATGTGGGTCATGAAAGGGATGCTCCTTGCGGTACGAGGTGGGTGGGGCGGCGGAGGACGCCCGGTCAGGCGATCGGCGTCAGGACGTCGAGGGCGGCGGTGTGGATGCCGGGGGCGGCGGCCAGGAAGTCGCGGCTGCCCGTGTTCCAGGGCTCGCCCGCCAGGTCGGTGACGGTGCCTCCGGCCTCGGCGACCAGCAGCGCACCGGCGACGAGACCGGAGCGGACGTCGGAGAACTGCCAGAAGGCGTCGGTGCGTCCGGCCGCGACATGGATGAGCTGCATCGTGGCGGGAACGGACACGCGCACGACCAGGCCGTTGATGAGCATGGCGGTGACCGAGTCACCGATCCGTCGGAAGGTGCGCTCGTCCTCGCCCGGCCTGGCCTGGCCGGTGCCGACGAGGGAAGCGCCCAGGTCGGTCTTGGCGGACACCTTCAGCGGCCGACCGTCCAGGTGGGCGCCGCCGCCGGCGACGGCGGTGTAGGTCTCGTCGGTCAGCGGCAGGTGCACGACGGTGAGCACCGGCTGGTTGTCGCGGACCAGGGTGGCGGTCACGGCCCAGTCGTCCATGCCGTGGACGTGGTTGATGTTGCCCTCGGCGGGGTCGACGACCCACCATTCCCCCGACGGCAGGGCGCCGCCGGCCAACTCGTCCTCGGCCCAGCGCGATCCCGGCCGGGCCCGCAGCAGCGGCTCCTTCAGCACGTCCAGCACCGCGTCGTCATTTGCGTGGATCTCGGCGACGACCTCGTCCAGGCTCACACCCCGGGCGTGCGGGGTGTGACGGTCGCGCAGGGTGAGACCCGCGGTCCTCACCAGGGCGGTGACGTCGGACAGGAGCGTCGTGTCGGCGGCGAAAGGCATGGTGGTGCTCATGGCGGCTCCCTGAGTTCGTTGTGTGCGGGCGGCTCGTTCCCTGCCCGCACTTCGAAGGTAGGCCTCCCGATCATTAACAACAAGTGCATGCTATTCAGTCGTAGAGTTACTCGCATGCAACTGGATCTGAACCTGCTCACCGCCCTGGACGCACTGCTGGAAGAGGGCAGCGTCGCCGGCGCCGCAGCGCGCCTCCACGTCACCGCACCCGCGATGAGCCGCTCCCTGGGGCGCATCCGCAAGGCCACCGGCGACCAGATCCTGGTCCGCACCGGCCGCAGCATGGTTCCGACGACCCGCGCGCTGGCCATGCGGGCCCAGGTCCACGCCCTCGTACAGCAGGCCCACCACCTTCTGTCCGCGCAGCGGGAACTCGAACTGGAAGCTCTGGACCGGGTGTTCACCGTGCGCTGGCACGACGCCCTGACCGCTGCCTGCGGCAGCGCCCTGATCACCGCGGTCCACCGACAGGCCCCCGGCGTCCGGCTGCGCCTGTCGGCCGAACCCGGTGCGGACGATGCCGAACTGCGCCGCGGCGAGGTCGACCTCGAATCGAGCTCCAGCCCTTCGACGCTGCCCGACATCCGCCACCGCCTCGTCGGCGGCGACCGGCTGGTCGTCGCGGTCCGACCGGGCCACCCCCTCGCCGAGGGCCCGCTGAGCGTCGAGCGCTACGCGGCCGCCGAACACCTCACCGTGTCGAGGCGGGGGAGCCTGCGCGACCCGATCGACGACGCCCTGACCGCCCACGGCCTCGAACGCCGCGTCGTCGCCGCCGGTCCCACCGCCGCCTTCGCACTGGGACTCGCCCTCGACACCGACCTGGTCGTCACCCTCCCCGAAGCGGTCACCCGCGCCGCCCGGGAGCAACTCGGCCTCGTCGCACTGCCGCTCCCGCTCCCGCTGCCGGAGGTGCCCCTGTACCTGCTGTGGCACCAGCGCTACGACGACGACCGCGCCCATACCTGGTTGCGGGACCTGGCCACCGAAACCGTCCGGGCACTGTTCGCGCCACCGGCCGCCCCTCGGAAACCCCTCACCACCCCGACCGCGCGTTGACGAGTGGGCCGGGGTCGCGCCTGCGGCGGCCGACGCCCGTTCGTGGGGCCGGCGCGTAGCCGCCTCGTGAGGTCACGCCAGGGCGGTGACCAGCAGGGTGAAGGCGCCGATGATGACGGCGACGCGGACGTAGTGCCAGCGGTCCCAGCGGTTCGACTGCTCCTTCCAGTCCGCGGGCCGGTTCTCCGGGGTCCACGTCTTGCTCCGGTTGTTGATCGGGACGAGCAGCAGGAGCGACATGACCACGCTGAGGATCAGCAGCGCGCCGGCGGTGACGACCAGGCCGGCGCCGGGGCGGTCCCATCCGGCGATGGCCCAGATCGAGGCGAGGACGAGCGAGCCGATGTACCAGACCGGCATCAGGGCGCCGAGCATCCGGCCGCCGTGGGCGCGGCCGAGTTGGCCGCTGTCCTCGGGCAGGGCCTTGAGGATCGGGTTGATGACGAAGGCGACGGCGAACTCCACTCCCACCATCACGCCGACGACCACGGTGGTGATGACCTCAAGTGCGTTGAGCATGACGACCCCTCCTGGAATCTAGCGTTGCTAGCTGATGGGGCAACGCTAGCCCTACTGCCGCTCGGTTGTCTAGCGGTGCTAGGATCGAATCATGTCGGTACAGGAACGCAAGGCACGCGAACGGGCGGACCGCGAGCGCCTCATCGTGGCGACGGCCCGCGAACTCGCCGAGCGGCAGGGCTGGGACGCGGTCACCACCCGCCGGCTCGCCGAGCGCATCGAATACAGCCAGCCGGTTCTCTACAGCCATTTCCGCGGCAAACGGGAGATCATCGGCGCCGTCGCCCTGGAGGGCGCCGCCGAGTTGGCCGCGGCGGTGCGGGCCGCGGCCTCCGCCGCGGACGGCACGCGCGAGCGCGTTGCCGCCCTGGCCTACGCCTACCTCGACTTCGCCGCGCGCAACCCGGCGCTCTACGACGCCATCTTCCAGCTCGACGGCGGTCTGGCCTTCGCCCGGGAGGACACCCCGGAGCCGCTGAAGGACGCCTTCGCCGCTCTGCTGGAGACCCTCGAAGAGGTCGCCGGGGACGGTGTCCATCCGGGGCTGTTCACCGAGGTGTTCTGGGCGTCCCTGCACGGGCTGGCGACCCTGGCCAGAGCCGGACGGCTGCCGCCGGAGGACGCCGGGCGGAGGGTGGAGCTTCTCGTGGACCGGCTCGCCGTGCTCTGACCCGCCGCCCCTCGTGGTGGACCCCCGAAAATATTTGACCGATCGTTTCAATATCACTTAGAGTTCGAGCGTGGCCAGAACGAAGGAATTCGACCCCGAAGCCGCGTTGCAGGCAGCCCTGGAGCTGTTCTGGCGGCGCGGCTACGAGGCGACCTCGATGGCGGACCTCGTCGAGCACCTCGGCATCGGGCGCGCCAGCATCTACGCCACGTTCGGCAACAAGCACGACCTGTACCTCAAGGCGCTGGACCGGTACAACGAGAACCGTGACTCGAGCCTGCTGGGCGAACTGTCCCGGCCGGGTCCCGCGCTGCCCGCCGTGCGTGCGCTGGTGCGGCGCTTCGCCGCCGAGGCGAACGCCGATGACCGGCGATTGCAGGGGTGCTTCGTCACCAATACGGCCGCCGAGCTCGGCGCGCACGACGCGGCGGCGGCCCGCCGGGTCGAGGCGAGCTGGGACCACGTCGAAACCCTGCTGCACTCGGCGCTGGTACGGGCCCGCGCTCAGGGCGAACTGCCCGAGGGTCGCGATCCGCGCGGGCTCGCGCGGATGCTGCTCGTACTGATGCAGGGCCTGCGGGTGGTCGGCAAGGCGTCGAACGACCCGGGCCGGGTGCGGGACGCCGCCGAGCAGGCGCTGGGGCTGCTGGACTGACCGTCTCCCCCGCGAGGGGGTCTTCGACATGGCCGCATTATGGAACGTTCGGTCAAATATGAGGGGGAGGAATGACCGCCATGCAGGGCTGCACCAGCACGACCGAAGCCACAACGGGGCCAGTGCCCGGCCCCGCGCCCGGCCCCGCCTTCGCGCTGCTCGGCACCGTACAGATGTCACTGATCTTCACGCTCACCGCGCTCGTCGTACCGCTGCCCCGGCTCGGCCGCGAATACGCCCTCGACCGGGACGACTTGATCCTCCTCAGCGCCGCCTACGGGCTGACCTTCTCCGGGCTGCTGCTGTTCGGCGGCCGCGTCGCCGACCGATTCGGCGGGCGTCGCGCCCTGCGTGCCGGGCTGCTCGTGTTCGCCGCCGCGTCCCTCGCCGCGCTGCTCGCCCCGGGGCCGCAGACACTCCTCACCGCCCGCTTCGCGCAAGGGGCCGGCGCCGCGCTCACCGCACCCGCCGCCATGGCCGTACTGCGCGCGGTCTTCCCCCGATCCCCCGCATACGAAAGGGCGATGGCCACCTGGGGCGGCCTCTCGGTCATCGGCGCGACCGCGGGGAACCTGCTCTCCGGCGTCATCTCGGCCCTCGCGTCCTGGCGCCTGACCCTCGCCGTCCCGCTGGCCGTGGCCGCGTTCGCTCTCGTCCTCGCGCCGAGGCTGCTGCCCGCCACCCCGGCCGGCGCGGGCCGTTCCCTGGATCTGCCGGGTGCACTGCTCGCCACCGGCGGGATCACACTGGCCGGCTACGGCCTCGTCCTCACCGACGCCCACCCCTGGGGATCCGCGGCAGTCCTGATCCCCCTCCTCGCCGGGACCGCGCTCCTCATCCTGTTCCTGATCGCCGAGCGCCGCGCCCCGGACCCCCTGCTCCCCCTCGGCTTCCTCCGGGACCGCCGCCGGGCGCTCGCGCTCGCCACCATCGGCCTGACCGCCGCCGGGACGGCCATGACGTTCGTCCTCCTCTCGCTCCACCTCCAGCAGGACCGCGGCTGGTCGGCGATGCAGACCTCCGCCGCCTTCGTTCCGTTCGCGGTGGCACTGCTCGCCTCGGGCCGTGCGGCAGGCCCGCTCATCGCCCGGTACGGGGCGCCGACCCTCACCGCCTCCGGGCTGGCGCTCGCCGCGACCGGCCTCGCACTGCTCGCGCTCACCGGCCTGGCCCCGCAGGGCTCGTACGCGTACGGACTCCTCCCCGGCCTGCTCCTGCTGCCGGCGGGAGCGGCCGCCGGATTCGCGGGAGCCGCCGTCCTCGCGACCGACGGGGTGGAGCCGCAACAGACCGGGCTCGCGGGCGGCGTCATGAACACCGCGATGGAACTGGGCCCGACCGTCGTACTCGCCGCCCTCCTCACCCTCGGCTCCGACACCACCTCACTCGCCGCGGCGGCAGCCGCTCTCGCCGCCGCCGCCTTCCTCAGCACCCGCACCGCATAACCGCACACCAACCAACCGCGCACCAACCAGTCGCGCACCAACGAAGGAAGTCACACCATGAACGCACGCTTCACCGACAAGACCGTCCTCGTCACCGGCGCAGGCTCCGGCATCGGCCGGGCCATCGCGCTCGCCTTCGCCGCCGAAGGAGCCTCGGTGGTCGCCGCCGGGCGCACCGCCGAACCCCTCGACGAGACGGTCGCCCTGATCGAGAAGGCCGGCGGCACGGCAGCCGCGGTCACCGCCGACGTGACCCGCTCCGATGACGTCAAGGCCTTGGTGCGCCGCACCGTCGAACACTTCGGCAGCCTGGACGTCGCCGTCAACAACGCCGGCGTCTTCCGCGGCGGCGCACCCATCGCCGACCTCCCCGAGGAGGACTGGCGCACCCTCCTCGACACCAACGTCACCGGCGTACTCCTCAGCCTCCAGGCCGAAGTCGCCCGGATGCGCGACCAGCCCACCGGCGGCGTGATAGTCAACATCTCCTCCAACCTCGGTACGCACACCCGCATCCCGGGCGCCGCTGGCTACATCGCCACCAAGGCCGCCGTCACCGCCCTGACCCGGGCCGCCGCCCTGGACCACATCGCCGACGGCATCCGCATCAACGCGGTCAGCCCCGGCCCGGCCGCCACCACCATGTCGCTGCGACCGGGGGAGACCGACGCCGACCGCGCCACCCGGATCAAGGGCGAAGTCCCTCTCGGCCGCATCTCGTCCACCGCGGAGGTCGCCGCAGCAGTCCTCTACCTGGCCTCACCGGACGCCGCTTCCACCGTCGGCACCGACCTCGTCATCGACGGCGGCTCCTCCGCCTGACCGCCCCCACCGCCTCCCGCGCCGCCCTCACGCCGGCACGGGAGGCCCGGCGTCGGGCGGTCCGCTGACCCGGAACGGAATCCAAGGGCTGTCCCGTAAATGATCTCCGAGACGCCTCGGGCATGGCCGGCCGCCGTGCGACCTGCTCGCCTATCCGGCGGGCCATCCAGGACGGCTCGGACGCCGTGATCACACCAGCCACAGCAAGATCATTTCACTGTTCGGCTGCCGGCCGGGTCCTGACCACAGCATGGAAATCAGGCGACCGGGCCTGGCGCATCGTCCAGGATGACCCCATGAGTCAAGACCTTGCGACGTTCCTCCACGCACGGCTGGACGAGGAGGCCGACCTGGCCCGACGGTGCGACGGTGACGGCTGTGGGGAATGGACCGCTGACGGGCACACGGTCGACTTCTGCCAAGGAGAACTCTCCGGCTTCCATTCCAAGATTGCCCTGCACGTCGCGATGCACGACCCGGCTCGCGTCCTGCGGGAGGTTGAGGCCAAGCGGCGCGTGCTCGCCCGACATGTGCTCAGCCCTGCCACGGGCGACCCTGAACTACCGTGGGACAACCGCGATGACTGCCAGTACGACGGCGAGAGCTGGCCATGCGATGACCTGCTCGACCTCGCGTCACCTTACGCCGATCACCCTGACTACCCCCGACGCCTGTGAGGCGGAGATCGTCTACGGGACAGCCCTCAGCGAACCGCAACTGGGACCGTGGTTCACGAGATCGGACCAGGTGGCCAGCTCCTGTACCGCAGGCGCTCCTGGCACGACGAGGCGGGTGAGCCCGCGGCGGAGGATTTCGCCCGGTTCAGGATGCTCGCGCCCGAGGAGCTCGAACACTTGCCGGCAGGGGCGGGCTTCGAACTGCTCGACCTCCACGACCGGACGCTCCGGAAGGCGGTGGACTGCCCAGCGGGATCATGGTGGCGACCTGCCGGTTCACCGGGCCTCAGGTGCCTTGGGCAGGATCGCAGCGGAAGCCACCCGCCGTGGGCTTGCCGAACTCCTTGCCCGGGAGCAGGGACCATTCGGTCCGGGGCCGCATCCCCGGACGACGAAGCCGCTGTGGCACGCGCGAGCGACGCGCCGACGTACGCACCGATGCAGCCGCCACTACCGTCGCGTACAGAGCCCTGCTCGTCGAAGCCGCGGGGACGCCGGAGGCGCCTGACCCAGTGGAAAAATGTGAAGACCACCTACTGCACAAGGGAGGGAGCCGGTGTGTGAACGTCCGCAGCGGTCATCGTGGAGCGGGGGACAGAAGGAGGCTTGCTTCATTCTTTGGCCTGCGGCCAGAACTGCGCCAACGCGGCCTCTTTGTAGGGTGCCGGGCTGACGCTGAGGTCTCCGGCGAATGGCCGGTCGAGCGCGACCACCAGCAGCAGGCTGAAGCCGATCAGCCCGGCCACGGCCGCTACGAAGACCAGCTGCATCCGCAGGCTCCGCAGTCCGAAGAGGAAGGTGAGGGGGAGGATCACCAGCGCGCCTCCGTACACGAGTGTCTGTAGCAGCGGAGGCAGTGATGTCTCGGCCATGGTCACCCGCGCCCGCCGCTGCGCGGCGGCGTCGTTGAGGCGACCTGCGGCTTCCGCGTAGAAGACCTCGCTGCGGGTCCCGACGGGCTCGTAGGCCTGGAGCGCCGTGTACAGGCCGTGGGTCTGCTCGGCGGTGGCTTCGTAGCTGGGGCGCCCTTCGCGCATGAGGGGCCACTGGATTTCGACGACGGCGTGCACGTATTCCCCCACCGCCTGGTCCACACGGGCGCGTGCGGCCGGCGGGAAAGCCTCCGCGCTGCGGACGACCAGCGCCAGGTCGGTGGCCTCACCCGCGACGATGCTCTGGGTGTTCTCCCGTTGCGTCCACAGGGTGACGATGACGAATGCCAGGATGATCCCGTAGATCGCGCCGAACATCCCCAGGGCCACACCGACCATCTCGTTGTGCTCGCCGTCCGCGAGGCGCGGGAACCTGCGGCGCATGGCCAGGCTGCCGCCGATCGCGAGGGCGATGAAACCACCGACGAGGACGACACCCAGGGAGAAGGTACTGAGGCAGTTGAGCAGCCAGAGGATCATGCCCTGCCCAACGACCAACCCCGCCCGCAGGTCCCGCCCGGGACCCACCCCGCCAGCCCCCCGAACGCGTCCTCCGCGGCCGCGGATGCCCCCGCTCTCGCCCGCAGACGAAACGGACGCCGTGGGGTGGCGGGGCGCTGGTCGGTTCGGTCGGCGGGGCGCTTTCCCCTGACCCGGGCGGACGCCGGCCCAGCGGGGTCGCCATGCGGGCTGCGATCTCTCGGTTGCGTGACAACGGAGTGAGGGACAGTGAGGGGCTGTGCGTTTGCGTGGGTCAGTGTGGGTTTCCGGGTTGGGGCTCACTGTCACGGATGTGGGAGATGGGGGCGATTCCACCGTCACGGGGCGGTATCCGTCCAGGTGGGCGCGCTGACACGAAACCGAGAGATCGCCCCTGCTGCTCCGGTGAACGTGGGCGCGAGCGCCTGTTCGGGCGTGAGGCCGAAGCCGAGGCCGGTGCCGTGGACCGCCATGGCGAGGGCCTGGAATGCCGGGGGAGGGGTGATGGCGTTGGGGTTCTTGGTGGAGACGACCTCGATCGCCGTCCGGAGCGTGGGTGAGTACATGGTGGTGGACTCGTAGCCGGCGAAGCTGCCTTCGCCGCCGATGAATCCGCCGGACTCGACGAAGCCCAGTCCGTAGCGCCACTTGCCGGGCCCGTTGTAGTTCCCCGTGAAGACGAAGGGGATCGGGTTCTTGGTCGCTTCGGCCCAGACGGCAGGCTTGAGCAGTGCACCGGTCGCCAGGGCGCGGGACCAGATCCGCATGTCCGAGAGCGTGGAGACCATGGCTCCGTGGGCCCAGAGGCACGATGCCGGGATGGCTGTCGCGTCATCGGCGGCGGTGGGTGCCTGGGCGGGGCCCACGTCGCCCAGTCCGTAGCCGTGGGTGAAGGGCGGGGTGAGGCCGTTGCCCGATGTGGGGAGCAGGGTGCGGTGGAGTCCGAGGGGCCGGGCGATGCGCTGCTGTACCGCGGTGCTCAGGTCTTGGCCGCCGGCCAGTTCCACGACGCGGCCGAGCAGGTTGTAACCGTAGTTGCTGTACGACCACTTGGCGCCGGGAGCCGCGACAGGGGGGAATTCCGCCTCGGCCGCGAGGAGTTCCGCGACGGTGCAGCCGGTGGGGATCTTCCCCTGGACGGTGGGCGAGGTGAAACCGTCGGCGAGGCCGCTGGTGTGGTTGAGGAGCTGACGGATCGTGATCCGGTCCCCGTTGGGGACACCTGCCACCCACTGGGAGATGTGGTCCTCCAGGGCGACCTTCCCCTCGCCCACCAGCTGCAGGACGAGGTTGGCCGTGAACGTCTTGGTCTGGCTCGCGATCTTGAACTGCATGTCCGTACGGAGCGGCGCCCCCGTCGCGAGGTCGGCGACGCCAGTGGCACTGACGAAGGTCCCCTTCGGGCTCCAGATGCCGACCAGAACCCCCGGAGTGCGGTTCGTGTCCTTGAACCGGCGGACGATCTGCTCAACCTTCGCTTCGGTCTGCGCGTCCAGAGTGCCACTGTCGCTGCTGCCCGACACCGCGACGCCGGCGTGCGACGACTGGCAGGCCGACACTGCCAGGACTCCGAGCAGGACCAAGGCACCGAGCGAGCGTCCTCTGTACCGGCCCATGGGTCCACGGCTCCCGTGCTGATCTCTCCGGTCCCCGGCGAACGAGAATCCGGCCTTCTCGCCAGCGTCACGGGTGGGGCGGAGGTGCGCATCCAGGTCACGGCCATCAGAGTGGCGAACCTCACCTGGGTTGGTGACGGTCTGGTAGTGACGCGCTTTGAGATCTCCGCCGAAAGCACGACAACTGCCCTGGTACCTGTACTCCGCTGATCTGCGACCCCCGGAGAACGCCTTCGTGTTCCGACATGGTGAGGACCTGTCATCTGCGGCGAGGAGGGCACCGTGGCCGACCGCTGGATGCCGGCGCCCCGGGCCGGGGCCGCGACAGCGCCCGGCGCCCGGCGCCCGGCGCCCGGAGCTTCTGGCAACGAGCGCGGCCTCGACGCCGTACGGGTGCGGCTGGGCGCCGTCGGCCTTGCCCTGTGCGAGCGGGTGGGACAGGCAGCGCTGCTGCTGGGCGCCACCTGCCGCTGTGGCGGCGACCGTGCTGCGCCACAGCCGGCGGTTGGTCGATCTGGTGATGGACGGGAGTCTGGTTCCTGCCGGGCGCTCCGTGAACGGGTCGGCTTCATCCTTGGCCAGGGTGGTGTCCAGGGATGAAGCCGAAGACTCCGAGGCGTGTGCGTGCGTGGGTCCCGTCCGGCGGGACGGTGCCGCTCTACCGGGCCCCGGCGACGCCCAGCTTTGGCGAGCGAGACGAGCTGGGGTCGAGTCGAAGGGGTTCAAGGAGTCCATCGAGAACCGCGGCCGCGAGGCCGGCTCCTGGCGAGGCGAGGTCTGACCAGCGCATGGGGTGAACGGAGCGCTGATAGACGCCTTATCGTAGGTCAGAATCTGTCCTATATGGCCTCTAGCCTGCGGTCATGCAGAAATATGAGGACGGCGTCGAGATTCTTGTCCCCGCGAGCCCGGCCGAGTTGGAGGCATGGCTCGACGAGCATCACGGGGAGCGGACCGCGCTCTGGGTGAAGATCGCCA
Organism: Streptomyces sp. NPDC001568; assembly: GCF_042893755.1. NCBI lineage: Bacteria > Bacillati > Actinomycetota > Actinomycetes > Kitasatosporales > Streptomycetaceae > Streptomyces > Streptomyces sp. NPDC001568. The sequence goes on along the minus strand of NZ_JBIAVF010000038.1, from coordinate 13,310 downwards.
AGAAGCATACCGGCATCCCGTCGCTCACCTGGGAAGAGATGGTCGACACGGTGCTCTGCTTCGGCTGGATCGACGGTCTGCGGCACGGCTTCGATGACACGTACTTCCTGCAGCGCACGACACCCCGCCGCCCCCGATCGCCCTGGTCGCAGGTGAACGTCGACAAGGCCGAGGCCCTGATCGCCGAGGGACGGATGCGCCCCCGCGGCCTCGCCGAGGTCGAGGCGGCACGGGCGGACGGTCGCTGGGCGACGGCATACGCCTCGCAGAAGAACGCCACCGCACCGCCGGATCTCGTCGAGGCGCTCGACGCGAACCCGACGGCGCGGGCGTTCTACGAAACGCTCGGCAAGTCCCACCAGTTCGCCCTGTATCTCGCCCTGGTCACCGCCCGCACCGAGAAGACCCGGCTGGCCCGCCTGGAGCGGATGGTGGCGACGATGGCGAGGTCCGAGCGGCCATCATGATCAACCGCCCTGGGGGTCCAGCGGGCCCGACACCCGCCCAGAAGGGCCCTCGGCGGATAACGCACCCGCGCGGGCGGCCGGATTCATCGCAGAACCTCGCCGGGATCGCCGCGCCCGACGCAAAGTCGAATACGTGCGAGGCCTGGCAAAACTCAGTCGGCGGCGCTGATCACCGGCGGCGACTTCGACGGCGACAGCAACGACACGACCCCCAACCATGACCTGATGGTGATCTGGGCCAGCGGAAAGGTCAGCGTCTATACCGACGTCAGAGCGGGAGGAGTACAGAACGAATCAGTCGTGTCCACCGCCCAGGGCAACGGAACCTGGCCTCTTCGTCCGCTGGTCGGACGGTGAGGTCACCATGTACGGCAACACCCAAGCCAGTGCCATGGGACGCGAGTACGTCCTCGTGCCTCCGTCGCCCCTCCTGCGTGGCGTTGCCGGTCCAGGAGAGCGCCGAACTTGGCGATCACGTCGGCGCTCTCATCCAGTAGTTCGTCGCTGCCATGGTGGCTCGCCGCACGCTCCATGATCTCGCCGGCTAGGTGGCGTGCCTCCCTGTTCCCCGATGCGAGGCGCACCAGCAAGGGCAGGGCAGCGATGATGGCGGGCGACAGCAGGTCATGCTCGAGGATCAGCCGGTGTCCCAGCTCCGTCCACGCTTCCGAGTCGTACTCACGCTCCACCCGAGCGAGAAGCTCAGGGACGCGATCTACGTCAGAGTGACAGTCGTACATCCGTGCCCAGTTCACCACCCAGGCATTGAACCGTCCCGCGAGCTTCGAGTCGACTCTGGACCCCAACGCCTTCCCGAGAGACATCGTCAACTTGATGCCTGGCTTCGTGGGGCGCGCGCTCCCGGCCCTCCCAGACACCGACGTCGTCGCCCAGGGGAGTCGTACCGACATCGGGGGAATACCGCACGCTTCGAATAGCGCTCCCCGCCAGCTGGCGCCAGTTCGTGGACCGCGCAGAGGCGGGAGGCGTACGCGAACGACTTGGGTCAGGAGACGTCTCTGGTCGCGGTGACGGCTCGTTCGAACCGGCAGAAGTCGGATCAGGATCCGGCCGAGTGGTTGCCGTCGTCGTCGGAGGCACTGTGCCGGTACGCATCCGAGTGGACCGCGACGAAGCTCCGCTGGGGCCTGGCGGTCGACGAGTTGGAGGAGGACACACTGCTGCACATCGCGGCCGGCTGCGGCGGGAACACCGTCACCTACACCCCCGCCCCGTAGGTCTGGTCGAGGGCCGTTCTCCTGCCGGGTGGGAGGGCGGCCCTCCGTCATGTCCGGAGCCCGTGCTGTGCCGTGGCATGCGTGTGGCCCGTGTCCGAGGACACGGGCCACACGTACAAGTCTGTGATCTGCGTCACGACAGTGGGGTGATCCGCTGCGAACGGGACCCCGTGAAGCCGTCCGGGCTATGGAGCGACTCTCGGACAACCATGAACTAGTAGGGGCCGCGTGGACAGGGTCCTCGGACGGCTTCGGACGCTTCCGGACGGTCCCGGACGCTCCCGGACGGCCGCCATGTGGGGTTGGCCGCCGTGACCTGTGTGGTTGTCGCGGGCGGGTGCGAGCGGGGGCCGTTTCCATCCACGTGGATGGAATGCTGCTCGGACGCTCTCGGACAGCTGCGGACGGTCGTGCGTGCCCTGGGATCGGCGTGCCGGACAGGCGAACCGTGGAGGTGGGTACTCCGGTTGTTGGTGGGCAACTCGGGTGCGTCCTAGGTCGGTTGATGGCAGTGGTGTGGGTGTTCCATGCTTGGACGGCACCCGCCGCCGTCGGTGGTGTGCAGGGGACTGCGAATCCCCTTGTGTCATCCGTCCGGGCTCACACTTCATCAGGAGCGGCTTCATGCTGTGGATTTACATGCCGGGGCGCGGCTGGGTTCTCCAGTCGCCCACGCCGGTCTTCAAGGGGTGCGTGATCACCCCCACCGTCCCCCGTCCCTTCGGCCTCACGGCCACGCCCCACCTGCTGGGCGTCCTCGTCGTGCTCCTGCCCCTGGGCTGGATGTGGGTGGACGGTCACCACCTGGAGGTGCTCGGCGCCGTCGCCGCGGCGCTCCTCGTGGACATCCTGCGCGAGCCGGTCCTCGCGTTCCTCAAGACCCTGCGCCGGAATCCGGGGCTGCGTCTGCGCGGCGGTGACGCCTGATGGCGGTAGCCGAGGAGGACGGCTCCGTCTTCGGTGACATGCTCCGCGCGGAACTCGACCGCCTGGGCATTCCTTCAGCGCTGTTCGCGGAGCGGGCGGGGATCAGCATGCGGAGGCTCCGCGAGATCGAGTCGGGACAGGTGCGTCCTTCGTCTGCCTATCGGCGACAGCTCCTCAACGCGTTGGATCGGCTGAGGGAAGACCACCGGGCTTCCGACTTCGGGGCTGCCCTGAAGCAGGAGCGGCAGGATAAGGGTCTGTCGAGGGGGGCACTTGCCCGACGTCTCGGGATGCGCGTGAGCCTCATCATGGACATCGAGGAGGGGACGTTTCGCCCGCCCGACCATGTGAAGGGCCAGTTGCTCGCAGCCATTCGAGACAACCGACACCCGGACCTGCCGGCACGTGTGCAGCCGCACCAGGAGAACAACCCGACCGGTAGACGCTTGCCGCAGGGCGCGGACCGCGACCGCTACGCGATCGGGAATGCCCTGGTCCCGAGCGGCCGTAACGGGCGCGGGTACGCGGGCGGTCGTGCGGGTGGCCCGATGCTGTCGCAGGCGGGGAAGCCGGATCCGTTGTTGATCTCGACGCCGGTGGACTTCGTGGAGATGCTCGGTGCGGTGCACGTGTGGGCGGGTGCGCCGTCGATGCGCAGCTTGGAGATCAACAGCGAGGGGTTGTTGAAGCGGTCCACGATCAGCGACGCGTTGAACGTGGAGCGGGTCCGCAAGCTCGGCAAGATCCCCTCGCTGGAGTGGTGCCAGACCTTTCTCCAGGTGTGCGGGATCCGGGGCACGGAGGACTGGGTGTATGCCTGGCGGCGCCTGAAGGCGCTGGAGCGCCCGCAGGCGGGGAAGTGGTTGAAGGGCTGACCTGACGCCGGCCCGGCCACCGGAGGGTGAAGTACTTCTTCATCCTCGGCGGCCGGGCCTGGCGGCTTGTGCGTTCGGAGTGCGTTTCGCGGAGGAGTGGCGGGTGACGTGCGATCTCTTTCGCGGGCGGTGGTGGCCGTCATGGCGGGGGCGAGCTGGCCGACGGTTGCGGTCTGGCCGCGCCGACATCCGGACTTCCCGCCGCCGGCGGCGGGGTCGTCGCCGATGTCGCCGGTTTTCGATCGTGGCGCGGTGGCTGCTCGCGCGTGGCAGGTGCCCCTGGACGGCGCCGGGGGGGGGGGGCTTGGTGCGGACGGCAGTTCTCGCGGTACGGGAGCCGGGACCGTGCCAGCCGGGACCGGCGCGCTGCCGCCGTTCTCGCCCTCGCCGCTCCGGTCCTGGCCGTCTCCGGCGCCGCCCATGCCGCCCCGGTTCCCGGGCCCGACACTTCCATTGGCCTGCCGGTCGCTGGAGACATCCTCAAGAGTGGTGGACTGCCGTTGATCAGCGGTGGCAACAGTCCCCTGGGCCTGGTCTCGAACGCTGCGCCCCTACTTGGTGGGCTGCCTTTCTCCGGCTGACCTCTGCTCCTCACCCTTTCCTGCACCGAGTGCGGAGCTGGCTTCCCCGTACGTGCTGCTCCGGTGATGGAGTGGCATCCCGGCGGCGGCTTGCGCTGCATCGACTTGGCGGCCGGGCGGGGGAGCGGGGCCGCGGTGGCCTCGGGCACACTGCCCGCATGACCGATGACGAGGCGGCCGATGTGCTGCGCGAGACGATCGAGACCTTCCTGAACCGGGCGAAGGCCGCCCGACCGACGGCGTGACCGGTGCCCGGGTTCGGGTGGTGATGCGCCATCACCACCCGCGTCGCCCTCGTCGGGTGGGAGGCTGCGGGCATGGATGCTGCGTGGGTGGGACGCCGGGTGTACGGGTCGGAGCCGGGTGATCCGGTCGGACCGGAGGAGGGGCACGCGTACGGCGAGCTGCTCGGCGGTCCCTTGGACGGCCTGTTGCTGGATGTGACCGGCTGGACGCCGCGTCAGGTCGAGGGCGGGGCGCTGCTGATGTCGGATCACGGGGTGTACGGCCCGGGGGGTCGCTCCGACTACGAGCCGGCCGGACCGGACGCCGGCGGGGACGGCGGCCGGTACGTGTGGCGGGGCGATTCCCCCTGACCCTGCGGGCGTCGGAGCGTGGGCGGGGCCGGCCGGCTAGGGCCTGTCTGATAATTGATCTTGTGGCAGGTTGAGGTGACTTGACGGACGCGGCGTGGGAGCGGATAGAGCCCTTGTTGCCGCAGGTGGACGGGCGTGGTCGGCCGTGGCGGGATCACCGGCAGGTGGTCAATGGTGTGCTGTGGCGTTTGCGGACCGGGGCGCCGTGGCGTGACCTGCCGGAGCGGTATGGGCCGTGGCAGACCGTCTACGAGCGGTTCGCCCGCTGGGAGGCGGACGGCACATGGGCCAGGCTGCTGGAGCACGTGCGGGTCCGTGATGACGCGGTGGGCCGGGTGGAGTGGACCGTCGCCTTCGACTCGACGGTCAACCGTGCCCACCAGCACGCCGCCGTCGCACGCAAAAGGGGGACGCGGGCGGGGACGAACTGGAAGATCCGGGCCGCTCGCAGACGTGCCAAGCCCTCGGCCGGTCCCGAGGCGGGCTGACCACCAAGGTCCACCTCGCCGTCGACGGCCGTGGCCTGCCCCTGTCCATCGTGCTCACGCCCGGCAACATCAACGACGCCACCGCATTCGGTCAGGTCCTCGACGGGATCCGCGTTCCGCGAGCCGACACCGGCCGCGCGCGCACGACACCGACCCGGGTCCTGGGCGACAAGGCCTACTCCAGCCGGGCAATCCGGGACCTGCTGCGGCGCCGGGGAATCGTCGCCACGATCCCCGAACGCCGCGACCAAGTCGCCAACCGCCGGCGCCGAGGGCGTCTCGGCGGTCGCCCGCCAGTCTTCGACAAGGAGGTCTACCGTGACCGCAACGTGGTCGAACGCTGCTTCGCACGCCTCAAGCAGTTCCGCGCGATCGCGACCAGGTTCGACAAGCTCGCCGACCGCTACCACGCCGGAATCGCCCTGGCGACGCTGATCCTCTGGCTCCGCGAACCAACCAGATGATCATTTGTCGGACACTGCCTAGGGCTTGTCTGGCAAGTGATCAAGAGCTTTGTCGATGCGCAGAAGAGTGCCCTTGTGCCGGATCCACCTGCGCAGGGTCTCCAACTCGCACCGCGCTGCCGGGTCTGCGGTGAGGGCCAGTGCCACGACGCCCGCTTCCGCCACATGAGGGGCTCGGGGATCCTCACCGGAGCGCTGGTCCAGAGAGGTCTCGACGAGTCCGGCGAGGGCGTCGACGATGTCCGGCCCGGCGGGCACGAGAGCGAGGGTCCAGGCGAGCCCGCGCAGTACATGGGAGTTGTGGGCGTCGAAGCGGGTGTTCACGTCGAACGGAAGATGCTGATGGCCCACCAGAGGGGCCGTGCGGTCGAGGCCGGCCAACTCGAACCATCGCGGTACTGCCTCCCGTACTGCCTCCGGGCCGATCTCCTCGATCAGGGCCAGGGAATCCCGTCGCCATCTCGCAGACGGCGCGCTCGCGGTCGCCGGAGCGGCGTGGGACAGTAGCCGAACCCACGGCTCACCACCCACGCCGGCGTCCTTGAGCGCCTGGTCGGCCCAGACCTCCCCGGAGTTGAGTGGCGGACCGGGCCAGCGCCCCATGACCTCGCGCAGGCCGACCTGGGCCGCGTTCACCGACGCCTGGGTGCGCCGGAATCCGGGCAGCGTCGCCGCCGCCATGGTACGACGGAAGGCGGCCAGGACCGCCGAGCCGGGTATGCGCCCGGCCGCGAGCTCCGCGTCGGCCAGCTCCCAGATCCGGTGATGCGACCAGACCACGTACTGGTCGCCCAATGCGGCGAGCTGTGACGCACGCTCGGCGGCCAGAATCTCACCGTCCAGGCCGCGGGCCACTCCGGAAGCAACCATGAGTAGTTCCGTGCGGAGGTAGTCGACGTCCCGCCTGAACTCCTCAGCCGTCCAGTCGTTCTCCACGCGCGCGTGCCACTCGGCCCACAACGCAGCCAGCTCCAGACGGTCGCAGTCGGGCAGTGCCCGCAACAGGTCCATGTTCTCGACGCCGACCCCCGTCATCGAGCCGTTCGCGCAGGCGGCCCGCATCACCGCACGTGACAGCTCGCGCAGCTCACCACGCCCGGCGAGTGCTTTGTACGTTGCCGCCTGTTCGACCAGCACCTGAGTGTTCTGCAGCCATCCGCTCATGATCCGGAATATAGAAGAGCGCACTGACACCGACGCCGAAGCCTCGTAAGCAGCGGCCCGGTTCGTCCCGTGACACCTCCACGCCCGTCCGCGTTCGGTCAGCCACCTGCCCAGGCCGTCTATGCGTGGTCCGACCGGTGGGAGGCGGGCGGGACGTGGGCGGACTGCAGGTGATCATTTGTCAGACAGATCCTAGGATTTGGGGCAGCCCGTACCGATATGGCGTGTGCGGGTGAGGCCCGGTGCCCGGCGTGTCCGGGGGCAGTACCACCGGGCCGCCACTTTCCAATGCTTGTTCAGGCGGCTTTCTGGGATGGATGGGCAGCATTTGTCACGACAGGGGTCGTGGCGGTGCTCCGTCTTAGTCGGCGGCATTGCCGAGATTCATTTACCGCCGAACGCAATGTTGCAGTGCTGTACGATTCGCGGAGGCGCCTGTTTCTTATTCGTGTTTCAGTATGTAGTGACATTGCCTTCTGCATGTGTGAGGCCTGCCGCGCTTGTTGCGGGGCAGGCCTCGTTGGAGCTGCCGTCCCGGGCCTCTTATCCAGGCCCGGGCCGGTGTCAGCCCAGTTTCACCAGTGCGGCCGCGAGGGTCGCGCAGGCGGTGAGCAGCTTGACGCCGGGGGTGAGGATGCGTGCGATGCGCAGTGCGCGGCGCAGGCGTCGACGGTCCCCGGTGGGTTGCTTGCTCATGGGGTTCCTTTCATTGTGAGGCGCACACGGTTGTGCGTCCTCCCGTGGGGTGCCCTGGACGTCGCAGGTCACCTCACGGAAAGACGCGTGTGTGCCTCTCGTGAAAAGAAACTCCATCCCCGAACTTATCTCTTTCGATATCGCGTTGCGCGCGATTCTCTGAAGATCCCTTCGGAATAACACATTCCGTTTGTGTGGGTTTATCGGCTGTCGCCTCGGGCTCTGACCTACCGGGTACGACCGACCGGTGTTGCTGCGTCAGCCGGTGTGCTGCTGGTCTTCCGTGGAATCGAGTTGGTGTCGTGCGGCGGTGATGCGGCGGCGTGCGGTGCGGGTGCTGATCCCGTCGCGTGCGGCCAGCTCGGCGGCGGTGGGCACCGTGTTGGTGGCGAGTTGGTCGGTGAGGGCTTGGACGGCGGAGGTCGAGGCGGCGGCGCGTTGGTCGCCGGCGTCGCGGCGGGTGGTGATTTCGTGGCGGGGCCACCAGCGGCGGCCGTACAGCTCGATGCCGGGGGAGAGGTGGCCGGTGGTGGCGTAGGCGCGCACGGTGGTGTCGCTGATCCCGAGGACGGCGCCGGCTTCTCGGTCGGTGAGGAGGTCGGTGGGGTGGTCGCCGGGGTCGGGCAGGGGTGGCAGGGGGCGGCCGGCGAGGTGGGCGAGGGTTTGTTCGCGGTCGTAGAGGCGGAGTCGGTCCCCGGGGCAGAGCAGGGGCACGCGGGCGCGGAAGGCGGCGGCCTGGTTGCGGCGCCAGGTTTTCAGGGAGGTGCCGGCGAGTGCGGCGAGGTCGTCCTCGGTGAGGGCGGGTCGGCCGTGGGGGATCACGGGGGCGGCGCTCCTGTCTGGGGTGTGCGGGGTCTCTAGAATGCCGGTGTCGTGCCCTTGGTGGTGCTGACGGGTTGGGGCCGGTGGGGACTGACCACACTTCGGTGTGGGCCGCCGGCCCCGTCGTCGTGTCGGGGTGTGCTCGACCCCGGTCCGGGGCCGGTCCGGGCGACGGCCGGCGTCGGGGAGCTCCACCGGACGGGCCGGCTTGACGGTGGTGGGGTCGGATTCCGGAGCCGCGGCGTGGACGTCCGCGCCGGCCGCGGTGACCTCTTCACCGGGCACGGTCGACAGTTCGGCGCGGTGCGCCTGGTTCTGGTGCTCGACGTCGGCGCGCACGGCTTGGTGCGGCTGCTCGACGTCGGCGTGGTCCTGGTCCTGGTGGTGCTTGATGTCCGGTTCGACGGGGGCCGGGGTGGTGGCGGGGTGTCGGTTGGGGTCGTTGACGAGGGGGATGTGGGTGGGTGCGTTCTCGTCGCGGATCGGGGCGCGCTTGGTGTCCTGGTCGAGGATGGTCCACGGGCCGGTGGTCCGGTAGCCCTGCTGGCGGGCCCACCCGGTGGTGGTGGTGACGCTTGCTTCGCGGATGCCGGTGGGGCGGGTGGCGGTGCCTCGGTCGATGGACGGGGACTTGCCGGGGTAGAGGGTCGTGGTGGTGCCGCAGGCGCATTCCATGTGGTGGGAGAGTGCTCCGGTCGGGGACGCGGTGAGGATCAGCCACACGGGCGTGTGGGGGCACTGGTCGGGGGTGGATGCCGGCGCCGGCTCGACGGGTGACGGCTGGTGGGCGGCGGGTTCGGCCTCTTCGGCGGCGCGGTGGGCGGCGCGTTCGGCGAGGGCTTGGCGGCGGGTGGTGTCCTCGTGTCCGTCGAGCAGCGGGCGCAGGTGGCGGGTTTCCTGCTCGGCGGGTTCGGGGTGGGCGTGGTTCCAGGCGCGGCGGGCGTCGTGTCCGTCCTGGGTGGGGGTGACGGGGCCGCGCTCGTCGTGGTCGTGGTCGAGGAAGCCGGCTTCGATGAGGGAGTGGACGCGGGCGCGGGCGACGGCGCGTCCTCGGCGGACGTTGGGGTCGTGGGGGTCCATGCGGTAGTAGCCGGCCTGGTCGTGGTGGAGGTGGCCGCGTGCGGCCCACCACATGACGTCGGCCTGTGCGGCGCTCCATCCGAGGGCGGCGGCCTGCCGGTGCCAACGTTCGGAGTTGAGGACTTCCTCGCGGCGGCGGGCGTGGCGGTCGGCGTGCTGCTGGGCGGCGGCCCATGCGTCGGGGCGGGCCCAGTGGCCCCTACGTGTGTCCACGGTGGTGGCGGCCCCTCCGCCGCCGCAGGGCAGGCACAGGACCGCGTATGCGTCCTCGCGGAGGTTCAGGGCGGTGATGGAGACCGAGTTCGGGAGTCCGGGGGTGGGCTGCATGGTGTGCTCCTGCTGGGGGAGTTGGCGTCCGGGGTGGGGGCCGCCCGCCGGGGTGGCGGGCGGCCCCGGCGGGTCAGTGCTGGGGGCAGTGCCGGCAGGTGACGGCGCGTCCACTGCGGAGCAGGACCCGCAGCTCACGCGCGGCCCGGTCGGTCATGCAGGTGGGCACGGTGCCCTCGGGCGTGGTGCGGGAGGCGTGGACGGTGCCGGTGGCCGTCATCAGCGTGACGGGCCCCGGTCCGACGTTCAGCCACGCGGACACCAGGCGCTTCACCGCGTCGGCCTGGTGGTGGTGGAAGCCCTTCGGGCCGAAGGCCAGGCTCCAGGCGTGGTGGCTGCCTCGGGAGGGGATGGCGCCGCCCTCGTCGGTGATGGTGCCGATCGTCTTGCCGCTCAGAGAGACGCGGGAGACGGCCGGGAGGGCGCCTGCGCGGGTCAGCGGAGCGAGGGTGATCAGTTCTGCGGGGTTCGTGACGGTCATGGTCGGGCCTTTCGTTCGGGGTGACGGGTTGTCGGGGAGGCGGGGACTGGCCGCCCCTTCCGATGTGGACGACATTACAGCGATAGATGGACAGAGTTCGAGTCGGCGACGCCCAAGTCACCTGAAAGGAGCAGCGGGACGCAGATCGCAGGTGCCGGGACCGGCCTATGGGGAACGTTCTGTCCGGCCCGGCGGGGCTGTGTGGGTGACGCGCGTTTTGGCCGTACTGGGTGGTTTTTGGCCGTTATAGCTGTTCCGCCGTTTTCGGTCTTTTGTGGCGGTTACACGCTGGTTCGGGATCGGGTGCAGCGGCCGTCCAGTGCCGTTGTGGCTGCCGATCTTTGAACAGGCAGGCTTCATTCCACGGGTCGCGTTCCAGGTGGACGCGGCCGAGAAAGGCACGACGATGCGCACTCGAATCCTTGCCCTCACCGCCGCCGCGCTGGTGTCGGTTCCGGTCCTGACCGCTACCGCTACGGCCGCCCCGCGGGACCTGGAAGCGCCCTACGCCCGTGCCGCCGCCCGGGTGGGCGGGGACGGGACGCTGCTGGCGACGAAGAACGTGTCCTCGGCGGCGCGGTTCAACGGGCAGCCGGTGGGCTACTACTGTGTCGCGGTGTCCGACCCGACCGTCAACCTGCGTGACGCGGCGGTGCTCGCCACGGTCAACAACAACCGGGCCATGATCACGGCGATTCCGAACACCAACTGCAACGGCCAGACCCGCACGATCACGATCGTGACGACCGACCACGCCAACGCCCTGGTGGACGTCCCGTTCACCGTCGCGGTTCTCTGACGAATCCGCGCGGAAGCACCCGGCCGGTACGCCGGCTCACCGGCCGGGCGCGACGTGGGCGTTGACCGGACCGCGTGACAGGTCCGGTCCGAAGCGGGGTAGACGGATACAGCGGCCCCGGGCGTTGGCCCGGGGCCGTTCCGCATGCGCTACGCCACACGCGAGAGGTGCTGTACGGCTGGCTGCGGCGCGAACGGGGCCGCCCCGGCCGGGGGAGTCTGGCCGTCGCCCGGAGGAGGGTTCAGGGGCCGGGGTGGAGGGTGTGCTCCAGGGCGGTGCGGATGATCTCGCCGGTGGTGGTGATGTGGGCGGCGCTCCGGGCGCGTTCGGCGAGGGCCTCCGCTGGGGCGGTGGAGTGTCCGGCGGCGGGGCCGGGCCCCCACCGGTCGGTCCAGGTCTGCAAGGCCTGTAGGTGGGGCTGGTTGGTCCAGTGGACGCCGCGGGTCAGGGGTACCCAGAGTTCGTCGGGCAGGGCGACGACCAGGCGCGCGGTGAGTCCTGCGCCGGTGTGGGGTCCGCGTCCGCCGAGGGTCTGACCGGACGTCGGGGCGCCGGCCGGAATCGGGTCCCAGTCCCGCAGGAGACCACGTGCGTCCAGCTCGACCCGGAGGGCGGGCGCGAGGGCCAGCGCGCGCGTGGGGCGGTGCCGGCCGGTGTCCCGGTGCTTCTGGCGGGCGGCCCGGATTCGGGCCTGAGCGTCCCGCCGTGCCGACCCGCGCAGCAACGGTAGATCGGTACGGGCGGATTGGTCCCGCATCCACTGTTCCTCGGCGTCCCGATGCGACGTCACGAGTGCGTCGAGCTGCTCCAGGTGGTGGGGGGAGACGGCCAGGACCATGGTGTGCGCCATGTGGCCATCATCCCCGATCTATCCATGCTGGACGCATGTTTCGGCAGGTCAGAGGCCCTGTAAGAGGTTTCCGTCGAGCCGGGCTGTCTATCTATATAGATAGACGTAGGTACAACGAGGGGCAGCCCGGTTCTCCGGTTTGCTACACAGCACCTCAGTTTGATGCATCGATGAGGTGGCCGACCCGGGTGTACGTGGCTGGGGTGTGGGAGCTGTGAGGGGTTCGCCTGTGTGGGTGATGCTTTTCCGGCCGGATGTATGGGGTTTTGGCCGTTTTGGTTGGTTCACCGTTTTGGTGAACCCGTGGTGGTCAGACGGTTCTTCAAGATCGGGCCGCCGGTAGATGGTTGTCGGCCTGGTAGGTCAGTGAGCAGTCGTGTGAGAGGAGCGGTTCGTGTCGAGCAACGGTTTTCCTTCGGGTGAGTTCCTCATCGTGAATGAGAAGTCGGGCTTGTGTCTGGCGGCGTATCCCGGCGGTGATTCTTCGGTGGGGACGGATCACTACCGGGATGGGGGGTCCATCGAGTACACGCGTACGGACCCGCCGTCGGTGGTGTTGGAGGAGGTGCGGCCTTCGGGGAAGAACGAGTTTCAGGGCTGGTATTTCGACACGTCGGTGAACTCGCACGGCTGGCAGGCGAACTTGCTGACGCATCGGAAGCACTTCGCGCCGTATGGAAAGTTCTCTCTCTTCGGTACCTACGAGAACCAGTACGGGCGTGTGGCCGGGGGCCTCACATTGCAGGGACTCGGCACGAGCACTCACCAGACCTGGAAGGCGGAGGATGGGTTCCTGTCCACCCACGTCACGGACGGGCCCCTGTACCTGAGTGTCTTGGACTACAAGGACGATGGGGTCCCTCCGAAGGCGAAGATGATGGAGCGGGCCCATACCGAGGAGGGTCGGAAGCAGAGGACGGCGCAGCTCGAAAGGCTGGGCGAACTGAGCAAAAAGATCGATGAGGCCGCGAAGGCAGGAAAGGGCGACGACCCGCAGGTGCGTGAGTGGGTGGAGGAGCTCCAGAAGGTCCAAAGCGAGAGGAAAGCCACTTACCGGGTCCGTGAGGAATGGCAGAAGTGGAAGTTCGTGAAGTTCTCCTGACCGAGAATCAGGGGCGCTGATCGCAAAGACCCGCACGCCCCCACCAGCCTCGGCGCATGCTGCCGGCGCCCGCGAAGCGGGCTGCCCTGGAGGCGGAGCCGGAAGGGCTGTGTGGGGGAGGGGCGGGCCCACCGCAACGGACCATAGACCCCGGACCCCGTGAAACGGGGTCACCCCGGCCCGCGGAGCGGGCCGTTCGGGACCGAACGCAGAGAGACCCCCGAACCCGTCCGGAGCGAAGCGCAGGACCCCGACCCGAAGGGTCGACCCAGGGCCGGCGAAGCCGGCCCTGCTGAGCGCAGCGAAGCAGCTCCCTTCCCAGACGCGCAGCGTCTGGGGTCCCGCTCCGCGGG
>NZ_JBIAVF010000037.1:0-37173 GCF_042893755.1 Streptomyces sp. NPDC001568 | reverse complement strand
GGCTCGGTGCGGACGTCACGATCGCGGCCTGCGACGTCGGCGACCGCGACGGACTCGCCGCCCTCATCGCCTCCGTACCCGCCGACCGGCCGCTCGGCGCGGTGATCCACGCGGCGGCCGTCATCGACGACGGAGTCATCGAGACGCTCAGCCCCGCGCAGGTCGCCGATGTGCTGCGGGTCAAGGTCGACGGGACGCGGAACCTGCACGAGCTGACCCGCGACCTCGACCTGTCCGCGTTCGTCCTCTTCTCCTCCTTCGCCGCCACCTTCGGCGCCCCCGGACAGGGCAACCAGGCCCCCGGCAACGCGTTCCTCGACGCCTTCGCCGAGTACCGGCGGGCCGAAGGCCTGCCCGCGACCTCCGTCGCCTGGGGTCCCTGGGGCAGTGCGGACGGGGACGACAGCGCGGCCGGCGACCGGATGCGGCGCCACGGCATCATCGCCATGTCGCCCGCACGGACCCTGACGTCGCTCCAGCACGCCCTGGACCGTGACGAGACCACCCTGACCGTCGTCGACATGGACTGGAAGCGGTTCACCCTCGCCTTCACCGCCGACCGGGACCGGCCGCTGCTGCTGGAACTCCCCGAGGCCCGGAAGGTCATCGAGAGCGCGGAACGCGAGACCGCCGACGACCTGGCCGGGGGAGCGCCGCTGACGCGGCAGCTCGCCGGATTGCCCGAGGTGGAACAGGAGCGGCTGCTGCTGGACCTGGTCCGGACGGCCGTCGCCGCCGTCCTCGGCCACCCCGACCTGACGGCCGTCGAAGCCGGGCGGGCGTTCAAGGAACTGGGCTTCGACTCCCTGACGTCCGTCGAGCTGCGCAACCGGCTCGGCGCCGTCAGCGGGCTGAAGCTGCCGGCCAGCCTCGTCTTCGACCACCCCACCCCGGCCGCCGTCGCCGCCTACCTGCGCGCCGGGATCGTGCCCGACGCGGTGGCCGGAGGGGCCCCGCTGCTGGAGGAGCTCGACCGGCTGGAGTCCGTACTGGAACAGGGCACGGGCGACAACGTGGTGCGGGCCCGGGTGACGATGCGGCTCCAGTCGCTGCTGGCGAAGTGGAACGACAGCGAGGACCCGACGGCCGCCGGCCCGGCGGACATCTCCGCGGCGGCCCTCGGGGCCGACGGCGCGACCGGCGACGCGACGACCGGCGCGGACGGGGACGTCGACGCGGCGGACCAGCTCCAGGACGCCAGCGACGAGGAGCTGTTCGCCTTTATCAACAAGGGACTCGGTCGTTATTGACGGTCTGCCGAATTTCGGTGAAGATGACCAGCTCCCGTGAGTAATTGACCGGGAATCACTGCCCCCTACGCATTCCCCCACCAGGGGTGCGTAGGGGGCAGTTAGGGGTTGTAGGGCAGGTTGGGCCGGAAATAGCCTGCGGTCGGGAGTCGCTTCGCCCGACGAGTGAAGCGCTCGCCTTTCCGATGTCAATTCTCGGCTCTGCACACAGTTTTCCGATGCCGTCTGCTGCAAATGGGTGGTTGCGTTACATGGCGAATGAAGAGACGCTGCGGGACTACCTGAAGCTGGTGACGGCGGATCTGCACCGGACGCGTCAGCGGCTTCGCGACGTCGAGGCGAAGAACCAGGACCCCGTCGCCATCGTGGGCATGGGCTGCCGCTACCCCGGTGGGGCGACCTCGCCCGAGGAACTGTGGCAGTTGGTCGCCGACGGAGTGGACGCCATTTCCGGCTTCCCCGTCGAGCGCGGCTGGGACATGGACACCGTCTACCACCCCGACCCCGAACACCCGGGCACCAGCTACGCCAACCAGGGTGGCTTCGTCCGGGACTTCGCGCGGTTCGACCCGTCACTGTTCGGGATCTCCCCGCGCGAGGCCCTCGCCATGGACCCCCAGCAGCGGCTCCTGCTGGAAACCTCGTGGGAGGCGTTCGAGCGTGCGGGCATCGACCCGACCTCGATGCGCGGCAAGCAGGTCGGCGTGTTCGTCGGCACCAGCAACCACGACTACCTGACGGCGCTGCTGAGTTCCTCCGAGAACGTGGAGGGCTACCTCGGAACCGGAAACGCGGCGAGCGTCGCCTCGGGCCGGCTTTCCTACACGTTCGGCCTCGAAGGCCCCGCCGTCACCGTCGACACGGCCTGCTCGTCCTCCCTCGTCGCCCTGCACCTGGCCGTCCAGGCCCTGCGCAACGGCGAGTGCTCGATGGCGCTGGCCGGTGGCGCCACCCTGATGGCCGCGCCCGGCACGTTCATCGACTACAGCAAGCAGCGCGGCCTGGCCACCGACGGCCGCTGCAAGGCGTTCTCGCCGGACGCCGACGGCTTCAGCCTCGCCGAGGGCGTCGGCGTCCTCCTCGTGGAGCGGCTCTCCGACGCCCGGCGCAAGGGCCACCACGTCCTCGCCGTCGTCCGAGGCACCGCCGTCAACCAGGACGGCGCCTCCAACGGCCTGACCGCGCCCAACGGCCCCTCCCAGCAGCGCGTCATCCTCCAGGCGCTGTCCAACGCCCGCCTCACGCCCGACCAGGTCGACGCCGTCGAGGCGCACGGCACCGGCACCGGCCTCGGTGACCCCATCGAGGCGCAGGCGATCATCGCCACCTACGGCCAGGACCGCCCCGAAGGGCGTCCGCTGTGGCTGGGCTCGCTCAAGACCAACATCGGGCACGCGCAGGCCGCCGCCGGCGTCGCCGGCGTCATCAAGAGCGTCATGGCGATGCGCAACGGGCTGTTGCCGCGCACCCTGCACCTGGACGAGCCGACCCCGCACGTCGACTGGTCCGCGGGAGAGGTCTCCCTGCTCACCGAGGCGCGGCCGTGGCCGCGGCACGAGGGGCCGCGCCGCATCGGTGTGTCCTCGTTCGGCATGAGCGGGACGAACGCGCACGTCATCCTGGAGAGCGCCGAGGAGGCGGGCGAAGGGTCCGTCGAGGAGCCGGCCGACCGGTCGGACGCGGGCACCGCCGCCGATGTCGCCGGGCAGGCCGCCGCCGGCATGCCCGGCGCCGCTCCGGCCGTCGTCCCCGTCGTCCTGTCCGGCAAGACCGAGGCCGCGCTGCGTGCGCAGGCCGCGACGCTGCACGCCCACCTCACGGCCCTGCCCGAGGTCCGGGTCCAGGACGTCGCCCACGCGCAGGCGCTCACCCGGGCCGCCCTGGACCGGCGGGCCGCGATCGTCGCCGAGGACCGCGAGGAACTGCTGGCGGGACTCACCGCCCTCGCCGAGGGCCGGTCGTCCGCCGACGTGCTCGAAGCGTCCGCCACCGACGGCAAGCTGGCGTTCCTGTTCACCGGACAGGGCAGCCAGCGCCTCGGCATGGGGCGCGAACTGTACGACGCCTACCCGGTGTTCGCCGCCGCGCTGGACGAGGTGTGCGACCGGCTCGACCTCGATCTGCCGTTGAAGGACGTGCTGTTCGGGTCGGACGCGGCCCTGTTGGACGAGACGCGGTTCACGCAGCCCGCGCTGTTCGCGGTCGAGGTGGCACTGTTCCGGCTGCTCGCGTCCTGGGGCCTGGTACCGGACTTCGTGTCGGGGCATTCGATCGGTGAGATCGCCGCCGCGCACGTGGCGGGGGTGCTGTCGCTGGACGACGCGTGCACGTTGGTGGCGGCCCGTGGCCGGCTGATGCAGGCGCTGCCGTCCGGCGGTGTGATGATCGCCGTCCAGGCGTCGGAGGACGAGGTCCTGCCGCTGCTGACCGACCGGGTGAGCATCGCCGCCGTCAACGGCCCGCAAGCGGTCGTGATCGCCGGTGACGAGGACGCCGCGACGGCGGTCGTGGCGGCCTTCCCCGACCGCAAGTCCAAGCGCCTCGCCGTGAGCCACGCGTTCCACTCGCCGCACATGGACGGCATGCTCGACGCCTTCCGCCGCGTCGTGGAAGGCCTGACCTACGCCGCTCCGCGCATCCCGATCGTCTCCAACCTGACCGGCGCCCTCGTCACCGACGGCGCGATGGGCTCGGCCGACTTCTGGGTCCGGCACGTCCGCGACGCCGTCCGCTTCCTCGACGGCATCCGCTGGCTGGAGAGCCGCGGCGTCAGCGCCTACCTGGAGATCGGCCCCGGCGGGGTGCTCTCCGCACTCGGCCAGGACTGCCAGGCCGCGACCGGGCCCCGCGCCGCCGCGTTCCTGCCCGCGCTGCGCACCGGCCGTCCCGAAGCCCGTTCCCTGGCCGCCGCCGTGGCGGGCGCCCACGTACGGGGGCTGTCCCCGGACTGGGTCGCCCGGTTCGCCGGGACCGGAGCGCGCCGCGTCGACCTGCCGACGTACGCCTTCCAGCGCGAGCTGTACTGGCCCCGCGACCCCTTCACCGACCTGACCGGACCCGTCGACGGTCGCGAACTGGGCACCAGTGACGCGAAGTTCTGGGAGGTCGTCGACAGCGAGGACCTGGCCGCGTTCGCCGACACCCTCGGCATCGGCGGTGACGAGCCGCTCAGCAACGTACTGCCCGCGCTGTCCGCCTGGCACCGCCGCCATCGCGACCGTGACACCGTCGGTGGCTGGCGCTACCGCGTCACCTGGAAGCCCCTCGCCGACACCGGGTCCACACCCCTGTCCGGGCACTGGCTCCTCGTCGTACCCGCCGGTCACGCCGACGCCCCCTGGGCCGTCACCGCCGCCCGGGCCCTGGCCGCGCGCGGGATCACCGTCAGCGGCCTGACGGTCGACGCGAGCGTCGAGGACCGGTCCGCCGTCGCCGCCCGGATCGTCGAAACCCTGGCGGGCACGGCCACGCCCAGCGGCGTGCTCTCGCTGCTCGCCCTCGACGAGCGGTCGCACCCCGAGGACCCGGCCCTGCCCGCCGGTCTCGCCGCCACCCTCGCGCTCGTCCAGGCACTCGGTGACACGGACGTCGACGCCCCGCTCTGGGCCGCGACCCGGGGCGCGGTGTCCACGGGCCGTTCCGACCGGCTCACCGCACCGGCCCAGGCGCCCGTGTGGGGTCTCGGTCGCACCGCCGCCCTCGAACTGCCCGGCCGCTGGGGCGGCCTCGTCGACCTGCCGCCGACCGCCGACGAGCGCTCCGCCGCCCGTCTGATGGACGTCCTGGGCGACATCGGCGCCGAGGACCACCTCGCCGTCCGCTCCACCGGCGTCCTGGCCCGCAGGCTGGTCCGCGCCCCCCAGGAGCAGACCCCCGCCGCCGAGTGGACCACCAGCGGTACCGCCCTGGTCACCGGCGCCACGGGCGCGCTCGGCCGGCACGTGGCCCGCTGGCTCGCCCGTACCGGAGCCGAGCACCTGCTGCTGGTCAGCAGGCGCGGCCCCGCCGCCGAAGGCGCGGAGGAACTCGCCTCCGAACTGCGCGACATGGGCGCCCGGGTCACGCTGGCCCCCTGCGACGTCGCCGACCGCGAGGCGGTGGCCGCGCTGCTCGCCGCCGTCCCGTCCGAATTCCCGCTGACCACCGTCGTCCACGCCGCGGGCGTCCTCGACGACGGCGTCCTCGACGCACTGACCCCGCGGCGCCTGGCCGGGGTCCTCGGACCCAAGGCCCACGCCGCCCACATCCTGGACGAGCTGACCCGCGACCTGGACCTGTCCGCGTTCGTCCTCTTCTCCTCCCTCGCCGCCGCGTTCGGAGCCGCCGGGCAGGCCAACTACGCCGCCGCGAACGCCTCCCTCGACGCCCTCGCCGAGCAGCGCCGCGCGAACGGCCTCCCCGCCACCGTGATCGCCTGGGGTGCCTGGGCCGAGGGCGGCATGGCCACCGACGAACTCGTCGCCGAACGCCTGAGGGCCGCCGGCCTCCCCGGGCTGGCGCCCGAACTGGCCCTGTCCGCACTGCACATGGCGCTCACGCTCGACGAAACCTCAGGGGTCGTCGCCGACATCGACTGGGACCGCCTGGCGCCCGGCCTCACCGCCGTACGCCCCTGCCCCCTGATCGCCGACCTCCCCGATGCGGTGCACGCCCTCGCCGCGACCGGCGCACCCGCCGCGCCCGGGGGCGCAGCCGACGCGCCGGACAGCTTCGCCCGGGACCTCGCCCAGGCCCCGACCGGCGAACGCGACGCGCTCGCGCTGGAGTTCGTCCGTACGCAGATAGCCGTCGTCCTCGGTTACCCGGGACCCGCCTCGGTGGATCCGGGCATCGCCTTCCGGGACCTCGGCTTCGACTCCCTGACCGCGGTGGAGATCCGCAACCTGCTCACCGCCCGGACCGGTCTGCGGCTGCCCGCGACCCTGATCTTCGACTACCCCAACTCCCTGTCGCTGGCAGCGTTCCTCCAGGACGAGATCCTCGGCGCCCTGCCCGCGGCCCCGGTCACCCCCACCGCCGTGACCGCCCCCGACGACGATCCCATCGCGATCGTCGCGATGAGCTGCCGCTTCCCCGGCGGGGTCCGCACCCCGGAAGAACTGTGGGAGCTGCTCGCCGAGGGCCGTGACGCGATCTCCGCCTTCCCCGACGACCGGGGCTGGGACCTGGACGGACTGTACGACCCGGAGTCCGTCACCGAGAACACCACCTACGTCCGCGAGGGCGGTTTCCTCGCCGACGCCACCGAGTTCGACCCCGGCTTCTTCGGGATCTCGCCGCGCGAGGCCCTCGCCATGGACCCGCAGCAGCGCCTGCTGCTGGAAACCTCCTGGGAGGCCTTCGAGCGGGCCGGCATCGACCCCGCCACCGTCCGCGGCGAGCGGATCGGCGTCTTCACCGGCACCAACGGCCAGGACTACCTCGACGTCATCCTCGCCGCCCCCGACGGCAGCGAGGGGTTCCTCGGCACCGGCAACGCGGCGAGCGTGGTCTCCGGCCGCGTCTCCTACGCCCTGGGCCTGGAGGGCCCGGCCGTCACCGTCGACACGGCCTGCTCGTCCTCGCTGGTCGCCCTGCACTGGGCGATCCAGGCGCTGCGCGCCGGCGAGTGCACGATGGCGCTCGCGGGCGGCGTGACCGTCATGTCCACACCCGCCTCCTTCATCGACTTCAGCCGCCAGCGCGGCCTGGCCGCCGACGGCCGCATCAAGGCCTTCGCCGCCGCCGCCGACGGCACCGGCTGGGGCGAGGGCCTCGGCATGCTCCTCGTCGAGCGGCTCTCCGACGCCCGCCGCAACGGACACCCCGTCCTCGCCCTCGTCCGCGGCTCGGCCGTCAACCAGGACGGCGCGAGCAACGGTCTGACGGCCCCCAACGGGCCGTCCCAGCAGCGCGTCATCCGCCAGGCACTGGACTCGGCCGGCCTGAACCCCGCCGATGTCGACGCGGTCGAGGCCCACGGCACCGGCACCCGACTCGGCGACCCGATCGAAGCGCAGGCCCTGCTGGCCACGTACGGCCAGGACCGGCCCGAGGGGCAGCCGCTGCTGCTCGGCTCGATCAAGTCGAACTTCGGGCACACCCAGGCCGCCGCCGGCGTCGCAGGCGTCATGAAGATGGTGCTGGCCATGCGGCACGGGGTGCTGCCCCGAACCCTGCACGTGGACGAGGCGTCCCCGCACGTCGACTGGACGGCCGGGGACATCGCGCTGCTGACGGAGCCGGTGGAGTGGCCCGGCACCGGGCGTCCGCGCCGGGCCGGCGTGTCCTCGTTCGGCATCAGCGGCACCAACGCCCACACCATCATCGAAGAGGCCCCCGCGCCGGCCGAACCGCCGACGCCCGCCGAGCCGTCGGCGCCGGTCGACGCGTCGCCGCCGCTGCCGTGGATCCTGTCGGGCAAGAGCCGGGACGCCCTGCGCGACCAGGCCCGCCGCCTGCACGCCCACGCCGCACGACACCCCGAGCTGCGGCCCGCCGACCTCGGACTCTCCCTCGCCCTCGGCCGTTCCGCGTTCGAGCACCGCGCCGCCGTGGTGGCCGCCGACCGCGCCGCGCTCCTCGCGGGGCTGGAGGCGCTCGCCGAGGACGCGCCGGCCGCTTCGCTCGTGGAAGGCGCCCCGACCGGCGGAAAGCTCGCCTTCCTGTTCACCGGCCAGGGCAGCCAGCGCCTCGCCATGGGCCGTGAACTCCACGACACGCATCCGGTGTTCGCCGACGCACTGGACGAGGTGTGCGCCCACCTGGACGTACTGCTCGAACTCCCGCTCAAGGACGTACTGTTCGGACCCGATGCCGCGCTGCTGGACCAGACGCGGTTCACCCAACCCGCCCTGTTCGCCCTCGAGGTGGCACTGTTCCGGCTGCTCGAATCGTGGGGTGTGAAGCCCGACTTCCTCTCCGGGCACTCCATCGGTGAGATCGCCGCCGCACACGTCGCGGGAGTCCTGACCGTGGCCGACGCGTGCGCCCTGGTGGCGGCGCGCGGCCGACTGATGCAGGCGCTGCCGACCGGCGGCGTGATGGTCGCCGTCCAGGCCTCGCAGGACGAGGTCCAGCCGCTGCTGACCGACCGGGTGAGCATCGCCGCCGTCAACGGCCCGCAGGCCGTCGTGATCGCCGGTGACGAGGACGCGGCCGACGCGGTCGTCGCCTCCCTGCCCGGCCGCCGGACCAAGCGCCTGACCGTCAGCCACGCCTTCCACTCGCCCCACATGGACGCCATGCTGGACGACTTCCGCCGCGTGGTGGAGGGGCTGGACTTCGGGGCGCCGCGCATCCCGATCGTGTCGAACCTGACCGGCGCCCCCGTCGCCGACGGTGAGATGGGCACGGCGGACTTCTGGGTCCGGCACGTCCGCGAGGGCGTCCGCTTCCTCGACGGCGTCCGCGCCCTCGAAGCCGCCGGCGTGACCACGTACCTCGAACTCGGCCCCGACGGCGTCCTGTCCGGGCTCGCACAGGACTGCGTCTCCCACAGCGACGCCGGCGAGGACGCCCCCGCCCAGGCTCCCGTCTTCGTGCCCGTCCTGCGCAAGGGCCGCCCCGAGACCGAGGCCCTCGTCACCGCCCTCGCCCGGGCCCACGCGCACGGCGTCGGCGTCGACTGGACGGCGTACTTCGCCGGCACCGGCGCCCGCCGCGTCGACCTGCCCACCTACGCCTTCCAGCGGCAGCGCTACTGGCCCGCCCTGTCCTACCTGCGCCTCGGCGACGTCGAGGCGATCGGCCTCGACGACACCGCCCACCCGCTGCTCACCGCCGCCGTCGCCCTGCCCGAATCCGACGGCATGGTCTTCGTCGGACGCCTCTCCCTGCCCACGCACCCCTGGCTGGCCGACCACGCCATCCTCGGCAGCGTCCTGCTCCCCGGCACGGCCTTCGTGGAACTCGCGACCCGCGCCGCGGACCAGCTCGGCTGCGACCACCTCGAAGAACTCACCCTCGAGGCGCCCCTGGTGCTGCCCGAACGCGGCGGCGTCCAGCTGCGCGTCCGGGTCGGCGCCGCCGACGGCACCGGCCGCCGGCCGCTCGCCCTGCACTCCCGCGCCGAGGGCCTGGCCGCCGAGGAACCCTGGACACGACACGCCGCCGGCGTCCTCGCCGAAGCCGGCCGCACCGCCGCCGACTTCGACCTGACCGCCTGGCCGCCGCCCGGCGCCACCGAGGTACCGCTCGACGGCCGCTACGAAGCCCTCGACGGCATCGGCTTCGCCTACGGACCCACCTTCCGCGGCCTGCGGACGGCCTGGCAGCACGACGGCGCGGTGTACGCCGAGGTCGCACTGCCCGAAGGCGCCGCCGACCAGGCGGGCCGCTTCGGCCTGCACCCCGCACTGCTCGACGCCGCCCTGCACGCCATCGGCCTCGGTGGCCTCGGCGCCGACGACGGCCGGGGCCGGCTGCCCTTCGCCTGGTCCGGAGTATCGCTGTACGCCGGCGGCGCGAGCGCCCTGCGCGTACGCCTCACCCCGGCCGGCGCCGAAGGGGTCCGGCTGGAGATCGCCGACGCCGGCGGCGCGCCCGTCGCGACCGTCGCCTCCCTCGGGCTGCGCCCGGTGACCGCCGACCAGCTGCGGGCCGCACGCACCACCTACCACGAGTCCGTGTTCCGCCGGCAGTGGACGGAGCTCACCGGCCTCGCCGCCCCGGACGCGACCCGGTACGCCCGCCTCGGCGGGCCGGCCGACCAGGCGCAGCAGGACGCGCCGGACACCACCCGTCACGCGGACCTGGCCGCACTGGCCGCCGCCGTCGACGCGGGAGCGCCCGTACCGGACGAGGTCCTCCTCGACCTCGCTCCGTCGTCCGGGCCGCTCCGCGCCGCGGCCGTACACGACGCCGCGCACGACGCGCTGGCCCTCGTCCGGGCATGGCTCGCGGACGAGCGGTTCGCCGCCGCCCGACTGGTCCTCGTCACCCGGGGCGCCGTCGCCGCGACCCCGGGCGAGGACGTGAGCGATCTCGCCGCCGCCACCGTGTGGGGCCTGCTGGGCTCCGCCCAGACGGAGAACCCCGGCCGGATCGCCCTCGTCGACGCGGGCCCCGACGCCGCCCCGGACGACCGCCACCACGGCGCCCTGTACGCCGCGCTGACCTCGGACGAGGAGCGGTTCGCCCTCCGCGACGGCGCCGTACTCGTCCCGCGCCTGGCCCGCGTCGAAACCGGCGAGGACGCCGGCGCCCGGCACACCACCGCGCAGGACGCCACCGGTCAGGACGCCACCGCGCAGGACGCCACCGCGCAGGACGCCACCGGTCAGGACGGATCCCGGCGCGGCGGCGCCCTCCGCGCCCCGGCCTTCGGACCCGAGGGAACGGTCCTGATCACCGGCGCCACCGGCGCGCTCGGCGGCCTGCTCGCCCGGCACCTCGTCGCCGAACACGGGGTGCGCCGGCTGCTCCTCGTCGGCCGGCGCGGCGCCGCCGCCCCCGGCACCGCCGAACTCGGAGCCGCGCTGGCCGAGGCCGGCGCCACCGCCACCTGGGCCGCCTGCGACGTGGCCGACCGGGACGCCCTCGCGGCCCTGCTCGCGGACATCCCCGCCGAGCACCCGCTGACGGCCGTCGTCCACACCGCCGGCGTCCTCGACGACGGCGTCATCACCTCACTCACCCCCGCCCGGCTCTCCGCCGTCCTGCGCCCCAAGGTGGACGCGGCCTGGAACCTGCACGAGCTGACCCGGGACCTCGCCCCGGACCTGTCCGCCTTCGTCCTCTTCTCCTCCACCTCCGGTCTGTTCGGCGGTCCCGGCCAGGGCAACTACGCCGCCGCCAACACCTTCCTGGACGCCCTCGCCCAGCACCGCCACGCCCAGGGCCTGCCAGCCACCGCGCTGGCCTGGGGCCTGTGGTCCGTCGCCGACGGCATGGCGGGCGCGCTGGACGCCGCCGACGTCAACCGGATGCGCCGGGCCGGACTGCCCCCGCTGACGGCCGCCGACGGCCTGGAACTGTTCGACACCGCCGTCGCCCTCGACGACGTGGCCGTCGCGCTCATGCGCGTCGACACCGAGGCCCTGCGCGCGCAGGCCGCCGCGGGCGCCGTCGCCCCGCTGCTGCGCGGCCTCGTACGCGGCGTCGCCCGCCGCTCCGTCGACGCGGCCGTCGGCGCCGGCGACGGGTCGGGCCCGCGGGCCCGACTGGCCGGGCTGTCCGCGGCCGAACAGGACCGCGGGCTGCTGGACCTGGTCCGTACGCAGGTCGCGGCCGTCCTCGGGCACGCGGGACCGGCTGCCGTCGAGTCCGGGCGGGCCTTCAAGGAGCTCGGCTTCGACTCGCTGACCGCCGTGGAACTGCGCAACCGGCTGAACGCCGCCACGGCCCTGCGCCTGCCCGCCACCCTCATCTTCGACTACCCGGACCCCGCCGTCCTCGCCCGGCACCTGCGCGCCGAACTGTTCGGTGACGCGGACCCGGACACCACCCCCGACGCCACCGCGGGCGCCGCGGCGCCCACGACGGCCGCGGTCGACGACGAGCCCATCGCGATCGTCGCGATGAGCTGCCGCTACCCCGGCGACGTCCGCACCCCCGAGGACCTCTGGCAGCTCCTCACCGCCGGCGAGGACGGCATCACCCGGCTCCCCGAGAACCGCGGCTGGGACACCGACGCCCTGTACCACCCCGACCCCGAGCACCCGGGCACCTCGTACGCCCGCGAAGGCGGCTTCCTCCACGACGCCGCCGAGTTCGACGCCTCCTTCTTCGGGATCTCCCCGCGCGAGGCCCTCGCCATGGACCCGCAGCAACGGCTCCTGCTGGAGACCACCTGGGAGGTCTTCGAACGGGCCGGGATCGCCCCGTCCGCGGTGCGCGGCACCCGTACGGGCGTCTTCGCCGGCGTCATGTACCACGACTACGGGGCCCGCCTGCACGCCGTGCCCGACGGCGTCGAAGGCTACCTCGGCACCGGCAGTTCCAGCAGCATCGTCTCGGGACGCGTCGCCTACACCTTCGGGCTGGAGGGTCCCGCGGTCACCGTCGACACGGCCTGCTCCTCCTCGCTGGTCGCGCTGCACCTCGCCGCGCAGGCCCTGCGCAACGGCGAGTGCTCACTCGCGCTGGCGGGAGGCGTCACCGTGATGTTCACCCCCGGCACGTTCATCGAGTTCAGCCGGCAGCGCGGTCTCGCCGCCGACGGCCGCTGCAAGTCCTTCGCTGCCGCCGCCGACGGCACCGGCTGGGGCGAGGGCGCGGGCATGCTCCTGCTGGAGCGGCTCTCCGACGCCCGCCGCAACGGCCACCAGGTCCTGGCCGTCGTCCGCGGCTCCGCCGTCAACCAGGACGGCGCCTCCAACGGCCTGACCGCCCCCAACGGGCCGTCCCAGCAGCGCGTCATCCGCCAAGCCCTCGCCAACGCCCGCCTGTCCGCCGCGGACATCGACGTCGTCGAGGCCCACGGCACCGGCACCACCCTCGGCGACCCCATCGAGGCACAGGCCGTGCTGGCCACCTACGGCCGTGAACACGCCGACGACCAGCCCCTGCTGCTCGGCTCGGTGAAGTCCAACCTCGGCCACACCCAGGCCGCGGCCGGTGTCGCCGGCGTCATCAAGATGGTCATGGCGATGCGGCACGGCGTCGTGCCCAAGACCCTCCACGTCGACGAGCCCACCCCGCACGTCGACTGGTCGGCGGGCGCGGTGTCCCTGCTCACCGAACAGGTGCGGTGGCCCGACACGGGCCGCCCGCGCCGCGCCGGCGTCTCCTCCTTCGGCATCAGCGGAACGAACGCCCACGCCGTCATCGAGCAGGCCCCGGCCGCCGGCCCCGAACCGGTCGTCGACCCGCAGGCGCAGCCGCCCCACCTGCCGGTGGTCCTGTCGGCCCGCGGTGAGGACGCGCTGCGCGCCCAGGCCAGGCTGCTCCACACCCGCGTCCACGACGACACCACCCTGAACCCCGCCGACCTGGCCCTGTCCCTGGCGACGAGCCGCTCGGCCCTGGAGCAGCGCGCTGCGCTGGTCGCCGCCGACCGTACGGAGCTGCTGCGCGGTCTCGACGCGCTGGCCCGCGGCGAGGACACGGCCGGCCTCGTGCGGGGGACCGCACACGAGGGCCAGGTGGCGTTCCTGTTCACCGGGCAGGGCAGTCAGCGCCTCGGCGCGGGACGCGAACTGTACGCGGCCGAACCCGCCTTCGCGCGGGCCCTGGACGAGGTGTGCGTCGAACTCGACCGACACCTCGAACTGCCGCTGCTGAAGGTGCTCTTCGGCTCCGACGCGGCCCTCCTCGACCGCACGGAGTACACCCAGCCCGCCCTGTTCGCGATCGAGGTCGCCCTGTTCCGGCTGCTGACGAGCCGGGGCCTGCGGCCCGACGTACTGGCCGGACACTCCATCGGCGAGATCACCGCCGCACACGTGGCGGGCGTCCTCACCCTCCAGGACGCCGCCGAACTCGTCGCCGCACGCGGCCGGTTGATGCAGGCCCTGCCCGCGGGTGGCGTGATGATCGCGGTCCAGGCGTCGGAGGACGAGGTCCTGCCGCTGCTCACCGACCGGGTGGGCATCGCCGCCGTCAACGGTCCGCGTTCGGTGGTCATCGCCGGCGACGAGGACGCGGCGACGGCGATCGTGGAGGCCCTCCCCGACCGCAAGTCCAAGCGCCTCACCGTCAGTCACGCCTTCCACTCGCCGCACATGGACGGCATGCTCGCCGACTTCCGCAAGGTCGCCGAGGACCTGACGTACGGAGCCCCGCGCATCCCCGTCGTGTCCTTCCTGACCGGCGCGAGCGTCACCGACGAGATGGGCTCGGCCGATTTCTGGGTCCGCCACGTCCGGGAAGGCGTCCGCTTCCTCGACGGCGTCCGCGCCCTGGACGCGGCCGGCGTGACGGCGTACGTCGAACTCGGCCCCGACGCAACCCTGTCCGCGCTCGTCCCCGACTGCCTGCCCGAAGACGCCGCCCGCCCCGCGTTGTGCGTGCCCGTGCTCCGCAAGGACCGCCCCGAGACCGGGACGCTCACCGACGCCCTCGCCCGCGCCCACGTCCACGGCGTCACCCTCGACTGGACGGCGTACTTCGCCGGTACCGGCGCCCGCCGCGTCGAGCTGCCCACCTACGCCTTCCAGCGCAAGCGCTACTGGCTCGACGTCGGCGTCTCCGCCGAGGACGTGTACGCGGCCGGTCTGGACGCCGCCGATCACCCGCTGCTCGGCGCCACCGTCCCGCTGCCCGCCTCCGACGGACTGATCCTCACCGGCCGGCTCGCCGTGTCCACGCACCCGTGGCTGTCCGACCACACCGTCATGGACACCGTCCTGCTGCCCGGCACCGCCTTCGTCGAACTGGCCCTGCGCGCCGGAGCCGAGACCGGCTGCGACACCGTCGAGGAACTGGCCATCGAGGCCCCGCTCACCCTCGCCGAACAGGGCACCGTACAGCTCCAACTGGCCGTCGACGGAGCCGACGAGGCCGGCCGGCGCACCCTGACCGTGCACTCGCGCCCGGCCGACGCCCCGGCCGAGGACCCGTGGACCCGGCACGCCACGGGCGTCCTCGCCCCCACCGGGCCGGCGCGCCCCGCCGACCTGTCCCCGTGGCCGCCGACCGGAGCCGAACCCGTACCCACCGACGGCTTCTACCCGGCCGCCGCCGCGGCCGGCCTCGGCTACGGTCCCGTCTTCCAGGGCCTGCGCGCCGCCTGGCGGAGCGAGGGCGAACTCTTCGCCGAGGTCGCCCTCGACGAGGCGTACGGGACCGACGCCGGCGCCTACGCCGTGCACCCGGCGCTCCTCGACGCCGCCCTCCAGGCCATCGGCCTCGGCGTACCGGGCGACACCGACGCCGGCGAAGGCGCCCGACTGCCCTTCGCCTGGACCGGCGTACGACTCCACGCGAGCGGCGCGGCCGCTCTGCGGGTCCGGATCACCGCCGGAGCGTCCGGCGGCGGCGTGGCCCTGGACATCGCCGACCACACCGGAGCCCCGGTGGCCTCCGTCGACTCCCTGATCCTGCGCCCGGTGTCCGCCGACCGGCTCGGCGCCGACCGCACCGCGCACCACGAGTCCCTGTTCGGGGTCGAGTGGACGAAGCTGCCCCTCACCGCGGGCCCCGTACCCGCCGACGAGCGCTGGGCGGTACTCGGCGAGGACCGGGCCGATTTCCGCATCGGGGGCGCACCCCTCGACGGCCACGCCGACCTCACCGCCCTGCGCGGGGCACTCGCCGCGGGCGCCCCCGCACCGGACGTGGTGGTCGTCCCGCTGTCCGCGGGCGCCGGCGGCCGGGCCGCCACCGCCCGCACCGCCACCCACCACGCGCTCGCCCTGGTCAAGGAATGGCTCGCCGAGGAACGCCTCGACGCGTCCCGGCTGGTCCTGCTCACCCGGGGCACGATGGCCGCCGTACCCGGCGAACACGTCACCGACCTCGCGCACGCCCCGGTGTGGGGCCTGGTGCGGTCGGCGCAGTCGGAGAACCCCGGCCGGTTCGTCCTCGCCGACACCGACGGCTCCGACGCCTCCCTCGGCGCCCTGGCCGGCGCCCTCGCCGGCGACGAACCACAACTGGCCCTGCGGGCCGGCGAAGCGTACGCCTTCCGGCTGCGCCGCATCCCCCGCACCGACCCCGACCCGAACACGGCCGCCCCGGCGATCGACCCCACCGGCACCGTCCTGGTCACCGGCGCCAGTGGCACCCTCGGCTCCCTCTTCGCCCGCCATCTCGCCGCGACCCACGGCGTACGGAACCTGCTGCTGCTCAGCCGCAGCGGCGACGCGGCACCCGGCGCGGCCGACCTGACGCGCTCCCTGCGCGCCCACGGCGCGGACGTCACCTGGGCCGCCTGCGACGCCGCCGACCGGGACGCCCTGGCCGCCGTCCTGGCCACCGTCCCCGCCGACCGGCCACTGACCGCCGTCGTCCACGCGGCCGGTGTCCTCGACGACGGGATCATCGACTCGCTGACCCCCGAACGACTCGACACCGTCCTGCGGCCCAAGGTCGACGCCGCCTGGAACCTGCACGAGCTGACCGAGGGCGGCCGGCTCACCGCCTTTGTCCTGTTCTCCTCGGTCGCCGGCTGCTTCGGCGCCGCCGGCCAGGCCAACTACGCAGCCGCCAACGCCTTCCTCGACGCCCTCGCCCACCACCGCACCGCCCGCGGCCTCGCGGCCAGCTCCCTCGCCTGGGGGCTGTGGGCCACCGCGGACGGCATGGCGGGCGCCCTCGACGAGGCCGACCTGACCCGGATGGCCCGCTCCGGCGTCGCCGCCCTCGCCCCCGACGAGGGGCTGGCCCTGTTCGACACCTCCCGCACCCTGGAGGACGCCGTCCTCGTGCCCATGCGGATCGAACCGGCCGCACTGCGCGCCCAGGCCGCCGAGGGCACCCTGCCGCCATTGCTGCGCGGACTCGTCCGCACCCCCGCGCGCCGGGCCGCCCCCACCACCGGCCGCGCCGCCTCCCCGGCGGCCGGCGAAGCGACGGGCTCCCTCCAGGAGCGGCTGGCGGGCCTGCCGGCAGCCGAACGCGACCAGGCCCTGAACGAACTGGTCCGCACCCAGGTCGCCGCGGTCCTCGGCCACGGCACGGCCGACGACGTCGACGCCGACCGCGGCTTCCTCGACCTCGGCTTCGACTCCCTGACCGCCGTCGACCTGCGCAACCGGCTCACCGCCGCCTCCGGGCTGCGCCTGCCCGTCACGCTGATCTTCGACTACCCGTCACCGGCGGCGCTCGCCGCGTACATCGCGGAGCGCACCGCCCCGACCGGAGCCGGCCGCGCCTCCGTCCTCACCGAACTCGACAAGCTCGAATCGATCCTCACGGCGGTCGCCCCCGACGACGCCGAACGCGCGGGCATCACCACCCGACTGCGCGACCTTCTGGCGAAGTGGAACGACACGCACAGTGCACAGGACAGCCACGCCGAAAAGCAGGACATCCAGGCCGCCACGGCCGACGAACTCTTCGACCTCCTCGACGACGAACTCGGCCTGTCCTGACCACCGACCCGGGACGACGCCCCCGGCACCTCCGGCGGCCCTGATGGCCCCGACGCTGCCGGGGGCCCCCACGGCCCCGGCCACCTTGACCACTTTGAACACTTCGATCACGGGGATGGCGTAAAGAATGGTGAACGAGGAGAAGTACCTCGATTACCTCAAGCGGGCGACTGCCGATCTTCGCGAGGCACGGCGACGGCTGCGCGAGGTGGAGGAGCGGGACCAGGAGCCGATCGCGGTCGTGGCCATGAGCTGCCGCTACCCCGGCGGCATCGACACCCCCGAAGCCCTGTGGGAGCTCGTCGCGCGCGGCGGCGACGCCGTCACCCCCTACCCCGCCGACCGCGGCTGGCCCACCGAGGTCCTCTTCGACCCCGATCCGGACAGCGGCATCGACGCGTACGAGCAGGTCGGCGGCTTCCTGCACGACGCCCACCACTTCGACCCGGCGTTCTTCGGGATCTCCCCGCGCGAGGCCCTCGCCATGGACCCGCAGCAGCGGCTCCTCCTGGAGACCTCCTGGGAGGCCTTCGAACGCGCCGGCATCGACCCGACCGCCCTGCGCGGCAGCCGCACCGGCGTCTTCGCCGGACTCATGTACCACGACTACGCGGCACGCCTGTTCAGCGTCCCCGAGGAGATCGAGGGCTTCCTCGGCAACGGCAGCTCCGGCAGCATCGCCTCCGGCCGCATCTCCTACACCCTCGGCCTGGAGGGCCCGGCCGTCACCGTCGACACGGCCTGCTCGTCCTCCCTCGTCGCCGTCCACCTCGCCGTCCAGGCCCTGCGCGGCGGCGAGTGCACCCTCGCCCTCGCCGGCGGTGTCACCGTCATGTCGACACCCGGCACCTTCACCGAGTTCAGCCGCCATCGCGGCCTCGCCGGCGACGGCCGCTGCAAGTCCTTCGCGGCCGCCGCCGACGGCACCGGCTGGGGCGAGGGCGCCGGCATGCTCGTCCTGGAACGCCTCTCCGACGCCCGCCGCAACGGACACCCCGTCCTCGCCGTCGTCCGCGGCACCGCCGTCAACCAGGACGGCGCCAGCAGCGGCCTGACCGCCCCCAACGGGCCCTCCCAGCAGCGCGTCATCCGCGAAGCACTGGCCGGCGCCCGCCTCGCGCCCACCCAGATCGACGCCGTGGAGGCCCACGGCACCGGCACCACCCTCGGCGACCCCATCGAGGCGCAGGCCCTGCTGGCCGCCTACGGCCAGGACCGCCCCGAGGACCGGCCGCTGCTGCTGGGCTCCATCAAGTCCAACATCGGGCACACCCAGGCCGCCGCCGGCGTCGCCGGGATCATCAAGATGGTCATGGCGATGCGCCACGGCGTCCTGCCCGCGACCCTGCACGTGGACGAGCCCACGCCGAACGTCGACTGGTCGCAGGGCGCCGTCCGGCTGCTCACCGAAACCCGGCAGTGGCCCGAGACCGGCGCGCCCCGCCGCGCGGGCGTCTCCTCGTTCGGCATCAGCGGCACCAACGCGCACACCATCATCGAGCAGGCCCCGGCACCGGACGCCGTCGAGGAGCCCGACGCACCGGCCGCCACCCCCGTACCGGCCCTGTGGAACCTGTCGGCCAAGTCACCGGCCGCCCTGCGCGCCCAGGCCGAGAAGTTGCACGCCCACCTGAGCGCCCACCCCGAGCCGGCCGCCGGGGACATCGCCCGCTCGCTCGCCGGCGGACGTACCGACTTCGAACACCGCGCGGTCCTCACGGCCGCCGACGCGCCCGGCCTCGTCCGCGCGCTGCGATCCCTCGCCGACCCGGTCCCGGAGACCTCCGTACCGGGTGTCACCCGTGGCCGCCCCGTCGCCGGCAAGCTGGCGTTCCTGTTCACCGGGCAGGGCAGCCAGCGCCTCGGCATGGGGCGTGAACTGTACGACGCCTACCCGGTGTTCGCCGCCGCGCTGGACGAGGTGTGCGACCGGCTCGACCTCGATCTGCCGTTGAAGGACGTGCTGTTCGGGTCGGACGCGGCCCTGTTGGACGAGACGCGGTTCACGCAGCCCGCGCTGTTCGCGGTCGAGGTGGCACTGTTCCGGCTGCTCGCGTCCTGGGGCCTGGTACCGGACTTCGTGTCGGGGCATTCGATCGGTGAGATCGCCGCCGCGCACGTGGCGGGGGTGCTGTCGCTGGACGACGCGTGCACGTTGGTGGCGGCCCGTGGCCGGCTGATGCAGGCGCTGCCGGCCGGCGGTGTGATGATCGCCGTCCAGGCGTCGGAGGACGAGGTCCTGCCGCTGCTGACCGACCGGGTGAGCATCGCCGCCGTCAACGGCCCGCAAGCGGTCGTGATCGCCGGTGACGAGGACGCCGCGACGGCGGTCGTGGCGGCCTTCCCCGACCGCAAGTCCAAGCGCCTCGCCGTGAGCCACGCGTTCCACTCGCCGCACATGGACGGCATGCTCGACGCCTTCCGCCGCGTCGTGGAAGGCCTGACCTACGCCGCTCCGCGCATCCCGATCGTCTCCAACCTGACCGGCGCCCTCGTCACCGACGGCGCGATGGGCTCGGCCGACTTCTGGGTCCGACACGTCCGCGAGAGCGTCCGCTTCCTCGACGGCATGCGGGCCCTCGCCGCCCGCAACGTCGTGCACCACCTCGAAATCGGCCCCGACGCCGTACTGAGCGCCCTCGCCCCCGACTGCCTGCCCGAGGACACCGGCACGGCCGCCTTCGTGCCGCTGCTCCGCACCGGTCGCCCCGAGACCGACACCCTGACCGGCGCCCTCGCCCGGCTCCACGTCCGGGGCGCGGCCGTCGACTGGGACGCCTACTACGCCGGTACCGGCTTCGAGCGCGTCGACCTGCCCACCTACGCCTTCCAGCGCGAGCCCTACTGGCTCGACGCGGGCCGCCCCCCGGGCGACGTCTCCGCGGCCGGCCTGGGGGCGGCAGGTCACCCGCTGCTCGGTGCGGCCGTCGCCCTCGCCGACCTCGACGGGTTCCTCCACACCGGTCGACTCTCGCTGGACACCCACCCCTGGCTCGCGGACCACGCCGTCGCGGGGTCCGTCGTCCTGCCCGGCAGCGCGTTCGTGGAACTGGCCATCCGGGCCGGCGACCGGGTGGGCTGCGACCTCCTGGAGGAACTCACCCTCCACGCACCGCTCGTCCTGCCCCCGCACGGCGGCGTCCAACTGCAGCTCTGGGTGGGCGCCCCCGACGCCACCGGCCGCCGCCCCCTCGGCGTGCACTCGCGCCCCGAGCCCGAGGCCGACGCCACCGGTTCGGAAGCCGACGCCGCCGGGCAGCCCTGGACCCGGCACGCCGACGGCGTCCTCGCCGTCGGCGCCCCGCAGCCGACCTTCGCCCCCGACACGTGGCCGCCGGCCGACGCCACACCCCTGAGCATCGACGAGCTGTACTCCGGGCTCGCCGAGGCCGGACTCCACTACGGGCCCGCGTTCCAGGGCGTCCGCGCGGCCTGGACCGGCGACGGAGCGACCTGGGTCGAGATCGAGGCGACGGACGAACAGCGCGCCGAATCAAGCCTGTTCGGGCTGCACCCCGCACTGCTGGACGCCGCCCTGCACACCATCGGCCTGGCCGGACTCGTCGAGGACACCGGCCGCGGCCGGCTGCCGTTCTCCTGGAACGGGGTGGCCCTGCACGCCGTGGGCGCCTCCACGCTGCGCGTACGCCTGTCCGCGACCGGTCAGGACACCGTGGCGCTGGCCCTCGCCGACGGCGCCGGCCAACCCGTCGCCGACATCGCCGCGCTCACGCTGCGCACCGTCCCGGACGACGGGCAGGCCCCCGGAGCAGGAAGCCCCCACGACCACCTGTTCCAGGTGGCATGGACCCCGCTGCCCCTGCCCGCCGTGACCGCCCCGACCGCCCCGAGCCCCGCGGTACTCGACGCGGCCTCCGCCGCCGAGGCGTTGGCCCGGCTCCTCGACACCGACGGGCCCGCGCCCGCCACCGTCCTCGTACGCCTCCCGGCCGATCAGGACCTCACCCCCGAGGCCGTCCGCACGGCCACGCACGACACCCTCCGCCTGCTGCGCGGCTGGCTCGCCGAGGAAGGGTTCGCCGACAGCCGGCTCGTCCTGCTGACCCGGGGCGCGGTCGCCGTCCGCGCCGGCGACGCCGCACCCGACCCGGTCGCCGCGGCCGTCCGCGGCCTCGTGCGCTCCGCACAGTCCGAACACCCGGGCCGCTTCGTCCTCGTGGACGTCGCCGCCCCAGCCGGCGCCCCAGCCGGCGCCGGGACGGGAACACCGGCAGCCGAGCTGTCCGCGACCGTTCTGGACGCCGTCCTCGCCTGCCCGGAGCCGGAGGTCGCCCTGCGCGGGGACGACGCCTACGCACCCCGGTTGGCCCGAGTGCCCGCCGGCGCCGGGAACCCGGCCGGGGCGCCCGCGTACGACGCCGAAGGCACCGTCCTGATCACCGGGGCCACCGGCAACCTCGGCCGGCTCGTCGCCCGGCACCTCGTGGCCGCACGCGGCGTACGCCACCTGCTCCTGCTGAGCCGTCGCGGGGACACCGCGCCCGGCGCGGCGGAGCTGACGCGCGAGCTGACCGACCTGGGCGCCGCCGTGACCTGGGCGGCCTGCGACGCCGCCGACCGGGACGCGCTCGCCGCCACCCTCGCGGCCGTCCCCGCCGCGCACCCGCTGCGGGCGGTCGTCCACACCGCCGGAGTCCTGGACGACGGCGTGATCGACTCGCTGACGCCCGAACGCCTCGACACCGTCCTGCGGCCCAAGGCCGACGCGGCCCTCCACCTGCACGAACTGACCCAAGACCGAAACCTGTCCGCGTTCGTGCTCTTCTCCTCGGCCGCCGGCGTGTTCGGCGCACCGGGCCAGGGCAACTACGCCGCCGCGAACTCCTTCCTCGACGCCCTCGCCCAGCACCGCCGCGCCCACGGCCTCCCGGCCGTCTCCCTCGCCTGGGGGCTGTGGGAGGACACCGACGGCATGGGCGGAGCCCTGGACCGGGCCGACCTGGAACGCATGAAGCGCGGCGGCGTCCAGGGGCTCACCGCCTCCGACGGCCTCGCCCTCCTCGACCTCACCGACGCCCTCGATGCCGACGCCCGTGGGGAGCACGCGCTCCTCGTCCCGATGCGCCTGACAACACCCGCCGCCGGGACGGGCGTTGCCCCGCTGCTGCGCGGCCTCGTCCGCACCCCCGTACGCCGCACGGCCGCCGCCGGCGCCGCCCGCACCGGGGAAGAGCCGACCGGCCTCGAACGGAGCCTGCTGGGCCTCGACGCGACCGGTCGGGAGCGGCTGCTCCTCGGCCTCGTCCGTGGCCACGTCGCCGACGTGCTCGGACACGGCAGCCCGGACGCCATCGAACCCGAACACGCCTTCAACGACCTCGGGTTCGACTCCCTCACCGCCGTCGAACTCCGCAACCGGCTCGGCGCCGCCGTCGGCCGGCGGCTCCCCGCCACGCTGGTCTTCGACCACCCGACCCCGCTCACCCTGGCCCGCCACCTCTCCGCCGAGCTCGGCGGGGCCACGAGTGCCGCCGCGGCCCACGACCCGGCCGCCGCGCTCGGCGTCGGCGCCGGCGACGACCCGATCGCCATCGTCGCGATGAGTTGCCGCTACCCCGGCGGCGTGAGCACGCCCGAGGACCTGTGGCGGTTGCTGGAGCGCGGCGCCGACGCCATCACCGGCTTCCCGGCCGACCGCGGCTGGGACGTCGAGTCCCTCTACCACCCCGACCCCGACCACCCCGGTACCTCGTACACCCGCCACGGCGGCTTCCTGCACGACGCCGCCGCGTTCGACCCGGCGTTCTTCGGGATCAGCCCGCGCGAGGCGGTCGGCACCGACCCGCAGCAACGGCTGCTCCTGGAGACCACCTGGGAGGCCTTCGAGCGGGCCGGCATCGACCCCGCCGGCGTGCGCGGCAGCCGGACCGGCGTCTTCGCCGGCGTCATGTACCACGATTACGCCGCCCTGCTGGAGCGCTCGGCCGACGGCGCCGACGGCTCGCTGGGCTCCGGCAGTACCGGCAGCATCGCCTCGGGACGCGTCTCGTACACCTTCGGCCTCGAAGGTCCCGCCGTCACCATCGACACCGCCTGCTCGTCCTCGCTGATCGCCCTGCACATGGCGATCCAGTCGCTGCGCACCGGTGAATGCGACCTCGCCCTGGCCGGCGGTGTCACCGTCATGGCCACCCCGGGCACGTTCGTCGGCTTCAGCCGTCAGCGCGGCCTGTCGGCCGACGGCCGCTGCCGTGCCTTCTCGGCGGACGCCGACGGCACCGGCTGGGGCGAGGGCGCGGGCATGCTGCTCGTGGAGCGGCTGTCCGACGCCCGCCGCAACGGCCACCCGGTGCTGGCGGTCGTCCGCGGCTCGGCCGTCAACCAGGACGGCGCGAGCAACGGCCTGACCGCGCCGAACGGGCCCTCGCAGCAGCGGGTCATCCGTGCGGCGCTGGCCGGCGCGGGGCTGACCGCCGCCGACGTGGACGCCGTCGAGGCCCACGGCACCGGCACGACCCTCGGCGACCCGATCGAAGCCCAGGCGCTGCTGGCCACGTACGGCCAGGACCGGCCCGCCGACCGGCCGTTGCTGCTCGGCTCGATCAAGTCGAACCTCGGGCACACGCAGGCCGCGGCCGGTGTCGCCGGGATCATCAAGATGGTCATGGCGATGCGCCACGGCGTACTGCCCAGGACCCTGCACGCGCAGACGCCGTCACCGCACGTGGACTGGTCGGCGGGCCACGTCAGCCTCCTCACGGAGTCGGTGCCGTGGCCGGAGACGGGCCGCCCGCGCCGGGCCGGCGTGTCCTCGTTCGGCATCAGCGGCACCAACGCCCACACCATCATCGAGCAGGCCCCCGCCGACACCGAGACCGGTGTCGGGGCGGCCACCGCCCCGCCCCCCGGCGGGTTCCCGCTGCCGCTGTCCGGCCGCACGGGGCAGGCCCTCGCCGACCGGGCCCGCGCCCTGAGCGCCCACCTGGACGCCCACCCCGACCTCGAACTCGCCGACCTCGCCCACTCCCTGGCCACGACCCGCGCCGGCTTCGACCACCGCGCGGTCATCGTGACGACGGACCGCGCCACGGCCACCACCGCCCTCGACGCGCTCGCCGACGGCCGCACCGCTCCCGGACTCATCCGGGACACGGCCGGCAGGAGCGGCCGTACCGCCTTCCTGTTCACGGGCCAGGGCAGCCAGCGGCTCGGGACGGGGCGCGCGCTGTACGACGCCCATCCGGTGTTCGCGACCGCCCTCGACGCGGTGTGCGACCGGCTCGACCTCGAACTTCCTCTGAAGGATGTGCTGTTCGGGACGGACAGCGCACTGCTGGACCGTACGGAGTACACCCAACCGGCGCTGTTCGCCGTCGAGGTGGCCCTGTTCCGGCTCCTCGAATCATGGGGCGTGCGCCCGGACTTCGTCACCGGTCACTCCATCGGTGAGATCGCTGCCGCGCACGTCGCGGGGGTCCTCACCCTGGATGACGCGTGTGAACTGGTCAGGGCGCGCGGTCGGTTGATGCAGGCGCTGCCCACCGGTGGCGTCATGATCGCCGTTCGGGCGACGGAGCAGGAGATCCTCCCGCTCCTCACGGACCGGGTGAGCATCGCCGCCGTCAACGGCCCGCAGGCGGTCGTGATCGCCGGAGACGAGGACGCGGCGACGGCCGTCGCCGCATCGTTCACCGACCGCAAGACCAAGCGTCTCACCGTCAGCCACGCCTTCCACTCGCCCCACATGGACGGCATGCTCGACGCCTTCCGCGAGGTGGCCGAGGGGCTGACCTACGGCGCCCCGCGCATCCCGCTCGTCTCGAACCTCACCGGAGCCCTCGTCACCGAAAGCGAGATGGGCTCGGCGGACTTCTGGGTCCGCCACGTCCGCGAGACCGTGCGCTTCCTCGACGGCGTCCGCGCCCTGGAGGCCGCAGGCGTGACCACGTACCTCGAACTCGGCCCCGACGGGACCCTGTCCGCCCTCGCCCAGGAGTGCGTCACCGACGGGACCACGGCCGCCTTCACCGCGACGCTGCGCGCCGACCGGCCCGAGCCGCAGACCCTCACCTCGGCGCTCGCCCGGGCCCACGCCCGCGGTGCCACCATCGATTGGACCGCCTACTTCGCCGGGACCGGCTCCCGCCGCGTCGACCTGCCCACCTACCCCTTCCAGCGGGAGCGCTTCTGGCCGGAGACGGGCACCCCGCTGCCCGGCGACGCCACCGGACTCGGCCTCGCGGCGGCCGGGCACCCCCTGCTGGGCGCGGCCGTCTCCCTCGCGGACGCCGACGGCCACGTCCTGACCGGCCGGCTCTCCCTGCGCACCCACCCCTGGCTCGCCGACCACGCCGTCATGGGAGCCGTCCTGGTCCCGGGCGCGGCCCTCGTCGAACTCGCCCTGCACGCCGGCGACCGGGTCGACGCCCCCGCCCTGGACGAGCTGACCCTCCAGGCACCACTGGTCCTGCCGGACTCCGGCGACGCCGTCGAGGTCCAGGTCACCGTCGGGGCTCCCGACCCGGCGGGCCGCCGCCCGGTCGCCGTGTATTCCCGCCCGGCCGGCGCCGAGGACGAACCCTGGCTGCGGCACGCCGCCGGACTGCTGACGGACGAGGTGCGCGCCGCCGGCGCCGACCTCGACGTCTGGCCCCCCGCCGGCGCCACCCCCGTCCCGGTGGACGAGGCGTACGAACTGCTCGACGCCGCCGGACTCGCGTACGGGCCCCTGTTCCGCGCCCTGCGTTCGGCCTGGCGCGGCGACGGCGAACTGTTCGCCGAACTCGCCCTGACCGGCCGGGCGCAGGACGAAGCCGAAGCGTTCGGGCTGCACCCCGCACTGCTCGATTCCGCACTGCACGCCCTCGCACTCGACGCCTCCCTCACCACGGGTGCGGACGCCGACACCGCGCAGGGAGCCCGACTGCCCTTCGCGTGGGGCGGCGTTCGGCTGCACGCGACCGGCGCCGCGACCGCCCGGGTCCGCCTGGCCTCCGCCGGTCGGGGCGCCGTCTCCCTCGAACTGGCCGACCCCACCGGACGGCCCGTCGCCTCGGTGGACTCGCTGGCCCTGCGAACGGTCTCACCCGAGCAGATCGGCGCGGTAGCCCGCGACGGCCGCCCGGACTCCCTCTACCGCGTCGAGTGGACGACGCTCCCCACGGACCGGGCACCCGCCGACACCGTCTCACGGGCCGTCGTGGGCGGGCCGGTAACCGGCCTGGACTGCACCGCGTACGCCGATCCGAGCGCGCTGGCGGCTGCGGAGGGCGACGTACCCGACCTGGTCTTCGTCACCACGGACCCGACGACCGCCGACGCCGTGCTCCCGGAAGCGGTGCACGCCCGGACGGCCGAGGCGCTGGCCCTCGTCAAGGCCTGGCTCGCCGAGGAACGGTTCGGCGCCTCGCGCCTGGTGTTCGTCACCCGTGGCGCCATGCCGGCGCACGGTCCGACGGCCGGACCCGTCCGCGATCTCGCGGGCGCCGCGCTGTGGGGCCTGATCCGGTCCGCCGCCACCGAACACCCCGGACGGTTCGCGCTGGTCGACCTGGATGACGCCGACGCGCCGGCCCTGCCCGAGCAGGCTCTCGTCACCGCCCTGATCTCGGGTGAGTCCGAGGTCGCGGTGCGCGAGGGCGCGGTCCTGGTACCGAGGTTGGCGCGTGCGTCGGCCGCCGGGGCCCCGGCCGCCGCGTGGGGTGCCGACGGCACGGTGCTGGTGACGGGTGCGAGTGGTTCGCTGGGTGGGTTGTTCGCCCGTCACCTGGTGTCCGAGCACGGTGTTCGGAACCTGCTGTTGGTCAGTCGTCGGGGTGAGGCGGCCGACGGCGCGTCCGAGCTGTCGGCGGAGTTGGCCGGTCTGGGCGCCGAGGTGTCGTGGGCGGCCTGTGATGTCGCCGATCGTGCCGCGCTGGCGGCCGTGCTGGACGGGATCCCGGCGGAGCATCCGCTCTCGGGTGTGGTGCATACGGCCGGTGTGCTGGACGACGGCGTCATCGGGTCCCTGACGGCCGAGCGGTTGTCGGCGGTGTTGCGTCCGAAGGTGGACGCGGCGTGGAACCTGCACGAGTTGACCAGTGACCTGGACCTGTCCGCATTCGTCCTGTTCTCGTCCGCGGCCGGTGTGTTCGGTGGTGCGGGACAGGCCAACTACGCGGCAGGCAACGTGTTCCTGGACGCCTTGGCCGCGCACCGCAATGCCCAGGGTCTGGCGGCCACGTCGCTGGCCTGGGGCCTGTGGGCCGAGGTCGGCGGCATGGGCGGCGCCCTGGACTCGGACGACGTCTCCCGGCTCGGTCGGGGTGGGGTGAGCGCGCTGTCCGCCGCCGAGGGGGTGGCTCTGTTCGACGCCGCGTCGGCCACCGGGCAGTCGCTGCTCGTGCCGGTCAAGTTGGACTTGGCCGCGCTCCGTGTCCAGGCGGGCACCGGGATGCTGCCGTCGCTGCTCTCCGGTCTCGTCCGCACACCCACCCGCCGCGCCGCCGGTGCCGCCGAGATCGGCGACACCGCTGCCCGAGCGCTCATCGGCCTGACGGACGCCGAACAGGCCGCGTACGTACTGGATGTGGTGCGGACCCAGGTCGCGGCCGTGCTCGGTCACGCCGGGCCCGAGTCCGTCGAGGCGGACCGGTCCTTCCGCGAGTTGGGCTTCGACTCGCTGACCGCCGTCGAACTGCGCAACCTGCTCGGAGCGGCCACCGGCCTGCGCCTGCCGGCCACCCTCGTCTTCGACTACCCGACCTCCGTCGTCCTTGCCGAGCACCTGCGGACCGAACTCCTCGGAGCGGCGCCCGCGACGCCACGGGCGGCGGTCTCCGTCGCCGTCCGCGACGACGAACCCATCGCGATCGTCGGCCTGGGCTGCCGCTACCCCGGGGACGTCCAGTCGCCCGAGGACCTGTGGCGGCTCGTCCTGGACGGACGGGACGTCGTTTCCGGATTCCCCGACGACCGGGGCTGGGACGTGGACGGCCTCTTCGACGCCGACCCCGGCCGGGAGGGCACGAGCTACGCCCGCGAGGGCGGCTTCCTCTCCGAGGCCTCCGCCTTCGACCCGGCGTTCTTCGGGATCTCGCCGCGCGAGGCCGTGGCGATGGACCCGCAGCAGCGGCTGCTGCTGGAGACGTCGTGGGAGGCCTTCGAGCGGGCCGGCATCGACCCCCGGTCGCTGCGCGGCAGCCGGACCGGTGTCTTCGCCGGCGTCATGTACCAGGACTACGCCTCCCGGCTCACGGCACTGCCCGAGGGCGTCGAGGGGTTCCTCGGCACGGGCAACGCGGGCAGCGTCATCTCCGGCCGGCTGTCCTACACCTTCGGCCTGGAGGGTCCGGCCGTCACCGTCGACACGGCGTGCTCGTCCTCCCTGGTGGCCCTGCACCTCGCGGTGCAGGCCCTGCGGAACGGCGAGTGCGAACTCGCCCTCGCGGGCGGTGTGACCGTCATGGCGACCCCGGCCGCGTTCGTGGAGTTCAGCCGGCAGCGGGGCCTCGCGGCCGACGGCCGCTGCAAGGCCTTCTCGGCCGACGCCGACGGCACGGGCTGGGCCGAGGGCGCCGGCGTCATGCTGGTGGAGCGGCTCTCCGACGCCCGCCGCAACGGACACCCGGTGCTGGCCGTGGTCCGGGGCACGGCGATCAACCAGGACGGCGCCTCCAACGGGCTGACCGCCCCGAACGGGCCCTCCCAGCAGCGCGTCATCCGCCAGGCCCTGGCCAACGCGGGCCTGTCGGCCGCCGAGGTGGACGCCGTCGAGGCGCACGGCACCGGCACCACCCTCGGCGACCCGATCGAGGCCCAGGCACTGCTGGCCACGTACGGCCAGGAGCGCGAGGGGGACCGGCCGCTGCTGCTGGGCTCCATCAAGTCCAACATGGGCCACACGCAGGCCGCCGCCGGCGTCGCCGGGATCATCAAGATGGTCATGGCGATGCGCCACGGCGTCCTGCCCCGGACCCTGCACGTGGACGAGCCGACCCCGCACGTGGACTGGACGGCCGGCGCCGTCACCCTCCTGGAGTCGGCCACGGACTGGCCGGAGACCGGCCGACCGCGCCGCGCCGCCGTCTCCTCGTTCGGCTTCAGCGGCACCAACGCCCACGCCATCATCGAGCAGGCCCCCGAGCCGACCGGGCCCGATGCCCGGCCCGAACCCGCACGGGCGCCCGGCAGCGTGCCGTGGCTCCTCTCGGCGAAGGACCCGCACGCCCTGCGCGACCAGGCCGCCCGCCTGGCGGCGCACGTGGCCGAACACCCCGCCCTGTCGCCGACCGACATCGGCTACGCCCTGGCCACGACCCGGACCGACCTCGACCGGCGGGCCGCCGTCGTCGCCGGGGACCGTGACGGGTTCCTGGCCGGTCTCGCCGCGCTCGCCGAGGGCGACCTGCCGGCCGGCGTGCTGGAGGACTCACCGACCGTCGGCAAGCTCGCCTTCCTGTTCACCGGACAGGGCAGCCAGCGCCTCGCCATGGGGCGCGAACTGTACGAAACCTTCCCCGCGTTCGCCGCCGCACTGGACGCGGTGGCGGAGCGGCTCGACCTCGAAATTCCCTTGCTCGAGGTGCTGTTCGGGGCGAAGGCGGCTCTGCTGGACGAGACGCGGTACACCCAACCCGCATTGTTCGCCGTCGAGGTGGCGCTGTACCGGCTCCTCGCGTCGTGGGGTGTGACGCCGGACTTCGTGGCCGGACATTCCATCGGTGAGATCGCCGCCGCGCACTGCGCCGGGGTGCTCTCGCTCGCCGACGCGTGCGAACTGGTCGACGCCCGAGCCCGGTTGATGCAGGCACTGCCGACCGGCGGTGTGATGATCGCGGTCCAGGCATCGGAGGACGAGGTCCTGCCGCTGCTGACCGACCGGGTGAGCATCGCGGCCGTCAACGGCCCGCGTTCCGTCGTGATCGCCGGTGACGAGGACGCCGCGACGGTGGTCGTGGCGGCCTTCCCCGACCGGAAGGTCAAGCGGCTCACCGTCAGTCACGCCTTCCACTCGCCGCACATGGACGGCATGCTCGATGCCTTCCGCCGCGTGGCGGAAGGCCTGACGTACACCGCCCCGCGCATTCCGATCGTCTCGAACCTCATCGGTCGCCTCGTCGGCGACGGTGAGATGGGCACCGCGGACTTCTGGGTCCGCCACGTCCGCGAAACCGTCCGCTTCCTCGACGGCGTCCGCGCCCTCGAAGCCGCCGGGGTGACCACCTACCTCGAACTCGGCCCCGAAGGCGTCCTCTCCGCCCTCGCGCAGGACTGCCTCACCCGCGACGAGCCCGCCGACGCGGCCTTCGTCCCCGTGCTGCGCGCCGGTCGCCCCGAGGAAGCCACCCTCGCCGCGGCCCTCGCCCGCGCCCACCTGCGGGGAATCCCCGTCGACTGGGAGACGTACTACTCGGGCACCGGCGCCCACCGCGTCGACCTGCCCACCTACGCCTTCCAGCGGCAGCGCTACTGGCTGGAGGCGCCCGCCCAGGCCCTCGCGGGCGACGTCGCCTCCGCCGGACTCGGCGCGACCGCGCACCCGCTCCTCGGAGCGGCCGTCGACCTTCCCGACTCGGACGGCTTCCTGTTCGCCGGGCGGCTTTCCCTCCGTACCCACCCCTGGCTGGCCGATCATCGCGTCGCGGGCGCCGTCCTGCTGCCGGGCGCCGCGCTGGTGGAACTGGCCGTCCGCGCCGGCGACCACGCGGGCTGCGGCCGACTGGACGACCTCATCCTCGAAGCACCCCTGGTGCTCCCCGAGACGGGCGGAACACAGCTGAGGCTCGCCGTGGCCGAGCCCGACACCGACGGACGCCGCGCCTTCCAGGTCT
This sequence comes from Streptomyces sp. NPDC001568, assembly GCF_042893755.1. Lineage (NCBI taxonomy): Bacteria > Bacillati > Actinomycetota > Actinomycetes > Kitasatosporales > Streptomycetaceae > Streptomyces > Streptomyces sp. NPDC001568. Next base: position 6,195 of record NZ_JBIAVF010000037.1, on the reverse strand, counting down.
ACTCGCGCCCCGAACGGGCCGCCCCCGACGAGCCGTGGACCCGGCACGCCGACGGCGTCCTCGCCCCGGACGCCCAGGACACCGACACCGGCGTCGAACCCCTGACCCAGTGGCCGCCGGCCGGCGCCGTCGACTGCCCGGTGGACGGGCTGTACGAGGGCTTCGACGCCATCGGGCTCGGCTACGGCCCCGCCTTCCGCAACCTGCGCCGCGCCCACCGGCTCGGCGACGAGGTGTACGCCGAAGTCGCCCTCGACGCGGAGCGCCTCGCGGAAGCCACCGCGTACGGCCTCCACCCGGCGCTCCTCGATGCCGCCCTGCACGCCGTCGGCGTAGGGGAGTTCTTCCCCGAAGGCCCGCAGGGCGCACGGCTTCCCTTCTCCTGGGACGGCGTCCGACTGCACGCGGCCGGCGCCGCCGTCCTGCGCGTACGGATGGCACCCGCCGGCCGGGACGCCGTCGCCCTGACCCTGTGGGACGGGGACGGGCAGCCCGTCCTGAGCGTCGACTCGCTCGTCCTGCGCCCCCTGGCCACCGACGGCATCGCCGCCGGCCCCGTACGCGAGTCCCTGTTCCGCATCGACTGGACCACCCTGCCCCTCACCACGGCGCAGTCGCCGTCCGATGGCCGATGGGCGCTGCTCGGCGCGGACCCGCTCAAGGTGGGAGCCGCCCTGGAACGCGCCGGAGTCCTCGACGACGCCGCCGAGGCGACCCACGCCGACCTGAGCGCCCTCGGTGAGGCCTTCGACCTCGCCGGGGCCCTGGGGGAGGACGTACCGGAGACGGTCCTCGTCACCCCGGCCGTCGACCTCGCGCCGACCGACCCGGCCACCGCCGCGCACGCCGTGACCGGCCACGCCCTGGAACTGGTCCAGGGCTGGCTCGCCGACGAGCGGTTCGCCGCGTCCCGGCTCGCGGTCGTCACCCGTGGCGCCGTCGCCACGGACCCCGAAGGGGACGTGACCGACCTCGCGCAGGCGGCGGTATGGGGCCTGGTGCGCTCCGCCCAGGCCGAGCACCCCGACCGGTTCGTCCTGATCGACCTCGACGAGGAGGACGGCTCGCACCGGGTCCTGCCCGCGGCGCTCACCACCGATGAAACCCAACTCGCGGTCCACGAAGGGGTCGTACGCGCCCCCCGACTGGCCCGCGCCACCCTTGCCCCGGCCGAGCCCGCGCAGTCGGACGCCGTCCCCGCCGGCCCGGGCCCGGACCCCGAGGGCACCGTGCTGATCACCGGAGCCACCGGCACCCTCGGCGGCCTCCTCGCCCGGCGCCTCGTCACCGAGCACGGCGTGCGTCACCTGCTGCTCACCAGCCGCCGCGGTGGCGCGGCGACCGGCGCGGCCCAACTCGGTGACGAACTGGCCATGTTGGGCGCGCGCGTCACCTGGGCGACCTGCGACGCCGCCGACCGGAACGCCCTCGCCGCACTGCTGGAATCCGTACCGGCCGAACGCCCGCTCACCGCGGTCGTGCACACCGCCGGTGTCCTCGATGACGGCACGATCACCTCGCTCACCCCCGAACGGGTCACCAAGGTGCTCCGGCCCAAGGCCGACGCGGCCTGGAACCTGCACGAACTGACCCGGGAACTCGACCTGGCGTCGTTCGTCCTGTTCTCCTCGGCGGCAGGCGTGTTCGGCAACGCCGGACAGGCCAACTATGCGGCCGGCAACACCTTCCTCGACGCGCTCGCCCAGCACCGCCGGGCCCAGGGACTGGCGGGACTCTCGCTCGCCTGGGGCCTGTGGGACGACGAGGCCGGCATGGCCGCCGGACTCGACGAACAGGACCGGCAGCGCCTCGAACGCGGCAACATGAACGCGCTGTCGCAGGCCGACGGACTGGCCCTCTTCGACGCCGCCGTGCGGGCCACGACGGCCCCGCACGAGGACGACGAGCCGCGGACCCCGAGCCTGCTCGTGCCCGCCCGACTCGACCTGGCCGCACTGCGGGCCGGGGCCGGCGACCACGTCGCACCGCTGCTGCGCGGCCTGCTCCGTACACCCGTACGGCGCAGGACGAGCGGCGGCGCGAGCACGGACACCCCGGGATCGACGGCGCAGCGGCTCGCCCAACTGCCGCCCGCCGAACGGGACCGGGTGCTGCTCGACACGGTCTGCACCCACGTCGCCCGGGTGTTGGGTCACAGTGGTGCTGCCGCCATCCAACCGGGCAGCGCGTTCAAGGAACTCGGCTTCGACTCGCTGACCGCGGTCGAACTGCGCAACAGCCTCGGCGCGGCCACCGGACTACGACTCCCGGCCACGCTCATCTTCGACCACCCGACCCCCGAGCAACTCGCCGGATATCTGCGCACCGCACTCGCCCTCGACGGTGACGGCCCCGCCGTCTTCGACGAACTCGACCGGTTGGAAGCCGCGTTGGGGGCAGCGGAGGCGACGGACGCCGACAGCGTCACCCGTTCGCGGATCACGATGCGCCTCCAGGCCCTCATGGCCAAGTGGCACACCGGCCAGGACACCGGCCGCACCACGGCCGACGAGGACACCGACGACGACCTCGACACGGCCACCGACGACGAGCTCTTCGACCTGCTCGACGACGAACTCGGCGCTTCCTGAACCCAAGCGCCCGAGCCCGCCGGGCGCGGCACGACGATCCGTGCCCGCCCGGCGGCCCCCGACCACCACGGACAGACCCGTACGACCGCCTCTCTGGCATGGAGCCCACGCACATGGTGAACGAGGACAAGCTTCGCGACTACCTCAAGCGGGCGACCGCCGATCTGCGCCAGGCCCGCAGGCGGTTGCGTGACGTCGAGGAACAGAACCAGGAGCCCATCGCGATCGTCGCGATGAGCTGCCGCTACCCGGGTGGTGTCCGCACCCCCGAGGACCTGTGGCAGCTCGTCGCCGACGGCCGCGACGCGATCTCCGGATTCCCCGCCGACCGCGGCTGGGACGTGGAGACGCTCTACGACGCCGACCCCGACAGCGCCGGATCCAGCTACGTCAGCGAGGGCGGTTTCCTCTACGACGCCGCCCGCTTCGACCCGGCGCCCTTCGGGATATCGCCGCGCGAGGCCATGGCGATGGACCCGCAGCAGCGCCTGCTGCTGGAAACCTCGTGGGAGGCGTTCGAGCGGGCCGGCATCGACCCGACGTCGATGCGCGGCAGTCGGACGGCCGTCTTCGCCGGCGTGATGTACCACGACTACACCGCCCGCCTGGACTCCGTCCCCGAGGGCGTCGAAGGCTTCCTCGGCACCGGCAGCTCCGGAAGCATCGCCTCCGGCCGGGTGTCCTACACGTTCGGCCTGGAAGGCCCGGCCGTCACCGTCGACACCGCCTGCTCGTCCTCCCTGGTCACCCTGCACCTCGCCGTGCAGGCCCTGCGGGCCGGCGAGTGCACCATGGCGCTGGCCGGCGGTGTCACCGTCATGGCGACCCCCGCCACCTTCACCGAGTTCAGCCGTCAGCGCGGCCTCGCCTCCGACGGCCGCTGCAAGCCCTTCGCGGCGGCAGCCGACGGCACCGGCTGGGGCGAGGGCGTCGGCATGCTCCTGGTGGAGCGGCTGTCGGACGCACAGCGCAACGGACACCCCGTGCTGGCCGTGATCCGCGGCAGCGCCATCAACCAGGACGGCGCGAGCAACGGCCTCACGGCGCCCAACGGCCCGTCCCAGCAGCGCGTCATTCACCAGGCCCTCACCAACGCCCGCCTGGCGGCGGCCGACGTGGACGTCGTCGAGGCCCACGGCACGGGCACCACCCTCGGTGACCCGATCGAAGCCCAGGCGCTGCTGGCCACGTACGGCCAGGATCGCCCGGCCGACCGGCCGCTGCTGCTCGGCTCCATCAAGTCGAACATCGGCCACACGCAGGCCGCGGCCGGTGTCGCGAGCATCATCAAGATGGTCCAGGCGATGCGCCACGGCATCGTGCCGAAGACCCTCCACCTCGACGAGCCCACCCCGCACGTCGACTGGGACGCGGGCGCCGTCTCGCTCATCGGCGAGACCACCGCCTGGCCCCGCACCGATGCCCCGCGTCGTGCGGGTGTGTCGTCGTTCGGGTTCAGTGGGACGAACGCGCACGTGATCGTGGAGCAGGCGCCGGAGGTGGAGGCGCCGGAGCCGGGTGCGGGTGCGGGTGTGGGTTTGCCGGTGGTGCCGTGGGTGTTGTCGGGCAAGAGTGCGATGGCGTTGCGGGCGCAGGCTGAGCGTCTGGCGGGGTGGTTGCCGGGTGCGGTGGGTGTGGGTCCGGTGGATGTGGGTTGGTCGTTGGTGTCCTCGCGTGCGGGTTTGGATCACCGGGCGGTGGTGCTGGGTGACCACGTGGCGGGTGTGGGTGCGGTGGCGTCGGGTGTGATGGCCGCTGGTGTGGTGACCGGTTCGGTGATCGGTGGCAGGACCGCGTTCGTGTTCCCGGGTCAGGGTTCGCAGTGGGTGGGGATGGCGGCGGGTCTGTTGGACTCGTCCGCGGTGTTCGCGGAGCGGATCGATGCGTGTGCGAAGGCGTTGGAGCCGTTCACGGACTGGTCGTTGGTCGATGTTTTGCGGGGTGTGGAGGGCGCGCCGTCCCTCGAGCGGGTGGATGTGGTCCAGCCGGCGTTGTTCTCGGTGATGGTGTCGTTGGCCGAGGTGTGGCGGGCGGCGGGTGTGCGTCCGGGTGCGGTGATCGGTCATTCGCAGGGTGAGATCGCTGCCGCGTGTGTGGCGGGGATCCTGTCGTTGGAGGATGCGGCCCGGGTCGTTGCTTTGCGTAGTCAGGCGATCGGTCGGGTGCTGGCCGGTTTGGGTGGCATGGTTTCCGTGCCGCTGTCGGCGGTTGAGGTTCGTGAGCGGATCGCGCGGTGGGGTGAGGCGCGGGTTTCTGTCGCTGCTGTCAACGGTCCGTCCTCGGTGGTGGTGTCGGGTGAGGTCGAGGCGTTGGAGGAGCTCCTGGCCGCCTGCGAGGTGGATGGCATTCGTGCCAGGCGGATCGCGGTGGATTACGCGTCGCACTCGGCGCAGGTCGATCTGCTGAAGGACGAGCTGGCCGAGTTGCTCGCGCCGATCGTTCCTGGGGCCGCGCGGGTGCCGTTCCTGTCGACGGTCACGGGGGAGTGGGTCAACGGACCGGAGCTGGATGCCGGGTACTGGTTCCGTAACCTCCGGCAGACCGTGGAGCTGGAGCAGGTCACCCGTACCCTCCTCGATCAGGGTTTCGGTGTGTTCATCGAGTCCAGTCCCCATCCGGTCCTCGCGGTCGGGATGCAGGAGACCGTGGAGGACGCGGGCCGCGAGGCGGCCGTGCTCGGCTCGCTGCGCCGCAACGAAGGCGGCCTGGAGCGGTTCTGGTCGTCGCTTGCCGAGGCCTGGGTCCGCGGTGCGGTGGTCGATTGGGACGCGGTGTTCGCCGGTACGGGTGCCCGGCGCGTGGACCTGCCCACCTACGCCTTCCAGCAGGACCACTTCTGGCTCGAGAGCGGCACCGCCGTGGAGCCCGAAGCCGCCGTCCACCCGGCCGGCGCCGCCGATGCCCGGTTCTGGGCGGCCGTTGACACCCACGACGTGGCCGCCCTCACCGCCGAGTTGGACATCGACGCCGATGAGGCCCTCGCCGCGCTGCTTCCCGCGCTGTCCTCGTGGCGGCGCCAGAGCCAGGGGCGGTCCACGGTCGACGGCTGGCGCTACCGGATCACCTGGAAGCCGGCTCCCGAACCCACCTCCGCTCCCCGTCTGTCCGGTACCTGGCTGGTCGCGGTCCCCGAGGACCCGGCGGGTGCCGCGCCGGCGGAAGCCGTCCTGCGTACCCTCGCCGAACACGGCGCCGACGTACGCCAGGTCGCCGTACCCCGCACCGACGATGCGCGGGCCGAGCTGGCCGGGCGGATCCGGGCGGCGCTCACCGACGGCCCCGCGCCGGCCGGTGTGCTGTCGCTGGTGACCTCCGCCGGGACCGACGCGGCCCCGGGTGTGATCGACACCCTCGCCCTCGTCCAAGCCCTCGGTGACGCCGAGGTGAACGCCCCGCTGTGGTGTGCCACCCGGGACGCGGTCTCCGTGGCGCGCTCCGAGCAGGCCACCGACCCCGCGCAGGCGCCCGTCTGGGGACTCGGCCGGGTGGTGGCGCTGGAGCACGGCGAGCGCTGGGGCGGCTTGGTCGACCTGCCGTCGGAGGCCGATGACCGGTCCCTGGGCCGGTTGGTCGGGATCCTGGCCGGTGACGGTGCGGAGGACCA
>NZ_JBIAVF010000036.1:0-41416 GCF_042893755.1 Streptomyces sp. NPDC001568 | reverse complement strand
GGAGCGCCCTTGAGGGACCGGCCCGCCACGAAGAGACGATGAGACCGGCGGGAAACCACCAAACCCTCCCCGATCCGGATCACGGGCACCCCGCCCCACCCGCCTGCGCATCGCCGCCGCCCCTTCCGAACCGCCCCGCCCGCCCCCCGCCCCCGCAGCCCCCCCCACACCCGTCAAATGCCGTGGCTGAGGCCCGTCGTGGGGTCGTGGTGGATCAGGGTGGGCAGGTTCGGGTGGTACCGGGTGGTTTCGCCGGTGAGCAGCACGCGGCGTCCGCAGGCCGTGCCCACCTCGGTCAGGAAGCGCAGCACGGCCGCCACGTCGGCTCCGTCGACGACGTCGTCCGGCCACAGGGAGAACTCGATCTCCTCCTCGTCGTAGGGCAGCGCGCAGAACCACACGCCGTCGAACCGGGCGCGGAAGGCGAAGTTCGTTCCCTGCCCCTCCGGTTCGTCCCACTGGGCGCGGAAGAGGTCGGCCACGGCGGGCCGTACCGGATCGAGCTGGGCGTACGGATGCTCCACCTCGGTCACGTCGGCCACGGACCGCAGGTGGTCGAGGACCGCGATCCAGTCAGCGCGTTCGACGTCGAGGACCCGGATGTCGCGCAGGCTGCCGTCGACCAGGAAGACGTCGCACATCCACGGCTCGGGAAGGCACCGCGCACGGGCCTCGTGTCCGTGGACACGGCGGCAGTCGGCGTGCGACGCGTCCGATCCCCCGCTCCCGCGACGGTCCTGCGCCTCAACGTCCCCCATGCGGGAAGCGTACGTCCGCCCCCGCTCCCCACGCCCCGCTTCCCCCGCTCAACTCCCTACGCCCCGCCCAGCCGTTCCACGAAGCCCGCCACCGCCTCCCGGACGCCCTTCGGGGTCCAGGTCAGGCCCGGGGCGGTGACTTCGAGTTCCGTCATCGCCAGGCCCGGGGGGCCGTCGGGGGACCAGCGGCGGAAGAGGACCGTGCCGGTGTCCTCGGCGAGGCGCAGGCCCGCTTCCGTGAGGCGGTCCGGCTCGTAGGGGAGCCACACCTGGAACTGGTGGGTGTGCGGCACCTCCGGGTTGATCCGGAACCAGGGCAGGCCGGCCTCGGCGAAGCCCTCCCGCAGGGCCTCGGCGACCATCCGGGCCCCGGCGACGTAGGACGGCAGGCGGGGGAGTTCCTCGGCCAGGCCGGCCAGGGCGGACAGGGCCTGCGGGAACTGGCGGAAGATCTGGCCCCCGTACCGGTGGCGCCAGATCCGGGTCTCCTCGACGAAGGCCCGGGAGCCGGCCAGGGCGGCGCCGCTCAGGCCGCCGAGCGACTTGTAGAAGGAGACGTACACGGAGTCGGCGAGCGCCGCGATCTCCGGCAGCGGTCGGCCGAAGTGGACGGTGGTCTCCCACAGCCGGGCTCCGTCGAAGTGGACCACGGCGTCCCGCTCCCGGGCGGCGTCGACCAGCTCCGTCAGCTCCTCCCAGGCGGGCAGCAGGAACCCGGCGTCGCGCAGGGGCAGCTCCAGCATCAGGGTGCCGAAGGGCTCCGGGTGCTCGCGGACCTCGGCGGCGGTGGGCTGGCGGGCCTCCGCCACCGGGTGGACCGTGCGCAGCCCGGAGACGACGGACAGGGCGCCGCCCTCCCAACGCTCCGGGTGGCTCATGGGGTGCAGGGCCACGACCGGGCTCCCGGTGCGGCCGGCCCAGCAACGCAGCGCGATCTGCTGGGCCATCGTTCCGGAGGGGAAGAACGCGGCGTCCTCGGTGCCCAGCAGTTCGGCGACGCGGCGTTCCAGGTCGCCGACGACGCCGTCGCCGTACAGGTCGGCCGGCGCGTCCATGTCGTACGGGGCCTCGGCGAGCCCCGCCAGCAGTTCACCGACCGTGGGCTCCAGCAGGCTGTGCGAGAGGGTCCGGTCGGCCCCCCGCCATGCCGCCAGCAGCCGCTCCCCGCGTTCCGCGTCGTCAGTCATGCCCCTGATCATCGCCGATCGCCCGCCCGCCCCGAGCCCCCGGAGCCGCCCGCCCCCGCCCCCGGGGGCCCGTCCTCGCCGCCGATCGCCCCCGCCCCCCAGGGGCTAGCATGGCGGCGTATCGTCCGGTACCCCCCGCGGACTGGAACGGAAGGCTTTCCCCGCGTGAACGCACCCCATCAGACGGAGTCCCGGGATCCGTCCGACCGCCCCGCCCGGCTCGCCGTCGGCGTCGTCGGCGCAGGTCGTGTCGGCCCCGCCCTGGCCCGGGCCCTCCAGCAGGCCGGGCACCGCCCCGTCGCCGTGTCCGCCGTCTCGGACGCCTCCGTGCGCCGCGCGGAGCGGATGCTGCCCGACGTACCGGTCGTGCCGCCCGCGCAGGTGCTGGAGCGGGCCGACCTGGTCCTGCTGACCGTCCCGGACGACACCCTGCCCGGGCTCGTCGAGGGGCTCGCCGAGACCGGGGCCGTCCGGCCCGGCCAGCTCCTCGTGCACACCTCCGGCCGGTACGGGACCTCCGTGCTGGACCCGGCCCGCCGGGCGGGCGCCCTGCCGCTGGCCCTGCACCCCGCGATGACGTTCACCGGCACCGAGGTCGACGTGCAGCGCCTGGCGGGCTGCTCCTTCGGCGTGACCGCCCCCGACGAGCTGCGGCTCGCCGCGGAGGCCCTGGTCATCGAGATGGGCGGGGAACCCGAGTGGATCGCGGAGGGCGACCGTCCGCTGTACCACGCGGCCCTCGCCCTCGGCGCGAACCACCTGGTCACCCTGGTCGCCCAGTCGATGGAGCTGCTGAGCAAGGCGGGCGTCGAACACCCCGACCGGATGCTCGGCCCGCTGCTCGGCGCGGCCCTCGACAACGCGCTGCGCTCCGGTGACGCCGCCCTCACCGGGCCCGTCGCCCGAGGAGACGCCGGTACCGTCGCCGCGCACGTCTCGGAGCTGCGCAAGCACGCCCCGGCCACCGTCGCCGGCTACCTGGCGATGGCCCGCACCACCGCCGACCGGGCCCTCGCGCACGGACTGCTCAAGCCCGAGCTCGCCGAGGACCTGCTGGGCGTCCTCGCGGACACCGGCGCAGGCCCCGGGACCGGCCCCGGGGACGCCGCCGAACCGGAGGGTGACGAGCGATGACCGGCCCGCTCCTGCTGAACACCGCCGCAGAGCTCGACGCGCTTCCCCGGACCGGCCGCCGCGCCGTCGTCATGACCATGGGCGCCCTGCACGAGGGCCACGCCACGTTGATCCGTACCGCCCGCGAGGAAGCCGGCCCGCGGGGGCAGGTCGTGGTCACCGTCTTCGTGAACCCGCTCCAGTTCGGCGCGAACGAGGACCTCGACCGCTACCCCCGCACCCTCGACGCCGACCTCGTGATCTGCGGGGAGGCCGGAGCGGACGCCGTCTTCGCGCCCGCCGTCGACGAGGTCTACCCGGGCGGCGCCCCGCAGGTGCGGGTGGCGGCCGGACCCATGGGGGAGCGCCTCGAAGGGGCCACCCGCCCCGGCCACTTCGACGGCATGCTCACCGTCGTCGCGAAGCTGCTCCACCTCACCCGCCCCGACCTGGCCCTCTTCGGCCAGAAGGACGCCCAGCAACTGGCCCTGATCCGGCGCATGGTGACCGACCTGAACTTCCCCGTGGAGGTGGCCGGCGTACCGACCGTCCGCGAGGACGACGGTCTCGCGCTGTCGTCCCGCAACCGCTACCTCTCCGCCGAGGAGCGGCGTACGGCCCTGTCCCTGTCCCGGGCCCTGTTCGCGGGCCGCGACCGGCTCGCCGCCCAGGCCGCGCTGCGCGCCCGCGCCGAGGCCGCCCCGGCGAGCGACGAGCGGGCGACCGCCCTGGCCCGGCTCGGCGAGATCCGCGCCTCCGCCGACGCGCACGCCGTGTCGGCGGCGCGCTCCGGACTGCCGGACGCGGTACGGGCGGCGGCCCGCCACATCCTGGAGGAGGCGGGCCGGCACGAGCCGCCGCTGGTGCTGGACTACCTGGCGCTGGTGGACCCCCAGGACTTCGCCGACGTCGGCCACGGCTTCACCGGACGGGCCGTGCTGGCCGTCGCGGCGAAGGTCGGCACGACCCGGCTGATCGACAACATCCCATTGGAATTCGGAGCACACGCGTGAGCACCACAGGCAGAGGCCCTGCGCACAGCAGCGGCACCGGAACCGGCATACGACTGCACGCCCCGGCGCCCGGCTGGGCCGTCGAAGCGGACGTCGTGGTCGTCGGATCCGGTGTCGCGGGGCTGACCGCGGCGCTGCGCTGCGCCGCCGCGGGCCGCCGTACGGTCGTGGTGACCAAGGCACGGCTCGACGACGGCTCCACCCGCTGGGCGCAGGGCGGCATCGCCGCGGCGCTCGGCGACGGCGACACCCCCGAGCAGCACCTGGACGACACCCTGGTCGCGGGCGCGGGCCTGTGCGACGAGGCGGCCGTCCGGCTCCTCGTCACCGAGGGTCCCGACGCGGTGCGCCGGCTGATCGCGACCGGAGCCGTCTTCGACACCTCGGCGGAGACCGGCGAGATAGAGCTGACCCGTGAGGGCGGCCACCACCGGCGCCGCATCGCGCACGCGGGCGGCGATGCCACCGGCGCCGAGATCTCCCGGGCCCTGGTCGAGGCGGTCCACGCCGCCGGCATCGAGACCGTCGAGAACGCGCTGGTCCTGGACCTGCTCCAGGACGCCGAGGGCCGTACGGCCGGCGTCACCCTGCACGTGATGGGCGAGGGCCAGCACGACGGCGTCGGCGCCGTCCACGCGCCGGCCGTGATCCTCGCGACCGGCGGCATGGGCCAGGTCTTCTCCGCCACCACCAACCCGTCGGTCTCCACGGGCGACGGCGTGGCCCTCGCCCTGCGCGCGGGCGCCGAGGTCTCCGACCTCGAATTCGTGCAGTTCCACCCGACCGTGCTGTTCCTCGGCGCGGACGCCGAGGGCCAGCAGCCCCTGGTGTCGGAGGCGGTCCGCGGCGAGGGCGCCCACCTCGTCGACGCGGACGGCGTGCGCTTCATGACCGGGCAGCACGAGCTGGCCGAGCTGGCCCCGCGCGACATCGTCGCCAAGGGCATCATGCGCCGCATGCAGGAGCAGGGCGTCCAGCACATGTACCTCGATGCCCGGCACTTCGGCGCCGAGATGTGGGAGCAGCGCTTCCCGACGATCCTGGCCGCCTGCCGGTCCCACGGCATCGACCCGGTGACGGAGCCCATCCCGGTCGCGCCGGCCGCGCACTACGCCTCCGGCGGCGTACGGACGGACCTCCAGGGCCGCACCACGGTCCCCGGCCTGTACGCGTGCGGCGAGGTGGCCTGCACGGGCGTGCACGGCGCGAACCGGCTGGCCTCGAACTCCCTCCTGGAGGGGCTGGTCTTCGCCGAGCGGATCGCCGACGACATCGTCGCCCGCACGCCGTCCGGCAGCCGCCCCGAGACCCCGGCGCCCGCCACCGGCCCCCTCCAGCCGGCCGAGGCGCGCCACGAGGTCCAGCGGATCATGACGGACGGCGCGGGCGTGCTCCGCTCCGCCGCCTCGCTGGCCGCGGCCGCCGAGGCCCTGGAGACCCTGTACGCGAGGGCGCTGGGCGAGCTGGAGAGCCACGGCAAGACGGCTGTACCGGGGGTGGAGACCTGGGAGGCGACGAACCTGCTGTGCGTGGCGCGGGTCCTGGTCGCCGCCGCCCAGCGGCGCGCGGAGACCCGCGGCTGCCACTGGCGCGAGGACCACCCCGACCGCGACGACGCCGACTGGCGCCGCCACCTCGTGGTGCGACTGTCGGCGACGCGCAAGCGCGCCCTGGTCGTCACCCCCACCGACTCGGCGGACTTCCCGTCCGTCGACGTCCCCCTCAACCCCCCGAGCATGGAGCAGTGACGTGAGCACCCCCGAACTTCCCCTGATCGACCAGAACGAAGGCGGCTGCGGCGACGACTGCGGCTGCGGCGAGGGCGAGGAGTCCGGCCTGGACCCGGCGCTGGCGCAGCTCCTGGAGGACGCGGGCCTGGACCCGATCGAGGTCGAGGACATCGCGCACATGGCGCTGTCGGAGGACCTGGACGGCGGCGTCGACGTCACCACCGTCGCCACCGTCCCCGAAGAGGCCGAGGCGATCGCCGACTTCGTGGCCCGCGAGGACGGCGTCGTGGCGGGCCTGCGCATCGCCGAGGCCGTGTTCTCCGTCGTCTGCACGGAGTCCTTCGAGGTCGAGCGGCACGCCGAGGACGGCGACCGGGTCGCGAAGGGCGACGTACTGCTGTCCGTGCGCGCCCGCACCCGTGACCTGCTGACCGCCGAGCGCAGCGCCCTGAACATCCTGTGCCGGCTGTCGGGCATCGCGACGGCCACGCGCCGCTGGGCGGACGTCCTGGAGGGCACCGACGCGAAGGTCCGCGACACCCGCAAGACCACGCCGGGCCTGCGCTCCCTGGAGAAGTACGCGGTCCGCTGCGGCGGCGGCGTCAACCACCGCATGTCGCTGTCGGACGCGGCGCTGGTCAAGGACAACCACGTGATCGCCGCCGGTGGCATCGCGCAGGCCTTCAAGGCCGTCCGCGAGGCCTTCCCGGAGGTGCCGGTCGAGGTCGAGGCCGACACGATGGACCAGGTCCGCGAGGTCGTGGACGCGGGCGCCGACCTGATCCTGCTGGACAACTTCACCGTCGAGCAGACGAAGGAGGCCGTCGCCTTCGTCGCGGGCCGCGCCACCCTGGAGTCCTCGGGGCGGCTCACCCTGGAGACCGCCCGCGGCTACGCGGAGACCGGCGTGGACTACCTGGCGGTCGGCGGCCTGACGCACTCCTCGCCGATCCTGGACATCGGGCTCGACCTGCGCGAGGCGGTGTAAGCGGTGCTCCTCACCATCGACGTGGGCAACACCCACACGGTCCTGGGCCTGTTCGACGGTGACGAGATCGTCGAGCACTGGCGCATCTCGACCGACCCGCGCAGGACGGCCGACGAGCTGGCCGTCCTGATGCAGGGCCTGATGGGGATGCACCCGATGCTCGGCACCGAGCTGGGCGACGGCATCCACGGCATCGCGATCTGCGCGACCGTGCCCTCCGTCCTGCACGAGCTGCGCGAGGTCACCCGCCGCTACTACGGCGACGTCCCGGCGGTGCTGGTGGAGCCCGGTACGAAGACGGGCGTGCCGATCCTGATGGACAACCCGAAGGAGGTCGGCGCGGACCGCATCGTGAACGCGGTCGCCGCCGCCGAGCTGTACGGGGGCCCGGCGATCGTCGTCGACTTCGGTACGGCGACCACCTTCGACGCGGTGTCCGCGAAGGGCGAGTACGTGGGCGGGGTGATCTCCCCGGGCATCGAGATCTCGATGGAGGCGCTCGGCGTGCGCGGGGCGCAACTGCGCAAGATCGAGCTGGCCCGGCCGCGGAACGTCATCGGCAAGTCCACGGTCGAGGCGATGCAGTCGGGCGTGGTCTACGGGTTCGCGGGCCAGGTCGACGGGATCGTCGCCCGGATGTCCAAGGAGCTCGCGGGCCCGGGCGGCGACCCGGACGACGTGCGCGTCATCGCCACCGGCGGGCTCGCCCCGATCGTCCTCGGCGAGTCCTCGGTGATCGACGACCACGAGCCGTGGCTGACGCTGATCGGCCTGCGGCTGGTGTACGAGCGCAACGCGCCCAAGTTCGCCTGACGCGCGGTTCCCGCGCCGCGCCGGCGCGCGTGCCCGACGGCCCCCGCCCACCCGGTCGGGGGCCGTCGCGTGTCCGGCCCCCGGCGCCGCCCCCACCCCGGTCAGGTCGATCGGCTTCGAACCGTCGGCTTCGAACCGTCGGCTTCGAACCGTCGGCTTCGATCCGACGGGTCGGCCCGGGCGGCGTCGTCGGACGCACGGGCTCCCGCTCCCGAGGTGACCGATCCGCGCCGACCCCGCGGCGGGGCCCTTCATACGGCGTTGGTAATTTTTGCGCTGTGATTTTGGCGGAAATGGCCGGAGTGCGACTCGGGCGGGGATAGCGTGCCGGTCGAGAACCCCCTGACCCTCGTCCACGGCGGAGGAGACACGATGACCGAGAACGCCGCCCGGCCTGCCTGGCAGAAGTCGTCCTACTGCGGCGACGGGGACGCCTGCGTCTACGTCGCGGCCGCCCCCGGGAGGCTCGTACGGGTCGCCGACCGGGCCGACCCCGCGCACCTCGTGATGGCCACCACGCATGCCGCCTGGGCCGATTTCCTGCACTCGGTGAAGACCCCCGACTGAGAGCCGCCCGGGAACGGGCGGGCGATCGCCGGAGGACGGTTCGAGGGCCGCGTGAGGCGCCGGAATGCGGCGCCGTCGGCGCCTCACCGCTGCCCACCGGCATCCGCACCGGCGCCCACCGGCATCCGCACCGGCGCCTCACCGGCATACCCGCCGGTGCCCTGCCGGGTTCCCGCAGCGGTCCCGCAGCGATCCCGCCGCGGTTCCCGCCGCGCCGAAATTCCCCACCCTGGGGGGATTTTGTCCGATTAGCGCGTATCTTCGGCGCATGCCCACGCCCTACGGATCCCGCGGCGGCATGGCGTTCGGCGCCGCCGAGCTGCTCGTGCTCAGGCGCCTCCTCGCCCACGCCCTCCAGCCCACCTCGGCCCCCCTGACGGCCGCCGAGGTCCAGGATTGCCTGCGCCTCGCGGCGTCGGTGGACGACGCGGTAGCGGAGGCGGGCCGGCTCAGAGCCTTCCTGCTGGCCGATCTGGCCCGCTACCGGGACGCCCTTCCCGGCAGCCTCCCCGGCTACCTGGAACTGCTCCAGGACGCCCTGGCCGCCGGGTACGAGCCGGTCCCCGACGACCTCGCGGCCCTGCGCGCCCTGCGCGGCAACCCCGTCGCGGCCGCGGTCCTCGCCCGGGCCCGGACCGTCGCGGAGCGCTCCGTACGCCGTCGCCTGTCGGCCGCCGCGCCCGCACCCCGCACCCGACTGCTGGCCCTGGCCGGCGGCCGCGACGAGGCCCGCCCGGCCGGCGACCCGACCCCCGGGCAGCCCCGCTCCGCCGGGGCCCCGACCTCGGGGCAGCCCCAGCCGAAGCCGACCCCGGACCGCAAGCCCGAGGAGCCGCGCCCCGGGCAGCCGGCGCGGCCCGTCCCGACACCCGGCGAGGTCTTCCCGCCGCGCCGCAAGCCGACCCCGCCGCCGGCGGCCGGACGCGCCGTCGGCTAGGTCGCGACCGGCGAGGGGCCGTGGGCCCCTGCGCCGCGCGACGCACCGCTCCGGACACCGCCACCCGGCACACCTTTCCGGTCACGGCACTGGCTACGCTGGGGGCATGGACTACGTATCCGCGCTCGTGCCCCCCGTCGTGATGGCCGCGTTCTTCATCGCTCTCGTCGTGACGATCGTGAAGAGCCAGGGCGGTGCCAACAAGAACAAGGAAGACGCCGCCGTCGACGCCGTGATCGCCCGCGCCGAGGCCGCCCAGCAGCCGCAGAAGTAGCGGCGCGACCAGGGGCGCACACAGGGGCGCGTGCAAGGGCCCGCACAAGGGCGCGACCGGCGGCGCGCGCGACCGCGGCGGGCGCCCCGACCGCGGCCGTCGAACCGGTTGGCCGCGCGTTGCCCGACGAATGGTCGGGCAATTCGGTCGATTCCGCACTATCGTGCTGTTGTGCCTCGCCCCTTGGGAGAACTCGAAGACGCAGTCATGACGCGGGTGTGGCAATGGAACCGCCCCGTCACCGTTCGGGAAGTCCTGGAAGACCTCCAGCAGGAACGGTCCATCGCGTACACCACGGTCATGACGGTTATGGACAATCTCCATCAGAAGGGCTGGGTCCGCCGGGAAGCCGAAGGCCGCGCCTATCGATATACGGCGGTCTCCACCCGCGCCGCCTACTCGGCCGCACTGATGAACGAAGCCTGGTCGACCAGTGACAGCCCGGCCGCCGCTCTCGTCGCCTTCTTCGGCATGATGTCCCAGGAACAGCGCGAAGCCCTCCGCGACGCCATGCGCGTAGTTCAGCACGACGATCCGGGGACTCCCGCGGATCCCGAGCCCGCCCCCGCCGAACCGGAAGGGGAGTCCGGCGCGCACGAACCCGAGCCGGGGCGATAGCGTCCGGGTATGGGAGAGCTTTCCGCCGCAGACGCGAAAACAGTGACCATCCGCCGCGCGCGCACCCGTGATGTTCCGGCGCTGCGCCGCCTGCTCGACCAGTACGTGCAGCAGCGGATCCTCCTCGACAAAGCCCCGGTGGTCCTTTACGAGGACATCCAGGAGTTCTGGGTCGCGGAACGCGACGACGACGGTCAGGTCGTGGGGTGCGGGGCTCTCCACGTCATGTGGGAAGACCTCGCGGAAGTACGCACACTCGCCGTCGACCGCGAGTTGAAGGGCGTCGGCGTAGGACATCAGGTGCTCGCCAAGTTGTTGGAGACGGCCCGTCGGCTCGGGGTGAGCCGGGTATTCTGCCTGACCTTCGAAGTGGACTTCTTCGCGAAGCACGGCTTCGTCGAGATCGGCGAGACCCCGGTCGAGACCGATGTCTACATCGAGCTCCTGCGTTCCTATGACGAGGGTGTCGCCGAGTTCCTCGGTCTCGAACGAGTGAAGCCGAACACCTTGGGCAACAGTCGGATGCTTCTCCACCTGTGAACGATCACGACGGCTTTTTCAGGGCCCCGACGCCCTGTGGCCTATGTCCGAATCGCGCACGTTTCCCGCCTTGTTGCGCTCCTGAACCTCTCGCCGGGGGTTTGTGTTTTCCTGGCAAAAGCGGTTTCCTTTCCGCGTACTGCATTTTCGATGAAAGGAAATCCGGTGGCACAGAAGGTTCAGGTCCTTCTTGTCGACGACCTCGACGGTGGCGAGGCGGACGAGACCGTGACGTTCGCTCTGGATGGCAAGACCTACGAGATCGACCTCACCACCGCCAACGCTGAAAAGCTCCGCGGGCTGCTCGACCCGTACACCAAGAGCGGCCGCCGCACCGGCGGACGCGCGTCCGCCGGCCGTACGAAGGGCCGCGCCGCGGCTTCGTCCGGCAGCCCGGACACCGCCGAGATCCGCGCATGGGCGAAGGCCAAGGGTCTCAGCGTGAACGATCGAGGCCGCGTTCCGGCCGAGATCCGAGAGGCCTACGAAGCCAGGGGCTGAGGCGTACGCCGCCACAGGCGGGCGCGGTGGCATTCCGTCGCCGCCGCGGCCACCAGTCGTACGAGTCCGGGACCGGAGCTCCGTTCGGGACCGGGTAGGGACGGCAGCGATGCCTCGCACCCCAGCTCGGGGGGCCGCAGCCACACGGCGGCCCCCCGAGGGCTTTGCGACCACCCCGGCGGTACGGGAGCGGTGATCCTGCCCCCGATGCCCACGGCGTCGAGGTCGAGGGGCACCCCGCCCCACTCCAGCCAGTCGAGCAGCGCCTCCAACTCCTCGGCGGACCCCGGAGCGACCAGGAAGCGCATCCTGCGCCCCATCAACGCCACCGGACCGGTGGGGACGGGCCTGCGCAGCACCTCGGCCCCGGCATCCGCCGGCAGCTCCAGCACGTCGAACCGGACACCGGTGACGAGCTGTGCGGGAGACCCGCCGGCCGGCTTCCAACCGAGGACGCCCTCGTACCAGTGGGACCACGCTGCGTGGAGGTCGTGCTCGGGCGGGACACGGGGCGGCGGCACGCCGACGGAACCGACGGGGCCGGCGGAACTGACGGAGCTCGCGGAGCTGACGGCCATGCCCGAGCAACTCCGCGGAACGCTCCGGGGTTACGCAGTGCGGCGGAAACAATGCGGAACGTAAACGTCCGCAGAGTGGAGTCCCACATTCGGGACACAAGCGTGTTCGCCCGTAGCGGAGGGAACGGTGCCCACCGGCATGGAGTGTCAGTCCTTACGGGTAAGACATTCCTAGTGGATCGGGGCGACACGCTGATTTGGGCGGCTTCCGTTCGCCATCGGCGTACACCTGTGATGGGTATCTGCCTGGCCTGCGGGAACATCGTCTCGCAGGATCGGGTTGGAGCAGTAGTCGGCTCTTACAGCCGGTTTTCCTCACCGATGTGGGGGTGAGCCGTGGACGGATGTCGGCAGTTGGAATGAGCTGTCCCGCCTCACGGGACTAGCATGCGGTAGGACAGGGCGGGGACCGACCCCGAACTGCCCGACCGCTCTGAGGAGCGATAAACGATGTTCGAGAGGTTCACCGACCGCGCGCGGCGGGTTGTCGTCCTGGCTCAGGAAGAAGCCCGGATGCTCAACCACAACTACATCGGCACCGAGCACATCCTCCTGGGCTTGATCCACGAGGGTGAGGGTGTCGCCGCTAAGGCCCTGGAGAGCCTCGGGATTTCGCTCGAGGCTGTTCGCCAGCAGGTTGAGGAGATCATCGGTCAGGGGCAGCAGGCCCCGTCCGGCCACATCCCCTTCACCCCGCGGGCGAAGAAGGTCCTGGAGCTTTCGCTCCGCGAGGCCCTCCAGCTCGGCCACAACTACATCGGCACCGAGCACATCCTGCTCGGCCTGATCCGCGAGGGCGAGGGCGTCGCCGCCCAGGTCCTCGTGAAGCTGGGAGCCGATCTCAACAGGGTCCGGCAGCAGGTCATCCAGCTGCTTTCCGGCTACACCGGAGGCGGCAAGGAGTCGGCCACGGCAGGCGGCCCGGCCGAGGGAACCCCCTCGACCTCGCTCGTCCTCGACCAGTTCGGCCGCAACCTCACGCAGGCCGCTCGTGAATCCAAGCTCGACCCGGTCATCGGGCGCGAGAAGGAGATCGAGCGGGTCATGCAGGTGCTGTCCCGCCGGACCAAGAACAACCCGGTCCTCATCGGCGAGCCCGGCGTCGGCAAGACCGCCGTCGTCGAGGGCCTGGCCCAGGCGATCGTCAAGGGCGAGGTGCCCGAGACCCTCAAGGACAAGCACCTCTACACCCTCGACCTGGGTGCGCTGGTGGCGGGTTCCCGCTACCGCGGTGACTTCGAGGAGCGCCTGAAGAAGGTCCTCAAGGAGATCCGCACCCGCGGCGACATCATCCTGTTCATCGACGAGCTCCACACCCTCGTGGGTGCGGGCGCCGCCGAGGGCGCGATCGACGCCGCGAGCATCCTGAAGCCCATGCTGGCCCGTGGTGAGCTCCAGACCATCGGTGCCACCACGCTCGACGAGTACCGCAAGCACCTCGAGAAGGACGCGGCCCTCGAGCGCCGCTTCCAGCCGATCCAGGTGGCGGAGCCTTCCCTCCCCCACACGATCGAGATCCTCAAGGGCCTGCGCGACCGCTACGAGGCCCACCACCGCGTCTCCATCACGGACGAGGCCCTCGTCCAGGCGGCGACGCTGGCGGACCGGTACATCTCGGACCGCTTCCTGCCGGACAAGGCGATCGACCTGATCGACGAGGCCGGCTCCCGGATGCGCATCCGTCGGATGACCGCGCCGCCGGACCTCCGCGAGTTCGACGAGAAGATCGCGGGCGTGCGCCGCGACAAGGAGTCGGCCATCGACTCCCAGGACTTCGAGAAGGCGGCTTCGCTCCGTGATTCGGAGAAGCAGCTGCTCGCCGCGAAGGCCAAGCGCGAGAAGGAATGGAAGGCCGGCGACATGGACGTCGTCGCCGAGGTCGACGGCGAGCTCATCGCCGAAGTCCTCGCGACCGCGACCGGCATTCCCGTCTTCAAGCTCACGGAGGAGGAGTCCTCCCGCCTCCTGCGCATGGAGGACGAGCTCCACCGTCGCGTCATCGGCCAGAAGGACGCCATCAAGGCGCTCTCCCAGGCCATCCGCCGTACCCGTGCGGGTCTGAAGGACCCGAAGCGTCCCGGTGGCTCGTTCATCTTCGCCGGCCCGTCCGGTGTCGGTAAGACCGAGCTCTCCAAGACGCTCGCCGAATTCCTCTTCGGCGACGAGGACGCGCTGATCTCCCTCGACATGTCGGAGTTCAGCGAGAAGCACACGGTTTCGCGTCTCTTCGGTTCGCCCCCCGGCTACGTGGGCTACGAAGAGGGCGGCCAGCTGACCGAGAAGGTCCGCCGGAAGCCGTTCTCCGTCGTCCTCTTCGACGAGGTCGAGAAGGCGCACCCGGATATCTTCAATTCCCTTCTCCAGATCCTGGAGGACGGTCGTCTGACCGACTCCCAGGGCCGGGTCGTGGACTTCAAGAACACGGTCATCATCATGACGACCAACCTGGGTACGCGGGACATCTCGAAGGGCTTCAACCTGGGCTTCGCCGCCCAGGGCGACGTCAAGACCGGTTACGACCGGATGAAGGCAAAGGTCAACGAAGAGCTCAAGCAGCACTTCCGGCCCGAGTTCCTCAACCGTGTCGACGACACGGTCGTCTTCCACCAGCTCACGCAGGAAGACATCATCCAGATCGTCGACCTGATGATCGCCAAGGTGGACGAGCGTCTCAAGGACCGCGACATGGGCATCGAGCTCAGCGGTGACGCGAAGATGCTCCTGGCCAAGCGTGGCTACGACCCGATCATGGGTGCGCGCCCGCTGCGCCGGACCATTCAGCGCGAGATCGAGGACCTGCTGTCGGAGAAGATCCTCTTCGGTGAGCTGCGTCCCGGTCACATCGTGGTCGTCGGCGTGGAGGGTGAGGGCGAGGAAGCCAAGTTCACCTTCCGCGGCGAGGAGAAGTCGGCGCTGCCCGACCTCCCCCCGATCGAGGCGACGGGCTCCGGCCCGGACCTCTCCAAGGGTGCGTAGGCGCTAGCCGCTGGTTGGCAGGACAAGGGGCGGCCCCGGGACTTCACAGTCCCGGGGCCGCCCCTTTTCCGTTGCGGGGGCAGGCTCCGGGGTCCTGCCCGCCCCGGGCGGGCCCGGCCCGGCCTCCGGCGTGGGCCCCCGGGCCGTCCCGGCTCTCGCGGTGGCCTGCGGCCGTGGTCAGGGGCCGCTCCCCCCCCCGCCTCATCCCTGCGCCCCCGGAGCGGGCTCCGTCCCGGCCCTGTGTGGGCGCCTGGCCCCGGCGCTGGTGCGGGCCCTGTCCGAGCCTTGGTGTGGGCCCAGCACCGGCCCTGGGGTGGAGCCCCGTCCCGGCCGGCGCCGGGGTCCTCGCGCAGTTCCTTCACCAGGGCCCGGCCTTGGCGGGGAGCCCCGCACCGGGCCGGGGGTCGGGGGAGTGGGTGTGGGCAGGGTGGGCAAGGGGGTGGACAGGGCGTGGGGGAAGGGGTGTTGGTCGTGGTGACCCGGGTCTCAGTGGGGGGTGGGGGCCGGTGACAAGCCGCACAGAACAAATCGGACCTACTAGGACCTCTCGTAGATTTTGACGTCCCTTTTGTCCACCTCCAGGCCCAGCCTGGGAGGCGTCAACAGGAAGCTTGTCCTCCGGTTCGCTACGAGTCCGGGTAGTAACGGGGACGTTTGGGGAAGTCCGGGGGCTCGGGTTACCAAGGTGGAGCAAGCCCGGCACCGACGGCTTCACGCCGCAGAGCCGGGTCCTTTCTTGCCCGATTCACTTCCTTGTCCCCGGCCCCGGAGGTCTCCACATGTCCGCGAACCGCGTCAGCACCCGTCGTACCCGTCTCGCCGTCGTCGCCACCGGACTCGGTGCGGTGCTGGCTCTCGGGGCCGGAGCGAACGCGGCCTTCGCCGACACGGCGCCGGCCGCCGTCTCCGGCACCGCCGAACTGGTCGCCGTCCAGGCCCAGGCGCAGGCCAAGGCCGCCGCCAAGGCCGCCGGTGGCAAGAACACCACCTGGAAGAAGCCGGTCAAGCGCTACACGCTCTCCGCGACCTACGGCAAGGGCGGCAGCATGTGGTCGCACAAGCACTCCGGCCAGGACTTCGCCGTCCCCGTCGGCACCCCGGTGGCCGCCGCTGCCGCCGGCACCGTCGTGAAGGCCGGCCCGAACGGTGGCGGCGACGGCCCCGCCTACGGCAACGCCATCGTGATCAAGCACGCGAACAACAAGTACTCCCAGTACGCGCACCTGTCGAAGATCCAGGTCAAGGTCGGCCAGAAGGTCGGCGCCGACCAGCGGATCGCGCTGTCCGGCAACACCGGCAACTCCAGCGGCCCGCACCTGCACTTCGAGATCCGCACCACCCCGAACTACGGCTCGGCCATCAACCCGGTGACCTTCCTGCGCAACGCCGGCGTCAGCCTCTAAGGGATCGTCGACGCCGCGCCCGCCCCAGGGGCCGTACGGGCTCCGGGGGGCGCATGCCGGCAGGGGATCAGATCAGCCACGCGTGCGTCGGCTTGGTCCTCTTGTCGAGCTTGTTGTTCTTCAGCCCCGTGATCTGCTCCTGGCCCAGGGCCTGGCCGAAGACCCGGATGTGGTCGAGCGGCCCGTCCCACGCCGCGCTCCAGATGCCGTGGTGGCGCGCCCGGCCCAGCTGGAGCGGCCCGGGGCCCGCCCAGATGCCCGAGACCTGCGCCTGGCCGACCATCTTGTCGTCCACCCAGAGCGCGATCGTCTTCTTCTCCGCGTCGTACGTGCCCGTCAGCAGGGCCCAGTTCCGGACGGTCTCCACGTTGTCCGCGACGACCTGCTGCGCCGTCGCCGCCTGGCCCTTGTCGCCGGTCTGCACGCGGAACACCCAGGCCTTCTTGCCGTTGACGACCTCGAAGCCCAGCTCGAACGAGTACGAGACCCCGTCGCCCTGGCTCACCGCCATCCGGGAACCGGTCTCGGCCACGTTGTAGGCACGGGTCGAGACGGTGAAGCTCTTCGTGACGTCCACGGCCGCCTCGGCGCCCTGGGCGTACGAGTCGTCCGTGCCCTTGAACCTGACCTCGGTCCGCTTGGAGAGTTCACCCAGCGAGGCGCCGGGGCCCAGGGCGATGCCCATCCGACCGTTGCGGTCGCGCAGCAGGTTCGGCTCGCCGGCCACCGTGGGGGAGTCGTCCTCCGGGGTCTTCGACTCGGGGGGCTCCGAGGACTGCTCCGAAGGGCTCGGTGAGCCCGAGGCCGCCGCCGTCGGCTTGTCCGTGGGTTCCCCGGACCCCTTGAGTAGGAAGAACGCCGTACCCGCGGCCACCAGCACCACGGCCAGCGACCCGATCCCGACGGTCAACAGCCGCCGCTTGCGCTGCTGCGCCTCGCTGCGGTCGGCCATCGCCTGCCAGTCCGGCTGCGAGGACGAGGCGAAGGACTCCGGCGCGGGTCCCGGCCCCGGACCGAACGGCTCCGCCGGCGGGAACGGTTCCGCGGGCGCGAACGGCTCCGCCGGCGGGAACACCCCCAGCGGCCGGCCCGGCTGCGGCTGCCCCTGCGGGGGCTCCTGCTGGTACGGATTCGGCTGCGCGGGCCCCGGCACGCCGGAACCGGGCTGCCCCGAGCCCGGCCGGCCGCCGTACCCGCCGGGTATCCCCTGCGGGAATCCGTAGCCGCCGCCGCTCCCGGCGGCGGGGTCGGGCTGGGGGCTGTGCGGGCGATCCGTACCGTCAGTCATGGCACGGATGCTAAAACATCGCCGCGACCGAACGAACGGCCGATGGTTCCGATCCGGTCGCGATCCGCCCGGGCCCGCGCGGACCCAGGGGCGCTCCGGCGCCCCAACTCACCCCGGCAGCTTGATGATCGGGAAACTCCCCGTCGCCGTCGGCGCGTGCTCCGGCAGCCACAACACCGCCACCGCGCCCGCCGACGCCCCCTCGCCGTCGGCGCCGCCCGGCGCCGCGACGTTGCGGAACGTCAGCCGGGCACCCAACACCCGCGCCTGGCCCTCCGCGATGGTCAGGCCCAGCCCGTGCCCGACGCCCGCCCGGTCCGTCGACCCGGTCCGGAAACGGCTCGGGCCCTCCCGGAGCAGGGCCTCGGGGAAGCCCGGCCCGTGGTCCCGGACGCGCACGACGCGGCCCTCGATGTCGACCTGGATCGGCGGTTGCCCGTACCGCGCGGCGTTGGCCAGCAGGTTGCCGAGGATCCGCTCCAGCCGGCGCGGGTCGGTGCTGACGATCTCGTCCGCGACGATCCGTACGCCCGCCTCGGGCATGAGCGACGTCACCCGCCGACTCACGAACTCGCCCAGCGCCACGTCCTGGAGCTCGGCCCGCTCGGACGCGCTGTCCAGCCGGGCCACCTCCAACACGTCCTCGACCAACGCCCGCATGGCCTGTGCCCGGTCCCGTACGAGCTCCGTCGGCCGGCCCGGAGGCAGTAGTTCCGCCGCGGTGAGCAGGCCCGTGACCGGGGTCCGCAGCTCGTGCGCGATGTCCGCGGTGACCCGCCGTTCCGCCTCCAACCGCTGCTGGAGGGCGTCCGCCATGGCGTCCACGGCCCGCGCGAGGTCGTCCGTCTCGTCCCGTACGACGCCACCGACGGCGTCCCGCACCCGGACCTCGGGGTCCCCGTGCGCCACGCGCTGCGCGGCGGCCGCCGCCTTGCGCAGGCGGCGCGAGATCTGGCCGCCGATGAGCACGCCGAGCGCCGAGCCGCCGATGACGACGGAGAGGGAGCCGACCACGAGGGCCTGGTCCAGGTCGCGCACCATGTTGGCGCTCTCCCGGAAGGGGTGGTGCAGGGAGAGCACCTGCCCGTTGCCGAGCGGGACGGCGGCCCACACCTCGGGCGCCTTGCGCGGGTGCTCCTGCACGTAGGTGCCGCGTCGACCCGAACGGGCCTTCTCCCGCAGCTGCGGGGGCAGTTCGGGGTCGTTGAGCTTGGCCCCCCAGATGGGCTTGCGGCCCATGTCGGCGTTGCGCGTGGCGATGTACTGGACGCGTTCCAGTTCGGCGTCGCGGGCGCTCTCCAGCATCGACACGCGGGCAGCACTGTGCACGACCAGGCTCAGCGCGACCGCGGTGAGGGCGCCCACGGCGGCGATGGCGAGTGTGATCTTCCAGCGGATCCCCGTACGGAGGGTGAAGCGCCTCATGCCTTCAGCTTGTATCCGAAGCCCCGGACCGTCTCGATCCGGTCCTGACCGATCTTGGTGCGCAGTCGTTGGACGTGGACGTCCACGACGCGGGTGTCGCCGCCCCAGTCGTAGTCCCAGACGCGTTCCAGCAGCCGGTCGCGGGAGAGCACGGTGCCGGGCGCGGAGGAGAACTCCAGCAGCAGCCGCATCTCGGTCGGCGTCAGGGCCACGGCGGCGCCCGCCCTGCGGACCTCCATGCCCTCGGTGTCGACCTCCAGGTCGCCGAAGGAGAGCACGCCCCGCTCCCCGGCAGCCCCCTCGCCGCCGCCCTGGCCGCCGTTCTGCGGTCCGCCGGCGTGCCCGAAGCGGCGCAATACGGCGCGGATGCGGGCGACGAGCACGGAGCCGTCGAAGGGCTTGGTGACGTAGTCGTCGGCGCCCGCCTCCAGCCCGAGGACGACGTCGATGGAGTCGGCGCGCGCCGACAGCATGATCACGGGGACGGTGGACTCGTCGCGGATGCGGCGGCACAGGCTCACGCCGTCCATCCCCGGGACCATCACGTCCAGCAGGGCGATGTCGGGCCGGTCGGCCCGGAAGGACTCCAGTCCGGACAGCCCGTCGGGCATGGCGGTGACCACGAACCCGTCGCGCTCCAGCGCCAGGGTCGTGGCCTCGCGGATGACGTCGTCGTCCTCCACGAACAGCACATGGGTCTCGGCCATGCCCAGCCTCACTTCAGTTCTTCTGCGTCAGGGCCGGTGCGGGCTGTCCGCCGCCGTCGACCACGTTGCTGTACTCCGTGTGCACACGGTCCTGCTCGGTGAACTTCTCCCCGTTCCAGCGGTACGTGATCACGTCCTCGCCGGAGGGGTAGGCCAGGGCGTCGCCCTTGCCGTAGACCTGTTTGATGAGCATCAGGTCGCCCCGGTCGATCTCCGCGTAGACGGGGGACTGTTCGTCCGTGAACACATTCTCGTACTTCCCGCCGTCGGCCCGGTACACGTACGAGCCGAGCCCGAGGGCGTCCGCGCACGACAGGACGTTGACGACGACGTCCACGGAGCCGCCGCCGGTGACCTTCCCGTAGCTCACGTCGATCGGGTACTCCTTGCCCGTGCAGGGCTTCAGGTCCCGTTTGACGGCCGGGCTGACCTTGGGGTCCGCCTTGAGGAGGGCCACCGCGTCGACCTTCTTGAGGGGGCTGCCGGACGCCGAGGCGGGCGCGTTGCCGGGCGGGACGGGGGCGGTGTCCGCGCCCTCGGAGGGCCGGGCCGTCCTGGCCACCTGGTCCGTGTGGGCGGGGCCGCCGTCGCGCAGCCCGCTGCCGCCGGTGGAGCAACCGACCGCGAACAGCACGGTGCCGACGAGGACGACCGTCCCCGCCGACACCAGTACGAGCGGCCCCCTCCCGGCGCGGGCCGGGGGGGAGCCTCTGTCACTCAGGTCTTGGCCGTTCAGGCCGCGCACCGCTCCCGCCCCTCGTACCGGCTGGTGTGGTCGCCGCGTTCGAGCGCGCGCATGTCCAGGTCACGGCTCTCCAGCTCCTGCCGGAGCCGGGCCAGTGCGCGGTGCAGGGTGCTCTTCACGGTTCCCGTCGACATCCCGAGCGCCGCGGCCGTCTCCTCGGTGCTCATCTGCTCCCAGTGTCGCAGGACGACCACACTGCGCTGCTTGGGCGCGAGCACCTTGAGGATGTCCATGAGGAGGGCGCGGTCGGCGCGCTGGTCGGAGCCGTCCTCGACGGACGCGTCGGGGAGCTGCTCGGTGGGTACCTCGTCGAGCTTGCGGGCCCGCCACCACTCGGTCCGGGTGTTGATCATGACGCGGCGCAGGTAGGCGTCGGCCAGGGACTTGTCGGCGATGCCGTCCCAGCGGCCGTAGGTGCGCACGAGGGCCGTCTGCAGGAGGTCCTGGGCGTCCGTGGGGTCCGGGACCAGGCGCCGGGCACTGCGCAGCAGCGCGTCCTGCCGGGTGCGTACGTACTCCTCGAAACCGAGCACCTCGCCGTGCGCCATCTCTGACCGCCTCCGCTGCCGTCCAACCGTCTCCGCCGTCTTACGGATCCGAAGGTACGGAGGGGTTGTCACGGCACTGTGCGGGTGAGCCTTCGGTGGACGCACGGACAGCCGTAGGTTGTGTAACAGTGCCGTTGAGCTGCGGTTTCCCGGCTCGAAGCGGAATGGTTGAGTCAGCTACGAGCCGGGTTCGAGGAGTGCGCGACCGCCGCGGATTCAGCTCTGCGGCAACCGGTACATGCCCTGCGCGAGCGGCTCCACCAGTCCGTCGGAGACCAGTCCGTCCAGCGCCCGGGCCCGTTGCACCGGTTCGTCCCAGACGGTGTCGAGGACCGCCTGCGGAACCGCGCCGACCGCCTCGCGCAGGACCGCCAGCAGTTTGCCGCGCACCTGCCGGTCGGTGCCGGCGTACGTCTGCCCGCGCCGCGGCGGACCGTCGTGCGCGGGCTTCCCGGCGAGCCGCCACGCGCACAGTCCCGCCACTGGGCAGCGGACGCAGTCCGGGCTCTTGGCGGTGCACACCAGGGCGCCCAGCTCCATGGAGGCGGCCGCCCAGCGGGCCGCCGTCCCCTCGTCCTCGGGCAGCAGGGCGCGGGCGAGGCGGCGTTCGGCGGCGGTGGTGGCGTTCGGCGGGTACTCGACCCCGGTCGCGGTGCGGGCGAACACCCGGCGCACGTTGGTGTCCAGCACCGCGTGCCGCTGCCCGTACGCGAAGGAGGCCACGGCGGCGGCCGTGTACTCGCCGATCCCGGGCAGCGCCAGCAGCTGCGCGTGCTCGCGCGGTACGTCGCCGCCGTGCCGTTCCGTTATCGCGACGGCCGCGCCGTGCAGGCGCAGGGCCCGTCGGGGGTAGCCGAGCCGCCCCCAGGCGCGGACGGCCTCGCCGGGGGCCTCGGCGGCCAGCGCGGCCGGCCGGGGCCACCGGGCGAGCCACTGCTCGTACACCGGCAGGACCCGGCTGACGGGTGTCTGCTGGAGCATGAACTCGCTGACCATGACCCCCCAGGGGCCGGCTTCGGGCCGGCGCCAGGGCAGGTCGCGGGCGTGCTCGTCGAACCACGCGATGACGGGGGAGTGCAGCGCGTGGGAGACGTCGGGGGAAGGAGTGGTGGATGCAGTCATGGCAGACGGCATCCTGGCACGTTTCGGGCTCAGCGCGCCGGGCCCGGCCCGGTGAACCAGACGGCCACGGGGGCTCGGCTCGCCCGTACGGCGGCCACGAGCCGACTCATCACACCGGCCAGGGCGACCATCAGCAGGGCGCCGAGCGAGACGCCCAGCAGCAGGCCCATCGCCACGTCGTGCGGGTAGTGCACCCCGACGAAGACCCGGGAGAAGGCCATCAGCACGGCCAGCGGCAGCGTCCACACGGCCAGCCGGCGCGCGGCCATGGCCAGGCCCACGGCCGCCCCGCCCGCGATGGCGGAGTGGTTGCTCGGGAAGGACCAGTCGCCGTAGGGCGGGCAGGCGATCAGTGAGGCGGCGGCCCCGGCGACGGCGCGGCAGGGCCGTTCCTCGTCGACGGTCGACTTGACGGTCTCGGAGGCGACGTAGGTGAGGGCGGTGACGAGCGGCGCCAGGACGGCGAGCGCCACGGTCCGGTCGTCGTGCCCGCGCGAACGCCACCAGACGGCTATGAAGAGCACACCGAAGAGCAGGAGCCCGTATTTGGTCTCGGCCTCGAACGCCGACTGCACCCAGGGGGGCGTGTCTCGGGCGAAGTCGGTGATGTCGCGGTAGAGGTCGGAACTGTCCATGGTCACAGACCGTACTCAAGGCCGGATCATGGTCGCATCAGACCCTTGGCCGGAACTTTGCGATCCGCTCTGCTCCCGCAGGATGATCATCGGCAAAACCTGCCGGTTGTGCGGCATGGGGGGCGCTGATCGCGGCGCGAGTTCTCGTAAGGTTCGGTGCGTGGGATCTATGCGCAATCCGGTCGGGCCGCTCCCCTCTTCCATCTACTGGCGACGGAGGGCCGTGTTGGCGTCCGTTGTGGCGCTCCTCGCCCTCCTCGCCGTATGGACCGTCAGTTCCGGCGCGGGCAAGTCGAGTACGAACGGCAAGGGCGGGGACGGCTCCGGCCCGCAGGGCACGATCACGGCGGGTCCGTCCCCGTCGGGTCCGGCGATCAGTCAGGCCCCGGGCGGACGCGTCGAGTCGAGCGCGGGCTCCGGCACGGGCTCCGGCGCCGACGGCGGCGCGGGCAGCGCCGGCAAGAACGGCGAGCCCGGCGGCGGCAACGGCTCGGGCGGCAGCGCCGGTTCGGCCGGCTCCGCGGGGTCGGCCGGCTCGGGCGGCGCCGGTGGCGGGGCGCAGGTGCCGGCGGACTCCCCGCTGCCCACCTGCCCGGCGCCTTCGCTGCGGTGGGAGGTCAAGAGCGTCAAGAACGAGTACGAGACGAACGAGAAGCCCCGTCTCGAACTGCTCGTCCGCAACACCTCCGGCAGCACCTGCAAGGTCGGACTCGGCCCGAAGCAGGCGGTCCTGACGATCATCCAGTCCACCGGCGCCAAGGCCGTCTGGTCCTCCGGCGACTGTCCGACGGGCGCCGCCGACGTGTTCTTCCGGGTGCCGGCGCAGGGCGAGACGAAGCAGTCCCTGGAATGGGACCGCAAGTTCAGCGCCGCGGACCAGTGCCAGACGCCGCCGGCGGGCAGCGCGACCCCCGGCACCTACATGGTCGAGGTCAAGGCCCCGGGCATGCCGGTGGCGCAGGCGTCCTTCGTCCTGAAGCAGGACTGAAGCAGGACTGACGGGGGCGCCTCGGCGGCGCCTGGGGCGTCGAGGGGGTCAGACGTAGCGTTCGAGGATGGAGGACTCCGCGAGGCGCGACAGGCCCTCGCGGACGCTCCGGGCGCGGGCCTCGCCGACGCCGTCCACCGTCTGGAGGTCGTCGACGCTCGCCGCGAGCAGCTTCTGCAGCCCGCCGAAGTGCTCCACCAGCCGCTCGATGATCGCCCCCGGCAGCCTCGGCACCTTCGCCAGCAGCCGGTAGCCGCGCGGCGAGACCGCCGAGTCCAGGGTCTCGGGGGAGCCCGTGTAGCCGAGGGCCCGCGCCACGATCGCCAGTTCCAGCAGCTCCGGGTGCGTCAGCGCGTCCAGCGCCGGGAGCGCCTCCTCCACCGTGCGGGAACGCTTCGCCGTCGGTTCCGGGACGTAGTCGCGGATCACCAGCTCCCGCTCCTGCTCGATACCGACCGTCAGCTCGTCCAGCTGGAGCGACAGCAGTCGCCCGTCCGTGCCCAGTTCGACCACGTACTCGGCGATCTCGGTCGCGATCCGGCGGACCATTTCCAGCCGCTGGGCGACCGCGGTCACGTCGCGGACCGTCACCAGGTCCTCGATCTCCAGCGCGGAGAGCGTTCCGGCGACCTCGTCGAGGCGCAGTTTGTACCGTTCCAGCGTGGCCAGGGCCTGGTTCGCCCGCGACAGGATCGCCCCGGACTCCTCCAGGACGCGCCGCTCGCCGTCCACGTAGAGCGCGATCAGGCGCATCGACTGCGACACCGACACGACGGGGAACCCGCACTGCTTGGACACGCGGTCCGCCGTGCGGTGCCGGGTGCCCGTCTCCTCGGTGTGGATCGACGCGTCCGGCACCAGCTGCACGCCGGCCCGCAGGATCTTGGTGATGTCCTTGTCGAGGATGAGCGCGCCGTCGAGCTTGCAGAGCTCGCGCAGCCGCGTCGCGGTGAACTCCACGTCCAGCACGAAACCGCCGGTGCACATCGCCTCGACGGACTTGTCCATGCCGAGGACGATGAGCCCGCCCGTGTTGCCGCGGACGATCCGCTCCAGGCCGTCACGCAAGGGCTGACCAGGTGCGACCGCGCTCAGCGAGGCGCGCATCATGGCCTCCTGCTTGGAGCTCGCGCCCGACTTGCCGGATGCTGCTGCCCCGTCCTTGGCTGCCACTGCACTCCTCCGGTCGCGGGTCGTACCGCCCCGCGCCACGGGCACGAGGGCGTGCGGACGGCCGGGCGGACCAGCGCAAAGTCTACCGGCGCGGGCTGTGCGCCCGCCGTGCCTTGGCCCGTACCCGTGCCGCGGATGCCTTCGCACGGCCCCTGACCTGCTGCCCCGCCGGTTGGCGGACCCTGGGATTCCGCTCCGGGTCGGTGTTCGGGGGCCATCGGCCGGCGGGGCCGCGCTACTCCGCCCCGCGCTCCTTGGCCGACGTACGGGAACGGCCGCGCGGCAGCGCCCGCAGCGCCTCGCCCATGTCCGCGACCTCCGTCACCTTCATGCCCGCCGGAACCTTGCCCGGGTCCGCCGGCACCAGCGCGTGCGTGAAGCCCAGCCGGTGCGCCTCCGCGAGCCGGCGCTGCACGCCGGTCACCCGCCGCAC
Organism: Streptomyces sp. NPDC001568; assembly: GCF_042893755.1. Lineage (NCBI taxonomy): Bacteria > Bacillati > Actinomycetota > Actinomycetes > Kitasatosporales > Streptomycetaceae > Streptomyces > Streptomyces sp. NPDC001568. The sequence goes on along the minus strand of NZ_JBIAVF010000036.1, from coordinate 16,356 downwards.
CTCACCCGCGAGGCCCACCTCGCCGATCGCCACCAGGTTCTTCGGCAACGGCACGTCACTGGCGGCCGAGGCCAGCGCCAGTGCGATCGCCAGGTCCGCGGCCGGCTCGGTCAGCTTCACCCCGCCGACGGTCGCGCTGTAGATGTCCCGCTTGCCCAGCGCGGTGATCCGGCCGCGCTGCTCCAGCACCGCCAGCATCATCGAGACGCGCGAGGTCTCCAGCCCGGACGTGGTCCGGCGGGGGGAGGGGATCTGCGAGTCGACGGTCAGCGCCTGCACCTCGGCGACCAGCGGACGCTTGCCCTCCAGGGTCACCGTCAAACAGGTCCCGGGCACCGCCTCGGCGCGCCGGGTGAGGAAGAGGCCGCTCGGGTCGGCGAGCCCGGTGATGCCCTCGTCGTGCAGCTCGAAGCAGCCGACCTCGTCGGTGGCGCCGTACCGGTTCTTCACGCCGCGCACCAGGCGCAGCCGCGCGTGCCGGTCGCCCTCGAAGCTCAGCACCACGTCGACCAGGTGCTCCAGCAGGCGGGGGCCCGCGATGGCCCCGTCCTTGGTGACGTGGCCGACGAGGATCGTGGACATGCCCCGTTCCTTGGAGGCCCGGATCAGCGCCCCGGCCACCTCGCGCACCTGGGCCATGCCGCCGGGCGCGCCGTCGATCTCGGGGGAGGCGATGGTCTGCACGGAGTCCAGGACCAGCAGGGAGGGCTTCACGGCGTCGAGGTGGCCCAACACCGCCGACAGATCGGTCTCGGCGGCGAGGTAGAGGTGGTCGCTGAGGGCGTTGATCCGGTCGGCCCGCAGCCGCACCTGGCTCGCCGACTCCTCACCGGTGACGTACAGGGTGCGGTGGTCCCCGTTGGCCGCCTTCGCCGCGACGTCGAGCAGCAGCGTCGACTTGCCGACGCCCGGCTCCCCGGCCAGCAGGACGACGGCCCCGGGAACGAGGCCGCCGCCGAGCACGCGGTCCAACTCGTCGACCCCGGTGCTGCGGGCCGTCGCCGTCCGGCCGTCGACCTGACCGATCGGCAGCGCGGGCGAGGACACGCGCCCGGCCGCGGTGGTCCGTACGGCGGGGGCGCCGCCCATCTCCTCGACCGTCCCCCAGGCCTGGCACTCCGGGCAGCGCCCGAGCCATTTCGCGGTCGTGTAGCCGCACTCGGTGCAGCGGTAGGACGGCCGGTCCTTGGCGGATGAACGAGCGGTGCGGGCAGCCATGCGCCCACGGTAGCGGCAGGCACCGACAACGCCGGGCGGAGCCGGTCGTCAGGGCGGCTGTCAGCGCAGTGGCGATCTGTTCACCCGTAAGGACTAAAACTGCTGAAGGCTTCCGGGCCGTCACCGGCGCGCCGCCTACGGTCGCCAGGTGAACAGCAGCAACCAGCGACACCCCGCATCGCGCACCGGCGCACACCGGGCGCACGGGCGCACGCCCGCCGCGGGACCGACGGGGAGCGCGCGCGCCCCTGCCGACGGGGCTGCCGAGTGGCCCGAGGGGACGGGTCCCGAGCGGACGGGCGCGGCCGGTGCCCCGGACGCCGTCGTCGAGCAGCCGGTCCCACCGACCCCACCGACCCCGGCGACCCCGGCGACTTCACCGCCGGAGCCGACCCAGCCGCCGCCCTTCCGTCACGAGCCCTACCTGGACGGCCTGTTCACGTACTGCCTGTCGGTGCTCTGCGACCACGACGCCGCCACCGACGTACTCGGTGACGTTCTCGCCGTCGCCCAACGGCACCCCGGGCGCTGCCCGGACGAGGGGGAACGGCGTGCCTGGCTGTACGCCCTCGCCCGCTGGGCCTGCCTGCGCCGGCTCGCCGAGCAGCGGCGCGCACGCCAAGGGGCGCATTCCGCTCGGCGTGCGCCGGAGCACGGTGACCCCGCCCATGCGCCGGAGGAGCGGCGCGGGCTCGACGTCAGCGCGTACCGCCGTACGGAACTGGCCCGGCTCGCCTGGCCCGAAGCCGCCGGCACCACCCCCGAACAACGCGAGGCCCTCGAACTCGCCGTCCGTCACCGCCTCGGCGTCCCCGAACTCGCCTCCGTCCTCGGCACCGCCCCCGCGGCGGCCCGGGAACTGTTGTCCGGGGCCGCCTGCGAGGTCGAACGCACCCGCGCCGCTCTCGCCGTCGTCGAGACGGGGAACTGCCCGGTCGTGTCCCGGCTCACCGGCGACGACGGCGACGGGGGCGACGGCAACGTGCTCCTGTCCAGCTCCCTGCGTGCCGAACTGGTCCGCCACGTGGACGACTGCCCGCGCTGTCGCCGCGCCGCCGAACGCGTCGGCGCGGGCGCGCCCTGGCCCGGCACCGGCGGCGTCAACGCCGCGCTCCCGCTCGTCCCGGCCCCCCGCCCCGCCGTCCACGCCGCCATGCTGCGCTCCGGACGCCGCCGGGGCGGCCGCCCCGGCCCGCGGTTCGACCGGACCGGCTTCCCCATGGACCCCAAGGACCGCGCGGCCCGCCGCGACCGGCTCCGGGCCCGGGCCGTGACCACCACCGTCGTCGCGACCGTCGTCGCCGCGCCGGTCATCGCGCTGTGGGCCGCGTACCGCGGTGCGCCCAGCACGGGCGAACCCGTCGGGGGCGAGGGCACCCGGATCTCCGCCAGCGAGTCCGACATTCCGCTGCCGTACGCCGACGGCCGCACGCTCACCGCCTACGAGAACACCGGCAACACCGCCCACACCACCGGCGAGCCCGGCTTCGCCCCGGGCGCCGCCGGCCCCGACGTCTCCGTCGAAGTCATCAGCGTCGGCCAGCCCCCGACCCCGGAAGCGGCCGGTCCGGGCAGCCCCGGCCGGCTCACCGCGTCCGCCACGACCCGGGGATCCGTCACCCTGCTCACCCTCACCGCCTCGGGCGGCAGCCCCGTCGACTGGCGGCTCTGGTCCGACGCCCCGTGGCTGCGGGCGAGCCGGACGGCGGGCACGATGCGGCCCGGAGAATCGGTCACCCTGCGGATCACGGTGGACGCCGCCGCCCAGCCCGTCGGCGCCTGGAGCGCCCGGGTCGGGGTGGACCCGGCCGGCGCGGTCGTCTCCATCCAGGGTCGGGGCCGCCCGGCCCCCGCCCCGGAGCCCCCGCCGGCGCCCGCACCGACCCCGACGCCCACCCCGGAGCCGACCCCGACGCCCACGCCGACGCCGACCCCCACACCGACGCCGACCCCGACGGACCCCGGCACCCCGACCCCGACGCCGGAACCCACCTCAGGAGGAACGGTTTCCCCCGACCCGGGCCCGGCGCCGTCCGGGGGGTAGCGGGCCGGTCGGTGCCCGTCGTGAGGCCGGGCCCGGCGTCGGGCCGGCTGCCGTGCCGGGGCGTGGGTCGGGCCGGCAGCCGTGCCGGGCCGGGGCGTGGGTCAGGCCGGGTCCGCCGGGTGCGGGGCCATCGGCAGCAGGGACGCCAGCCGCGCCTCGCAGAGGGCGACGAGGGCGTCGTACCCCTCCTTGCCCATGAGCTCCGTCAGCTCCGGCCGGTACGACACGTACACCGGATCGCCCGCGCCGTGCGCCGACGTCGCCGACGTGCACCACCAGTGCAGGTCGTGGCCGCCCGGGCCCCAACCGCGCCGGTCGTACTCACCGATCGACACCTGGAGGATCCGGGTGTCGTCCGGCCGGTCGATCCAGTCGTACGTGCGCCGGATCGGCAGCTGCCAGCACACGTCCGGCTTCGTCTCCAGCGGCTCCTGGCCGCTCTTGAGCGCCAGGATGTGCAGGGAGCAGCCCGCGCCCGCCGGGAACCCGGGCCGGTTCAGGAAGATGCAGGCGCCGTCCCAGCGGCGGGTCTGCTTCTCCCCGTCGTCGTCGAACTGCGTCCAGCCGCTCTCGCTGCCGACGTCGTGGAACTGCCACACCTCCGGTGTGAGCCGGGCGACGTGCTCCGCGACGCGCTTCTCGTCGTCCTCGTCCGAGAAGTGCGCGCCGAGCGTGCAGCAGCCGTCGGAGGCGCGGCCCGGCTGGATGCCCTGGCAGCCGCTGCCGAAGATGCAGGTCCAGCGCGAGGTCAGCCAGGTCAGATCGCAGCGGAAGACCTGCTCGTCGTCCGCCGGATCGGGGAATTCCACCCAGGCCCGGGGGAAGTCCAGGCCCTTCTCGTCAGGCTCCTTGCCCTTGTCCTTCTTCGACCGGGTCTTGTTGGCCTTCTTCGTATTTGGCACAAACCCCAGCCTAAGCGCCCCTTACTCCACCCCTACGCCTTCCGCCCAGTAGCGTTTCTCGTATGAGACTCGGTGTCCTTGACGTGGGTTCGAACACGATTCATCTGCTGGTGGTGGACGCGCACCCCGGCGCGCGCCCCCTGCCCGCGCACTCGCACAAGGTGCAACTGCGGCTGGCGGAACTCCTCGACGAGCACGGCGCGGTCGGCCCGGAGGGCGTCGACCGGCTCGTCACGGTGATCGGCGACGCCGTGCAGGCCGCCGAGGACAAGGGCTGCGAGGACCTGCTGCCCTTCGCGACCAGTGCGGTGCGCGAGGCCACCAACGCGGACGAGGTCCTCGCCCGCGTCAAGGCCGAGACCGGCATCGACCTCCCCGTCCTCAGCGGCGAGGACGAGGCGCGCCTGACCTTCCTGGCCGTCCGGCGTTGGTTCGGCTGGTCCGCCGGCAAGCTCCTGGTCCTGGACATCGGCGGCGGCTCCCTGGAGATCGCCTTCGGCATCGACGAGGACCCCGACAAGGCCGTCTCCCTCCCCCTCGGCGCCGGCCGGCTCACCGCCGCCTGGCTCCCCGGCGACCCGCCGGACCCGGCGGACGTGAAGGCCCTGCGCAGACACGTACGGGCCCAGATCGCCCGTACCGTCGGCGAGTTCAGCCGCTCCGGCCTGCCGGACCACGTCGTGGCCACGTCGAAGACCTTCAAGCAACTGGCCCGCATCGCGGGCGCGGCCCGGGAGGCCGACGGCCTCTACATCCAGCGCGACCTGACCCGGAAGTCGCTGGTCGAATGGGTCCCGCGACTCGCGGCGATGACCACCCTGGAACGCACGGCCCTCCCCGGAGTCTCGGATGGCCGCGCCTCCCAGCTCCTGGCCGGCGCCCTGGTGGCGGAAGCCACGATGGACCTCTTCGGCGTGGACGAACTGGAAATCTGCCCCTGGGCCCTCCGCGAGGGCGTCATCCTCCGAAGGCTGGACCACCTGCCGTAGCGGGGGCGGGGTCGGTGTCGGTTCTGATGGCTCCCGCCCCCCAACCCCGCCCCACCCCGCCCCCGACCCCCTCGGGCCGGGGCCCCGTAACCTGTCCCCGTGGCAGAACCAGTCCGGATCCCGAAAGTCGCGCTCTCCACGGCCTCCGTCTACCCGGAGTCCACGGCGACCGCCTTCGAGATCGCCGCGCGCCTCGGGTACGACGGCGTCGAGGTCATGGTCTGGACGGACCCGGTCAGTCAGGACGTCGACGCGCTGCGCCGGCTGTCCGACCACCACCAGGTGCCGATCCTGGCCATCCACGCCCCCTGCCTGCTGATCACCCAGCGCGTGTGGTCGACCGATCCGTGGATCAAGCTCCAGCGGGCCCAGGCGGCGGCCGAGCGGCTCGGGGCGTCGACCGTGGTCGTGCACCCGCCGTTCCGGTGGCAGCGGCAGTACTCGCGGGACTTCGTCACCGGTATCTGGCGGATGGCGGACGAGACGGACGTCCGGTTCGCCGTGGAGAACATGTACCCGTGGCGCTACCGGGACCGCGAGATGCTCGCCTACGCCCCGGAGTGGGACGTCACCAAGGACGACTACCGGCACTTCACCGTCGACCTCTCCCACACCGCGACCGCCCGTACGGACGCCAACGCCATGATCGACCGGATGGGCGACCGGCTCGCCCACATCCACCTCGCCGACGGCAACGGATCGGCGAAGGACGAGCACCTGGTGCCCGGCCGGGGCAGCCAGCCCTGCGCGGAGCTGCTGGCCGGCCTGGCCCGTACGTCCTTCGACGGGCACATCGTCATCGAGGTCAACACGCGGCGGGCGATGTCCTCCGCCGAGCGCGAGGCCGACCTCGCCGAGGCGTTGGCCTTCACCCGGCTGCACCTCGCGGACCCGGCGCGGCGCCGATGACCGAGCCCGTGAAGCGGCGTCGCGGTCCCGGCCGGCCCCGGCAGGACGAGGTCGGGGACGGCCCCGGCACCCAGGAGGTCATCCGGCTCGCGGCCCGGGAGGTGTTCGCGGAGCGCGGCTACGACAAGACGTCCGTACGCGGCGTCGCGAAGGTGGCCGGCGTGGACCCGGCGCTGGTGCACCACTACTTCGGCAGCAAGGACGAGCTGTTCGCCGCCGCGATCGAGGTGAGCATGGAGCCCGCCCTGGTCGTCCCGGCGGTGCTCGGCGAGGGCCCGGACGGCATCGGGGAGCGGCTCGCCCGCTACTTCCTCGGGGTGTGGGAGAACCCGGTCACCCGGGCCCCGATGCTCGCCGTGATGCGGTCGGCCCTCACCCACGAGGCGGCGGCGAAGGTCCTGCGCGGGTTGATCCTGCGCCGGGTCCTGGAGCGGGTCGCCGCCGATCTGGACGTGCCCGAGCCCACCTTCCGGGCCGAGCTGGCCGCCTCGCACATGGTCGGGATCGCGATCCTGCGCTACGTCGTCCAGGTCGAGCCGCTGGCGTCGGCGGACCCGGAGGACATCGTGGCGCTCGTGGCGCCGACGCTCCAGCGGTACCTGACCGAAGAATGAGCCGCGCGTCCCGACATTCGGACAGCCTGTCCGTATCGCGGGCGACAGGCGTAGCCTCGTAACTGATTCATATCTACAGTCGCGGCCGAGTCCGTCGGGCCGGCCGCACTCATGGGGAGTGAACCCGATGCCCGAGCTGAGGTCCCGCACCGTCACCCACGGCCGCAACATGGCAGGCGCACGTGCGCTGATGCGCGCGTCGGGCGTAGCGAGCGAGGACATCGGCAAGCCGATCATCGCGGTCGCCAACTCCTTCACCGAGTTCGTCCCGGGCCACACCCACCTTGCGCCCGTCGGCCGGATCGTCTCCGACGCCATCCGCGAGGCCGGTGCCATCCCGCGCGAGTTCAACACCATCGCGGTCGACGACGGCATCGCCATGGGACACGCCGGGATGCTGTATTCGCTGCCCTCGCGCGACCTGATCGCCGACTCGGTGGAGTACATGGTCGAGGCGCACTGCGCCGACGCGCTGATCTGCATCTCCAACTGCGACAAGATCACCCCCGGCATGCTGATGGCCGCGCTGCGCCTCAACATCCCGGTCGTGTTCGTGTCGGGCGGCCCGATGGAGGCCGGTCAGGCCACCCTCGTCGACGGCACCGTCCGCAAGCTCGACCTGATCGACGCCATGGTCGACGCCTCCAACGAGAACGTCTCCGACGAGGACGTCCTGCGCATCGAGGAGAACGCCTGTCCGACGTGTGGTTCGTGTTCGGGCATGTTCACCGCCAACTCGATGAACTGCCTCGCCGAGGCCATCGGCCTGGCCCTCCCGGGCAACGGCTCGGTCCTCGCCACGCACACCGCCCGCCGCGCCCTGTACGAGGACGCCGGCCGCACGGTCGTGGAGATCACCAAGCGCTATTACGAGGGCGACGACGCGTCCGTCCTGCCCCGCAACATCGCGAGCCGGCAGGCCTTCGAGAACGCCATGGCCCTCGACATCGCGATGGGCGGCTCCACGAACACGATCCTGCACCTGCTGGCCGCGGCGCAGGAGGCGGGCCTCGAGTACGACCTGACCGACATCGACGAGGTGTCGCGCCGCGTCCCGTGCCTGTCGAAGGTCGCCCCGAACGTGGCGCCCGGCGGCACGTACTACATGGAGGACATCCACCGGGCAGGTGGCATCCCCGCCATCCTGGGCGAGCTGCACCGCGGCGGGCTGCTCAACAAGGACGTCACCTCCGTCCACTCGGACAACCTGGAGGACTGGCTCGCCGAGTGGGACGCCCGCTCCGGCACCGCCTCCGACATCGCGATGGAGCTGTGGCACGCGGCCCCCGGCTGCAAGCGCTCGGCCACCGCCTTCTCGCAGTCCGAGCGCTGGGAGACCCTCGACCTCGACGCGGAGGGCGGCTGCATCCGTTCGGTGGAGCACGCCTACTCCAAGGACGGCGGTCTCGCCGTCCTGCGCGGCAACATCGCGGCCGACGGCTGCGTCGTGAAGACGGCCGGCGTCGACGAGTCGATCTGGACCTTCGAGGGCCCGGCCGTCGTCTGCGAGTCGCAGGACGAGGCCGTCGACAAGATCCTCCGCAAGGAGATCAAGGCGGGCGACGTCGTCGTCATCCGCTACGAGGGCCCGCGCGGCGGCCCCGGCATGCAGGAGATGCTCTACCCGACGTCCTTCCTCAAGGGCCGCGGCCTCGGCAAGGTCTGCGCGCTCGTCACGGACGGCCGCTTCTCCGGCGGCACCTCGGGCCTGTCCATCGGCCACGCCTCCCCGGAGGCGGCCTCGGGCGGCACCATCGCCGTCGTCGAGGACGGCGACCGGATCCGGATCGACATCCCGAACCGCTCGATCGAACTCCTCGTCGACGACGCCACCCTCGCGGCCCGCCACGAGGCGCTCGGCGGGGTCTACGCCCCGAAGGACCGCGAGCGCAAGGTCTCCGCGGCCCTGCGCGCCTACGCCGCGATGGCCACCAGCGCCGACAAGGGCGCGGTCCGCGACGTCTCCCGCCTGGGCTGACCCCCACCCGCTCCGAACCCCGCCGGGCGCGTCACCACCCGGCGGGGTTCCGCGCGTCCACGGCGAACACGCTCCCGTCGGGCGCGGAGGCGAAGACCCGTCCGTCGGCGACGACGGGGGCGGGGAGGGCGGAGCTGACGGTGCGCTGTCCGGCGGCCATCCGGGGCGGTGTCTGGCCCGTGATCCGGCCGGCCGCCGCGTCGACCGCCAACAGCCGGCCGTCCGAAGCCGTCAGGTAGACCCGGCCTTCGACGGGTACGGGCCGGGAGGCGCTGGCGGCCCCGGTCTCCACCCGCCACAGTTCCTTGCTCGCGTCGACGGCGACGAGCCCGCCCTGTGCCCCGAAGCAGTACACGGTGCCGTCGCCGGCGACGCTCGCCTCCGCTTCGAAGAGCGGCGTCGACAGGGGGACCCGTTGCACGGCGCGGCTCGTCGCGTCCACCCTCACGATGCCGCCCGTGCGGGCTCCCGCGTCGTTGTCGAGCAGGTAGAGCGACCCGCGTGCCGTACCGACGGGGAGCAGCCTTCCGCCGGTCCGGACCTGCCAGCGCACGGTTCCGTTCCCCGCGTCCACCTCGGCGACCTGCGTCGACCTGCCGTCCGGGTCGGGTGTCGCGGAGTAGAACGCGGCCGTGCCCGCCCCGGTCGTCGGGGCGCCCCACCAGCGGGATCCCGTCGCGCCGCGCCGGGTCCAGCGCTGTTCGCCGGTCGCGGCGTCGAGGGCGACCAGGCTCCCGTCGACGGAGACGAGGAGCACGTGTTGTCCCGCCGGTACCACCCGGGTGCCGCCGGAGAGCCGGTGCTGCCAGCGTTCCGCCCCGCTCCGGGGGTCGAGGGCCTTGAGTCGTTCGCTGCCCGGCGGTTCCACGAGGACCAGCCCTCCCGCGTGCACGGGAGCGGCGGCGGCGGCCGACGACTGGCCCGGTGTGCCGGCCGGCACCGACCAGGTGACCGAGCCGTCGGCGGGGTCGAGCCGGGCGGCGGTCAGACCCCGTCCGGAGCAGAAGAGGCCGTCGCCTTGGGCCGAGCAGGCGGCGGTGTGTCCGCCCGGGGACACCGCCCAGGGGGCGAAGGCCTTGCCGGAGGGCGCCGCGGGCGCCGAAGGGGACGGGTCGGGTTGTTCCGCGGGCACGGCGGCGGGTCCGAACCGCAGGTAGAGGCCGGCCGCGCCCGCCACGAGCAGCAGCCCGATCCCACCGGCCAGGAGCTTGCGGCCCCACCGCCCGGCGGCGGGCGGAGTCGCCGACGGTGGGGGGAGCGGGGCGCGCAGGTGGGTGAGTTCGTCCTCGGGCACCGGACGACGCGGCTGCGGTATGAACGAGTGCGTGTCCTCGGCCGTCCGACTGGTCACGGTCCGGATCTCGGCGATCAGCGCGTCGGCGGTCGGCCGCTCCTCGGGATCCTTGGCCAGGCAGCGGGCCACGATGGGGACGAGCCGCGCCGGGAGCTGGGTCAGATCGGGTTCGCTGTGCACCACCTGGTACGCGACGAGGTAGTGGCTGTCGGAGTCGAAGGGCCCGCGCCCGGTCGCCGCGTGCACGAGCACCGCGCCCAGCGCGAACACGTCGGCGGCCGTGCCCACGTCACGGGGCCGCTGGAACTGCTCCGGTGCCATGAACGGCGGCGTCCCGATCAGCTTGCCGGTCTCGGTGTGCAGGTCGCTGTCGGCAGGGCGGGAGATCCCGAAGTCGATGACCCGTACCCCGTCCGGGGCCATCAGGACGTTGCTCGGCTTCAGGTCCCGGTGCACGACCCCGGCCCGGTGGATGTCCCGCAGGGCCTCGGCCAGTCCGGCGGCCAGCCGGGTCAACTCGACGGCGTCCAGCACCCGTTCCCGTACCCGCTCGGACAGCGTCGGCGCGTCGACGAACAGGGTGGCCATCCAGGGCCGCTCGGCATCGGGGTCCGCGTCCACGACGGGCGCGGTGAACGCCCCGCTGACCCGCCGCGCGGCCGCGACCTCCTGCCGGAACCGCGCCCGGAACTCGGGATCCACCGCGTGCTGGGCGTGCACGACCTTGACGGCGAGTTTCAGCCCGGAGCTGGAGGCGGCCAGGTGGACGACGCCCATGCCGCCGGAGCCGAGTACGGATTCGAGCCGGTACTGCCCGGCGTACTCCGGAAACCCCGCGTAGTCCGCACGCCGCGACTGCACCGCTCACCACCCCCGCCGGAGCCTAGTCGATGGCCCGTGGGAACATCCAAGGGCTCGCTCCCCTGCGCGCGTTGCGCAGGGGCACATCCAAGGGGGGATGTTCCACATGTCCGTTGAGAACGATTCCAGCCAGGCGCAGGGCCTCGCCGCCGCCTCCGGTCTCCCGACGTACCCGCTCGCACCCGGCCACCGCGTCAACGTGCGCAACGGTCCGGGAACCAACTACTCGGTCGTCGAGACCCTCCCGCTCGGCGGGTACGTGACGATCCGCTGCCAGTGCCCCGGCACGACGGTCAGCGGTCCGTACGGCACCACGAACCTGTGGGACTGCATCGGCAACAGCCGGTTCGTCTCCGACGCGTACGTGAGGACCGGCACCGACGGCTACGTCGCCGGCCGCTGCGACTGAGCGACCGTCCGGGCCGGCGCCCGGGGCCCGCGTCCCGTCACCCGTCCTGTCACCGGTTCCGTCACCGTCCCGTCACCCGTTCCGCCACGCGAGACGCCCCCGGCCGGCGCACCCCGCCGGGGGATAATCGCTGCTGTGAGCGACGACGAGCAGCGAGACCAGCACCAGGAGCCCGGCCAAGGCGGCACCGGCACCGGCACCGGCCAGGGACGGACCTCCCCGACCGCCGAACCCGCCCCCGGTCCCCGCCCCGAGCCGATCCGGTTCTTCGGGACCACCTGGGTGGACCACGACAACGGCTACGCCCCGCGCCGCGCCGCGGTCGCCGTCGGCGCGCTCGGCGCAGCCGTCGCCGGTGCCTACCTGCTGCGCCTGGCCTACGAGGGCCTGGAGATCGGCAACGTCGGCCCGTTCCTCAGCATCTCCGTCGTCATCCTCTTCGCGATCGCCAGCTCCATCGCCTTCGCCAAGACCTGGGAGTCCTTCAGCCGCCGCGCCGCCCCGTCCTCCGACGAGGCCGCCCTCAAGGGCCTGAAGGCGATCGGTTTCATCGGCTCCCTCGTCGCGTACTTCCTGCGCTGCCTGATCGAGGCCCCCGGCGAGAAGCTGCACCGGGCCGAGTACGAGCGCGCCGTCGCCGAGTTCGCGCGGCGCCGCAGCTCCCGTACGGGCAACCCCGCCGCCCGCCGCCCCAAGCGCAAGAAGTAGCGGCACCTCCGCAGCCCGCCACAACCCGCGTCGCCCGGCCGATTGACGCCCCGGCACCGCCAGGAGCATTATTCATCACATGATGAATAAACCCCCGGAGGGGACCGCGCCCCACACCCCCGCCACTCACACCTCCGCCACCCACACCCCCGCCACTCACACCCCCGCCACTCACACCCCCGCCACTCACACCCCCGCCATCCACGCCCGCGCCCTCACCGTCCGCCGCGGCACCGGCCGCAACCCCCGTACCGTCCTCGACGCCATCGCCTTCGACGTCCCCCGCGGCCGCATCACCGGCCTCCTCGGCCCCTCCGGCTGCGGGAAGTCCACCCTGATGCGCGCCGTCGTCGGCACCCAGGCCCACGTCACCGGCACCCTCGACGTCCTCGGCCGTCCCGCCGGCCACCCCGAACTCCGCGCCCGGATCGGCTACGTCACCCAGGCACCCTCCGTCTACGACGACCTCACCGTCCGGCAGAACCTCGACTACTTCGCCGCCGTCCTCGACCCCGGCCGCGCCGCGGCCGCCCGGCGCGCCGAAGCCGTCACCCGCGCCATCGCCGACGTCGACCTCACCACCCGCGCCGACGCCCTCGCCGGCAACCTCTCCGGAGGCCAGCGCAGCCGCGTCTCCCTCGCCGTCGCGCTCCTCGGCACCCCCGAACTCCTCGTCCTCGACGAACCCACCGTCGGCCTCGACCCCGTCCTGCGCCGCGACCTGTGGAACCTCTTCCACGACCTCACCGCCCGCCGCGGCGCGACGATCCTCGTCTCCTCCCACGTCATGGACGAGGCCGAGCGCTGCCACGACCTGCTCCTCATGCGCGAGGGCCGGATCGTCGCCCAGGACACCCCCGACGCCCTGCGCACCCGCACCGGCTCCGCCACCGTCGAAGAGGGCTTCCTCCGCCTGGTGGACGACGCGGACACCTCCACCCCCGCACCCACCGCCGCACCCACCCCCGCCCCCACCGCCGAAGGAACCCTCCGATGAACGGCGCCCGCACCCTCGCCACCGCCGCCCGCGTCCTGCGCCAGCTCCGCCACGACCCGCGCTCCATCGCGCTGATGCTCCTGGTCCCCGTCCTGATGCTGACCCTGCTGCGCTACGTCTTCGACGGCAGCCCGCAGACCTTCGACACGACGGGCGCGAGCCTCCTCGGGATCTTCCCCCTCATCACCATGTTCCTGATCACCTCGATCGCCACCCTCCGCGAACGCACCTCCGGCACCCTGGAACGCCTCCTCGCGATGCCCCTCGGCAAGGGCGACCTCATCGCCGGCTACGCCCTCGCCTTCGGCGCCGTCGCCGTCGTCCAGTCCCTCCTCGCCACCGGACTCGCCCTCTGGGCCCTCGGCCTCGACGTCATCGGCTCCCCCTGGTTGCTCCTGCTCGTCGCCCTCCTCGACGCCCTCCTCGGCACCGCCCTCGGCCTGTTCGTCTCCGCCTTCGCCGCGTCCGAGTTCCAGGCCGTCCAGTTCATGCCGGCCGTCGTCTTCCCGCAGCTGCTCCTGTGCGGACTCTTCGCGCCCCGCGACACCATGCAGCCCGTCCTCGAAGGCCTCTCCGACGTACTGCCCATGTCCTACGCCGTCGACGGCATGACCCAGGTCCTCACCCACACCGACATGACCACCGCCTTCGTCCGCGACGTCCTCGTCGTCGCCGGCTGCGCCCTGCTCGTCCTCGCCCTCGGCGCGGCCACCCTCCGCCGCCGCACCCCGTAGCCCGGCCCCCACCGCCCACGGACCGGACGCCCACCCCCCGCTCCCCGGCCGGGTGCAAGGATGAACCCGTACGTCCTTACGTTCGTTCGGCGAGGTGAACCCGGCATGACCCAGACAGTCGCAGTCCTCGGTACCGGCAAGATCGGCGAGGCCCTGCTCAGCGGGATGATCCGCGGCGGCCGGCCGGCGGGCAAGCTGCTCGTCACCGCCCGCCGCGCCGAGCGCGCCGAGGAGCTCAGCACCCGCTACGGCGTCGAGGCCGTCAGCAACGCCGAAGCCGCCAAGCGCGCCGACACGCTCATCCTCACCGTCAAGCCGCAGGACATGGGCAAGCTCCTCGAAGAGCTCGCACCGCACATCCCCGCCGACCGCCTGATCATCAGTGGCGCCGCGGGCATCCCCACCTCCTTCTTCGAGGAGCGGCTCGCCCCCGGCACCCCCGTCGTCCGCGTCATGACGAACACCCCCGCCCTCGTCGACGAGGCCATGTCCGTCATCTCGGCCGGCAGCCACGCCACGGCCGCCCACCTCCAGCACACCGAGGAGATCTTCGGCGGCGTCGGCAAGACCCTGCGCGTCCCCGAGTCCCAGCAGGACGCCGCCACCGCCCTCTCCGGCTCCGGGCCCGCCTACTTCTACTACCTCGTCGAAGCCATGACGGACGCCGGCATCCTGCTCGGCCTGCCCCGAGCCCAGGCCCACGACCTGATCGTCCAGGCCGCAATCGGCGCCGCCGTGATGCTCCGCGACAGCGGCGAGCACCCGGTCAAGCTCCGCGAGGCCGTCACCTCCCCGGCCGGTACGACCATCAACGCCATCGTCGAGCTGGAGAAGCACGGCGTACGGGCGGCCCTGATCGCCGCCCTGGAGGCGGCCCGCGACCGCAGCCGCGAACTCGCCTCCGGCAACAGCTGACCCGCCGGGGGGAGGGCGTACGGGATCAGGGGGCCAAAAGCCCGATGGCCTCGTACGCCCGGTCCACCACCGGCCGCGCCAGCGCCCTCGCCCTCCCCGCCCCCTCGCGCAGGACGCGCTCCACCTCGCCGGGGTCGGCGGAGATCTCCGCGTGCCGCTCCCGCAGGGGTCGCAGCAGTTCCACCACGGCGTCGGCGACGTCCCGCTTCAAGGGCCCGTACTGCGCGTACCCCTGCGCGAGCACCGTCGGATCCTCGCCCGTGCAGGCCGCGAGGATGTCGAGGAGGTTCGCCACTCCCGGGCGCGCGGTCCGATCGTGGACCACGCCGTCCGCACCGCTGTCGGTCACGGCCCGCATGACCTTCTTGCGGATCGCCGCCGGCTCGTCGAGCAGGTAGACGATCCCCGCACCGCTCTCGTGGGACTTCCCCATCTTCGAGGTCGGGTCCTGGAGGTCCATGACCCGGGCCGCCACCTGGGGATGCGTGGCCCTGGGCACGGTGAAGGTGTGCCCGTACCGCTGGTTGAACCGCACGGCGAGGTCCCGCGTCAGTTCCACGTGCTGCCGCTGGTCCTCACCGACCGGTACCTCGGCGGTGTCGTACGCCAGGATGTCGGCGGCCATCAGCACGGGATAGGTGAGCAACGAAAGACGTACGCCCTCCCCGGCGTCCTGCGCCTTCACGGCCTTCTCCCGGTACTGGATCATCCGGCGCAGCTCGCCGTCGGAGGCGGTGCACTCCAGTAGGTAGGCGAGCCGGGTGTGTTCGTCCACGTGGCTCTGCACGAACAGCGTGCACTTCTCGGGCCCCAGCCCGGCGGCGAGCAACAGCGTCGCGGCCTGCCTGGTGAGCCGGCGCACCCGCGCCGGATCGTGCTCGACGGTCAGGGCGTGCAGATCGACGACGCAGAACAGCGCGTCGTCGGGCTTCTGGTCGGCGGCGACCCACTGCCGCACGGCCCCCAGGTAGTTCCCCAGGGTCAGGTGTCCGGTCGGCTTGACCCCGCTGAAGATCCTCGTCATGTCCCGCTCTCCCTCTGTGTGGTGTCGTGGCGGCCGCGTCGGGCGACCGAGCCACTCCCGGGAGGGGAGAAACAGGAACGGCCGCCGTGGCGGCGGCCGTGAACGCATGTGTGCTCGCGTGGAAGGTCGGCCGCCGTCAGGCGGCCCACCAGCGAAGGTCGAGCGTGATCGCATGCGTAGTCATACGAGCCACCGTAGCCCGGGGACGGCGTCGGGCGGAGCATTTTCCGCCCATGACCCCGCACCCTGTTGTCCGTCCGCACCCTGCTGTCCCTCCGACCTCAGCCCCCACCGTTCACGCCAGGTCAGCCGGGGGTTGACACACCAGTGCCGGATCCGTAAGGTTCTTCGAGTTGTCCGAAGTGAGCGCCGACCCCGGTCGGTCCCCGGACAGCCATCCCGCACCACACATTCGAACGAACGACTCAAGCTGTCGTCTCGTTTTCATGCGTATTTGCGAATGAGGAATCCGCGTCCCAGGACGCAGCCGCCGATTGGCTTCGGGGGCAGGGAATCCGCTACTGTCTCACTCGTCGGAAGGGCCCAACAGCCCAGAAGGCAAACCCCGCTGACTGGGAGTCAGGCCCGAAAGGTTCTGATAGAGTCTGAATCGCCGGAAAGGGAAAGCGCGAAAGCGCAGGACCTGGAAAGCACCGAGGAAATCGGGCCCGAAAGAGTCTGATAGAGTCGGAAACGCAAGAACAGAACAGAACGAAGCCCGGAGGAAAGCCCGAGAGGGTGAGTACAAAGGAAGCGTCCG
>NZ_JBIAVF010000035.1:0-43381 GCF_042893755.1 Streptomyces sp. NPDC001568 | reverse complement strand
GTCGCCGGTCTCGTCGGTTACCTGGCCTCCGACACCGCGGCCTCGATCACCTCGCAGGCCCTCAACGTCTGCGGCGGCCTCGGCAACTTCTGATCATCCCGCGATCCGCCGACCCCTTCGTCCCGAGTTTCAAGGAGTCATGAGCATGTCGCAGCCGAGCCTGCGCGAGGTGGAGCACGAGATCACGATCTCCGCTCCGGCCGACGCCGTCTACCGGTTGATCGCCGAGGTCCGCAACTGGCCCCGGATCTTCCCGCCGACCATCTACGTCGACCACATTCCCGAGGGCGACAACGAGGAACGCATCCGGATCTGGGCCACCGCCAACGGCGAGGCCAAGAACTGGACCTCCCGCCGCACCCTGGATCCCGAAGGCCTGCGGATCACCTTCCGCCAGGAGATCCCGGCACCCCCCGTCGCCGCGATGGGCGGCACCTGGATCATCGAGGCGCTCTCCACCGACGAGTCCCGGGTCCGACTGCTCCACGACTACCGGGCCATCGACGACGACCCGGCGAGCCTGGCCTGGATCGACGAGGCCGTGGACCGCAACTCGCGCTCCGAGCTGACCGCGTTGAAGACCAACGTCGAGACGGCCCACGCCGCCGAGGACCTGACGTTCTCCTTCGAGGACACCGTCCAGATCAACGGCTCCGCCAAGGACGTGTACGACTTCGTCAACGAGGCCGACAAGTGGCACGAGCGGCTGCCGCACGTGGCGACCGTCCGGTTGACCGAGGACACCCCGGGCCTGCAGGAACTGGAGATGGACACCCGCGCCAAGGACGGTTCGGTCCACACCACCAAGTCGTACCGGGTCACGTTCCCGCACGAGCGGATCGCCTACAAGCAGACCACGCTGCCCGGGTTGATGACCCTGCACACCGGCTACTGGACGTTCGTCGAGAACGACGGGGGCGTGGCCGCGTCCTCGCAGCACACCGTCACCATCAACACCGAGAACATCACCAAGGTCCTCGGCCCGCAGGCGACCGTCGAGGACGCCAAGCAGTACGTCCACACGGCGCTGAGCACCAACAGCCGAGCCACCCTCGGCCACGCCAAGAACCACGCCGAGAGCGGGGCAGGGCGATGAGCGGACAGCGGACCAGGGTCTGGCTGATCACCGGAGCCTCACGCGGACTCGGGCAGGCGATCGCCGAAGTCGTCCTCGATGCCGGCGACACCGTCGTGGCCACGGCCCGCGACAGTTCCTCCTTGGACGCCCTCGTGGATCGATACGGCGACCGGGTCGTCCCACTGGCCCTCGACGTCACCGACCGCGCGGAGGTCTTCGCCGTCGTGGCCGAGGCGGCCGAGCGGACCGGCCGGATCGACGTGGTCCTCAACAATGCGGGTTACGGGCTGGCCGGCGCCGTCGAGGAGGTCGCCGAGCAGCAGGTCCGGGACCAGTTCGACGTGAACTTCTTCGGCGCGCTGTGGGTGACGCAGGCGGTGCTGCCGGTGATGCGCCGCCAGGGCGGCGGGCACCTGTTGCAGATGTCCAGCATCGCGGGCGTCACCACCTACCCCAACCTCGGCATGTACTGCGCGAGCAAGTGGGCCCTGGAAGCGGTCAGCGAGACCCTGGCGCAGGAGGCCGAGGGTTTCGGCGTCAAGGTCACACTGGTCGAGGCGGGGGAGTTCCGTACCGACTGGAGCGCGGGCAGCATGGTGCGCGCCGTTCCCAAGGCCGCGTACGACGGCGTCCTGGCCAAGCGTCGGCACGGTCTGTCGGGGGCGTACGCGCATCTGCAGCCGGGCGATCCGCGCAAGGCCGGTGAGGCCTTGCTCAAGCTGGTCGACGCCGAGGCGCCGCCGCTTCGTGTCCTGCTCGGCAACGGGGCCGCGGACCTGGCGCCGAGCGTGCTGCGGGACCGGTTGGCCACCTGGGAGGAATGGGACGCCCTGGCCCGTACCACGGACTACGTCGAGGAGGCGGCGCCGTGAGCGTGGTCGCTCAGGAGCTGGTCTCCCAGGCCGGCCGAAGGCGGGGGAGCGGTGTGGTGGCCGTACCCTCGCTCCACTTCGCAGATGCAACCAGGCGTGGGTCGAAGCCGGTTGCTCTTCGCCCCTTTTCCGGGCTGCGTTTGCTGCCCATCGGCCTTCTTGCCTTTGCGCAGTCATTCGCCATCGCATGGATCGTGTACGGCCGTACTGAGGCGCCGCCGCCGCAACCCGGCGACCACGCCTGGTGGCACAGCTCGGGTCCGGTGGAGACGCCGGCCTTCGAGCCCGGGCTCTTCCTGGCCCTGACGACGGTCTCCTTCTACCTGTTGCTCCCGCTGCTGGTCCTGGCGGCCCAGGCGCTGCGCCGCCGGGCCGGGGCCCCTGCGGGTTCCGACGGTCGGTCGCTGCCGACCCAACTCGGCTTCGCGGTCGCGGCCACGGTGGCCGGTGCCATCGTGACCGTTCCGGCCGTGGCCCTGGCCCGGGCGTTCGGTCCCGAGGGTGGCGCCCCCCTGTGGTCGGCGGTTTCCGCGGATGCCGTCACGGCCCTGCGGTTGTGCGCCCTGCTCGCCCTGCTCGTCGTCTTCGTCGCCGGTGTGCCCTGGGCGCAGCGGGCTTTCGGGGCCGAGGCTCCTTCCCTTCCAAGAGAATCCGGATCTGCTCATGCTGAATCGTCGTAACGCGCTCAAGGTGGCGGCCGCCGGTGGCGCGGCCGCTCTGTTCCCGTGGGACCGGTTGACCGGGGCCGGCTCCGAGGCCGTGGCCAGTTCCGCCGCGACCGCGGAAGCGGCACCCATCGTGCCCTTCGCCCACGCCATGCCGCTGCCCCAGACGCTCGCGCCGACGAGCCGCACGCTCACCTCGGACCTGTACGAGATACGGATGCGGGAGGCCCAGGTCGAGATCGTCAAAGGCCTGACGTCGAAGGTCCGTACCTACAACGGGACCTTCCCCGGGCCGACCATCAAGGCCGTTCAGAACCGTGAGGTGGTGGTCCGTCAGATCAACGAGCTCGAGGTGAACACCGCGGTCCACCTGCACGGTGCGCACGTGCTCTCGGAGCACGACGGCCTGCCGATGGACACGATCGTCGCCGGCGGCGAACGCACCTACCACTACCCGAACAAGCAGGCGGCGGCGTCGCTGTGGTACCACGACCACGCGCACCACCTGGAGGCGGAGAACGTCTACATGGGGCTCCACGGCCTCTACCTGATCAGCGACCACAACGAGCGCTCCCTGCCCCTGCCGACCGGTACCTACGACGTGCCGCTCGTCATCCGTGACGCGCGCGTGGAGACGGACGGGACCCTGCTGTACACCCGTCCGTCGGACTGCCCGAACATGCTGGTCAACGGGAAGGAGCGGCCGTACTTCCAGGTCGCGGCGCGCAAGTACCGCTTCCGCGTCTACAACGCCTGTGCCAACCGGTACTTCAAGCTGCGCTTCGCCGACGGCATCGAGTTCACCCAGATCGGCGCCGACGGCGGCCTGCTGGAGAAGCCGGTGCGCAAGACCGAGTTGCTGATGCTCGGCGGTGAGCGCGTCGACATCGTCGTGGACTTCTCCCGGTACCGGGTCGGTCAGTCCGTGGTCCTGGAGAACCCCGGTGCGCAGACGACCGAGCGCCCGGAGGTGATGCGTTTCGACATCGTGCGCCGGGCAGCCGACTACAGCTTCGTGCCGCACCGCCTGACGACGTACGCGCCGCAGCCGGCGGCCACGGTGGAGCGGGACTTCGAGATCCGCACCTTCCCGGCGATGACGATCAACGGCTTGTCCTACGACCCGAACCGGGTCGACATCCAGACCCGGCTGGGCACGACCGAGGTCTGGACGGTCCGCAACGTCGAGGCGCCGCTGCCGGCCGGCAAGCCGGACTTCCACCTGTGGCACAGCTTCCACACGCACCTGACGTTCTTCCGGGTGCTGGAGCGCAACGGCCAGCCGGCCGACGCCCGTGACGTGGGGCTGAAGGACACCGTCACGCTCGGCCCCGGCGAGACCGTGAAGATCGCCATGACCTGGGGACCGTACACGGGCCAGTACCTGTACCACTGCCACCAGCTCGGCCACTCCTCCGGCGGGCAGATGGGGCGCATCGACGTCGTGGCGTGATGGCCGGCCGCCGGGCCGGGGCCGTGAACGCTTGACCCCGGCCGGGACGGACGGAAGGGGCGGAAGGAGTGGTGAACTCCTTCCGCCCCTTCCGTGTGCGCGACGTCAGTGCGGGGCGTCGGTCACTTCCGCGGTGCGGCCGGCCACGGCCTTGCGCAGGGAGGCGGCGACGGTGAGTACGTCGGCGTCGCTGAGACCCGGGTGGAGGGGCAGACACAGGGTCCGGTCGGAGACCCAATCGGAGGCCGGGAGCTCGGTGGGCGACGTGCCGTACGCCGGGACCTTGTGCAGGGGCGCGTACCGGAACGTCGTGTAGATGTCGTCGGCCAGCAGGTCGCCGGCCACCTGGTCCCTGATCCGGGGATCCATCTGCACCCAGTAGAAGTAGTGGGTGGACTCGTGGCCCTCGGGGAGCTCCGGAGGAGTCAGCACGCCTTCGAGCCCGGCGAGCTCCTGGTCGTACAGGGCGACGATCTCCTTGCGCCGGGTCACCATTTCGGGGAGCCTGCGCAGCTGTACGGAGCCGATGGCGGCGGTCAGGTCGTTGCCGATGACGCGACGGCCGGGCTCGGGGATGTCCAGCTCCCACCAGCGGGCGGACACCTTGGCGTAGCCGAAGCCGCTGGCCTGGGCGAGTCCGTGGTAGGCGAGCCGCCGGACCCTGGCCGCCTGCTCGGGATCCTTGACGTAGATCATGCCGCCGTCGCCGGTGACGAGGACCTTCATGGCGTCGAAGCTCCACATGGCGAGATCGCCGAAGGTGCCCACCGCCTTGCCGTCGACACGGGAGGCGACGGAGCAGGCGGAGTCCTCGATCAGCGTGATGCCGAGCTCGCGGCAGCGCTCGGCGATGCGGACGATGTCACCCGGGTAGCCGCCGTAGTGGAGGATCACCACCGCCTTGGTCCGGTCGGTGAAGGCACGCTCGACGTCCTCGAGCGTGGGGTTCAGGGTGCGCGGGTCCACGTCGCAGAAGACGGGCCGGCCACCGCTGGTCACGATCGCGTTCGCGGCCGCGAGGAAGCTGAGCGAGGGCAGGACGATCTCGTCGCCTTCCTCGAGGTCCAGCAGTTCCGTGGCGAGGAAGAGGCCCGAGGTGCCCGAGTTGATGAACACCACGTGTTCCGGGGCGACACCCAGGTGATCGGCGAACGCCGCTTCGAAGGCTTTGGTGCGCGGTCCATGTCCGAGCCAGTGGTCGTCGAACACCTCGGCAACCGCCTGGAGTTCCTCAGCACCCACCTGGGGCTGAAAGAGATTGATCATAGCCGCCTCTCCCGTCCGGATGTCGCGGCCGAGCCTAGGACCGGCCGCTCGATCACGGGTCGAAGCCCGGTGGTGAACCGAGGTACGAGGACGACGGTGCCGGTCGGGGCCCCACGGCGGTCCGAAGGCCCGCGGGAAGCGTCGAGCCCCGGCCGGGACCCGCCCCGACCCGGGCACGGACGACCGAGGGCGCGGACGCGGGGCCGCGCTCGGGACGACGACCGGAGAACCGCTCGACCCTCCCGGGCGTTGCGCCGTCGCGTTCCAGGGTCGGTCCAGGTGGACGCAAGGGCGCCGGGGCACCTTCATGCGGTTCGAGGGTGACGGTTCACCAAGAACCCAACGGAGGGACACCATGTACGAGAACAAGGCCGAAGCGGAGCTCTACGACCGGCTGTACCAGGACCGCAAGGACTACGAGGGCGAGGCGGTCCGCGTGGCCGACCTCATCCGGGAGCACAAGCAGGACGCGGTGACGCTGTTGGACGTGGCCTGCGGCACCGGGCTCCACCTCGCGGCGTTCGCCAAGTGCTTCGACGAGGTGGCCGGGGTCGACCTCTCCGCGTGGATGGCGGACCTCGCTTCGGAGCGGCTGGCAGGAGTCCCCGTCCACCAGGGGGACATGCGGACGTTCGACCTCGGCCGGACCTTCGACTCCGTGGTCTGCATGTTCAGCTCGATCGGCTACCTGCGCACCACCGAGGACCTCGATTCCGCGGTGCGGGCCATGACCCGGCACCTCGCCGATGACGGCGTCCTCGCCATCGAGCCGTGGTACTTCCCCGACACGTTCCTCCCGGGCTTCGTCTCCACGCACGCGCTCAAGGACGGTGACCAGGGGATCTCCAGGGTCTCCCACTCCACGCAGGAGGGCAACGTCACGCGCATGGAGATCCACTACGTGGTCGCCGACGCCGACGCCGGTGTCCAGCACCGCAGCGAGGTCGACCACCTGACGCTGTTCTCGCGCGAGGAGTACGAGAACGCCTTCCGCGGCAGCGGCCTGACGGTGGAGTACATCGAAACGGAGCTCGGTCGGCCGGGGTTCTTCGTGGGGACCCACAGCGACAGGTCCTAGAACCGCGATGCGTGGGCGGCCGGCCCGATCCGGGGGCGGGCCGTCCACACCAGGCCACAGGCCGATAACGGAACCACTCGAACCGGATTCGAGGGGGAGTGGGGCGACGCTTCGTAAGGTCCTCGCATGCAGACTCCATCCCCGGAACGCCTGGACCGCAAGCTGATCATCCTTGCGGGGACACTCCTCATCGGGGCCATAGCCTCCCTGTTGGACTCCACGATCGTCAGCGTCGCCCTGAACGACATATCGGCGGATCTCGCGGCGTCCGAGTCCGCGCTGTCCTGGGTGAGCACGTCCTACCTCCTCACCCTGGCCCTGGTGACGCCCCTGGTCGGATGGGCGGTCGATCGCTTCGGCAACAAACGCATGTGGATGTGCGCCCTGGCCGTGTTCCTGGCCGGCTCCGTGCTGTGCGGACTTGCCTGGTCCGTCGAGAGCCTGATCGCCTTCCGCGTCGTGAAGGGCATCGGCGGCGGCATGGTGCTGCCGATGGTGCAGACGATCCTCGCCCAGGCCGCCGGCCCCAAGCGGTTCGGCCGGGTGATGAGCCTGGTGGGCGTTCCCGGGCAGCTCGCCCCGATCCTGGGGCCGGTCGTCGGTGGTCTCATCATCGACGCGGCCGGCTGGCGCTGGATCTTCTTCGTGAACGTCCCGGTGATCATCGTCGCGCTGGTGCTGGCGCAGAGGGTGCTGCCCCCCTCGGTCAAGGGCGGCAGCGACGTCAAGGTGGACCGGCTCGGCATCATGCTGCTCCCGCCGGGCATGGTCGCGCTGGTCTACGGCTTCTCGCGGGTACGTGACCTGTCGGCGCTGAAGGAGCCGCTGACCCTCGCGGTCCTCCTCGGGGGTGTGGCACTGATCGCTGCCTTCTGCGTGCACTCCGCGCGGTCGCGCGACCCGCTCGTCGACGTCGGACTCTTCCGCTCGCGCGCCTTCTCCTCGTCCTCGCTGCTGGTCTTCCTCAACGGGGTGGCCGTGTACGGACCGCTCTTCGTCCTGCCGCTCTTCTACGCCCGCTACCTGGGCTACGACAGCTCGACCATCGGCTGGCTGCTCGCCCCCCAGGGCCTCGGCATGCTGGTCGGCCTCTCGATCGCCGGATGGCTCGGTGACCGTTACGACCCCCGGGTGCTGATCCTCGGCGCGACCGTACTGGCCGTGGTGGGCACGGTCGGCTTCACCCAGCTCGCGTCGGACCCCGACGACCTGGTCCTCGGCTCCTCGCTGTTCCTACGGGGACTGGGGCTCGGAGTGGTCGGCGTGTCCATCCTCGTCACCGCGTACCTCGACATCCCGGCCGACCGCATCCCCCGCGGCACCGTCATGATCGCGGTGGTCCAGCGGGTCGGGGCGTCCTTCGGGACGGCGATGGTCGCCCTGCTGCTGGCCGTGAACCTCGGCACGTCCTCCGGTCCGAGCGCCGGAGGCGGGGACCCGACCGCGTACGCCAACACGTTCTGGTGGGTCCTCGGCATGGCGGCGGCGATGGCCCTGCCCGCCCTGTTCATGCCGAAGCGGCCCCGTGACGGGGAAGAGTCCGCCGACGGACCGGAGGCCGCCGACGGGGCGGTGCCGGCGGAGTCGGACACCGGCAGGCGATGAACGCGGCCTCCCGTGCCCGGCCGTCCGCAAGTACGGCCGGGCACGGGAGCTCCCGCCCGCGGACCGGCACGATCGATCCCCCCTACGCGGCGGTCCCCGCGCCGACCGGCACCGCCGGAGCCGGCTTCCGGCCCCGCTCCGACTCCGCGATCGACATCAGGTACTCGCCGTAGCCGGACTTGCGCAGCTGCCAGCCGAGCCGGTGGCACTGGTCGGCGTCGATGAAACCCATTTGCAGGGCGATCTCCTCGACGCACGCCACGCGCAGGCCCTGCCGCCGCTCGAGGGTCTGGATGTACTGCGACGCGTCCAACAGGGAGTCGTGGGTGCCGGTGTCCAGCCACGCGAAGCCCCGGCCGAGGTCGACGAGCGAGGCCTTGCCCCGGGCGAGGTACTCGAGGTTGACGTCCGTGATCTCCAGCTCGCCGCGCGGCGACGGGCGCAGACCTCGGGAGATGTCCACCACGTCGTTGTCGTAGAAGTACAGGCCGGTGATCGCCCGGTTCGACTTCGGTGTGACCGGCTTCTCCTCGATGGAGACGAGCCTGCCGTGGGCGTCGGTCTCGCCGACTCCGTACCGCTCGGGATCGCGTACGGGATAGCCGAACAGGAGCGCCCCGTCCGTGTGCGGGAGATGCCGGCGCAGCAGCCCGGCGAAGTCCGGGCCGTGGAAGACGTTGTCACCGAGGACGAGGGCGACGGAGTCGTCGCCGATGTGGTCGGCGCCGATGACGAACGCCTCGGCGAGACCGCGCGGTTCGGGCTGCTGGGCGTACGTCAGGTTCAGGCCCAGGGTGCTTCCGTCACCGAGTACGCGGCGGAACTGCGGCAGGTCCACCGGCGAGCTGATGATGAGGACGTCCCGGATTCCGGCGAGCATCAGTACGGACAGCGGGTAGTAGATCATGGGTTTGTCGTAGACCGGGAGGAGCTGTTTCGAGATCCCGAGGGTGATCGGGTGCAGCCGCGTGCCGTTCCCGCCGGCCAGGATGATTCCCTTCACGGAAAAACTCACCTCGTGTTGTCGTCGGCTCGTGCACAGAGTTCGGGAGACTGGATCACAGCCTCTCGCCGACCGGTTGAGTGATCCTCGAAGCGCACACGCGCAAGGGGGCGGCCGCAATGGCCGCCCCCTCGCGTTCCGGGCGCCGACGCGCCCCGGACCGTTCCCGTCGGTCGGTCGTCAGTCGATCGTCAGGACGACCTTGCCGCGGCCGTGGCCGCTCTGCACGTCGCTGTGGGCTTCGGCCGCGCGGGCGAGCGGGTACGCCTCGCGGATGTGGATGTTCACCTTGCCCTGCACGTACAGGTCGACGAGCTCGGCGAGGCGCTCGGCGGACCGGGCGCCGGCGACCGCCGGGAGACCCAGTTCCTTCGCCTCCTCGTCGGCGATCATGGTGGTCACGCGGGAACGGTCCTTGGCGACCTCCACGGCAGCCCTCAGGCCCTCGGGTCCCGCCGCGTCGACGGCCGCGTCCACACCCTCCGGGGCGAGGGCACGGAGCCGCTCGGCGAGGCCCTCGCCGTACGTGACCGGTTCGGCGCCCAGGGCCCGCAGGTGGTCGTGGTTGCGCTCGGAGGCGGTGCCGATGACCCGACCCGCGCCCCAGGCGAGGGCGAGCTGCACCGCGAACGTGCCGAAGCCGCCGGCAGCCGCGTTGATGAGCACCGTGTCGCCGCTGTTCACACCGACGGTGGACAGGGCCAGGTGGGCGCCCTGTCCGTTGCCGGAGAAGCCTGCCGCGACCTCCCACGGCATGCCCGCCGGCTTGCGGACGATCTGGTCCGCGGGGACGGTCAGGTGCTCGGCGTAGGCGCCGAGGACGCTGTAGCCGAGCACCTCGTCGCCCTCGGCGAAGGCCGTGACCCCTTCGCCGACCTGGTCCACCGTGCCCGCGAACTCGTTGCCGAGGACCATCGGGAACTCCCGCTTGATGAACGGCGGTGTCCAGCCGCCGCGCACCCGGACGTCGAAGGGCAGCACGCCGGCGGCACGGACACGCACGCGCACCTCACCCGCGCCGGCCTGGACGTCCTTGACGGTGGTCTCCCGCAGCACCTCGGGTGCGCCGAACTCGGACAGAGCGGCAGCTCGCATCGTGGGGGCCCTTTCAGTAGGTGAATCAGATGGTTCGGTTTGCATCCTGCTCGAGGCGGTCCTTGACCGCGTCGAATATCAGCCGGACCTTTGAGCTCAGTTCGGTCTGTACGAAGCCCCTGGCAGCCGCGAGCCCGGCACCCTCACCGAGGACGGCGGCGACACCGGACTCCTTGAGGACGACGGTCTGCACGGAACGGACGACGGTGGCGGCGCCCTGCTCCTCCAACAGCCACCGGACGTGGTGGGACGCGCCCAGGGGCGGCAGCAGCAACTGCTTGTAGGCGATCTTGGTATCGGGAAGACCGACGCGGGCCGCCCGCGTGGTGAAGATCCCGCCGTGCCGTTCGATCGTGTCCATCTCCAAGACGTGGGCGCCGTACGGAGCACCGGCCCCGGCGTCCTCACCCCGGACGTCGGCCCGCGCCACGTGCCCCATGAAGGACGGCCAGTGACCGGCCTCGTACAGGGCCGAGAACACCAGCGCGGCCGGCGCCGCCACCTCGACGGAGTCCTCCACGGTGACGAGCGCCTCGGGCGTCAGGGTCGCGAGTTCCGCGGCCCCGCGCACCGCCGCGACCTCGGCGAGGGCGATCCTCTCGACATCGGCGCGCACCGCTTCGGCCGCTTCCGGGTCATCGCCCTTCAGCCGGTACTCGTGCTCCAGGCGCACCACGCAACCACCGTCGTCCGCCGGTTCGGTCACCCAGGTGCGGCGCATCGCCTCCAGGAACGGCGGAAGGGATTCCGGCCGGAATTCAACGCGCAGGGCCTCCGGGTCGACGCGGCGCAGCGCCACCCAGTGCTCGATCCCGTCGTCGTAGTGCCCCCACATGCCGATCCGGTCGAAATCGCCGTTACGGCCGAGGTTCTCCAGGTGGACGAAGGACGCGAAGACGCGCGGCCAGTTGTCCTCGTCCGCCAGCAGCCGGTGCACGTCGGCGGCGGACGCCCGTACCCGCTCCTCGTGCGTGGACAGCAGAACTTCTGTCTGTTCCATGTGCTCCTCTTCCTTGGCGGCCGGTCAGCCGCGCCAGCGCGCCGCGTGCGCGGCGCCCCCGCTGGTGGTCAGGTAGCCGACGGCCGTACCGGCGTCGTTGACGCCGTACGCCTCGCTGGGGCCCGGGGACGCCACGCCGAGGTCCGTGACCTTGCCCTTCTCGTCCCAGGTCACGGCGTGGAAGACACCGCCGGGCGTGTACGAGAAGCCGGCCGCGACCCCGTTGCCGCTGATGAAGTAGGCGGCGGATCCGGTGTGGCCGGGCAGGGGCGTCAACGGCACGACCTGGCCGGCGCGGTTCCAGCGCACGGCGCGGTAGGGGCCGTTGTAGCCCTGGCCCGCCTTGAACGAGTTGCCGACCGCGATGCCGGAGTTGTTGATCCAGCTCGACTGGCTCGAGTCGTCGCCGGGGAGGATGCCGCCGAGCGCGACGGGCGTACCGTCGGCGTTCCAGCGGACCGCGTTCTGGAAGCCGTTCTGGAGGGAGTAGCCGACCGCCGTGCCCTGGTCGTTGATCTGTCCGGCGGAGCTGGCGGTACCGCCGGGCAGCGGGGCGAGGGGGACCGCCTTGCCGCTGGGCTTCCAGCGCATGGCCTTGTAGACGTTCTCCGGGGTGGCGGAGAACCCGACGATGTCGCCGAGGGAGTTGATCCCGTAGGCCCGGCTCTTCACCGAGCCGGGCAGCGCCTCCAACTGGGTGGGGCCGCTGCTCCACGGGCGCCACACCGCGGCGTGCTCGGACTTGTCGGCTCCGAGGGAGCGGCCCACGGCTATGCCCGCGGGGTTGATGACGAAGGCCGTGCCGCCGACGTCTCCGGGCAGCGTGCCCAGGTCGGATATCGAGCCGTTGGCCGCCCAGCGGACCGGGCGGGTGACGCCCTCGGCATTGGTGGAGTAACCCACCGCGACGCCCCACTGGTTGATCCCGTACGCCAGGCTGGAAGTGCCGCCCGGCAGCGTGCCGAGGTCGGTCACGGTGACGGCCGCGTGCGCGGGCAGCGCGGTGACCGTCACGAGAGCCGTGGTGCCGAGGACCAGTCCAGTTCTTCGGAGGGTGCGGGAGAAGGCACGGATGTTCACGAGCAGGATTTCCTCTCGGTGGTACGTGGGGTGGTGGTGCGGTGTCGGACGGCCGGGCGTCCCGTTACGAACGCTTCCCGGCCAGCTCGACGAGGCGCTGGACCATCGCGTCCGGACCCGGCTGCGCGGCGAGCTCCTCGGCGAGGACGGCAGCGGCCTTGCGCACCGTCCCGTCGCTCACGAGGGCCTGCAGCACGCCCGTGTTGATCTCCTCGGGCTGGAGGTTGAAGCCGATGCCCGCGGCCTCGACGATGCCGGCGTTGATCCAGTTGTCGGCGCCGTACGGCATGGCGAGCTGCGGCACTCCTGCGTGCGCGGAGGCCAGGGTGGTGCCCGCGCCGCCGTGGTGGACGATGCCGTCGAGGGTGGGCAGCAGGGTGCTGAGGGGGGTCCAACCGACCGGGCGCACGTTGGAGGGCAGCGGGCCGAGCGGCTCGAGGTCCACCTTGTCGCCGAGTGCCAGGACCAGTTCGGCATCGAGGCCGTCGGCGGCGTCCAACACGCTGCGCAGGCTGCCGACGCCCGCGACGCCGGGAACGATGGTGCCCAGGGTCACGACGATGCGGGCGCGTTCCTTGGGAGCGGCCAGCCACTCCGGCAGTACGCCGCCGCCGTGGTGCGGAACGAAGCGCATCGGCCAGCCCTCGCCCTCGCCCCGCATGAGCTTCTCGGGGGCGAAGTAGACGGGCTGCACCGTGGGCAGCTCCAGCGGCACGCCGAGCCGCTCGAACGTGGGCGCCAGGTGCGGCAGGAGACGGCCGGGGAGGTTGCCCTCGCGCAGGAAGCTGTAACCGTTCTCGACCGCCGGAATGCCGAGCGCGCGGGCGGTGAGCAGTGCGGTGCCCTGGAGCCGGGAGTAGACGATCAGGTCCGGGTTCCAGTTGCGGGCGAACTCCAGGGTGCGGTCGGCCATCAGATCGTTGATCTGGCCGAACTTCTCCAGGATGAAGTCCGGCGTCTCCTCGGACTTGGTGATCTCCTCGCCGCGGGCCCGCATCGCGGTGGCCCGCTCCGCCGGCGTGCCCTTCTTGGGGAAGATCGATGAGAAGTCGACTCCGGGGGCCACGTCGTAGGCCGTCAGCCCCGCGCCGACCGCCGCCTCGATCGAGACGCCGGTGGTGGCGACGGCCACCTCGTGGCCGGCCGTGCGGAGGGCCCACGCGAGGCCGAGGGCCGGGTAGATGTGGTCGAGTCCGGGGGAGACGTTGAACAGGACGCGCATGGGTGTTCGACCTCGCTTCGGTGGAAGTAGCTGCGCGGCCACGATGGCGGGTCCGGCTCAACTCGGACTCGAGAGCCGCGGTGGAGCCTCGGTCGGACGAGCGGCCTGCGCGCGAGATGAGGAACCGGGATGACCACGAGCACCAGCACCAGCACCGGCGGAGCGGGCACGAGCGGCACGAGTGCGTACGTGTCGGCGGAGGTCTACACCGAGGTGCAGCAGTTCTACGCGCGGCAGATGAACCTACTGGAGGGCGCGAGCGCGGATCCGGACGCGTGGGCACATACCTTCACCGAGGACGCCGTCTTCGAGTCGGTGGGGGAGCCGGAGGCACAGGAGGGGCGCGAGGCTCTGCGGGACACGGTGGGGGCGGGCGTCGCGCACATCGCCGCGCAGGGGCTCGACTTCCGGCACTGGTTCGGGATGGTCGGCGTCGAGCAGAAGCCGGACGGTGTACTGCGGACCCGCTACTACGCCCTGGCGATGGCCACGGCGCTGGGCGGACCCTTGCAGGTCAAGGGCTCACTGCTGTGCCACGACGACCTCGTCCGGGAGGACGACGGCCGTCTGCTCGTGCGCCGGCGCAGCGTGGCGGAGGACGGCCGGATCCGCTGAGGCACGGCAACCGGTCCGCCGGGGGCCGGGCCACCGCGCTGCCGCGGTGGCACCGCCTGCGGGGGCGCCCGGGCGGCAGCGAGCGCGCGGGCGCGCGGGGACCGTCCGGGGCGTCAGCGCCCGGGACGGTCAGGGCCGCCGGCGCCCCCGGCGCGGGTGCGGCATCAGATGCGGCTCATCAGGAGTTCGGTGACGGCCTTCAGGTCGTCCGGGGTGAGGTGGGCGGTCAGGGCGTCCGCGATGGTCTCCGGGGAGTGCGTGGAGATCGTGATGCGGGGTGCGGGTGCGGGTGCGGGTGTAGGTGCGGCAGAGGCCGGGGCCGGTGTGGCAACGGTGTGGACGCCCGCAGGTTCGGCGGCGGTCCGGGCGGCCGGTCGGGTGCGCTGGCGCGGCGGGTTCACCGTGTTGAGGCTCTCGTCCGCGGCGGCGGCCTGGTCCTCCTGGGGGAGGCGGCCGATGCGGCGGGCCGGCTCGACCTTGAGCTCGCCCGTCTCCACCTTCTCCTGGAGCGTGGGGGTCAGGTTGAGCAGGGTCAGGCGCTGGGACACCCACGCGGCCGTCTTGCCGAGCCGCTTGGCGACCTGGGCCTGTGAGCCGTGGACCTCGACGAGTTCCTGAAGGGCGCGGGCCTGGTCCATGGGGGCCACGTCGACCCGGTGCACGTTGGCGATCAGTGCCGATTCGAGGATGTCCGCCGCGGAGGCGGACAGGGAGTCGTTCACGTGGATGTGCATCGTCTTGAGGCCGGCGAGGTGGGCGGCCGCCAGGCGCCGGTTGCCGTCGATGACCACGTACGGGGCCCGGCCCAGGCCGTCGGTCTGGCCCGGGTGGGCTTCCATGAACGCCATGCGGGTGGCGACCGCGAGGGGTTGGAGCTGGCCGCGGACCATGAGGGACTGGGCCAGCTCGTCGAGGTCCGTGAGGTCCTCGCGGAGGTTGAAGGGGTTGTGGGCGAGGGCCTCGATGGGCACCTCGGACGGGGGGACGACCCCGGAGGTCGGAGCGCCCGTCGCCTCGGCGATGGCCGCGCGGCGGGAACTGACGCCGACCGGCTGGGCGCGGGCGAAGGAAGCCGAGACTCCGAGTTTGTCGGCCTTGCTCATGAGATCTCCCTGGCGAGCGCGCGCAGGGCGACGGCCTGTTCGCCCCTGGGTGCGTAGACGAACAGCGGCTGCTTCACACGTACGGCCTCGCGCTGTTCCTTGAGGTCGGGGACGATCGCCACGACCCGCGGATCCTTTATGTCCATCCAGGCCTGCAGGGAGGACGTGGCGATGTAGCCGCGGCGGCCGTCGTAGAGGTTCACGACGAGGCCGAGGTAGTCGATGTCGAGGCTGAGGTCGTCGCGCAGATCGTTGATCTGGGAGGTGAGCAGGTCGTACGCGTCGGCGGAGGAGTCCTCGGCCTGTACGACGATCAGCGCGCCGGAGGCGCCCGGCTGTTCGGTGTCGCGGCGGCGGCCGTAGTAGATGGCGGCGTCCATGCTGAGGCCGAGGCTGGGCGGGCAGTCGATGAGGATGACGTCGTAGTCGGCCTCGACGGGGGAGAGGGCGCGTTCGAGGGCGGCCTCGCGGGCGCGGACGGTGGACAGTCGGACGTCCAGGAGGAACGCGTCCGTGCACGCGGGCAGGATGTGGAGGCGGTCGCCGAAGCGCTCGTCGGGGATGGTGACGATGAGGTCCGAGAGCGGTCCCTTGGCCTCGCCGGCCATGTGGCAGGTGAGGCTGTCGCCGCCGATGGGGAGGGGTTGCCGGCCGAGTTGCTTGGTCAGGTGGCCCTGCGGGTCGAAGTCGACGAGCAGGACGCGCATGCCCAGGCCCGGAAGGTCTTCGAGGTCCAGGGGCGACGTGGTGGTGGGTGCCGCCTGCTCGGGGTGCTCGTGGTCCTCCACCGGGGCGAGGCGCGCCAGCTGGCGCGCGATGCGGACCGGGTGGAGGGATTCCGGGTCCTCCGCGAGGGCCTCCGCGGTGCCCGCGGTGACGGCCGTCTTGCCGACGCCGCCCTTCTGGTTGCACACCACGATGCGGCGCACGACCGCGGGCCGCTTCACGGTGGGCGCCGGGTTCATCTCCAACCAGAGGCGCACCGCCTGCGCGAGTCCCTGGGTGAGGGAGATGCCACGGTCCTTGGAGTCCGCGCGGAACGACTCCCACTGGCCGGCGGGCAGCCAGGTGGAGAACGACTCGGCGCCGGACGTGTCGACGGGGGAGGGGGCGGAGGCGAGGGCGCTCCAATGCGCGATGCCCTGGTGGACCGCGTCCTGGATGTCGATCCGCAGTTGGGCGGTGCGGATCTTCAGTTCCTGGCGGAGCCACGGGGGGAGCTTGGAGACGACCTTCTCTCGGTCGCTCTGGGACGAGGGCGAAGTCATGAGAGGGACTTTACTAACGTTCTTGAGTCTTGGTGAGCGCCACGCCTGAGTTTTGCTAACGAAGCGGGCGGAGACACGCCAGGGCGACCCCGCACCCGCCGTGGCGAGCACCCCCGTGGATCACCACGGCGTGTGCGGAGCCGCCCTGGACGTACCGTCAGCCGGCCGTGACCGCTTCGGAGTTCGGGGAGGCGCTGTGCTGGGCGTACCGGGACGGCAGCCCGAGTTGGAGCCGGCAGGTGGGCGAGCCCGACGGGTCGAAGAGGGAGATGCGGTCCGCGGGCACGATGCCCGGCAGGAGGTGCTTCCACAGGTCGACGACCCGGGTGTGCAGGTCCTCGCGGGAGGTGCGGACGTACGAGGTGACCTGGATGCCGGTGAACGAACCGACGATCAGTGTCGAGAGGTCGTACGTGTTGAGCGCGGGCAGGACGTCGCCCCGTTCCTGGGCCGGGGTCAGGCACTGGTGACAGGTGTCGATCCAGGCGTTGTAGGGCGACGGGTCAGGGTGCGTGAACGAGCCGAACTCGATGACGAGGCGGATGCCGGCGCGGATGCGGACGTTGGTGCGCAGCCCGAACGCCATCCGGTGCGTCAGGTCGATGGCCGTTTGCAGACCCGGATCCACGATCGCGGGGACGCCCGAGGACACCTGGAACTGCTCGTCCATCAGGGTGCGTGCCAGGGCTTCCTTGGACTGGAAGTGGAAGTACAGGGCGCCCTTGGTGACTCCGGCGTACTTCACCACGTCGCTGAGGCTGGTGCCCCCGAACCCGCCCTGGTCGAAGGCGATGGCCGCGCCGTCGAGGATCGCCTGTCGGGTGATCTCGGCCCGTTCTTGCCTGACCCTCGCCACGTGGGTGTCTCCTGTTGTCGGTTCCGTTCGGTGGTTCGGGATCAATGTAGTGGCCGTGGTTCAAAGAAAACCAGTCGCCAAGTACTTTTTCGACGGCCGGGCGAGGGTCTTTCGCATGTTCTGTGGCGTATTGGGGTGTTACTGATTGGTGGAACAATCCGCCGGGTGGGCGGGCGGGTGTTAACGGCGTTAAGTGAGGGAGAAGATTCCGGTTAACGGCGTTAACGCCGACGGGCCCTGGCGGAGGCGGCCGTCGGCGGCGTCCACGCCGCCGACGGCGGAGGTCAGCGGGTGGTCCAGCCGCCGTCCACCGAGAGGGTGGTGCCGACGACGAAGGAGGCTCGGTCGCTGCAGAGCCAGGCCGCGGCTTCGGCGATCTCCGAGGGTTCCGCGATGCGGGGGAGGACGGCCGCGTTGAGGAGGACCTGCTCCATGTCCGGGTTCTGCTGGAGCCAGAAGTCGATCAGTTCGCTGCGGGTGGTGCCCGGCGCGATCGCGTTGATGCGGATGTTCTGAGCCGCGTACTCGGAGGCCGCTGCCTTGGTCAGTCCGAGGACGGCGTGCTTCGAGGCGATGTAAGGGGAGGTGGCCGGGGTCGCGACCAGGCCCGCCGTGCTGCTGTTGTTGACGATGGCGCCGCCCCCGGTCTCCAGCATGGCGCGGATCTCATGGCGCATGCAGTGCCAGACCCCGCGGACGTTGGTTTCCATGATGGTGTCGTAGTCCTCCTCGGGGAGGAGGTGCATGGGGGCGGGGACCGTGGACGTACCCGCGTTGTTGAAGGCGGCGTCCAGTCGGCCGAAGGAGGCGACGGCCGTCTCGACGGCCTTGGCGACGTCCTCGGAACGTGAGACGTCCCCGACGACGTAGCGGGCCTGGTGGCCGTCGGCCCGCAGCTCGTCCGTGAGCGCGGCCAGTTCCTTCTCCCGGCGGGCCATGAGGGTGACCGACGCACCCTCCCTGCAGAACACGCGAGCGGCTGCCGCCCCGATGCCGGCGCTCGCGCCGGTGATGAGAGCGGACCGGCCCGCCAAGCTTCCCGTGTTGTCCTTCGTCTTCATCACGCGAACGTAACACGCCGCCACTGATCGAAGTGATCCCTGGTCAGAAGGTATTTCATACCCGATGACCCGTTGTACGCGCACGGGCTCAGGCGAGAGTCCGGCCCGCCTCCGGCGCCGCCGCCGACTGTGGCCGCCAGGATCTTGTACCCCTGTCCTGGGGGAACGCCGCGTATGCGGCGAATGCGGTGTGGAGCCCCCCATGGTCAAGCAGGAGCGTGCGGCACGCACGCGGGAGTCCCTCGTGCGCGCCGCCGCGGAGGCGTTCATCGAGGGCGGCTTCGCAGCCACCTCGATCGCGGGGATCAGCGGGAGGGCCGGAGTGACGTCCGGCGCCCTGCACTTCCACTTCAGCGGCAAGGACGAACTGGCCCGGACCGTAGAGGGGCGGGCCGCCGCCGCGCTGCGGACGGCCGCCCGCACGGCAGGGGGGTCGCAGGCGCGGGCCGGCGATCCGCTGAGCCTGCTGGTCGATTCGACCTACACCCTGATGGCGCTGCTCGCCGGGGACGTCGTCGTACGGGCCGGCTTCGCGCTGTCCGCCGACGTGACCCGCCGGAGCCGGCTCGACCTCCGCGGACAGTGGCAGGAGTGGACGCGCGGACTGATCGAGGCCGCAGGACGGGAAGGGCTGCTCGCCGAGGGAGTCACCCCGCGGGACGCGACGCCGGCGGTGGTGGCCTCGGTCGTCGGTTTGCAGGTGCTGGGCGCGGTCGACCCCGAGTGGCTGGCGGCCGACACCCTCGCCCGCGTCTGGTCCGTGGTCCTGCCGAGCATCGCAGCCGAGCGTCCAGAAGCGCCCTAAACAGACTGTACGGTTTGATTTATGGGCCCTTTGGGGTGTTAGATGAGCGTGCCCGGAGTCGGTCGCATGCTCCCGAAGGGGCTGGCGGAACAGCTATCTTCCGGTAAAAGCCCAGTTCAGAGCCCATTTTTAGCGGATCCGGAATGCCTGTGTGCGAAAAACAGCGCGACCGGTTTTGTATTGACAAACCGCTGGGACTGTTTTCTACTGACTCTTGCGACTCATCCAAGGACAGGGGAGTACGACGTGGACATCGATGTACTGGGCGCGCTGGCCGTGCGGGAGAACGAAACCTCCATCACGCCGACCGCCCCCAAGCCCCGGCAGGTCCTGGCACTCCTGGCCCTCCATGCCGATCAGGTCGTGCCGGTCTCGGCGTTGATCGAGGAGCTGTGGGGCGCCGAGCCGCCGCGCAGCGCCCGCACCACCCTGCAGACGTACGTGCTCCAGCTGCGCGCCCTCATCGCGACCGCCCTGGAGAACACCGATGGCACGCGGACCGCGAAGGACGTGCTCGTCACCCTGCCCGGCGGCTACCTGCTCAACAGCGGCGGCGGGACCAGCGACGTGCGGGAGTTCGACCGACTGGCCGGGCTCGGCTACCGGGCGATGGACGCGGGCGACGCGGCCGGTGCGGCGCGGTTGCTGCGCGAGGCCCTCTCCCTGTGGTCGGGGCCGGCCTTCGCCGACGTCCACGGCGGCGTGCAGCTCGACATGGAGACGCGCCGGTTGGA
The DNA here is from genome assembly GCF_042893755.1 of Streptomyces sp. NPDC001568. NCBI lineage: Bacteria > Bacillati > Actinomycetota > Actinomycetes > Kitasatosporales > Streptomycetaceae > Streptomyces > Streptomyces sp. NPDC001568. Next base: position 23,522 of record NZ_JBIAVF010000035.1, on the reverse strand, counting down.
GGAGACCCGGCTGTGCGCCCTCGACCAGCGCATCGAGGCGGACATGAAGCTGGGTCGGCACCGGGAACTGCTCGCGGAACTGACCGTCCTGGTGAGCCGCTACCGCACGCACGAGAACCTGCACGGCCAGTTCATGCTCGCCCTGCACCGTTCGGGACGACGCGGCGAGGCGCTCGACGTGTACAAGCGGCTGCGCACCACGCTCGTACGGGACCTGGGCCTGGAACCGTCCCCGGCGCTGCGCCGGTTGCAGCGGTCGATCCTGATGGCGGGACCGGAGGCCACGGCGCCGGCGGTGGCCGTGGCGGGCGGGACGGGCACGAAGGCGCAGCGGCTCGTGCGGGCTTGATCCGATGCCGGTGGCGACCGCCGCCGGCACGGGGGGTGTGGACGCAGCGGGGGGCGGAAGGAGACGGAGCGGTGCAGGAGAGGTCGGAGCGGACCCGCAGGCGGTTGGTATGCGCCGGGGCCGAGATGTTCCACCGCAACGGATACGCCAACGCGACGCTCGGCGAGATCGCGGGCGCGGCCGGGGTGACGAAGGGGGCGTTGTACTTCCACTTCGCCTCCAAGGACGAGCTGGCCGACGCCGTGCAGCGGCGCGGATGCGGGCTGTTGCACGACGCGGTGCGCGGACTACGGGAGAACGGCGCCTCCCCCCTGCAGGCGCTGATCGACACGACGCACTGGTTGGCGCGGATGCTGCACGAGGATCCCGCGATCCCGGCGAGCTTCCGCATCACCAAGGAATGTGCGGGCCAGCACGTGAACGCGGTGGACTTCCACGATGCCTGGCTGAGCGTGGTGAGCGAACTGCTGCGCAAGGCCCGGGACGTCGGGGAACTGCCGGTGGACGAGCCGCCCGCCGGAGGCGACGACGCGATGCCGACCATGGACCGCTGGGAGAGCGCCGAAGCCCTGGTGGCCGCCGCGCTCTGCGGGATCGAGGTGCTGGCGGGAACCGGGCTCTCCCACGGGGAGCTCCAGCGCAAGGTGGCCGCCCTGTGGGGGCTGTTGCTGCCGAGCCTGGTGGGGGAACGGGGCGTCGGGGAGTACCGGACGGGAGCCGTCGGCGCGCACACCCGTGCGCCGGGGGCGGAGCGACGCCGTGAGTTCCAGGGGTCCGGCGCGCAGGCATGACTGCGGCCGTACGCGCGGCTGCGGCCATTGGGTGATTGTTTTCGCAGGTCGAAGTAGTCGGAAGCGATCGAGGCGACTCGACGGAGTACGGGAGGGGAAACCGTGAAGATTCAGGTTCTGGGTCCGTTGAGTGCCGAGGTCAACGGAGACTCGATCGTGCCGACGGCCGGCAAGCCGCGGCAGATCCTGGCGCTCCTGTCGCTGTACCCCGGGCGGGTCATGCCGGTGCCGACCCTCATGGAGGAGATCTGGGGGCAGAACCTGCCGCAGAGCGCGCTGACGACCCTGCAGACGTACGTCCTCCAACTGCGCCGCAGGCTCGGGACGGCCATGGGGCCGGGTCGGCCGGGGGCCGCGAAGGAAGTGCTCACGACACGGCACGGCGGATACCTGCTCCAGGTACCGCCCGAGTCCGTGGACGTGCACGGGTACGAGACGCTGGTCGTGCGCGGCCAGGCCGCGTTCGACGCCGGCGACGACGAGGGCTCGGCGGCGCTGCTGCGGGAGGCGCTCGCGCTGTGGCAGGGGCCCGCGCTGGTCGACGTACGGGTGGGACCGGTGCTGGAGATCGAGGTGCTGCGGCTGGAGGAGAGCCGGCTGGTCACGATGGAACGGCGCATCGACGTCGACCTGCGGCTGGGGCGGCACACCGAACTCCTCGCCGAGCTGACCGAGCTGACCGCGCGGCACCCGCAGCACGAGGGGATGCACTCCCAGATGATGGTCGCGCTGTACCGGTCCGGCCGGCAGGCGGCTGCTCTCGACGTGTTCCGCAGGCTGCGGCAGCGGCTCATCGGGGACCTGGGAGTCGAGCCGTCACCGCAGTTGCAGCGGCTGCACCAGGCGATCCTGGCGGTCGATCCGGCGCTGGACGTGGCGGCGGGACCGAAGCGCGGATCCACCTTCGACCTGTACGCGGCCTGACCGGGCCCCGGCACCGGCCGCCGCAGGGGGGCGACCGGTGCCGGGGCCCGGGGTGGCATCGTGGGGCCATGGAAGATCTTGGTGAGGCCCCCGTTCCGTTCCGGCTCGACGTGCCGCAGGAGGAGCTCGACGACCTCGCGGCGCGACTGCGCCGGGTGCGGTGGCCGGACGAACTCGACGGGGCCGGCTGGGACTACGGCATCCCGCTGGGGGAGACGCGCGAGCTCGTACGGTACTGGCGCGAGGAGTACGACTGGCGGGCCGCCGAGGCGCGGCTGAACGAATGGCCGCAGTTCACCACCGTCATCGACGGGGCCCGGGTGCACTTCGCGCACCTGCGTTCCCCCGAACCGGACGCCACGCCGCTGCTGATGACCCACGGCTGGCCCGGATCGTTCGTGGAGTTCCAGCGGGTCGCGGGCCCGCTGACGGATCCGCGGGCGCACGGCGGTGACCCGGCGGACGCCTTCCACCTGGTGCTGCCCAGCATCCCCGGCTTCACGCTGTCCGGGCCGACCACCGAACGGGGCTGGGAGTTCAAGCGGGTCGCACGGGCCTTCGCGGTGCTGATGGAACGGCTCGGGTACGGGACGTACGGGGTCCAGGGCGGCGACTGGGGAGCCGCGATCTCGCGCGAACTCGGCCGCCTCCGGCCCGAGCGGGTCATCGGCGTGCACCTGAACCTGCTGCCAGGAGCCGGCGCCACCGCCGAGCCCACGGAAGCGGAACTGTCCGGGCTGAGCCCCGCCGAACGGGAACGCACCCGGGCCTCCTGGGAGCGGTACCGCGTCTGGGCGAAGGAGCGGCAGGGCTACGCCGACATCCAGGCGACCCGGCCGCAGACCCTCGCCTATGCGCTGAACGACTCCCCGACGGGGCTGCTCGCCTGGATCGGCGAGAAGTTCGCCGAATGGAGCGACCCGCGGTGTCCCGTGGACCGGGACCTGATGCTCACCAACGTGATGCTGTACTGGCTCACCGGGACCGCCGGCTCGGCTGCCCGGATCTACTACGAGCGGGCGCACGCGGACTACTTCGGGCTGCCGCCCGAGGTGTCGACCACCCCGACCGCCCTCGCGGACTTCCCGCGGGACAACTTCGTCCCGCTGCGGCACGTGGCCGCGCGCACCGACTCCCTCGTGCGCTGGACCTCGTACGACCGGGGCGGGCACTTCCCCGCCATGGAGGTGCCGGAGCTGCTGGTCGGTGACGTCCGCGGTTTCTTCCGGGAGCTCGCCGCGGCCGGCAGGCCGTCCGGCATGTGAAATATGATGGGGGTGGGCTCGTACGGCTGTGATGATCACCCGATGAACGACGAGCAGCGGACCCGCCCCGTACTGACCGGTGACGAGCGGGAGACCCTCACCAGCGTCCTGCAGTGGCAGCGCGACACCCTGATGATGAAGTGCTCGGGACTGAGCGCCGAGCAGCTGCGGCGCAGGGCCGTGCCGCCGTCCGGGCTCAGCCTGCTCGGGCTGGTGCGCCACCTCGCGGAGGTCGAGCGCGGCTGGTTCCGCAACGTGGTGGGCGGCGAGGACGTGGGCGGCTACTTCCCGAAGAACGAGGCCGGGGAGCGGACGGAGTTCCACGTCGAGGACGCGGATCCGCAGGAGTCCTTCCGGATCTGGGAGGACACCTGCGAGCGCTCCCGGGCGATCGTCGCGAGCGCCGAATCCCTCGACGTGCAGGGCCGGTACGGAGATGAGGGGTACTCCCTGCGCTACGTCCTGGCGCACATGGTCGAGGAGTACGCCCGGCACAACGGGCACGCGGACCTGCTGCGCGAGGCGATCGACGGAACCACCGGCGAGTAGCCCCCGACGAACGGGGCGGGCCCGACGCCGGTCAGGCCGGCGCGGCGCCCGTCCGGTCCACGGCGTCGAGAGCCACCTGCCACGGGAAGTGCGGCGTGGCGTCGGGACCGGCCGGACCGGGCACGAACCCGCCCTCTCCGTACAGGACTTCGGCGCCCGCACCGCGCAGCACCGTCAGGGACTGCTCGAACTGCGGGTGCGCGGCGAGAGCGGCGTTCGTGCAGGGCATGGCCACCACCGGAACGCCCTTGCCGAGGGCTTCGGCGGCCACTCCCACGGTGAAGCGGTCGGTGAGGCCGAGTGCCCAGGCGTTGACCGAGTTGAAGGTCGCGGGCGCGAACAGCAGCGCGTCGGCGGCCGGCCACACGTCCGGCTCACCGGGCATCTTGTACTGCCAGCGGACCGGGTTGCCGGTCAGCGCGGCGAGGCCGTCGAGGCTGCCGGCCACCCACTGCGCCGCCGTCGGGGTCAGGCCGAGGCACACGTCCCAGCCGCGCGACTGGGCGTCCTCGATCACGTGGGCCACGTCGAAGACGGGCGGGGCGGCGGAACAGAACAGGTAGAGGGTCCTCATACGGTCATGTGATCACATTCCCTGCCTCCGGCTGACGTTGAGGGTCGAACGGGGGCATGGACGCACGCGTATGCGGGTGAGCTTTTCAACGATGTCGCGTCGCACGGCCCGGCGGTTGACTGAGGGCATGACGAAGAACGAGAACAAGAACGCGAACGAGAACGCGAACGAGAACGCGAACGAGAACGCGAACGAGAACGCGACGACGCAGAAGCTCACCCTGGTCATCGGCGGCACCGGCAAGACCGGTCGGCGGGTGGCGGAGAAACTGGCGCACCGGGGCCGGCCGGTCCGGATCGGGTCGCGCACCGCTGAGCCCGCCTTCGACTGGCACGAGCCCGCCACCTGGGGGCCGGCGCTGGAGGGTGTCGACCGGGTGTACGTCACCTACTACCCCGACCTGGCCTTTCCCGGCGCCGCCGAGCAGATCGGCGCGTTCGCCGAGCAGGCCGTGGCGGCCGGAGCCGGCCGGCTGGTGCTGCTGTCCGGGCGGGGCGAGGAGGCCGCCGAGCACAGCGAGCACCTGCTGAAGGCCTCCGGCGGGGACTGGACCGTCGTCCGCGCCAGCTGGTTCAACCAGAACTTCGACGAGAGCTTCTTCCTCGACCCCGTGCGGCACGGGGAGATCGCCCTGCCGACCGCCGACGCCGTCGAACCCTTCGTCGACGCAGACGACATCGCCGACGTGGTGGTGGCCGCGCTCACCGACGACCGGCACATCGGGAAGACGTACGAACTGTCCGGGCCGCGCCTGCTCACCTTCTCCGACATCGCCGCCGAACTGTCGAAGGTGACCGGCCGGGAGATCGCCTACGTGCCGGTGTCGGACGCGGACTACCGGGCGGTGCTGCGCGACCAGGGCCTGCCGGAGGACTTCGCCGACCTGTTCGCGCTGATCCTGGACGGACGCAACGCGCACCTGGTGCACGGAGTGGAGGAGGTGCTCGGTCGGCGGCCCAAGGACTTCGCGGACTACGCCCGCGAGGCGGCCGCCACCGGCGTCTGGAACGTCTGAGGGGGTCCGGGCGCCGCCCGGTACGAGGAGGATGGGGTCATGGACACGCTGACCGGACTGCTCGAAGGGCCCAAGGCCCGCGGTGCCTACCTGCAGAAGTCCGTCTTCAACCCGCCCTGGTCGCTGCGGGTCGAGGACCGGGCGCCGCTCTCGGTGATGACACCCGTACGCGGCACGGCCTGGCTGGTGCCCGACGAGGGCGAGCCGGTTCTCATCGGCCCCGGTGACGTGGCCGTCGTACGGGGCCCCGTGCCGTACACCGTGGCGGACGCCCCGGGCACCCCGGTGCAGGTCACCGTGGGCCCGGACCAGCGGTGCAGCACCGGGGACGGCGAGGACGTCACCGACACCATGGCGTTGGGGGTGCGCACCTGGGGGGCGCGGCCCGTCGACGCCGGATCGGTGGTCCTGCTGAGCGGCACCTACCAGGCGCCCGGCGAGATCGGCCGGCGGCTGCTGGGAGCACTGCCCACGGTGCTGGTCCGCCCCGCGGGCACCGCGGACGCCACCTTGATCACGCTGCTGGCCGCGGAGGTGTCCCGGGACGAGCCCGGTCAGGAGATCGTCCTCGACCGGCTGCTCGACCTGCTGCTGATCGGGGTCCTGCGGGCCTGGCTCGCCGCGCCCGGCTCGGGGGCGCCCGCCTGGTACCGGGCGCAGGGCGACCCCGTGGTGGGGTCGGCGCTGCGGCTGTTGCACGAGAACCCCGCGCACGGCTGGACGGTCGAGGAACTCGCCCGCAAGGCCGGGGTGTCGCGCGCCTCGATGGCCCGCCGCTTCACGCGGCTCGTCGGTGAGCCGCCGGTCGCCTATCTGACGGGCTGGCGCATCGCGCTGGCCGCCGACCTGCTGCGCGAGCCGGACGCCACGGTCGCGACGGTGGCCCGCCGGGTCGGCTACGGCACGCCGTTCGCGCTGTCGGCGGCCTTCAAGCGGGTACGGGGGGTCAGCCCGCAGGAGTACCGGGCCGGGGCGGCGCCGTCCTCCTCGGGGGTGGGGGTGGGACGCACCGTCGTGCTGCCGTAGGGCCCTTCGGGGCCCTCAGGGGAGGGGGAGGACGGCGACCGTCTGGTCGCCGCTGACCTCGCCCGTAGGTCGGAAGCCCAGGCCCAGGTAGAACGGCTCCGGGCTGCCCTGAGCGCGGCTCCAGCAGACGTGGGCCTCGGCCGCACCGCGCTCGCGCAGTTCCTTGAGGACGGCGCCCACCGCGAAGCGGCCGTATCCCTTGCCCTGGTGGTCGGCGGCGATGTTGAGCCGCCAGATGCCGGAACGCCGTTCGTCCGGGTCCTTCGCCGGATTCCACACGATGTCGACGAAGGCCATGACGAACCCGACGATGTCGTCGCCGTCGACGACGGCCCGCGGCCAGGCCACCGGTCCGTGGACGTACGCCTCCGCCAGCGACTTCACGACGGGGGAGACGAGGTGTTCCTGGGCCGGGGCGACGCGTACCGCGCACACCGCCTCGAAGTTCTCCTCCGTGACGGGCACCAGTCGCAGTGATGAGCTGATCATGTTCCAAGCGTACGGGCCGCTCACCGGGGCATAAACTGATCACGGACGACCATGGAACGGGCGGGAGGCAGCAGTTGACGCGGGAGCGGATCCTCGTGACGGGAAGCGCCGGCTTCGTCGGTTCGCACGTGACGGCCCTGCTGTCCGAGAACGGCGGCCCCGCGCTCCGGCTCCTGACCCACCACCGGAACCCACCCGTCGGCGCGGCCGGCGCCGAGGTCGTGACCGGCGACCTCACCGATCCCGCCTCCCTGCGCGGGATCTGCGAGGGCGTCACCACCGTCCTGCACCTCGCGGCCCGTATCGGGGGGACCGAGGAGGAGTGCCGGGCGGTCAACGTGGAAGGGACCCGCGCGCTGCTGGCGGAGGCCGCGCGGGCCGGGGTACGGCGCTTCGTTCAACTGGGCACCGCCGCCGTGTACCGGGACGTTCCGCACCGGGGCGAGGCCGAGGGACAGTTGGAGGAACGGCCTTCCTCCCCCACCAGCGTCACGCGGCTGGAGGGCGAGCGGCTGGTCCTCGCGGCGGGCGGAACCGTCCTGCGCCCGCACCTGGTCTACGGGCGCGGCGACATCTGGCTTGTTCCCGCTCTGGTGCAGCTGATGGACGCGCTGCCGAACTGGGTGGACGGCGGCCGTGCGCGCATCTCGATGATCTCCGCGGATGCGCTCGCGGGGGCCCTCGTGGCTCTGACCCGGCTGCCCGAGCTGCCCCGCGGGCAGGTGCTGCACGCGAGTCATCCGGAGCCGGTCACCTGTCGCGAGCTGATCACCACCGTGGGGCGGGCATTCGGAATCGCCCTGCCGGAAGGCGACGTCACCTTCGACGAGGCGCTGGAACGAACGGGGGCGGCCGGCGATCCGGCCACCCGGCGCAGGCTTTCCCTGCTGACCACCGACCACTGGTACGACAGCGGCGCGCTGTGGAAGCTGGTCGGTGCCGAACCGGGTCCGCGACTGACGGAGGGGTTCGGGGCGTACGCCTCCTGGTACCGGGAGCGGTTGGGGCTGTGAGCCGTGCGGGAGGCGGCTTCCGTCAGTGGTCCGCGACGGTACCGGTGACGGTGGCCTCGAAGGTCTTCACGTCGCCTTGGCGCCCGGTGACCTGGACCACGCGGACGTCGGGGTCCGACGAATGGGCGATCTCGGTCTCGATCCAGCAGGGGATCTCGAACTCGGCGTAGTTGTGGAAGAAGGTCTCGATGCCGGTGGGTCGGAACGGTTCCCCCTCCAGGACGCCGCAGGCCGCCTGACGGGCCGCCTCGATCAGCACCATGCCCGGCTGGTGGTCGTTGGGGTGCTCGAAGAGGACCGGGTGCCCGAAGTGGGGGTTGAGCAACCAGCGCCCCGGCCGGTCGCCGGGAGAGAGCACCACGTCGGTCGGGAAGACCCGGCCGGCGGATGCGGCGGGAATCGGGGCCGGGCGCGGCACGTCCCAGAGCGAGGACGAGGAGGCTGCCGCGTACGTGCCCCGCAGTCTTCGGTAGACCGCCGGTGAGACGCAGCTGAAGAGCCCCGTACCGGTGGCGGCGACACGGTTGCCGCGCCGGACGGTCACCTCGATGAACCCCGAGAAGCGGTTGCCCTGCCAGGCGAAGTCCCGGCAGACCACGATGAGCTCGAGGTCGCTCGGGTTGGCGCCGATGAGCAGCTCGGACGGCTCGGTCTTGAACCCGAGGCTCCAGACCAGGGCGTTGTGCGTCAGCGGCACGCCGTACTCCGCGTGGGCCAGCAGGAGTGCCGACTGACGGATGGTCTCCGCCGCCTGCACCGGGTCATGGCTGAGACCGTCGGAGGTCGTGAAGAAGCTGTGGGCGCGGGGCCACTGGGCGGTGACGCGGAAGACCTCGTCCCCGAGGCGTTCGTAGCCCGTCAGGAACACCTCGGCTATCGCGCTCCGGTGGACGTACTCCCGGGGGACGGTGCTCGTGAGCGGCTGGATGTCGTTGCAGCGCGTCGTCCACTGACCGCCCCCCGTACGCGGGTTGGACGGTGCGGCGATGTTGTTCTCGAACGTGAGCAGGGTCATGGACCTCTCCGCAGAGTCGAGGTGACGGATTGAACGAGCACTCTGAAGACGTAAGATACGTACTCTCCGGTTTTATTTGCAAGGAAAGAGAGCCTTCCGCTTATCGAACGCGCCCCCGCCGGACCGTCGGGAAGAGTCGCTCGACGAGGCGCACCGCTGCCCCGACTGTAGGCGCCACAGGCGCAACTGCGGGGTAGGAGGCCTACCAGAGGGGTCCGGAGGAGGGGGATGAAATGAGCCAAGCCCGCTCAAGAAAGAACCGACCGGGCGGTTGTTTCATTTGATCACTCTGGGTAATGATCTACCGAGGGGTTGATGTGGGCTTCCCGCATCCGTGGGAAACGCGCCCGCCATGTGCCGTTCGGGCTGCACTTGCATGAAGGCCCGCACGCGTAGGCGCTATGGTTTGCGGGTTGATAAAATACGGACCTTCTGGTTGGTTTCAATGGGGGGAGGGGGCCTCTAGGAGCCCGTCCGTAGTCACCCTTTGTATCGGAGGCATCGTGGCACGTCAGGAGCGTGCAGTGCGCACGCGTCGTGTGATCTTGGAAGCGGCAGCCGCCGTCTTCGACGAGCGGGGATACGAGGCCGCCACCATCGCTGACATCCTCGCCAAGGCCGGGGTCACCAAGGGCGCGCTGTACTTTCATTTCGCCTCGAAGCAGGAGCTCGCCCGCGGCATCCTCGACGAGCAGTACACCGAGGGGACCGTTCCTCCGCGCGAGGTCAAGCTCCAGGAGCTCTTCGACCTGGGCATGGTGCTGGCCTACCGGGTGCGCCACAACCCCATGCTCAGCGCCGGTACCAGGCTCTCCCTCGGGCCCGACATGCGTGAGATCTTCGGCGGAGGGTCCGTGCCCGGCTGGATCCAGGTGACCGAGGAAGTGATCCTGCAGGCCAAGGCGCAAGGGGAGCTTCTTCCCCACGTGAACACCGCGGAAGCGGCCTGGGCCCTGTCCGCCGGCTGGGCGGGGGTGCAGATCTACTCGCAGACCATGACCGACCGCGCCGACATCGAGTACCGGGTCTCGGTCTTCTATCAGCACTTCTACCCCAGCATCGCGGTCCCCGCAGTGCTCGCCCGGCTGGATCTGTCGCCGGACCGCGGGTCGCAGGTGGCGGCCGAGATCAGGGTTCTCGACGCGGCTGCGGCCGACGCCGCGCCGGAGCCCGCCCGGACCTGAGCCGCGCTCGAGCGCGGCTCAGACTTCCTTCGACGATCACCACACACCATGGGCGGACATTCGTGGTCCCCGGCAAACCGCTAGGGCGGTTTGTGGGAGTCCCTCATGGTCAAGCAGGAACGTGCAGCCCGTACGCGAGACACTCTGGTCCGTGCCGCCGCCGAGGTGTTCGCCGAGGAGGGCTTCGGCACGGCCTCCATCTCGGCCATCAGCAAGCGCGCCGGCGTCAGTACCGGCGGGCTGCACTTCCACTTCGGCAGCAAGGGCGCGCTGGCAGAAGCCGTGGCCGAGCGGGCGTCGGAGAAGCTGCGCGCCATCACGGTGTCCCGACGCTCCGGCGGCGACGTCCTCCAGGTACTGATCGATTCCAGCCATGATCTGATGGCGCTGCTGGAGCGGGATCCCGTGGTCAGCGCCGGGTTCGGGCTGTCCGCGGGCGGCGGGGTGGCTCCTGCGGCCGTCCGCGCCGGCGGGGCCGGGTGGGACTTGCGCACCCAGTGGCAGCGGTGGGTCGAGGCCACGTTCCGCGCCGCCGACCGGGAGGGCCTGCTGGCGGACGGGGTGTCCCCGCAGGCGGCGGCCGCCGCCGTGGTGGCGGCGATGGTCGGTTTCGGGGTCCTCGGGGCCGGCGGGTTCCCCCGCGTCGGTCCCTCCTCGCTCACCCGCTACTGGGCCCTGATGCTGCCGCGGCTCGCCGCACCCGGTTCGCTCGACGAGCTGGAGCCGGGTGGTTCGGGCGCTCCCCGTGGCCCCGTGGCCCGTAGATCAAGTTGATCCATCGACCGGACCAGATGGTTGGTTCTGGCGGCCCGAATCCCCTCGGAGAACCCTCCGAGGGGATTTTTTTCTGTGGCTCCTGAGGCCTCGAAGACCGCTTCGCGGCCCCTGTCGAGCATGGAATTCGCAGGTCAGAGGCAGTGTGGGGGGTCGTGTCCGTCGATTGTGCGAGAGAAACGGCATAGCCGGTTTGGTATTGACAAACCGGCTCAGCTGTTTTTTGCTCATTCCAGCGAAAGTCAAGGGCTCATCCATGGACGAAGCAGGGGAGTACGACGTGGACATCGATGTACTGGGTGCACTGGCCGTGCGGGAGAACGGGACCTCCATCACGCCGACCGCCGCCAAGCCGCGTCAGGTGCTGGCCCTCCTGGCCCTCCATGCTGATCAGGTCGTGCCGGTCTCGGCGTTGATCGAGGAACTGTGGGGCGCCGAACCGCCGCGCAGCGCCCGCACCACCCTGCAGACGTACGTCCTCCAGCTCCGCTCCCTCATCGCCACGGCGCTCAAGGACACCGACGGCAGCCGGACCCCCAAGGACGTGCTCGTCACCCTGCCCGGCGGCTACATGCTCAACAGCGCCGGCGGCACCAGCGATGTCCGCGAATTCGACCGGCTGGCCGGATTGGGCTACCGGGCGATGGACGCGGGCGACGCGGCCGGTGCGGCGCGGTTGCTGCGCGAGGCCCTCTCCCTGTGGTCGGGGCCGGCCTTCGCCGACGTCCACGGCGGCGTGCAGCTCGACATGGAGACGCGCCGGTTGGAGGAGACCCGCCTGTGCGCCCTCGACCAGCGCATCGAGGCCGACCTCAAGCTCGGCCGACACCGGGAACTGCTCGCCGAGTTGACGGTCCTGGCCAGCCGCTACCGCATCCACGAGAACCTGCACGGTCAGTTCATGCTCGCCCTGCACCGCTCCGGCCGTCGCGGCGAGGCCCTCAGCGTCTACCAGCGGCTGCGCGCCACGCTCGTGCGCGAGCTCGGCATCGAGCCGTCCGCCGCCCTGCGAAGCCTCCAGCGGTCGATCCTGATGACCGGTCCCGAAAACCCGGCCGCGGTCCCGGCGGCAGCCCGAAAGCGGCTGGCGCAGGTGGGGTGATTCACCAGGAGAATCACCAGGGGAATCAGCGGGAGAAGAGCGCGGCCCGCATGATTGTGCAGATACCTTTCGAAACTCTCCGGAAGGCTCGGAGAAAAGGCTTGGCAGGGCAATTATCAACTTTTTCCGGAAGCGGTCCCACCAGTTGTTCAGCCTCGTCAGTGGGGATGGGTGGAGTCAACCGGAATCATGTGCACGAAATCCGTCGGATGTTCGTCCGCTGCGGAGCCCTGCTCGATGTCGGCTTGAGATTTCGATGATGCGGCGGTGGGACGACATACCGTCATGCCGGTCGAATGCTGAAAACCGAGAGTGCGTCGACGAAATACGGAGGGGAGACGGGAGACCGTGAAGATTCAGGTTCTGGGTCCGTTGAGTGCCGAGGTCAACGGGGCATCGATCGTTCCCACGGCGGGCAAGCCGCGTCAGATCCTGGCGCTTCTCGCGCTCTACCCGGGCCGGGTGATGCCCGTGCCGACGCTCATGGAGGAGATCTGGGGGACCAAGCTGCCCGACAGCGCCCTCACCACCCTGCAGACGTACATCCTCCAGCTCCGCCGCCGGCTGGGCACCGCGATGGGGCCGGGCGCCCCGGGCACGGCCAAGGACGTGCTCGCCACCCGGCACGGCGGCTACCTGCTCCAGATCCCGCCGGAGTCCGTGGACGTCCACGCGTACGACACCCTCGTCGCCGGCGGCCAGCAGGCCTTCGACGACGGTGACGACGAACGCGCGGCGGACCTGCTGCGCAAGGCGCTCGCCCTGTGGCAGGGTCCCGCCCTGGTCGACGTACGGGTGGGGCCGATCCTGGAGATCGAGGTGTTGCGGCTCGCGGAGAGTCGCCTCGTCACGACCGAGCGGCGCATCGACGTCGACCTCAGGCTCGGCCGGCACAGCGAACTCCTCGCCGAACTGACCGAGTTGATGGCCCGCAACCCGCAGCACGAGGGCCTCCACTCGCAGGCGATGGTCGCCCTGTACCGTTCGGGGCGCCAGGCCACCGCGCTGGACGTGTACCGCCGGCTCCGGGCCCGGCTGATCGGCGAGCTCGGGGTCGAGCCCTCGCAGCAACTCCAGCGCCTGCACCAGGCGATGCTGCGCGTCGACCCGGCGCTGGACGTGGCGGCCGGACCGCGCCGCAGCTCGACCTTCGACCTCTACGCGGCCTGAGCGGTCGTTCCGGACGGGCGGGGGCGGGCCGCGAAGCTCCAGCGGTGCTGTGCCCGCGATTGAGGAACCCTCCACCGGGCCCCGCCAGGCTCGCGGCGCGCCGGTATGCGCACCCGCACCGGCGGACGAGGAGAAGGGCAAGCCATGGACCGGCTGGAACTCACCGATCTGACCCGCATCCTGCGGGTTTGGGGAGGCGAGGACGAGTGCGTCGAGCTGAACGAGGAAGTCCAGGACCTCTACTGGGAAGAGCTGGGCTACGACAGCCTCTGTGTCCTCCAGACCACCGGCTCGGTGGAGCGGCGCTTCGACGTCCTCCTCGACGGGGAACTCCTCGAACTGGCCGACACCCCTCGCCGGTTCCTCGCCCTGGTCAACGCCGTGCTGAGCAGCCGGGCGGGAGTCTGACCGGCGTCGGCCCGCTCCCGCGGCGGCACGAGGAGCGCTGCGCCCGGCTCCTGCGGGGCTCCACCCGCGCTCGACGCGGGATCCGGCGAACGAGGACATGCTCTGCGTCAAGCGTTGAGAGAGGTGTCTGATGTCTGTCGAGCGAGCACACCGGATGTCACACGCGGTCGACGCGGCCGCGCCCGCCGCAGTCCTGTACGCGCTGGTGGCCGACACCACCCAGTGGCCGCTGTTCCTACCGGACAGCATTCACGTGGAACGTCTCGACTTCGACGGGACCACGGACCGCCACTACCAGTGGGCCTTCGTCGACGGGACCCCGCAGCCGTCGCTGTGGCGCCGCACCCTGGACGCGCGGAGGCGGCGCGTCGAATTCCGCGAGGAGCGGTCCGGGGGACCCGTCACCACGACGGGCGGGAGCTGGAGCGTGGAGGAACTCGCCCCCGGCTGGTCCCGGCTGACATGGGAACAGGACGTGATCGTCACCGCCGAGCGGCCGGCGGACGCCGAGCGGCTGCTGGCGTCCGCCCGGGCGGGCGGGTGTACGGCCCTGAACCGGCTGCGGACCGCGGCGGAGGGCTGGCGGCGCCTGGACGGGACGGCCCTCTCCTTCGAGGAGTCCGTACGCGTCCAGGGACCGGCGGAACCGGTCTACGAGTTCCTGTACGGGGTGGCCTCCTGGCCCGGCCGGGTGCCGCACGTCGTACGCGCCGAGGTGACCGAGGACAGCCCCGGCGTCCAGCGCACCACGCTGGTCAACCTGGCCGGTGACGGAGCCGCCTACACGACCGAGTCCGTGCGGGTGTGCTTCCCGGCGGCCGGGCGGATCCTCTTCAAACAGCTCCGCCCGCACGCCCTGCTGAGCGCGCACACCGGCGAATGGTCGGTGGAGCCCGACGCGACCGGAGTCACCGTGGTCGCCCGGCACGACGTCCTGTTGGACGAGCGGGCGGTGGAGCGGGTGCTCGGCCCGGACGCGGACCTCGCGCGGGCCCGCCGGTACGTCCGCGAGGCGCTCGGCGCCGAGAGCAGGGCCACGCTCGGCCCGGCCCAACAGCACGCCCGGGAATCGGTCAGGTCGCTGCGGTCGGTCTGACGTACGCGCGGCCCCGGTGTTCCCGCCGGGGCCGTCGCGTTCCCGATCCGGTCCCGTGCGTCACCGGGACGGGTCCGTCAGCACGCCCGGCAGCCGGCGCCCGGGGCGTCGCGGGCGGGACGGGCGCCGGTCAGGTCGGTGGGGGCCGCCAGGCACGGCATGACCACCCGCCAGAAGCCGGTCACGGTCCGGTGGGCGAGCCACCGCGGGTCGTCCCGGCCCAGCACCGCGAATCCGTAGGTCGCGGCGACCACCGTGGACGCCGCGCTCAGGTCCGAGACGCCGGGGATCAGCTCGCCCTCCTCCTGGGCCTCGGCCAGCAACCGGCGGACGTACGCGTGCCAATCGCCGAGCAGGGTGAGGGCCGGGGCGTACGCGGGTTCCCGGGCGAGCTGGAGGCCGGTCCGCGCCACCACGTCGCGCAGGAGCACCCCGGCCAGGGCGTGCGTGCTGTCGGCCAGAGCCTGTAGGGCCGAGGTCCGCTGTGCGTACACCTCGTGAGCGGTGGTGCGCAGGATCCGGGCGGCCGCGGTCTCGACGGCCGCACCCACCGCCGTCTTGTTCTCGAAGTGGAAATGCAGGGCACCCGGGCTCACTCCGGCTCCGGCACTGATCATGCTCAGCGTCGCGTCCGCGTACCCGCGCTGCCCGAACACCGTAGCCGCTGATTCGATCAGCGCCCGGCGGGTTCGGACAGCGCGTTCTTGTCTCATCACGCATTGCTCCTGTATCGGATTCCCACCCACATTAAACCGCCCCGTTGGTATTACACACCATGGTGGAGGGTCGATTCGGTCGAGGTAGTAGGGATTTCGGTCAGTCATTGGTCCGTTTTGGAATGAATGTCAGGCAGGTGGCGGGTGCTTACGGCCTTTGACAAACCGACGAAGCGGTTTGTATCTTCTTGACGTTGGCTCAACCGAGCTTGAGGGAGGGGGGCAGATGAACCAGCGTTCCTACGCTGTGCTGGAACCTCACACAGCCGCTGCGGGAGTGAACAGCGGGTTCTCGCTTGCGGAGGGCTTGAGAGCGCCACAGAGCACTCAGGTCCAGTCGGCGCTGTGGCGGATCCTCATCGTCGAGAGCGACGCCGTCGAGGCCGAGACATTGGCCCGCGGTCTGCGCCGCCACGGACACGAGGTCGACATCGTCGCCACCGGCAGTGAGGCGCTGCGCAGCTACGCCGACGCCGACCTGGTGCTCCTCGACCTCGAACTGCCCGACCTGGACGGTTTGGAGGTCTGCCGGGGCATCCGTTCCGCACACGAGATCCCCGTGATCGCCGTCACCGCCAGGGGCAGCGAGCTGGACCGGGTCCTGGGCCTGCAGGCCGGCGCGGACGACTATCTGGCCAAGCCGTACGGATTCCGGGAACTGATGGCCCGGATGGAGGCGGTCATGCGCCGGTCGCGGCCGGCCAGGCCCGTCGCCGCCACCATCACCTGCGGGCCGCTGCGGATCGACGCGGGGACGCGGCAGGTGACCCTGAACGGGGAGCCGGTCGAGACCACCCGCAAGGAATTCGACATGCTCTACCTCCTGGCCTCCCATCCCGAAACCGTCATCCCCCGCAAGATGCTGATGCAGCAGGTCTGGGGTGACTCCTGGTCCCGCCGCACCGTCGACACGCACGTCAGCACGTTGCGCAACAAGATCGGGGCCGGCTGGATCATCACGATCCGCGGAGTCGGCTTCCGCTTCGGCCAAGGCTGAGCCGGGCACCGGTCCCGGCCGACCGGGACGGGCCGGTCACCACGAGCACGATGACCCCGCGCTCCGCGGAGGCGACGAACGACCGAGGCGAGCCCCTGGGAGGGACGGACATGACGGTGACGGCCCTGTGTCACGGGGAGGGCTGCCGCGGCGACGGGCGCGCCCGACGGCGCACGGCCCCGGGCAGCCGGCTGTGCCGGGCCTGTCGGGAGCACTTCGGCGCGGGCCTCGCGGAACTGGCGCACCTCTACGAGGAGTGCGGGCGGATCCTCGGCGGCGCGGCCCCGGGCAGCCTGCGCGAACGCACCACCGGCGGTGACTTCCCCGGACTCCCCTTCAACGCCGGCGCGGCCGACGTGCGCGCCCGGATGGTGTCCGTACTCGGTTCCTGGAGCGGCCTCGTCGTGCAGGAGCGGGGCTTCGCCTCCCCACCACGCACCGTCGCGGCGCTCGCGGCCTTCCTCATCCGCAACGCCGACTGGCTCGCCGCCCATCCGGCCGCCGCCGAGGCCAGCGAGGAAATGGCCCGGCTGGTCCGGGCGGGACGCCGCGCGGCCTTCCCCGACCCGACGCGCACCGTCCGGCTCGGCACCTGCCCCGAGGCCGGCTGCTCGGGCGGGCTCTCCCTCGCCGTACGCGACGGGAGCCGGGCGGAGGGGCCGTCGATCGTGTGTGACGCCGCACCGGACCACCGCTGGGGGAGCGAACGGTGGAGCGAGCTGAGCCGCTCCATGGAGAACGGGGCAGCGGCCGGCGCCGGCGCACCGGTGGCCGTCCCCACCGAACGCTGGCTGGCCGCCGCGGACATCGCGCGGTTGTGGCACGCGCCCGTGGGGACCGTCTACCGGCTGGCGAGCGAGGAGGGCTGGCGCAGGCGCAACCGCTCGGGGCGCACGTACTACAGCGAGACCGACGTCCGTGCCTGCTTCAGCCGTCGGGCCGCACGCCGCTGACTCCTCCCACCCACCATCGCGCGCGGACTTCGCCGCCGTCGCGCGCACTCCCGAACGGTCTTCCGCGCCGACCACCGCGCACTCCCGAACGGCCTCCCGCGCCGCCCCCGCCCCGACCGCCGCCGCGGCATCGTGCGGGGTTCGGACGGCGTCGTCTGACGCGCGCTTGACCTTCGCTTGGCCGCCCTCCGACGCAGCGGACCGCCGCTTGTGGAACCTGACCGAGTCCTGAATCCGCCGCCATTGAATGCCCTCTCGTCTCCGAAGAACCTTGTAGTCAAGATCCGGTGCACTGTCCCCGGAGGCGAATTCGAGGAGACCTGATGGACGCCCCTGTGATCGTCGTCGGCGCGGGCCCGGCGGGCATGATGCTCGCCGGTGAACTGCGGCTGGCGGGAGTCGCCGTCGTCGTCCTGGAACGCCTGGAACGGCGTACGGGCGAATCACGCGGCCTCGGCTTCACCGCGCGCACGCTGGAGACCTTCGACCAGCGCGGCATCCTGGCGCGCTTCGGCGACGTCGAGACGAGCACGCTCGGGCACTTCGGCGGCCTTCCTCTGGACTTCGGGGTGCTCGACGGCGCCTGTCAGGCGGCGAAGAGCGTGCCGCAGTCCGTCACCGAGACCCACCTGGAGGACTGGGCCACCGGCCTGGGCGCCGACATCCGTCGGGGCCACGAGGTCGTCTCCGTCCACGACGACGGGGACGGCGTCGATGTCGTCGTGGACGGTCCCGCCGGCCGGCACACCCTGCGCGCGGCCTACCTGGTGGGCTGCGACGGCGGCCGCAGCACCATCCGGAAGGCGGCCGGCTTCGACTTCCCCGGCACGGCGGCCACCATGGAGATGTACCTCGCCGACATCAAGGGCATCGAACTCAAGCCCCGCATGATCGGCGAGACCCTGCCGGGCGGCATGGTGATGGTGGGTCCGCTCCCCGGCGGCACCACCCGCATCGTGGTCTGCGAGCGGGGCACACCGCCGCGCCGGCGCGAGAGCCCGCCCTCCTTCGACGAGGTCGCCGCCGCCTGGCAACGGCTGACCGGGGAGGACATATCGGCCGCCGAGCCGGTGTGGGTGAGCGCCTTCGGCGACGCGACCCGGCAGGTCACCGAGTACCGGCGCGGCCGGGTGATCCTGGCCGGCGACTCCGCCCACATCCACCTGCCCGCCGGGGGCCAGGGCATGAACACCGGCATCCAGGACTCGGTCAACCTCGGCTGGAAGCTCGCCGCGGTGGTGCGGGGCACGGCCCCGTCGAGCCTGCTCGACACCTACCACGCCGAACGGCACGCGGTCGGCAGGCGGCTGCTGATGAACACCCGGGCCCAGGGACTGCTCTTCCTGAGCGGCGCCGAGGTGCAACCCCTGCGGGACGCGCTGCGCGAGCTGATGGCGTACGACGACGTGGCACGCCACCTCGCGGCCATGGTGAGCGGGCTGGAGATCGTCTACGACGTGGGCAGGGGAAGCCACCCGCTCCTCGGTCGGCGCCTGCCGCGCCTGGAGCTGACGACCGGCGCGGGCGGTCGGACCTCCAGTGCCGAACTGCTGCACCCCGCCCGCGGCGTGCTGCTCGATCTGAACGACAACCCGCAGGTCCGTCGACGTGCGGCGGCCTGGGCCGACCGGGTCGACATCGTCACCGTCGAACCGTCCCCGGGATCCGCACCCGAGGACCTCGCGGACACCGCCGCCCTCCTGGTGCGGCCGGACGGCTACGTGGCATGGGCGGCCCCGGGCAGCCACCACGACCTGCCGATGGCACTCGAACGTTGGTTCGGTGCCGCTTGATCCGCTGCCCGACCCGATCACCGGCAGGCCGCCCCCGCGGCCGTCGCCGTGCGAGCACGTCACGAGGAGGAACACCCGCATGACAACGCCACGGGCAACGATGGAGCGCTCACCGGCCGGGTCGGCCGAAGAGCGCCGGGGCATCGTCCGCGCCGCACGGACGGTGTTGGCCGCCGAAGGATGGACACGTTGCACCCGTGAGGCGACGGCCCAGGAGGCGGGACTCCCGACGGACACGGTGGAACGGCACTTCCCCGACCAGGAGGAACTGCTGCTGAGCGTCCTCCTGGACAGTTCCGCTTCCGTCGCCACCGCGCTCGCGGCCGTCGCCGAGAGCCACCTCGAAGAGATCACCGACCTGGAACAGGGGCTCGCCGCACTCGGCAGGGCGTGGCTGGCGCCGCTGGAGGCGTTCCGCGAGCACTTCGCCATCGTGCGACACGTCAGCGCCGAGGTCACCCGGCTGCCGATCGAGGCCGTCGAGAAGTGGCAGGCCACCGGGCCCCGCAAGGCCCGCCAGGAGCTGGCCCTGCGCCTGCGGCGGGTCGCCGCCCGGGGTCTGCTCGACATCGCCGACGCCGATCAGGCGGCGGAACGTTTCATCCTGCTGGTCCCCTCCGGCGTCGTCCAGCGCTCCTTCCTCGGCGCGCTGCCCCTGGCGAAAGCCGAGTCCGACGCCCTCATCGCCGACGGTGTGGCGGACTTCATCCGCCTGTACCGGCCCTGATCCCACGCCCCGTTCGAGGAAGAGAGACACCCGATGCAGCACAGCAATCTGATCGTGGCCCGCATGGACCACATGTCGAGTGACCAAGTGGCGCAACTCTTCACCGAGTTCGACAAGACCGACATGCCGGAGCGCATGGGGACCCTGCGGCGCCGACTGTTCATGTACAAGGGCCTCTACTTCCACCTCCAGGACTTCGCCCAGGACGACGGCGGCGAGCGCATCCAGGAATCCCGCACCGACCCGCGCTTCATGAAGATCAGCCACGACCTGCTCCCGTTCATCCAGCCCTACGACCCGGCGACCTGGCGCAGCCCCGCCGACGCCATGGCCACCCGCTTCTACGACTGGACGGCGTCGGAATGACGTACGTCGACGCGGACACGAGGGGAGGGCCGTGCAGGTGGCTCGACGGGTAGTGATCACAGGGCTCGGGGTGCTGGCACCGGGCGGCATCGGGACGGGGAACTTCTGGAACCTGCTCAGCTCGGGGCGTACCGCGACGCGCGGGATCACCCTTTTCGACCCCTCCTCGTTCCGCTCCCAGGTGGCGGCCGAGGTCGACTTCGAGCCCGGACTCCACGGGCTGACCGCCGACGAGGCCGGCCGCATGGACCGTGCCGCCCAGTTCGCCGTCGTCTCGGCGCGCGAGGCGCTCGCCGACAGCGGCCTCGACCTCGCCGGATTCGACCCGTACCGCACGGGTGTCGGCATCGGCACCGGCGTCGGGGCCGTGGGCAGCCTCGACAGGGCCTACCGCACGGCCAGTGACGGCGGACGGCTCGCCGTGGTCGACCACACGGCCGTGCCGGCAGCCCTGTACGACCACTTCGTACCGAGCTCCTTCGCGACCGAAGTGGCCTGGGCGGTCGGTGCGGAGGGACCGGCCACGGTCGTCTCCACCGGCTGTACCTCCGGGATCGACTCCGTCGCCCACGCGGTCGACCTGATCCGCGAGGGCAGCGCCGACATCATGATCACCGGTGCGACGGACGCCCCGATCTCCCCGATCACCCTCGCCTGCTTCGACGCGATCAAGGCGACGACCTCGCTCAACGACGAACCGGAGACGGCTTCCCGGCCCTTCGACGTCTCCCGCAAGGGCTTCGTCCTGGGCGAGGGTTCCGCCGTCTTCGTCCTGGAGGAACTGGAGAGCGCCCGCCGCCGCGGTGCGCACGTGTACGCCGAGATCGCCGGCTACGCCTCGCGGTCCAGCGCCTTCCACATGACCGGCCTGCGTCCCGACGGCCGAGAGATGGCCGAAGCCATCACGGTGGCGCTGGACGAGGCGCGGCTGAACCCCGAGGACGTCGACTACGTCAACGCGCACGGCTCCGGAACCAAGCAGAACGACCGGCACGAGACGGCCGCCTACCGGCTGGCCCTGGGCCGACACGCCTACGCGACCCCGGTGAGCTCCGTCAAATCGATGATCGGGCACTCGCTGGGGTCGGTCGGCTCCATCGAGATCGCCGCCTCGGTGCTGGCCATGGAGCACCACGTCGTGCCGCCCACGGCGAACCTGCACACCGCCGATCCGGAGTGCGACCTCGACTACGTCCCGCTCACCGCGCGCGAGCACCGGACCGACACCGTCCTCACGGTCAGCAGCGGATTCGGCGGGTTCCAGAGCGCGATGGTGCTGGCCAGGCCCGACAGGAGGACCGCATGAGCGCCAGGACCCTGGTCACCGGCATCGGTGTGGCAGCCCCCAACGGGCTCGGGGTGGAGGACTTCTGGGCCGCGACCCGCGTGGGCAAGAACGCCATCGGGCCCGTCACCCGCTTCGACGTCGCCTCCTACCCGTCGCGGCTGGCCGGCGAGATCCGGGGCTTCGACGCCAAGGAGCACCTGCCGGGGCGGCTCGTGCCGCAGACCGACCGGGTCACGCAGCTCGCCCTCGTCGCCGCCGACTGCGCGTTCGCCGATGCCGGCCTGCGACCGGGCGACATGGACACGTACGACATGGGCGTGGTCACCGCCTCCTCCTCCGGAGGAATCGAGTTCGGGCAGAACGAGCTCCGCAACCTGTGGAGCCGGGGCGCCCGACACGTCAGCGCCTACCAGTCCTTCGCCTGGTTCCACGCGGTCAACAGCGGACAGATCTCCATCCGCAACGAACTGCGCGGCCCCGCCGGAGTCCTCGTCAGCGATCAGGCGGGCGGCCTCGACGCCCTCGCCCAGGCCCGGCGCCAGATCCGCAAGGGCAGCCGGCTGATGGCCACCGGCGGTTTCGACGCCTCCATCTGCTCCTGGGGATGGGCCGCGCGGCTCGCCGACGGCCTGCTGTCCGAGTCCGACCTGCCGGAGCGCGCCTACCTGCCCTTCGACGAGGACGCCGCCGGCCAAGTGCCCGGAGAGGGCGGTGCCCTGCTCGTCCTGGAGGACGAGCAGGGAGCGCGCGCCCGCGGCGCGCGCACCGTCTACGCGGAGTTCGCGGGCTACGGAGCGACGCTCGATCCCCGCCCCGGCAGCGGACGCGAGCCCGGCCTGCGCCGTGCCGTCGACGCCGCGCTCACGGACGCGGACTGCCACCCGGCCGAGGTCGACGTCGTGTTCGCCGACGCGGCGGGCACCAAGCGGCTGGACCGCGAGGAGGCGGACGCCATCACGGCCGTCTTCGGCCCGCGCGGGGTCCCGGTCACCGCGCCCAAGACGATGACCGGCCGGCTGGGCGCGGGCGCCGCGCCGGTGGACGTCGTCTCGGCGGTGCTCGCCATGCGCGAGGGCCTGATCCCACCGACCACGAACGTGGAGCTGTCACCCGCGTACGACCTCGACCTGGTGGCCGCACGCCCCCGGACCGCGTCGGTCCGTACCGCCCTCGTCCTCGCCCGCGGCCGCGGCGGATTCAACTCCGCGGTCGTCCTGCGCGCCGTCGACTGACGGCCCTCGGCCGTCGCCCACGAGCGTCACCCACGGGCGGCGGACACCCCCATGCCCCGCAGCCGAAATTCCCGGCTGCGGAAACCGATGAAGGGATCACCGTGTCCAAGAACGAATTCACCTTCGACGACCTCAAGCGCATCCTCCTGGAAGGCGCCGGCGCGGACGAGGAGGTCGACCTCGACGGCGATGTCCTCGACCGGGACTTCGACTCCTTGGGCTACGAGTCGCTGGCCCTGCTGGAGACCGGCGGCCGCATCGAGCGGGAGTTCGGCATCACGCTCGACGACGACGTCTTCAGCGACAACAACACGCCGCGTGCGCTCGTCGCCGCCATCAACGAGAGCCTCAAGGCACTCGTAGACGCCTAGGTCGTGGTGTCGCCCTCCCCTCCGGCCTGCGGACGGCCGCCCTCGGGGCGGCCGGCACCACCGTGAGGGCGCTCCCCGGGCCGGGCCGGCCCGATGCACCGTGGTGGCCGCCGCCGACTCCGAGGCGGCGGCCACCATTTCCCCCCGTTCCCCCTGCTTTTGGAGAAGAGACACATGTCGGATCAGGACAAGAGGGTCGCCGTCATCACGGGTGCCACCAGCGGGATCGGCCTGGCATCCGCCCGGCTCCTTGCGGGTCAGGGGCACCGGGTGTTCATCGGTGCGCGCAGTGCCGATGCCGTCGCCGAGACCGTCAAGCAGTTGCAGGACGAGGG
>NZ_JBIAVF010000034.1:0-46947 GCF_042893755.1 Streptomyces sp. NPDC001568 | reverse complement strand
CATCCCGCAGCCGCGCCGCATCGAGGACGCGGACGTCGCCGAACTGTCCCTTGAGATCACCGAACACCTGCGTGGGGAGATCCGCCGCCATGGCCAGCACTGACACCACCTCCGAGGCCTCCGCCCGGCGGAAGGGCGACGACCTGGCCGGCTTGGAAGCGGGCCTCGACGCCCTCGACGCGGTCCAGATCCGCCGTACGCCGGTCCGTGAGGTCCTCCTCCAGAAGGTCCTGCCCCCGCTGTTGGCCGTCGGCCTCGTGCTGGTGGTCTGGCAGATCCTCGTCGCGACGGAGGTCACCGACGAGACGAAGCTCCCGGCCCTGTCCGCCGTCTGGGACAGCCTGTCCGACATGTGGGCGAAGGGCACCCTGCTGGAGGTCGTCTGGACCAGCGTGTCGCGCGGTCTGCTCGGCTTCCTGCTGGCCCTGGCCATCGGCACCCCGCTCGGCCTGCTCGTCGCCCGGGTGAAGTTCGTCCGCGCCGCGATCGGACCGATCCTCCAGGGCCTGCAGTCCCTTCCTTCGGTGGCCTGGGTCCCGCCGGCCGTGCTCTGGTTCGGCCTGAACGACGCCATGATGTACACGGTGATCCTGCTCGGCGCCGTCCCGTCCATCGCCAACGGCCTCGTCTCCGGGATCGACCAGATCCCGCCGCTGTACCTGCGGGCCGGCCGCACCCTGGGCGCCACCGGCCTGCGCGGCGCCCGCCACATCGTGATGCCCGCGGCGCTGCCCGGCTACCTGGCCGGCCTGAAGCAGGGCTGGGCCTTCTCGTGGCGCTCCCTGATGGCCGCCGAAATCATCGCCAGCTCCCCCGACCTCGGCCTCGGCCTCGGCCAACTGCTGGAGAACGGCCGCAACAACATCGACCTGCCGGGCGTGTTCCTCGCGATCATCCTGATCCTCGTGGTCGGCATCGCCATCGACCTGCTCATCTTCAGCCCGATCGAGCGCTACGTACTCCGCAGCCGCGGCCTGCTGGTCAAGAGCTGAGTCCCATGTCCCGCGCACTCCTGGTCATCGCCCACGGCAGCCGCGACCCGCGGCACGCGGCGACCGTGCACGCCCTCGTCGGGCGGGCGCGGGAGCTGCGGCCCGGGCTGCGGGTGGAGACGTCCTTCCTGGACTTCAACGGCCCGACCGTCTCGCAGGCCCTCGCCTCCCTCTACCTGTCCGGCGTACGGGAGGTCGTGGCGCTGCCGCTGCTCCTGACGCGGGCCTTCCACGCGAAGGCCGACATCCCGGCCGTACTGTCCGAGGCCACGACCCGCCTGCCGGGCCTCTCGGTCCGCGTCGCGGACGTCCTCGGGCCGTCCCCGCTCCTCGTCGCGGCCCTGGAACGCCGCCTCGCCGAGGCCGGGCTCGGCCTCACCCCGGCGGACCGCGCCGGCACCGCTGTGGTGCTCGCGTCCGCCGGATCCTCCGACCCGGAGGCGATCGCAGTGATCGCTGAAATCGCGCGGGAGTGGCGGCACACCGGTTGGTGCGCCGTGCGGCCTGCGTTCGCCTCCGCTGTTCTCCCCCGCACCGAGGACGCCGTACGGGCCCTGCGCGCCGAGGGGGTCCGCCGGATCGCGGTGGCCCCGTACGTCATCGCGCCGGGCCGTCTCCCGGACCGCATCGCCGCGGGCGCGGCCGAGTCCGGCGCCGACGTGGTGGCCGACGTCCTGGGCGCCGCCCCGGAACTGGCCCGTCTCCTGCTGCACCGCTTCGACGCGGCCGTCTCCGCCCGCACCGCGCCGGCCTCCCGCGCCGCCCAGACGGCCTGACGCCGCCCGGGGGCGGGGTCAGCCCCGGGTCGCGGCCTCGTCGGCCAGGGCCGTCAGGTCCTCCACGGACATGGCGCCCGGCGGCAGGGACTCGCGGGCGAAGATGTTCGCCGCGTGGCGCAGTACGTCATTGACCGGGGTCGGCACGGCGTGCAGGCGGCCCAGGAGCGAGATCTCCCCGTTGAGGTAGTCGGCCTCCACCGAACCCGTGCGCCGGGCCAGGCTCTGCCAGGACGACCCGCCGCGCACCCCGGCGGGCTGTTCGACCTTGCCGTCCCGGGCCGCCGCCTGCTCGGCCTCGGAGGCGTGGTCGATGCCCGCGGCCTCGAAGGCGGCCTTCGCCTCACGGACGGCGCGCAGCATCAGCGCGCCCTTCGCCGGGTCCGGGTCGGGTCCGGTGATCGCCTGGATGGCGTTGCCCAGGTTGCCGAGCAGCTTCGCGTACTTCCACCGCATGACGTCCTCGACGACGGGCGCGCCGAAGCCGGCCCGCGCCAGGTCGGCGGCGATGTCCCGGATCCGCCGGTCGGCGCCACCGGCCGCCTTCCCGAGGTGCAGGATCCCGGTGAGCGGGGCGCACAGCGCGGAGACGACGCCCGGCTCCAGGAACGTCGCGGGCAGCCACACGCAAACCCCGTACACGCGCGCGAAGCGGCGCAGGGCGAGGCGTTCGCTCTCGACGCCGTTCTGCGCGCACAGCAACGGCAGCCGCTGGGCCGCGGTGCCGCCGCCCTCGACCTCGGCGTCCCCCCAGGCGTCCAGCGCGGCGATGGCGTCCTGGGTCTTGACCGTCAGGAGCAGTACGTCGTCCGGGCGCAGGGCGCCGAGTTCTCCAGGGGCGGTGACGACGGGAGGCCGGTGCTGTCGCGTCCCGTCGGCGGTGGTGAGCCGCAGGCCGTCCGCGCGCAGCGCCTCGGCGTGCGCGCCGCGTGCGACGAGGACGGTGTCGATGCCGGCTCCGGCGAGGCGTCCGCCGATGGTCGCGCCGACCGCTCCGGCGCCGATGATGATGTAACGCATGCCCAGAGCCTGGCACACGGGGCGTCGCGCGGTACCGTCGGCCCATGGTGGACACGGTGTTCGACGTGGGTGGGGACCTGCCGGTACGGCGCCTGGGGCTCGGCACGGGCGGTCTGGTCGGGTCCGGTTATTGGGGTCCCCGGGGCGGGCGGGTCGAGGCGCACGCGGTGCTGCGGGCGGCGGTGGAGGCGGGGGTCACCCTGATCGACACCGCCGACAACTACGGGCCTGCGCTGGCCGAGGAGCTCATCGCGGAGGCGCTGTACCCGTACGGGGAACGGCTCGTGATCGCGACCAAGGGCGGGGTGGTCCGGACCGGCCCGGACCGGTGGCACGTGGCGGGGCGTCCGGAGCAGCTGCGGGAGATGTGCGAGGCGAGCCTGCGGCGGCTGCGGGTGGAGCGGATCGACCTCTACCAACTGCACCGCTTCGACCCGGAAGTCCCGATGGCCGATCAGCTGGGCGCGCTGGAGCAGTTGCGGGCCGAGGGCAAGATCCGGCACGTCGGGCTGGACACGGTCTCCCCCGAACAGCTGCGGGCGGCGCTGGAGTTGTCCCCGATCGCCGCGGTGCAGAACCCGTACAACCTGCTGGACCGCTCGTCGGCCGAGGTGCTGGCGCTGTGCGAGGCGCACGGGATCGCCTTCCTGCCGTACTACCCGCTGGGCAGCGGGGCCCTGACCCGGGAGAGCGCGGCGGCGGTGACGGCGGTGGCCGCCGCGCACGGCGCGGGGCCGGGGCAGATCGCGCTGGCCTGGCTGCTGCACCACTCGCCCGTGCTGTGCCCGACCCCGGGCACCGGCTCGCCCGTCCACCTGGCGGAGAACCTGGCGGCCGGGGCGATCCGGTTCGAGCCGCGGGAGCTGGCGCTGCTCGACGCGTCGGCCCCGTAGGGCGGGCGACGTACGGGGCCGGTCGACGGCCGGCGGTCAGGGCCGGGTGAGTTCGACGAGTTTGACGACCGTGTTCCAGTTGCGGGTGGTCACGTCGAGCCCCTTGACGACGGCGGGCTTGGCGAGGGCCTCGGCCAGTTTGGAGCGGCCCAGGCCGTCGGGGGCGTAGAGGTAGACGACGCGGTCGCCGATCCGGTACTCCTCGGGGAGGTGGGCGGCCGGGTCCACGGAGCGGAAGCGGTCCTCGGCGGGCTGTGCGGAGAAGAAGGTGGCGTGGAGTTGCTTGCCCTCCAGTTCGGCGGCGGGGAAGGGGCAGGCGTCGGCGACGGCCTTCAGGTGGTCCCCGTCCACGACCAGGCACGCCACCCGGAAGCCGAAGTGGGCCTCGATGGCCGCCTCCAGTTCGCGGGCGAGCGCGTCGGGGTCCTGCCGGTCACTGGTGAAGACGGCGTTGCCGCTCTGCAGGTAGGTCCGCACGTCGCCGTGACCGAGCGCCTCGATGAGCGGGCGCAGTTGCGCCATGGGGACCTTCTTGCTGCCGCCCACGTTGATGCCGCGCAGCAGCGCCGCGTACTTGCGGGGGGTCTGCGGGGTGCCCGTCCTGTTCGTCATGGCGGCACCTTAGGCGCCGGGTACGACACTTCGGGTACGGCCGTTCCGGTACGGCCGCCCGGCCACGGCTGCCGGGCTGGGGCCGGGCGGCCCCGCTACCGCAGTTCGGCCTCGATGAGGTCGGCGGCCCGGCGGGTGCCGCCTTCGGTGGCCATCTCGGCGCGGACGGCTTCGGCTCGCGCGGCGACCTCGGGGTCGGCGAGCAGGCCGAGGACGGCGTCCCGGAGGGTCGTGGCGTCGGCCTGCTCCATGGGGAGGTGCCGGGCGACGCCCAGGGAGGCGAGCATGTCCGCGTTGCCGAACTGGTCGACGGCCTGGGGGACGGCGACCATCGGGGTGCCGGTGGCGAGGCCCTCCTGGCTGCCGCCGGCGCCCGCGTGGGTGATGAACGCGTCGGCCCGGCGCAGGATGTCCAACTGGGGGACCCAGCGGTGGACCTCCGCGTTCGCGGGGATCGGGCCGAGTTCGGCCTCGTCGGTGAACCGGCCGATCTGCAGGACGACGTACCAGTCGGGGAGGTCCGCGAAGGCGGCGAGGCAGGCCCGGTAGAACGCGGGCTGCCGGGTGAAGGTGGAGCCGAGGGAGACGAGGAGGAGCTTCCTGCCCTCGGCGGCGGGCGGGCGGGTCCAGGTGCCCTGGGTGGCGCTGCGGTCGCCCTGGCAGGCCCCGACGAAGGTGTGCACGGTGGTGTCGACGCGGTCGGCGTGGGGCTGGAGGACGCGCGGGATGAGGACGACGCTGCGGCGGGGGCGGCCGACGAAGGCGTCCGGGTCGTCCGCGATGCCGTTCTCGTCGAGCCAGGAACGGAAGCGGGCGTAGTAGGCCCTGCCGCGTTCGGTGGCGCGCAGGGAGGCGGTCATCGGCGCG
Organism: Streptomyces sp. NPDC001568; assembly: GCF_042893755.1. Taxonomy (NCBI): domain Bacteria; kingdom Bacillati; phylum Actinomycetota; class Actinomycetes; order Kitasatosporales; family Streptomycetaceae; genus Streptomyces; species Streptomyces sp. NPDC001568. The sequence continues at coordinate 41,787 of NZ_JBIAVF010000034.1, read as the reverse complement.
GCGACCTCTTCCTCGTAGCCGTTCCAGGCGACCAGGTTCGGCGAGAGGGAGACGCAGGGGACGCCCCACCGGCGCGCGAGGACGATCGCCGGGTAGGAGGTGATGTCGTGGAGGACGAGGTCGGGCTCGTCCCCCTCGAAGGCGGCGGCGAGCTGCGGCAGGGCCTGGACGGCGTCGTTCAGGAAGGGCTCGATGTTGTCGATGAGTTCGGTACCCCAGGCCTCGGGCTCCTCCTCGGTGGGGAGGGTGGAGTTCCAGATCACCGCGGTGGCGCCGGTTTCCGCGATCCGGTCGGCGTACCGGGCCGGGATGGCGTAGCTGACGCGGTGGCCCCGTGCGACGAGCTCCCGGATCACTTCGATGCTCGGGTTCACGTGGCCGGCGGCGGCGATCGAGAACATGGCGATGTGTACGGGCTTGGCTGAGGTCATGGCACGAGCATAACGAGACGAGACGTCTCGTGCAACCAAGAGACCTGACGGGACCGGATCCGGATCATCCGCGTCCATTCATCCGTCCCCGGGTGCGCCCGGCCGCGCGCACTGGCCTAGGATTTCGAACTTCGGTCCGATGGTGGCGGGGTCAAGTCCGGGTATTCCGGGGAGAATGCGGGGAGGTGCCGCGAGGTGCCGGGAGGAACGTTCATGCGTCGATCGGCCCGTGCCGGCAACGGAGCCGGGACGGACGACCGGGTCGACACCGGCACCGGCACCGGCGACCGGGTCGACGACAGCACCGGCTCCGGCACCGCCGATCGGGTCCGTACCCGCGTCGGCAACCGGGCCGTCCGCAAGGAGGCCCGCCGCGCAGTCCGTTCCATGCCGCTGCCCCGTCCCTTCAGCCTCGCCGCGCTCGTCCGCGCCATCGAGGCGGAACGCGGGCGCCGGATCCAGCTGGTGTCCGCCCCGGACAGGCTGCTCGGACAGAGCGACGTCTGCGGGCTGTGGGTGCACCACGAGCGACTGCTCCTGGACCTGATCTTCATCCCGGAGAGCATCTCCGGGTACCACCGGCAGCGGGTCGTCTTCCACGAGCTCGCCCACCTGTGGTGCGACGACCCGACGACACAACCCGGCCGGGCGGCCGCCCTCCTGCCCGAGCTCTCACCGGAACTGACGGCCCGCCTGACCGAAGCGGGCCCGTTCATGGCCCGCCACCGCTACGACACGCACGTCGAACGCCGCGCCGAGATGATCGCCGACCTGCTCCACGAGGAGGCCTTCGCCTCCGACCGGATCGAGGACGGCACCCTGCGCGGCCTCGACGACACCCTCTCCCGCCCCTTCTCCCGACCGGCCAGGAGTGGACTTGTCTGACGTCTTGACCTACGCGATCGTGCTCCTCCTGCTCGTACAGGCACTCTGGCGGATCCCCTCCGCCCTGCGCGGCCGCACCAGCGAGCGCTCCCTGTGGGGCGCGTTCGCCGTACTCGCCTGTGCCTGGCTGCTGCGCACCGACCTGGGCCGCCACCTGGTCGACGGCCTCGGCGTGCACGACCTGTCGACGCTGCTCAAGCACTGCTTCGTGGTGGCGGGCATGTGCGTGCTGCTGCGCTACGTCGCCGCCGTCTACCGCGGGGCCTCGGACGACGGGCCGTCCTCCCGGCGGGCGCGCGTGACGGTGGCGGTCCAGCGCCACGCCGTCACCGCGGCCGTCGTGGTCATCGCCGTCATGGTGGCGGTCTTCCTGCTCGTCCTGAACCGCGGTCCGGTGCCGGAGGGCTCGCAGTTCATGGCCCGGCACGCCGGCGAACCGGGCCTGGCCCTCTACATGCCGCTCTTCTACGGATACAGCGGCGCCGTCATCGGACTGTGCGGCTACCAGTGGGCGGGCGCCGCCCGCGGGGCCGGCCGCCGGACGCTGCGGACCGGGCTCGCGGTGATGGCCTTCGGCATGGTGGCGGGCGCGCTGTACGCGACGGTCCGGGCCGCGTACGCCGTCGTCGTCGCCTTCCACCCGGTCCCGGGCGCCGCGGCCGACTTCCAGGAGACCGCCACCGACGTCCTGCTGTACACGTCCTTCCTGTGCTGGACCCTGGGGGTCATCGCCCCGGCCAGTCAGGCGGCGGTGAACCGGGCACGGGCGTACCGGGCGCTGGCCGAACTCCACCCGCTGTGGCGGGACCTGGCGCTGACCGCCCCGAACCTGGTGCGCCGCGCGCCGAGCCGGCTGCCGCCCGGGCTCCCGGCGGCCGACCGCCTCAACACCCTGCGCGACCTGTTCGCGCACGACGCGTCCCCCCAGGTGCGGCTGGGCCGGTACGTCACGGAGATCCGCGACGTCATCCACGCCATGCGGCGCCGGGCCCCGGACGACCTGTACCAGGTGTCGCTCGAACTCGCCGAGAGCGAGGGGCATGAGGGTCGGGACGCGGAGGCCGTCGCGCAGGCGTACTGGATCCTGTCCGCGCGCCTGAACATGCGGGACCCGGTCCGCGAACCCGGCGTACCGGCCGAGTTCCCGGCCGCGGGGGAGGACTTCTTCGCGGACGAGGTCCCGTGGCTGCTGCGCGTCGGCGAGGCGTACGCGAAGGCCGACCCCGCGGTCGCGGAGGAGGTCCTGGAGGACTCCCGCGTGTAGGGGCCGTCGCGGACGGCTCGGGGATGGGGGCCCGCGTCCCGACCGGGCCCCGTCACCGCCCCCCACCCGCCGGCGGGGCTCGTCACCTCGGGCGCATGCCGTCGACGACGCCGCCGATGAAGTCCAGCAGTTCGGCGGGAAGGCCGTCGTCCCCGCCACGGGCCGCGATGCCGGCCAGGCCACCCCGCACCAGCCGCATGCCGCTGATGATCCGGTGCACCTCGGCGTCGTCGCTCCGGAAGAAGAGCGGCGGCACGGCCAGCGCAGCGGCGAGCGCGTCGAGGACTTCCTCGGAGGCCGCCTCCACCTCGCCCGTGCGCAGTCCGCGGACCAGGTCCTCGCTCAGCACCGCGGCCCCCGCCTTCGCGTTGCCGTGCGCGGCGATCTGGGCGTCGGTGGGGTGCGGCGCCGTGTAGGTCTCCGCCAGCAGGTGGGCGAGCTTCTCCGACAGGGTGCCGGGCAGCCCGGCCCGCGGCTCCGCCGGTGCGGCGCCCGGCTCCGGCTCGGCCACCCGTACGGGAGCGGCGGCGTCCGGCGGGGCGGGGCTGAAGGAGCGTTCCTCCGCGGCCAGCAGTTCCTCGACGTCCACGCCGTACGCCTGCGCCAGGAGCGGCAGGAACTTCTCCGAGAGCCGCCGCCGGCCCCGCTCCGCGTTGGCCACCGGACCGGCACTGCGCGTCCCCGTGATGGCCGCCGTCTGGTACTGGGAGTACCCGGCGTCACAGCGGAGGTCGGCCAGGTCCGGGGGCAGCGGGCGGGGGAACAGCTCGTCCAGGTCCGCCCCGAGGGCCTGCGCCAGGGCCGGCAGCTTCTCACCGTCCGGCAGCGACTTGCCGTTCTCCCAGCCGACGACGGCCGGGACGGTGACTCCGAGCCGGTCCGCGACCTCCCCCTGGGTCAGGTCGGCGGCGCGGCGTACTTTGCGGAGCAGGTGTCCGTCGACGTGACGAACCGGCATGGGCTCTCCTGGGCTGGCTCGGCAGGTGCGTCAACTCTAACGAGTGCACCCCTTGATCGGTTCTCCAAATTTAGATAACTTCATTTCAGCGAACGGGGGTCGCTCCTCCGGGCCTGGCACCGCGTTGCGGCGCAGGGCCTTGCCGTGGGCCGACGTGTGGGGGGACGCGTCGGTCCACGGGTCCGGGGATTTCACGCGGGATGCGAGACTGGGCGGATTCACGACGGTCCGGACCCGGAGAACGAGATGGACGAGGCGCAGGCCAGGCACGTACTGGAAGCAGTGGGCCTGGGCGCCGGCGCCACCCTGGTGGCGCTCGGCGAGAACGCGGTCTTCACCGCCGGCGACCTGGTGGTGAAGGTGGGTCGCGCCGACCCGGCGCTCGCCGCGCGCGCCGCACACGAACTGACCGTCGCCCACTGGCTGGAGCAGGCCGGGATCCCGGCGGTCACCGCCGCCGAAGCGGAGCCCCGCCTGGTCGCCGGACACCCGGTGACCCTGTGGCACCGGCTCCCGGACGCGGTCCGCCCGGCCGGACCGGAGGACCTGGCCGGGCTGCTGCGCCTGTTCCACACCCTGCCCGCGCCGCCGTTCACCCTGCCCCCTCGGGAGCTGCTGGGCGGCGTCGAACGCTGGCTCCGGCTGGCCGGCGACTCCATCGACCCCGAGGACGCCGCGTACCTGCGGGGCCGGCGCGACGCCTACGCGGGCGAAGTCGCCGCCCTCACGCCGCACCTGACGCCCGGTCCGATCCACGGCGACGCCCTGGCGCGCAACGTCCACGTCGGCCCCGACGGGCCGGTCCTGGTGGACCTGGAGACCGTCTCGACCGACCTGCGGGAGCACGACCTGGTGGTGATGGCCCTGTCCCGCGACCGGTACGGGCTGCCCGCCGACGCCTACGAGGCGTTCGTGTCCGCGTACGGGTGGGACGTACGGGAGTGGGAGGGCTGCCGGGTGCTGCGCGGCGCCCGCGAGACGGCCAGCTGCGCCTGGGTGTCCCAACACGCGCCGGCCAACCCGAAGGCGCTGGACGAGTTCCGCCGCCGGATCACCTCCCTGCGCGAGGGCGACACGGAAACCCGCTGGCACCCCTTCTGAGCAGGCCCGCCCGCCCCTCCTCGTCGACTGCTCATGCTCCGCACGCCCCCGCCCCGAAGGCGGCGATGCGCCGTCCCCTACGCTCCCGCTCACGCGATCGACAGCTGAGCGGCGCGTCATCGACCACCACGGGGAGCCACGTGCCGCGTTTCGTCCACCGGATCACCAAGTACGACCCTGCCGACCGCGACGGGCACGGCCGCTACGTCGGCGCCGAGGACTCGATCAGCGACCACGGGCCGGTGGAGGCCGCGTACCTGCGAACGATCGCCGCCTTCGCCGAGGACACCGGCATCGACCATCTGGTCATCCGCGAGCCCGAGATCGCCGCCTGGGTCCACGTCCGCTTCGGCCTGGAGCCGGCGCCCGACGGACACGGTCTTGCGGGGCTCTTCCCCACCGACCTCAGCGGGTACCACGACGGTGCGCGGGTGTCCGTCCCCGTCGGCCTGGAGCTGGTCAGGGGCATGCTCCGCGCCAAAGGTGGCTGGTGCCGGCTGGAAGTGGAGGGCAGGTTCACCGTGCACGTCGGGTGGGACCAGTACGTCTACGTCAGCAGTGACCGGCCCTGCGAGCGCGCCATCGCCCTCACCCGGACCCTCGGCCTCTTCCCGGAGCGGTGCGAAGCCTCGCCCTACGACGCGGACTTCGACGAGCCCGGCGTGCAGCGGCCGGCCGACGAGGACTTCTGGGCCCGCCTGCGCCGGTCCGTCGCCATGCGGCAAGCAGCGATGTTGGAGGAGGGGTACGTCCACAACGCCTCCCGTTGGCACCGCCTCACCGAGGACACCCTCGACGCGGTCCGCGCCCGGCTCGCCCCTCGCGCCATGTTGACCGTATGGCCGGATCTGTCCACCGACGTCGACGCCGTCCTCGCCTCGCTTCCCGACGAGGGTCCCGTGGAGTTCGTGTGGGAGGACGGGAACGGGGCCGTTTCCAGTACGACGGTCGACGAGTCCGAGTACGGGGAACTGGCCGTCCGGGTGGCGGGCGCCCGCGCCGCCACGGCCCTGTCCATCAGTCTCGACGAACGCCACCCGCTGTTCACCGCGGTCCTGCCCGACAGCGACGGCGTCCTGCGGGCCCGGTGGCGGACCGAGCCGACGCCGAGCGACCGGGACTGGACCTTCCTGAAGACCCGCGTCGGATCGCCCTCTCCCACCTGCGGGCCCTCGCGCCCGGGGAGAGCTGACCCGGTTCCCGGCGAAGGTCGACGTCCATGATCTTCACGGCGAGGTCGTCCCCGCCTCATCGCCTCCGGGGAATGAGCGGCCAGGCCGGCTCGACGACCGCCGTCGGATCCGCGGTGCGCCGCAGGTAGGCCTGTAGGGAGACCGACTGGTCGGCCGCCGCGCGCACCTGGAGCTCATGCAGGTCCGCCAGTGGCATCAGGCCGACGGGCTGGTGCTTCTCTCCCATGCGGCGCACCACGCGGCCGGCGGCCACGGCATCGGCCCTCGCGTTGTGCGCGTCGTCGAGCGAGACCCCGTAGTGGGCGCACAACGCGTGCAGGGCCCGCTTGCCCTTCCGGTACTTGTCCACGTGCTTGTCGATCACCAGCGGATCGATGACGGGCGAGGGGACGCCGCCCAGCCGCTCGCTGATCGACTCGACCCCGTGCCGCCGGCACTCACGGTCCAGCAGGGACAGGTCGTAGCGTGCGTTCATCACCACCAGGGGCGTCCCCCGGCGCAGTTCCTCGGCGACGGCCCGCGCGATCTCCTCCACGGCGGACGCGGCCGGCGCGCCGTGCTCGCGGGCGTGCTCCGTCGAGATGCCGTGGATCGCCGACGCCTGCTCCGGTATCGCCACCCCCGGATCGAGCAGCCAGGTCCGTTCGGCGCAGACGTCCCCGGCCGAATCCAGGCGTACGACCGCCGCGGTCACGATGCGGTCGGTCTCGACGTCGGTGCCCGTCGTCTCCAGGTCGAAGGCCACCAACGGCCCGCTGATCCAGCCCATCACGCGGCCGCCGTTCCGGCGTCGGCTTCGGGTCGGCTCCGCACCGCGCCCGGGGACACCGGGGAAGCGTCCTCGCCGCCCCGCACCCCGCTCACCGCGGCCGCCGCGATCCGGAACTCCCCCCGCTCCGTACCGGTCGTCCCCAGGTCGAAACCGACCCGTGCTCCCCCGTGCCACGCCACCATGACGCGCCCTCCCCCGTTTATCCGGTCAACGGGTTTCAGCCTGACACGGCCCACTGACACCGCCGCCGCCGGGGGCCGCGCGGCGGGAACGTGCTCCGGGTACGGCCTGCGGGTCACGAGACCGGGCGGGAGTCCTCCCACACCGATTCGAACTCCTCCCGGTAGGTCGTGAAGAGACCGTGATCGGCGTCCTTCGGGACGCCCCGGCCGCCGCCGCGCAGCACCAGTACGGGGGCCTCCATGCCCCGGGCCCGGCGCAGGTACGACTGGACGACCGCGATGCCCGAGGTCTCGCCCTCCACCAGGTAGGCGGTGAAGCGCGGGGTCTCGTCGAAGACGTGGATGTCGAAGCGCGAGGGGTCCCGCAACCCCGCCCGGACCCTGCGCACGTGCAGGATGTTCATCTCGACCGAACGGCTCAGCTCGCCCTTGCGCAGTCCCAGCTCCCGTTCGCGGCGCTTGACGGCGCTGCTCGCCGGGTTCAGGAACAGCAGCCGGACCCGGCAGCCCGCCTCGGTGAGCCGGACGAGTCTTCGGCCGGAGAAGTTCTGCACCAGGAGGTTCAGGCCTATGCCGATGGCGTCCAGCCGTCGCGCGCCGCCGAAGAGGTCCTCCGCCGGAAGCTGTCGTTGGAGCCGCACCCGGTCGGGGTGGACCGAGATGACGTCCGCGTACCGGTCGCCGACGAGGCCCTCGACCGCGTCGATCGGCAGCCGGTCCGCCGCCGGGCTGCCCGCGCCCGCGCCGAGGACCTCCAGCAGCCGCGCCGAGGCGCGCTCGGCCTGCTCCAGCACGGGCCGCGACAGTGCCCGGTTGCGGGAGACCACGTTCCGGGTGACCTCCAGCTCGTCGAGCGCCAGCTCGATCTCGCGCCGGTCGTCGAAGTAGGGCTCGAAGCAGGGCCAGTGCTGGACCATCAGCTCGCGCAGCTGCGGAAGCGTCAGGAAGCTCAGTACGTTGTCGTCGGCCGGGTCGAGCAGGTAGCCCTTGCGGCGGCTGACCTCGCGCACGGCGACGGCCCGCTGCACCCATTCCTGGCCGGCGGGCCCTGCGGCGGCGACCACCCAGTCGTCGCCGCCGTGCACCGGTTCGTAGACGGGCCGCAGCACCGCGCCGACGACCGACCGCAGACGCTGCTCGATCAGGTTCAGCCAGATGTAGGCGCGTCCGGCGCGCTGCGCGCGGGTACGGACCTCGCTCCACTCGTCGGCGCCCCAGTCCAGCTCGGCGCCGGCCCGTACGCTCCCGGCCTCCGGCGGGGCCAGTGACACCGTCCCGGCCGCCACCCCCGCGGGGGCCCCTCCTGGGGCATCCGCCGGGCCACCCTCGTGACCACCGTCACCAGGGGGCAGCTCCAGACCTCCCGAGCTCACCCGTGCACCGCCTTCTGCGTCTGGACGCCCGTCTCCAGTGATCACGGAAGGGTACTCCGCGCGCGCGGTCCGATGCAGCCCGAAGCGGCCGCCGGGTGAGCCCATGCCCCTTGCTCCGGCAGTCCGTTGACTCATTATGTGATGCGCGGACTGTCCGTTGACCCGCCTATCAGCTCTCCGGGTCACCCGGTAGGAGCATCCCAAGTCCACGCGTGGAGACCCTCTTTCGGGGAAGATCTGGCAGTGACGTGGTCCACGCCGGATCAGCCGGGACATCCTCCGACCCCGAGGAAAGAGTCGTTATCCATGCAAGTCTGGCCGGGACAGGCGTATCCCCTCGGTGCCACGTACGACGGCGCCGGCACCAACTTCGCGGTCTACTCCGAGGCCGCGCGCCGCATCGAGCTGTGCCTCTTGGCCGATGACGGCTCGGAGACCGCCATCGAGCTGCGCGAGACGGACGCGTTCGTCCGCCATGCCTACCTGCCCGGGATCATGCCGGGACAGCGCTACGGCTTCCGGGTCCACGGCCCGTACGAGCCCGAACGGGGGCAGCGCTGCAACGCGGCGAAGCTGCTGCTGGACCCGTACGCGCGCGCCATCAGCGGGAAGGTCGACTGGGGTGAGGAGGTGTACGGCTACCACTTCGGTCGGCCCGACTCCCGCAACGACCTCGACTCGGCTCCGCACACGATGAGTTCGGTCGTGGTGAACCCGTACTTCGACTGGGCCAACGACCGCCCGCCGCGCCACGAGTACCACCACACGGTGCTCTACGAGGCCCACGTCAAGGGTCTGACCATGCGGCACCCCGACCTCCCGGAGGAGCTGCGGGGCACCTACGGGGCGCTCGCGCACCCGGCGGTCATCGGGCACCTGACGAAGTTGGGCGTCACGGCGCTGGAGCTGATGCCGGTGCACCAGTTCGTCAACGACCACCGGCTCGCGAACGACGGGCTGAGCAACTACTGGGGCTACAACACCATCGGCTTCTTCGCCCCGCACAACGGCTACGCCTCGGGTGACTGCGGGCAGCAGGTGCTGGAGTTCAAGTCGGCGGTGCGGGCGCTGCACGAGGCCGGGATCGAGGTGATCCTGGACGTGGTCTACAACCACACGGCGGAGGGGAACCACCTCGGTCCGACCCTGTCGTTCCGTGGCCTGGACAACGCCTCGTACTACCGGCTCGGGGAGGATCCCCGGCACTACACGGACACCACCGGTACCGGGAACTCGCTGCTGATGCGGTCCCCGCACGTACTCCAGCTGATCATGGATTCGCTGCGGTACTGGGTGACCGAGATGCACGTGGACGGTTTCCGCTTCGACCTGGCGGCCACCTTGGCCCGGCAGTTCCACGAGGTCGACCGACTGTCCTCGTTCTTCGACCTGGTGCAGCAGGACCCGGTGGTGAGTCAGGTCAAGCTGATCGCCGAGCCCTGGGACCTGGGCGAGGGCGGCTACCAGGTGGGCAACTTCCCGCCGCTGTGGACCGAATGGAACGGCAAGTACCGGGACACCGTACGGGACTTGTGGCGCGGCCAGCCGCGCACCCTCGCGGAGTTCGCGGGCCGGCTCACGGGCTCCTCGGACCTCTACCAGGACGACGGTCGGCGGCCGTTGGCCTCGATCAACTTCACCACCTGCCACGACGGTTTCACCCTGCACGACCTGGTCTCCTACGACGAGAAGCACAACGAGGGCAACCGGGAGGGCAATCGGGACGGCGAGACCCACAACCGGTCCTGGAACTGCGGCGTCGAGGGCCCGACGGAGGACCTCGAGGTCCGGGAGCTGCGCGAGCGCCAGATGCGCAACTTCACCGCCACCCTGATGCTTTCGCAGGGCGTACCGATGCTCAGTCACGGCGACGAGTTCGCCCGGACACAGGGCGGCAACAACAACGCCTACTGCCAGGACAACGAGTTGGCGTGGGTGGCATGGCCGGAGCCGGGCAAGGAGCCGCCCGCCCTGCTGGAGTTCACTCGGCGGATGGTGTGGCTGCGCCGCGACCATCCGGTGTTCCGGCGCCGCCGGTTCTTCCACGGCCGGCCGGTCGAGGGCACGCACGACGAGCTCTCCGACATCGCCTGGTTCACCCCGCACGGCGAGGAGATGCGGGCCCGGGACTGGCAGGCGCAGAGCGCGCGGGCGCTGACCGTGTTCCTCAACGGGGAGGCGATCTCGGAGCCGGGCACCCGCGGGGAGCGGATCACCGACGACTCTTTCCTGCTGATGTTCAACGCCGGCGCGGAACACCAGGACTTCACGATCCCGGCCGGGCACGGCGCGCGCTGGCACCTGGTGGTGAACACGGCACGGGCGGACGTGTTGCCACCCGGCACCGGTCCGCAGTACGCGGCCGGTGACCGGGTGGCTCTGACAGGACGGTGTCTGGTCGTGCTTCAGCGCCCGGCGTAGGAGGTGCTGCCCTCCCCGACGGCCGGGGAGGTGCCGCGCTGGGCCGGGATGAAGGGCTTGGCGTGGGTACGGGCCGACGGGACCCGGGTGACGAGCGCGAGGGTCAGACAGAGGGCGGCAGCCCCGACCGCGACGGCGAACGCCCCGGACGGCCCGTACGCCTCGGCGAGCCGCCCGGAGACGGCGAGGGCGGCGGCCTGCCCGGCGACCAACGAGCTGGCGGCCCAGGCCATGGCCTCGGCGAGCCGGGCGGGCTCCACGACCCGCTCGGTGAGCGCGAACGCGGTGATCAGGTGGGGGGCGTAGGCGGCGCCCAGGACGGTGACGACCGCGTAGAGCGGCCACAGTGCGTCGGTGAACAGCAGCGGCACCGACAGGACCAGCGCGGCGGCGGTGGCCACCCGCCAGCGCAGCCGCAGTCCGAAGCGGGCGGGCAGCGCGCCCATGCCGAGGCCGACGAAGGCGCTGACGACGCCCATCGCGGCGTACACGATCCCGGCCTGGCCGGGGACGCCCAACTGGGCGGTCAGCGAGGCGATTCCGGCCTGACAGGCGCCGAACATGGCGCCCTGGAGGGCGAGGGAGCCGCGGACGGCGTGCACGACGCGGGGATGCCGGCTCCGGCCGCCCGCCGGGACCTTCGGCCGTGCGGGGGCGCCGGGCGTGACGGCGGCGGTCGGGTGCAGGGCGTAGGCGGTGCCGAAGACGACGACGAGTCCGGCCGCTCCGGCCAGGGCCACGGCGGGGTGCGCGACGAGTGCGGCGAGTCCGACGAGGGCCGGGCCCAGGACGAAGGAGACCTCGTCGAGGGTGCCTTCGAGCGAGTGGACGGCGCCGATGACGCCCTCGTCGGACTTGGCCCGGTGGGCGAGCGCGACGGAGCGGGTGCGGGCGAGCGGGCCGATCAGCGGGACGGAGGCGCCGGTGACCGCGCCGATCGCGGCGAGCGGAACGGTCGCGAGGCCGCCGAGGGCCCCCGCGACGAGGGCGGCGGTGGCGACGGCGTTGACGGCCGCCGCGGCGAGGACGACGGGCCGCTGCCCGTGGCGGTCGGCGAGCCGGCCGAGGACGGGGCCGAAGACGACCTGGCCCGCGGAGAGGGTGCCACCGACGATGCCGGCGGTGGCGAGGGAGCCGCTGGTCTGGGCGACCAGCAGGACGCTCCCGAACTGGGACATCGCGACGGGCAGTCGGGCGAAGAACGAGACGAGGGGAAGTAGGGGCCCGGTCAGGGCGATGACTTGTCGATAGGTGTTGACGGTTCCAACCACCTGATCAACACTAACCCGGTGCAGTCACCCGGATGCATTGGGTCATGGCACGGAATCCGGCAGGCTGGGTACGTACGTTCTCATGAGCCTGCCGCAGCACAGCACCCGAACGGAACCTGATGTTCCGAAACCTGTCACTCCGGCGTCCACCTACCGCCTCCAGCTGTGCCCGGAGTTCCCGTTCGAAGCGGCCCGGGCCGCCGTGCCGTACCTCGCCGCGCTCGGCGTGTCGCACCTGCACCTCTCCCCCGTCCTGGAGGCGGCGCCCGGCTCCTCGCACGGGTACGACGTCACCGACCACGCCCGGGTACGGGCCGAGCTCGGCGGCGAGCCGGGCCTGCGCGCCCTGGCCGCGACGGCCCGCGCGCACGGACTCGGCCTGGTCCTGGACATCGTCCCGAACCACATGGCGGTGCCCTCGCCGCTGAGACTGAACCGGCCGTTGTGGGAAGTGCTGCGGGAGGGGCCGCACTCCCCGTACGCGCGCTGGTTCGACATCGACTGGGAGGCGGGCGGCGGACAGCTGCTGCTGCCGGTGCTCGGCGAGCCGGCCGACACCTACGACGTCCGGGTCGGCGGCGACGTACTGCGCTACGGGGAGCAGGAGTTCCCGCTGCGGGCCGGGACGGCCGGGCTGCCGCTGCCGGAGCTGCTGGCCGCCCAGTGGTACCGACCGGCGTGCTGGCGCGAGGCCCGGACCGGCCTCAACTACCGTCGCTTCTTCACCATTTCGGACCTGATCGGGGTCCGGGTCGAGGACCCCGCCGTGTTCGCCGCCACCCACGCGAAGGTGCTGGAGCTGGTGCGGGACGGGGTGGTGCAGGGCCTGCGGATCGACCACGTGGACGGCCTGGCCGACCCGGGGCAGTACCTGCGCCGACTGCGGGCCGCCGCCGGCGACGACTGCTGGGTGGTGGTGGAGAAGATCCTGGCCCGCGACGAACGGCTCCCGTCGGGCTGGCCGGTGGCCGGCACCACCGGGTACGACGCGCTGCACCGCGTCGACGGGCTCTTCACCGATCCGGCGGGCGCGGCCGAGCTGGCCCGCGCCTACGGCCGCGCCACCGGCCTGCCCTCCTGGGAGGAGACCGCCGCGACCGCGTCTCGGGAGGTGCTGACCGTGGACCTGGCCGCCGAACTGGCCCTCCTGGAGCACCGGGCCGGCCCCGCCTCGGCCCCCGCCGTACGGGAACTGCTGATCGCCTACCCGGTCTACCGCCCCTACCCCGACGGCCCGGGCCCCGACCCGCGGGCCCTGGCGGAGGCGGCGGGGCGGGCCGGCGGGCCGGCGGTGGACGGCGTACGGGACCTCCTGCTGCGGGATCCGGCGTTCGCCGCCCGCTTCGCCCAGACCTCGGCGGCGCTGCGCGCCAAGTCCCTGGAGGACCGGGCCTTCTACCGCTGGGCCCCGCTGCTGTCGGCCACCGAGGTCGGCGGGGAGCCGGGCTCGCCGGCGGTGCCGCTCGGGGAGTTCCACGCGTACTGCGCCGACCTGGAGCGGGACTGGCCCGCCTCGGGAACCGTGCTGTCCACGCACGACACGAAGCGCAGCGCGGACGTCCGGGCGCGGATCGCGGTGCTGTCCCAGGCGCCGGAGCTGATGGCCGGACCGGGGCCGCTGGAGGGTGACCCCCAGCTCGCCTGGGTCGCGCGGCAGAGCGCGCTGGGGCTCGGAGAGGTGCCCGAGCGGGCGGAGCGGCTGGCTGCGGCCCTGCTGAAGGCCGCCCGGGAGGCGGGGCTGCGGACCTCGTGGACCGATCCCGACGAGGCGTACGAGGCGGGGGTCCCGAAGCTGGTCCCGGACGGGGCGTCCGGACTGCCGGCCGAACTGGAGGACGCCGCCAGGGCCGGTCTGCTCGGCATGACCCTGCTGCACCTGACGATGCCCGGGGTCCCCGAGGTGTACCAGGGCGCGGAGAGCGAGTACCGGGCCCTGGTCGACCCTGACAACCGGCGCCCGGCGCACTTCGCCCGCCGGGAGCTGGCGGCCCTGGACGCGGGTGCGGTCCCCGACGGCGTGTCGCGGGAGAAGCTCGCCCTGACCGCGGCCCTGCTGCGGCTGCGCCGCGAGAGGCCCGCCCTGTTCACCGGGTACGCCCCGTTGGAGGCCCGGGGTCCGGCGGCGGAGCACTGCGTGGCCTTCGCGCGTACGGGCGGACTCGTCGCGGTGGCCACCCGCCTCTCGCACCGGCTGGCCGGCGCGGGCGGCTGGCGGGGCACCACCCTGGCCCTGCCGCCGGGCCGCTGGACGGTGGCGCCGGGCTGCGGGCCCGGCGCGGCGCGGGCCCCGTACGAGGGCGAGGTCGACCTCGCGGGCCTGCTGGGCCCGCACCCGGCGCTGGCCCTGATCCGCGCGGACGCGTACGCGGGGTAGGGCGGGGGCGCGGGGTAGGGCGGTCGGGGACGGTCCCGGCCCGGCGGGGACGGTCCCGGCCCGGCGCGGTCGCGGACGGATCCCGGCCCCTCCCCCGGCCGGCCGAGGGGCGGGGCCGGGGTGGCGCAAGGCGTTGGCCAGGGCTTTTCGGAGAGGATTCGGCGAAGTGCGGGGCGCGTGGAGCAGTAGGGGGCGTGCGCGGCGGGCATGGCATCCCATGTGAACCTCCTCCGCGATATGCGCTACCCCACACCTCACGAACTCGCCCTGGCCGCACGCGCGCTGGCGGACGAGCACCCCGCCCGGGTCCGGCTCCGTCGGGCCGGCGCCTCCCGGGCGGGGGCGCCGCTCTGGCTGCTCTCCGTCGATCCCGGCGACGGCGCCCGCGACGTCCTCGTCGTCGCCGGGGCCCATGCCAACGAGCCCGTGGGCGGGGCCACGGCCCTCTCCCTCGCCCGTCGGATCGTCCGGGACCCCGGCCTCGGCGCCGGCGCCGGCTGGCACTTCCTGCTGTGCGCCGACCCGGACGGCGCGGAGCTGCACCGCACACCCCGCCCGCACTCCCTGCTCGACTACCACCGGAACTTCTTCCGGCCGCCCGGGCCCGAACAACCGGAGTGGGCGCCGTCTTTACTGGCCCCCGACCGTCTGCCGCCCGAGACGCTCGCGCTGACCGCCCTCATCGACGAATTGCGGCCCGTCCTCCAGGTCTCCCTCCACGGCACGGACCTCGGCGGGTCCTGGGTGCAGCTCACCCGGGACATACCGGGGCTGGCCGAACCGTTCGGGGCATCGGCCGCCGACCTGCGGATCCCGGTCGAGACCGGGGCCTCCGACGCCGCCGGGTGGCCCTCCCCCGGGCCGGGGATCTACGTCATGCCGGAGCCGGGCACCGGACCCGGCGGGGCGTTCCACCCCGAGGACACCCGGCTCAGCACCTGGTACCGCGTCCACCGCCACCACGGGACCACCGCGATCGTCGAGGTCCCGATGTGGGCGTCCGACCTGGTGGACGATCCGGCCCCGCACCCGGACCCCCGGCACGCCCTGCGCGTGCTCGCGGCCCGCCTCACCGAGGACGCGGCGCGGGTGGCCGGGCCGCGGGGCGCGGTCGGGGGCGGCGATCCCTCCTCCGCCGCCCTGCTGCGCGCCGTCGACTGGACCCTCGCCCTGATCCCCCGGATCGCCGCCGAGTGGACCGGGCCCGGCGCTCCCGTCGACGCCACGGCGGCGGCCATCGGCAGCATCGACGCCTTCGGGCGGCGGTTGTCGCTGCGCGCCGCCGCGATGCTCCTACGGGTCCTGCGCACCCAGGCCCATCCGGCCGCCCCGGCCCTGGACCGGCTCGTGACCGGTTGGTGCGAGGAGTTCTCGGCCCGTTTCCAGGCCCGCCGCGTCCCGGTGGCCACCCAGGTGGAACACCAGTGCCGCACGACCCTGGCCACGTACGACCGCCTCACCCGCGCCTCCTGCGCCGAACGGGTGCAGCCCCCCGGCGCGGACGCCGTCTCCGCTCAAACCGGCCAGGCGTAGCGGCGTTTGGCCAGGCCGCTCGCGCCGAGGCGGTCGTAGAAGCGGATCGCACCCTCGTTCCAGTCCGGGGTCTGCCATTCGACGTGCTCCAGACCCTGCTCCCGAGCGAGGGCGGCGACGCCTTCCATGAGGGCCCGGCCGAGGCCGTGGCCCCGGGCTCCGTCGGCCAGGTAGAGACAGTCCATGTGGAGGTGGTGCCGGGCGTCCCAGAAGGCGAACTCGGCGGAGCAGGCCGCGTATCCGGCCACGGCGCCCGCGGGCGTCTCGGCCAGCAGCACCCACTGCCGCGGCTGCGCCGCGAAGAGCTGCGGGCCGAGCCGGGCGGCGAGACCGGGCGGGCGCGGGGCGGAGCGCTCGTAGGCGATGTGTTCGTGGATCAGTTCGACGAGGCGCGGCAGGTCCTCGGGGCGCGCCGGGCGCACCACGGGTGCGGATTCGTTCATGCCGTCATCCTGCGCCCCGGGCCGGACCGTCGTGCCGCGGGGGCCACCGCGCCGTCGGTCGAAGGACCCGTCAGGTGGCGGAGAGGCGGAAGTTCATCGTGCCGAAGCCGATCTGGTCGCCGTCGCGGACCACCGCGGAGCCGGACACGCGGCGGCCGTTGACGGTGGTTCCGTTGGTCGAGCCGAGGTCCCTGATCACCCACAGGCCGTCGCGCATGCTCAGCTCGGCGTGGGCCCGCGAGACGGTGTCGTGGCTGAGCCGCAGGCCGTTGCCCGGGTCGCGGCCGATCCGCAGCGGTCCGGCACCCGGGTGCGGGAGCAACAGTCGGGGGAGACGTTCGACCTGCCAGGCCCGGCGGACCCCGGCGGACACGGCGGACGCGCGACCCACCCAGCCGAACAGCCGACGGCTCCAGGGGGCTTCGGACTCCTCCCGGGTCTGGAGGTCGGCGGTGAGGACGGCGAGGTCCTCGACCCGGCGGGCGGCGAGCGCGAGTTCCATCCTGCGCAGGAAGGTGTCGTGCGAGAGCCGGCCGAGCGCCGCGCCCTCTCTGAGCTGGCCCAGCGCCCGGTCGCGCTCGGCGTCCGAGAGCCGCGGCGCGGGAAAGGGAGGGAACTCGAAACTCGATGTCACAGGGTGATTGTCGGCCCGTCGGGTGCGGAGTGTCCAGAAGTCCTCCGGAAGGCCCGGAATGATGGGCACGATACGCATGCTGGACACCGCCGGAGACGAGGGGACCGTCCGTGCAGTTCGAGGTATGGGCACCGCTGACAGGTCGGGTCGCCATGCGACTGAACGACGCCGACTACGAGATGACACCGGATCGGGATCCCGCCCGCGCCGGCTGGTGGATCCTGGACGTACCGGCCGCCGACGGCGACCGGTACGGGTTCCTGCTGGGGGACGATCCGGTGGTCCGCCCCGATCCGCGCGGGCGCAGACTCCCGGACGGGCCCGACGGCCTGTCCGCGGTCGTCGACTTCGAGCCGCTCACTCCGCGGGGCCCGGCGCCGCGCACCCCGCTGCAGGACGCGGTCCTGTACGAACTGCACGTCGGGACCTTCACCCACGAGGGCACCTTCGACGCGGCCTCGGCCCGGCTGGAGCATCTGACGGCGCTGGGGGTGACGCACGTCGAGCTGATGCCGGTCTGCTCCTTCCCCGGCCGGCACGGCTGGGGCTACGACGGGGTGGCGCCCTGGGCCGTGCACGAGCCGTACGGCGGGCCGGCCGGGTTGGCCCGGTTCGTGGAGGCCGCGCACGCGGCGGGACTGGGCGTCGTCCTGGACGTGGTCCACAACCACCTGGGCCCCTCCGGCAACCACCTCCCCGCCTTCGGGCCCTACTTCACCGACACCCACCAAACGCCGTGGGGCTCGGCGGTGAACCTGGACGCGCCGGGTTCCGACGAGGTCCGGGCGTACCTCCTGGGCAGCGCGCTGGCCTGGCTGCGGGACTACCGGATCGACGGCCTCCGGCTGGACGCGGTGCACGCGCTGGTCGACGGGCGGGCCCTGACGTTCCTGGAGGAACTGGGCGCGGCCGTCGACGCACTGGGGGCCGAGACGGCCCGACCGCTGTTCCTGATCGCCGAGTCCGACCGGTGCGACCCGCGCACCACGGCTGCCCGCGCCCAGGGCGGACTGGGCCTGCACGGGCAGTGGAACGACGACTTCCACCACGCCCTGCACTGCACGCTGACCGGTGAGTCCCAGGGTTACTACGCCGATTTCGCGGAAGCCCCGCTCGGCGCCCTCGCCAAGACCCTGACCCGGGCGTTCTTCCACGACGGGACCTGGTCCTCCTTCCGCGGCCGGACCCACGGCCACCCGGTCGACCGGCGGCGCACACCCGCGCACCGGTTCGTCGGCTACACCCAGACCCACGACCAGATCGGCAACCGGGCGCTGGGCGACCGCCTCTCGGCCTCCCTCTCCCCCGGCCTGCTGGCCTGCGCGGCGACGGTGGCGCTGACCGGGCCGTTCGTACCGATGCTGTTCATGGGCGAGGAGTGGGGCGCAGGCACGCCCTGGCAGTACTTCACCGACCACCCCGATCCGGAACTCGCGGAGGCGGTACGGACCGGGCGGCGCCGGGAGTTCGCGGCGCACGGCTGGAAGGCCGAGGAGATCCCGGACCCGCAGGACCCGGCGACCCGGGACCGCTCCTGCCTGGACTGGGCGGAGCCCGAACGGGCCGCGCACGCCCGGCTGCTGGCCTGGTACCGGACCCTGGTCTCGCTGCGCCGCACCCAGCCCGACCTGCGCGACCCGGACCTCGCGGCGGTCCGCGTCGCGCACGACGAGGAGCGCCGTTGGCTGACGTTCCGCCGGGGGGAGGTCCGGGTGGCGGTGAACTTCGCCCCGGAACCGGTGACGATCGCGCTGGGGCGCAACGGGGTACGGGTGCTCGCCTCCTGGGAGCCGGCCGAGCATCCGGGGCCGGACGGCCGGATCCACGTACCGGGCGAGTCGGCGTTGATCCTGGGTCACTGACCGGCCGGGGCACGCGACGACGGGTGGCGGAACCGCCGGCCGTCGGCGCGAGGAGGAGGGCGCCGGCCGGAGCGACCACCCTCCTCACGGTCCGTGGCGTCACCGCTACGCGCAGTGCGGTGACGCCGGCCACCCGGGCGCCGGCGGGACGAGGCCGTACCCGATCGGTCCTCGCACGTCACACCCCGCACCCGCGATAACGCGTCGCGGAACCACCCCTCTGATCGGCTATGCTGTGCTTGCACATCGAACGGGTGGTTCCGCCGCCCTTCGTGGTGGGTGTAGCTCAGTTGGTAGAGCACCTGGTTGTGGTCCAGGTGGCCGCGGGTTCAAGTCCCGTCACTCACCCTTTTGATCCCGTGGGGTACGAGGTTTCCTCGTACCCCACGGGTTTTTTCACGTTCCGGCCGGATCCGGCGGTGATCGCCTAGCCGCGGAGGAAGGCCTCGATGTCGGTCGCGAAGGCGACCGGGGTCTCGTGCGGCGGGTAGTGGCCGGAGCCCGGCACCGTGACGATGCGGCAGTTGGAGTACCAGACCTGCCACGTGGCGCGCATCACGTCGGCCGTCAGCGCCAGGTCGTACTCCCCCACCAGGAGCAGCACCGGTACCGTGCTGCCCTTGACGGCCGAGGACAGGTCGAGCGGCTGCCAGCTCGCGAGGTACCCGGCGAAGGCCTCGGGGCGCGAGATCGCGAGCGAGTGCGAGACCATCCGGTCCAGCCAGTGCCGGCTCACCCGGTGGCCGGTGACCAGGTCGAGGATGGCGCCGCGCTTGTCCGGATCCTCGGCGGCCCCGTAGAAGAGGGCGTGGGTGCGGTCGTCCATGGCGTAGGGCCCGGCCGGTACGGGGGCCGTGCCGATCAGCTTCTCGATCCGCTCGGGCGCCCGGACGAGCACCTGTTGCGCGGCCTTGGCGCCCATGGAGTGCCCGAGCAGGGAGAACGTGTCCCAGCCCAGCTGGTCGGCGAGTTCGAGGACGTCGTCGGCGATCTCGGGCAGGTTGTAGCGTCCGGGGATGTCCCGCCGCTCACCGTAGCCGCGGTAGTCGAGGAAGGCGTACGAGAACTCCTCCGGATCCAGGTGCTCCAGTACGGAGCCCCAGTTCGCGGAGGTCCCGAACCAGTCGTGCAGCACGATGACGCGGACGGGTCCGGTGCCGATCCTGCGATGGGCGATGGCCATGCGTTCCCCCTCGGTGACGGGCGAAGAAAGCGACGCGGTACCTCTGCCCATCCGGCCCGCCGTCACACCGCGCGTCGGGAGGGACCTCACTCCCCACGAACGCCGGGATCCCTCCCATACCGGCTCCCACCTGCGCGGACGGGGGCCCCGCCGGCTGCGGAGCCCCCGGGTCCGGCCGGTCAGACGGTCCTGATCGCCGGGTCGGAGACGCCGGGGGCGCCCGTCTCCACGTGGCCGGCGAACCGGCGCAGGAACGTCGCCTCGGCGTCCGAGACGACCGACACGTCGTACCAGCGGCCCGTGGCGCGCAGGTCCACCGTGTGGGAGACGCTCGCCCCCGCGTTGACCTTGAAGGTCTGGGCGGCGCCCCCGTAGGCGTTGGTCACCGTGAGGTTCACCGCGGTCGTGCCCCCGTTCGACAGGGTCAGGGCCAGGTTGCCGGTCGCGGCCACGTGCCGGGCCGTCACCTCAGGGCCGGCCTTCTTCGCCGGCCCCTTCCAGGTGCGCAGGAAACCGTTGGGGCCCCAGACGCTGAGGTCGACCTGGTTGCCGGTGGACGCGCTGGTGCTCCAGGTGTCGGACAGGGTCTTGCCCGCCTCCACCGTGTAGGGCCAGGGGCCGTCGGTGCGGTTGCCCGAGGTGCTGTGGAAGTGGGCGCCCAGCGACGGCCCGGAGGAGAAGGTCAGCGTGAACTTTCCGGTGGAGACGGTGGCCCTGCCGTCCGCGTACGGGCTGTAGCCCAGGGCGCGGGTCGGCTTGCCGCCCGCCTCCTGCCGGGGCAGCGCGCCGGTCGCCGGCGGGGTCGGGTGGTAGGACGGGTGACGGTCCTTGTCCGGCGGTACGTACCCGGCCGTGGAGGGCAGCGCGGCGGGCGCGGAGTCCGCCCGGGTGAAGTCGAACGCCGAGGTCAGGTCTCCGCACACGGCCCGACGCCACGGCGAGATGTTCGGCTCCAGCACGCCGAACCGCTTCTCCATGAAGCGGATCACCGAGGTGTGGTCGAAGGTCTCGGAGCAGACGTAGCCGCCCTTGCTCCACGGCGAGACCACGATCATCGGGACGCGCGGGCCGAGCCCGTACGGGCCGGCCGCGTAGCCGCCACCGCCGGCGTACAGGTCGCGGGTGACGTCGGCCGTGGACAGGCCCCACGCCGAGGAGGTCGGCGGGTACGGCGGGACGACGTGGTCGAAGAAGCCGTCGTTCTCGTCGTAGGTGATGAACAGGGCGGTCTTCGCCCAGACGGCCGGGTTCGCGGTCAGCGCGTCCAGCACCTGCGAGATGTACCAGGCACCGAAGTTCGTCGGCCAGTTGGAGTGCTCGCTGAACGCCTCGGGCGCCGCGATCCACGAGACCTGGGGCAGGGTGGCGCCCACGACGTCGGCGCGCAGCCGGTCGAAGTAGCCTTCGCCGGCAGCCGCGTTCGTGCCGGTACGGGCCTTCTCGTACAGGGGGCTGCCCGGCTGGGCGTTGCGGTAGGAGTTGAAGTACAGCAGCGAGTTGTCGCCGTAGTTGCCGCGGAAGGCGTCGTTGATCCAGCCCCAGTGGCCCGCCGCGTTGAGGCCGTCGCCGATGTCCTGGTACACCTTCCAGGAGACTCCGGCCGACTCCAGGCGCTCCGGGTAGGTCTTCCAGCCGTAGCCCAGTTCCTGATTGCCGAGGACCGGGCCGCCGCCGGTGCCGTCGTTGCCCGTGTGACCCGTCCACAGGTAGTAGCGGTTCGGGTCGGTCGCGCCGATGAAAGAGCAGTGGTAGGCGTCGCAGACGGTGAACGCGTCGGCGAGGGCGTAGTGGAACGGAATGTCGTTCCGCGTCATGTACGACATGGTCGTGGCCGTCTTCGCCGGAACCCACTTGTCGTACTTGCCGTTGTTGTAGGCCTGGTGGCCTCCGGCCCAGTCGTGGTTCAAGCCCTCCAGGAACTGCATCCCGAGGTTCTCGATCTGCGGGTGGAAGGGCAGGACGTCCTTCGTCCCGTTCGACTGGTGGAAGACCGACTTCCCGTTGTCCTGGACCACGGGACGCGGGTCACCGAAGCCGCGGACGCCCTTCATGGCCCCGAAGTAGTGGTCGAAGGACCGGTTCTCCTGCATCAGGACGACGACGTGCTCGATGTCCTGGATGGTCCCGGTGCCGCCCTGCGCCGCCGGGATCGCGGCGGCGCGCGCGATGCTCTCGTTCAGCATCGCGACGGCGGCGGTCCCGCCGGCGATCCGGAGGAACCTGCGACGGTTGAGTTCAGCCATGGGTGACGACCTCTGGAGGTGAGGGGGCAGTCGAGGGGCGCCCCAAGGACAGCCGCCCCGGGGTACCGGGCGGAGATCCCCGTCCGACGTCGAGCCGTACAGC
Source organism: Streptomyces sp. NPDC001568 (assembly GCF_042893755.1). Classification (NCBI taxonomy): domain Bacteria; kingdom Bacillati; phylum Actinomycetota; class Actinomycetes; order Kitasatosporales; family Streptomycetaceae; genus Streptomyces; species Streptomyces sp. NPDC001568. Next base: position 19,561 of record NZ_JBIAVF010000034.1, on the reverse strand, counting down.
GGGCGAACGGAAAGCCCCGTGAAATGGCTCCCGCCCGGCTCCCGCATCTGCTGGAATGACCTTCACACACTGCACGGGGGGCGCAGACGTATGGCGGGGACCGAGCGCGGGCACGCCGTGGGCCGTTCCGGCACACCCACCGACCGCCCGGCCGGCGCACCGATGGAACGGTACGGGGACCCCGGGGCGGGACAACAGTCCTTGTACGTGCAGGAGTTCGGGGCGCGCTCCTGGCCGGGGCGCGACGGTGCGTCGCGGGACGGTGCGTCGCGGGACGGGCGGGCTCGTGCCTCACGGTGGGCGTCCGCGCCGCGGGGCGGGCGGGCACGAACATCCGGCGGGGCAGCCACCCGGTCGGAGGGGGACGCATGAACCTCGCGCAGCTCCACTACTCCTCGGGCTCCGGCCCGGGCGCTTCCGGCCCGCGCTTCACCGCGGTCACCCCGGGCGTGCCCGCCGCGCTGCTGCACGAGGCCGGGCAGCTGATCGGGTACGAGTCGCCCGACGACGCCCCCCGCCACCCGACGGAAGAGCAACTGGCGGGCCTGCCGGTGACGTTGAGCCTGAGCATCCTCTCGGACGGGAGCCGACTGCTGGCGCGGTCGGTGGGCACCGGCGGCGGGACGGAAGCCGGCCCGGACGGCGCCGGGGAGGGTCCGGCCTTCCACGCGCACGCCGTGCACCTGCCCGGGGCCGCCGGCTCCGGCGCGGTCCAGGGCGCCCTGCCGATCACGGCCTGGGGCTCCCCCCAGTGGGCCTCGTGGACCCCGGCGGGCGGGCCGCCCGCCCCGCTGGCCAAGGTTCCCGCCCCGGGACGGCACGACGCGGCGGCCTTGGCCGCGTTCGTGGCGGCGCGGGGCGCGTGGCTCCCGGGGTTCTTCGCCGACGTGCGGAGGCTCGGAAAGGATCCCGGGGCCCCGCGGATCGTGCTCGTGGAGCGGGACAGCCAGGACGTGGCGCGCTGGGTGATGCTGGCGTGCAGCGTGCTGCCGCACCAGCGCGGGCAGTGGCTCACCTTCACCACCTACACGCGGCGGCCCGACCGGGCCCCGCAGCAGCTGATCGGCGTACGGCCCGGCGACGAGGCGGAACTCGCCGCGCTCCCCGGGCGGGAACACCGCTACCGGATCCTCGACCCCGCACACGAGCCCGTCTCGCCGGCCGACACCGGCGCGTCCGCCGGCCCGTGGGCACGGACCGCGGCGCTGGTCTGGTTGGCGGGCCTGCCCCACCTGTTCGCCGAGGTACGCCGACTGCCCGGCGACCCCTACGACGCGGGCCCGCTGGCCGCGCTCGCCCTGGCGGCCGGGCTTCCGCTGGACCCGGTGGCCCACGCGGAGGCGGCCGAGTGGACCGCCGAGCACGGGGACGCGCCGGCCGGCGTACGCCCCGAAGCTCCGCCCCGCGCGCCCGCGCCCCGTCGGGCACCGTCGACGCGGGACACGGCGGCGCCCGGCCTCCGGGTGGCCGCGCCCGGCCGGGGGCCAACGGCACCGGCACCGGGGCCGGCACCGGCCGAAGCGCCGACCGCCGGGGCCTGGCCCGCACGGGACGACGTACGCGACGACACACCGCGCCGCCCCGCCGCGCCCGAGCCCGCGGGGGCCGTCCCGCCCGGCCCCGGGTCCGGCGCCGGCGACCCGCACCAGGTGCCGGACCGGCTCGCGCGGCTGGCCGTCGCCCTCGGGGTGGGCCCCGCCGCGCCGTTGCCGGAGGTGGCGCGGCGGCTGGCGCTCGCGCTGCTGGCCGATCCGGAACGGGCGTACGGGGAGGACGTACGGGACGGGCTGGCCGAACTGCCGGCCCTCCGGATCCTCGTGCTCGACCGGCTGGACGCCCTCTCCGCCGGCGATCCCGCGGCCGGGATCCGCCTGTTCGAGCACACCGGGCTGCGGCTGGGCGCGGCGGAGGCGGTACCGCACCTGCGGATGTGCGCGGGGGCCTCGGAGGTGGCCCGCGCGGAGGCGGATCGGGTCGTCGCGCTGGACGCGCTCCTCAAGGAGTGCGGTGTCTCCCTGTACGCGGAGCCGCTGGTGCTGCGCACCGGCATGCGGTTGGTGTGGGGCGGGGACCCGCTCCCGGCGGACGAAGCCCGCCTGGTGCTGGCGACGACGGGCGCGCCGGTGCACCGCGACGCCGGTACCTGGGACCTGCTCGCCCTGGCGGCGACCCGGGCCCCGGCCGGGGATCCGGCGGCGGCGGACCTCGCACGGGAGGTGCTGGGCCGGTTCGCGGCGGAGCTTCCCGAGCGGCTGCGTCGGGAACTCCTGCGGGTGGAGGCGGGCCCCGGGCCGGACGACGCCGAGCCGGACGGTCGGGACGCGGCGCGCGGGAGCACCCCTGGGGTCGACGGCCTTGCCGTGCGGCCGGACCCGGCCCCGACCGCACGGCCGGACGCCCGGCGGGGCGCGCCCGCGATCGGGTGGGACATCCGGCCGTCGGTCGGGGCGCGCGCGGACGAACCCCGCTCCGTAGGCCACGATCCCGAGCCGAGCCCCGAGCGGAGCCCCGACCAGGACCCGGATCCCCGGGGCGGCGCACTCGCGGCGACGGCGGCGCGGCTGCTCGCGCCGGACCGGTCCGGCGCGGCCGGGCTGCGGGCGCTGATCGACAGCGAGGACGCCGAGCTGCTGGCGGCGTACCGGCACGCGGCGCACGACCCCCGGGTCGGGGATCTGCTGCGCCGCTCGCCGCGCTACCTCGCGGACTGCTTCGCGCTCTGGTCCTCGCACCCGCAGGCGGGCCCGTTGTGGCAGGAGACCCGGACCGATTTGCTGGAGGGCGTGCTCCGGCCCGCCGTACGGGACGTGGCGCCCGAGCGGCTCCTGGAGGCCGAGGAGGAACTGGCCGGTCTCGGGGCGCGCCGGGCGGAGGAGTTCCGCGCCTGGCGGCGGCCCACACCCCTCGCGCGGCTGCGTGACCGTCTGTCGGACGCCCTGCGCCGCCGCCCGCTCCCGCCTGCTCCCGGTCCGGTTCCGGGACGCGGCACGACGCCCACCGCCCCCGACCGCCCGGCGGGCGCCGATTGGGCCGGTGTCACCCGCCGCCGCGTGACGCCCCCGCCGCCGGACGATCCGCCCCGGGGGCACTGAGCCCCGCCGCCGACGGTCGGACGGCCCGGCGCTCCATCGGACGCGTGCCCTCGGCACGGCGCCCCGTCCCCCACGTCCAACGCGTGCGTGACCTCGCTCGGGCGGAAGCGGGGCGACCGACCGCAGCACGTCGACGATCCCTCGATCCCTCGATCCTCCGCCTCTCGGCCTAGGTCCGACGCCGGATGCGGACGGGCGACCCAGGTCATAACCTCACCCCATGACGGAAGTTGACTCTCTCCCCGACGGACCCCGCAGCCCCGAGCAGCGCAAGCGGGAGGCGTTGGAGCGGCTCGCGCGGGACGTGGACGTGTGGGTCGCCACGGCCGACGCCGATGGCGAGCCCTGCCTCGTGCCGCTGACCTTCTGGTGGGACGGCGAGGCGGTGTGGCTGGCCACCCGCGACACCAACCCGACCGGGCGCAACCTGACGGCCTCCGGCCGGGTCCGGCTGTCCTTCGGCCACACCCGTGACGTGGTCCTGGTCCAGGGCACCTCGCGCACCGTGCCCCGGGAAGAGCTGCCGGCGGGGGTGGGGGACGCGTTCGCCGCGAAGGACGGCTGGGACCCGCGCAAGAGCGGGCCCTCGTACGTCTTCTACCAGATCACCCCGCAGGTGCTCCAGGCCTGGGGAACCGTTCCCGAACTGGCCGAACGGACCCTGATGCGCGACGGGAAGTGGCTGGTCTAGGCCGTCCGGAGGTCTGCGGGCGGGGGTCCTACTCAAGCCGTGCGTGCCGGATCTGAGCATCCGTACTCAGGACCCGGCGCGGCCGGCTTGTCATCGTGAGGGCATGCCCCTACAGCCGTGTGATCCGCCCCCGCGCGTCGGGATAACCGCCGTCGGCAGCCTGTTGCCCGGGGAGGTCCTGACCTCCGACGACCTCCAGCGGGACGTGGCCGGCGCCGGCGGGTTCGCCCTGCCGCCGGGGGTATTGACCCGGGCCACCGGGATCGTCTCCCGGCGCGTCGCCGCCGAGGGGGTGTACGCGTCCACGCTGGCCGTCGGCGCCGCGCGTCGGGCGCTGGCCTCCGCCGGGCTCACTTCGCACGACGTGGACCTGCTGGTCTTCGCCTCGGCGTCCCGGGACCTGGTCGAGCCGGCCACCGCGCACATCGTGCAGGCCGAACTCGGTTCCCGGGCACATGCCTTGGACGTCACGAACGCCTGCAACAGCTTCGTCAACGGCATCGACCTCGCCCGGACGATGATCCTCGCCGGGCGCTCCCGCCGGGCCCTGGTGGTCACCGGGGAGACCCCGAGTCGGGCCGTGCGCAGGGCTCCCGCGGACTTCGCGGAGTTCCGCGAAGCCTTCGCCGGCTACACGTTCGGCGACGCGGGTGCGGCCGTCGTCCTGGAGGGGGTGGAGGCGGGTGGGATCCTGGACGTGGACACCGAGACGCATTCGGAGCACTGGGAGGTCGGCGGCATCCCGGGCGGCGGGTCGCGGCACCCGCGCGGGGACGCGTACACCTACTTCCACGGTGACGGGCACGAACTGCGCGGGGTGTTCGAGAAGGTCGGCACGGCCGTCATCGACCGGACGCTGCACCGGACGGGCCTGGACTGGGACGGTTTCGCGAAGGTGCTGGTGCACCAGGTGACGGTGCCCTACCTGGAACGGTTCGCGGAGCTGACGGGAGTCCCGGCGCGGAAGCTGGTGGTGACCGTCCCGGAGCTCGGCAACGTGGCGAGCGCGAGCATCGGGGTGCAACTGGACCGGGTGTTCGCGGAGTTGGCGCCGGGCGAGCGGGTGCTGTTCGTCGGTCTCGGCGGCGGGATCAGCATCATGACGATGGTCTGGGAGAAGTCGTGAGCGGCCCCCGCATGTGGGTGGTGGTGCCCGCGCACGAGGAAGAGGCACGGCTCGCCGGCACGCTGCGGGCGCTCGCCGCGCAACGGGACCGGGACTTCACCCTGCTGGTGGTCGACAACGCCTCGGCGGACGGGACGGGCGACATCGCCCGGGCGTTCGCGGCGCACGCGCCGTTCCCGGTGGAGGTGATCGAGGAGCCGCAGAAGGGGGTCGGCTCCGCCGTGGACACCGGATTCCGGTACGCGATCGCCCGGGGGGCGACCCTACTGGCCCGGACGGACGCCGACTGCCTGCCCCGACCCGGTTGGGCGGGCGCCGCGCGGGCCGCGCTGCTGGCCCGGCCGGGCCTGGTGTGCGGCCGGATCGTGGCCCGGGGCGATGAGCACGGGCCGCTGGGCCGGAGCGTGTTCGCGGGGCTGGTCGCGGTGGCCGCGCTGTTCGGCCGGCTGCGGCCGGAGCACGCGCGCCGCAACGGCTACCGGGCCCCGTACCGGATGCACGCGGGGAACAACATGGCGATCACCGCGGACCTGTACCTGGCGGTCGGCGGGATGCCGCGCCGGCCTTCGCCCACGGACCGGTTGTTCCTGAACGCGGTGCGCCGCCACACCGACCGCATCAGCCGCTGCCGGACGATGGTCGTGGAGAACTCCACGCGCCGGCTGCGGGCGTACGGCCTCGCCGGGACGGCCCGCTGGTACCTCGACCAGGGCAGCGGCGCGCACGGAACGGACCCGCGCTGATGCTGGACCGACTCGCGGACGCGCTGCGTTCCCGGCCCGAGCGGCCGGCCGTACTGACGGCGACCCGTACGGGAGCCACCCGGATCCGCGTCACCCGCGGTGAACTCGCCGACCTGGCGGACGCCTACGCCGCCGCGCTGCACGCGCGCGGCCTGCGGGCCGGGGACACCGTCGGGGTGGCGGTGCGGCCCGGGCCGCGCGCGCTCGCGGTGCTGCTGGCGCTGTGGCGGCTCGGGCTGCGCGGCGCCGTCCTGGACCCGGGGGCCGGCGCCGAAGTGCTGCGGGCCCGGCTCGCGCTGGCCCGGCCGGCGCTGGTGCTGGCCGACGCCGCCGCGCAGGCGGTCGCGGGATGGGCCGGGCCGCTGGCCCGCCGGTCCGGGTTGGAGCTGCCGGAGCTGTCCGGGCTGGGGCCGGTGGCGACGGTCGGGCCCCGGCTGCCGGGGTGCGCGCCCGCCCTGGGGACGGGCGCGTCCCGGGTCGGGGTGCCGGCCGGCCGGGACGAGGACGGCGACGCGGTGATCGTGTTCACCTCGGGGACCACGTCCCGGCCGCGTGCGGTCGTGCACACCCGGGCCGGCCTCGCCGCCGGCATGGGGACGGTCGCCTCGCTGTTCGACGCCGGTGACGACGGCGCTCCCGTGCTGGGCGGCACCTTCTTCGTGCTCGTGCCCTCCCTGACGCGCGGGACCCCGGTGGCCCTGCCGGCCCGCCGGCCACGGGCGCTGGCCCGGCAACTGGACCGGCTGCGTCCGCGGGACACCTACCTGACGCCGCCGCAGTTGCGGGACGCCCTCGACGCGGGCGCCCGGTTCACGGGCCGGGTGTGGACGGGTTCGGCTCCGGCGAGCGCCGATCTGCTGGGTCGGGTCCGGGAGGCGGGCGCGGAGCGGGCGTGGGGGGTGTACGCGCTGACCGAACTGTTCCCGGCGGCCGCGGTGGAGTCCCGGGAGAAGGCCGCCTTCGACGGGGCCGGGGACCTGGTCGGCGCCCCGCTGCCCGGGGTGCGGGCCGTACGGGACGCCACCGGCGAGCTGCTGCTGGCCGGGCCCGCGGCCCGGCACCGCTACCTGGGGGAGGAACCCGATCCGTGGGTGCGTACGGGGGACCGGGCGCGGCTGGACCCGGCGGGGCGGATCGTGCTGGAGGGACGCTGCAAGGACATGGTGCTGCGGCGCGCGGAGAACATCTACCCGGGCCTGTACGAGCCGGCGCTGCACGTGCCGGGGGTGGAGCTGGGCGTGCTCGTCGGGGTCCCGGCGGGGGACGGCGACGAACGGCTCGTGGCGCTGGTGCAGCCGGGGCGCGGTGTCCCCGAAGCGGCCCTGCGCGCCGCCCTGTCGGTGCCGCTGCGCCGAATGGGCACGGCCCGGCCGGACGCGCTGCTGTTCGCCCGGATCCCGCTGTCGGGCCGCTCCCGCAAACCGGACCGCGCGGCGGCCTCGGCCCTGGCGGCGACCCGCCTGGCCGGCGCGGCCCGCCGGCGGCGCTGACGCCCTCGCCGCCGGGCGGGCGGGCCGCGACGTACGACTCGGAGAGCTCGGAACCTCAGCACGCCCGGCGAGCCGGGGCGACCTCGGCATGTTCGCCATGCCCGGCAAGGAAGGAACTTCGGTGAGCCTGTGGGTGATCGTGCCCGCGTACGACGAGGAGCTGTCGATCGGGGCCACCCTGGCCGCGCTCGCCGGCCAGGACGACACCGGCTTCTCGCTGGTCGTCGTCGACAACGCCTCCACGGACGGGACGGCGCGGATCGTCGCGGAGTTCGCGCGCACGGCGCCCTTCCCGGTGGCGCTGGTGACCGAGCCGGAGCCCGGCGCCGGGACCGCAGCCGACACCGGGTTCCGGTACGCGGTGGGCGCCGGCGCGGGGCTGCTGCTGCGTACGGACGCGGACTGTCTGCCCGCCCGTGACTGGACGGCCGTCGCCCGGGCGGAGTTCGGGCGCGGCGCCGAGATGCTGTGCGGGCGCAGCGTGCCGCGCGCCGACGAGCGCCCGGGTTTCGCCGAGGCCCGGCTGCTGCCCGCGCTGGTCCGGCTGCTGTCGCTGTACGGGCGGTGGCGGGCCGCGCACCGCGATCCCCGCTTCCTGGCCCCGTACGTGCTGTGCCACGGCCACAACCTCGGGATCACCGCCGACCTGTACGTGCGCTGCGGCGGGACGGTGCGGGAGCCGCTGGAGGCGGGTTCGGAGGACGTGGAGCTGCTCAATCGGGCCCGGGAGCACAGTGCGCGGATCGTCCGGGTCGAGCGGCTGGTGGTGGGGAACAGTCTGCGGCGGCTGCGGTCCTGGGGCGCCCGCCGCACCCTTCTCTGGTACGCGGACCGGCGATACCGGCCCGCCGACACGAAAGAGGTCCACGTCCGATGACCGGTGGAATGCTGGACCCCGCCCACGCGAAGGCCCGGCGCCGCGACCGTCGGGTCTACCTGGGCGCCCATCCCCTGTTGTTCGCCCTGCTGGCCGCGACGCGCGGGCGGGGCGTGCGCCGGCTGGGCGGGACGATGCTGGTGCACGACGCCGACGCGTACCGGGAGGCGCTGACCCGACTGCCGCTGGACCGTACGGCGGCGGGGACGACGGGCGGGGCGGCGCGGGCCGCGCTGGGCGGTGACGGGGACGTGTTGTTCGATCAGGAGGGTACGGGGCACCGGGCGGACCGCCGGTCCCTGGCGGGCCGGCTGGGGTCGGCCGGGGTGGAGGAACTCCGGTCGCTGTGGCGGCCGTTGCCGGTGCGCTGGTCCGCTCCGCCGGCCGGGGGCGGGGAGGTCGACGTGGTGGAGCTGGCGCGCGAGGTGGCGGGGCGGGTGGCGGGCGCCCTGCTGGGGTCGGACGCGGATCCGCCGGCGTTGGCGCGGGCCGCGGCGCGGGCGGCGGCCACGTCCGTGCGCAGCCACCTGCCGGGCCCGCCCAGGCCCGGCGCGGCGGCCGCCGCGGCCCGCGCCGCGGCCGGGCTGCGCGAGCTGGCCGGGGCCGGGGACGCGCTGTCCTCGATGGTGGCGGTGGCCGCGGTGAACACCACCGTGGCGGCGGTGCCGCGGGCGGTGGCCTGGTGCGCGGACGCGGGGCTGTGGGAGCAGGCCGCGGACGCGGAGCTGCGGCCGCGGCTGGTGGCGGAGCTGCTGCGGGTCACGGCGGCCTCGCCGGTGCTGCCCCGGGTGGCGGCGGCGGCCGGGTCGGTGGGCGGCTGTCCGGTGCGCGGCGGGGACCGGCTGGTGCTGGTGGCCCGGCACGCGGCGGGGGCGCACCGGCGCGACCCGGACGCGGGGGATCCGGCCGGCCCGGAGGTGGCGCGGCTGGTGTTCGGCGCGGGACCGCACGCGTGCCCGGGGGCGCGGCTGGCCTCCGTCCTGCTGGGCGACGTTCTGGAGGAGCTCGCTCCGTACCGGCCGGTGGTGACGCGGGCGCGGGTGGACCGGCGGGCGGCGTTGCCGGGCTGGCGGTCGCTGATGGTGCGGGCGGGGGTGTGAGGATGCGGATCGCGGTGACGGGGGCGAGCGGGTTCTGCGGCGGGCGGGTGGCCCGGACGGCGGCGGAGGCCGGGGCATCGGTGGTGTGCGTGGGCCGCCGGCCGGGGCCGGTGGGGGAACACCGGTTCTGGGACGCGGCCCGGGGCGAGCCGGATCTGGCGGGGGCTGACTTCGTGGTGCACTGCGCGGCGGCCGTGGGCGATCCGGCGCCCGGCCGGCGGGCGGAGGCGGCGATGCGGGCGGTCAACGTGGCGGGGACGGCGCGGCTGCTGCGGGCCGCCGCGGGGCGGCCGGTGGTGTGGGTGAGCAGCGCCAGCGTGTACGACCCGCGGTGTGCGCGGGAGCGGGTCGACGAGGACCATCCGCGGGCGGGTCACCTGAACGCGTACGGCCGGACGAAGGCGGCGGGCGAGGCGCTGGCACTGGCCGGGGGCGCCGTGGTGCTGCGACCGAGGGCGGTGTACGGGCCGGGCGACACGCAGCTGCTGCCCCGGCTGCTGTCCCGGGTCCGGGCGGGGACGCTGCTGCTGCCCGGTCCGGACGTGCGGCTGAGCCTGACGGCGGTGGAGAACCTGGCGGACGCCTGCCTGGCGGCGGCGGGCTGGCCGCCGGGGGCGTACAACATCGCGGACGCGCGGCCGTACGGGCGGGACGCGGCGATCGGGGCGGTGCTGCGGGCGCACGGGGTGCGGGCCCGGATCCGGCACCTGCCGTTGCCGGTGGCCCTGGCGGCGGCCGGGGCGGCGCGGGCGGCGGCCCTGCTGACGGGCTCCGAGCCGTTCCTCAGCCGGTACGCGGTGGACCAGCTCTCGCGTCCGGTGGTGCTGGACGTGAGCAGGGCCCGGTCGCGGGGGTGGACCCCGCGCCGGACCCTGGAGGACCACCTCAGTTCCCTGCGGCCTCCTTCGGCGTGAGGCGCAGGGAGATGCTGTTGATGCAGTACCGCTGGTCGGTGGGGGTCGGGTAGCCCTCACCGTCGAAGACGTGCCCCAGGTGGGAGCCGCAGGTCGCGCAGCGGACCTCGGTGCGGACCATGCCGTGGGTGGTGTCGGCGATCAGCTCGACGGCCTCGGTGTCCTTCGGGTCGAAGAAGGACGGCCAGCCGCAGTGCGACTCGAACTTCTCCGTGGAACGGAACAGCTCGGACCCGCAGCCGCGACAGGAGTAGACGCCCTCCGTCTTCGTGTCGGTGTACTCACCGCGGAAGGCCGGCTCGGTGCCCGCCAGGCGCAGCACCTGGTACTCGGACGGTGTCAGCTCCGCCTGCCACTGCTCGTCCGTCTTGTGGACCTCGTACTCCATGACGTTCCCGCTCCCTCAGTTCGACGGGCGGGCGAGGCCGATTGCTTCCAGGATCTGCGGTCCCAGATCCGTGACGTCGCCCGCTCCCATCGTGAGAACGAGATCACCGGGCTTGGCCATTCCCGCGATGACGTCGGCGACGGCCTCCTTGGAGTGCTCGGCGGTGACGTCGGCGCCCGCGGCGCGGGCCGCGGTGATGATGATCTCGCTGGTGATCCCGGGGATCGGGTCCTCGCGGGCCGGGTAGATGTCGAGGACCACGGAGGCGTCGGCGAGGGCCAGGGCCTGGCCCATCTCCTTGCCGAGCTCCTGGGTGCGGGAGAAGAGGTGGGGCTGGAAGACGACCAGGATGCGGGAGTCGCCCGCGGCGCCGCGGATCGCTTCCAGGTCGGCGGTCATCTCGGTCGGGTGGTGCGCGTACGAGTCGATGACCTGCACGCCGGCCGCTTCGCCCTTGAGCTGGAGGCGGCGCTTGACGCCGGTGTACTTGCCGAGGGCGGAGGCCAGGTTGTGCGCCGGGATGCCGAGCGCGACACCGGCCGCGAGGGCGGCGACGGCGTTGTGCGCGTAGTGGCGGCCGGGCACGGACACGGTGAAGGTGAGCATCCGGCCCTGGAGGACGACGGTGACCTCGCTGCTCAGACCGCGCGGGGTGATCTTGGTGATGCGGACGTCGGCGTCGGCCTCCTCGCCGTACGTGACGACGTGGAGGTCGGGGTTGCCGGCGACCCGGGCGGCGATCTCTGCGGCGCCCGCCTGGCCGTGGGCGACGACGAGGGTGCCGCCGGGCACGATCTTGGCGACGAAGGTCTCGAAGGACTCGTAGATCTCTTCCATCGACGCGTAGTTCGCGTGGTGGTCGAGTTCCGCGTTGAGGATGATCGCGACCTGCGGGGTGTACTTGTGGAAGCTGCGGTCGCTTTCGTCCGCCTCGGCCACGAAGATGTCGCCCTCGCCGTGGTGGGCGTTGGAGCCGGGGGCGTCCAGGTCGCCGCCGATGGCGTACGAGGGGTCCAGGCCGAGCGCCGACAGGGAGACCGCCAGCATCGAGGTGGTGGTGGTCTTGCCGTGCGTACCGGCGACGGCGATGGGGCGCAGGCCCTCCATCACGCCGGCGAGGGCGTCCGAGCGGTGCACGACGGGGATGCCGAGTTCGGCGGCCCGGGCGAGCTCGGGGTTGTCGGCGCGGATGGCGCTGGAGACGACCACGCAGGAGGAGTCGTCGGCGAGGTGGTCGGCGGCGTGCCCGATGTGGACGGTCGCGCCGTGGGCGCGCAGCGCCTGGGCGGTCTCGGAGTCGCGGGAGTCGCTGCCGGCCACCTTCGCGCCGCGCTGCGCGAGGATCTTCGCGATGCCGGACATGCCGGCGCCGCCGATGCCGATGAAGTGGGGCCGTTCCATGGCGGTCGGCAGGCCGGGCTTCATTCAGGTCGCTCCTGGATCGTGTGCGGGTGCAGCTGACTGCGGCGGGCTGTGCGGTGTGACCGCACCAGCCTATTCGTTGTGGGCGAAGAGCTTGAGCACCGGAACCCCGACCTTGTGCCGGGCCCGGGAGGCCCAGTCGCGGTGGAAGAACTCCTCGACGAAGTGCGGGGCGGTCAGGACGATCACCTCGTCCGCGCCGGTCTCGTCGACGACGGCCTTCAGCTTGTCGAGGGGATGGTCCTCGATGATCTGTCCGACGGCGGTGGCCCCCTTCGTGCGCAGGGCGACGAGGGAGTGTTCGAGGGCCGTCTCGGCGGGTCCCCTGGCCTGGTCCCCCTCGGGTTCGTCGCCCTCGTGGAGGGCTTCGGGGAGCTCACCGAGCGCTACGTCGTCGATGGCGCGGAGCAGTCGGTCCTGGTCGCCCCGGGGTTGCATGAGGACGACGAAGGAGACCTGGTCGTCTCCGTGCAGGGTGGTGACGAAGTCCACGTCCACCGCGGTCAGCGGCTGCTCGATCATCAATACGCTCGTGAACACGGACGCCCTCTCCTTCATGGGCCGGGGCCGGTCGGCCGGCCCCTGCGGAAACCATCCTGCCCCGCTGTCACGCGGGGCCGTGCGCAGATATGTGTGCCCAGGTATGTGCCCGGCGGAAGCAAAGCGGAACGACAAATTCCGCCTCTTTGTCAGATCCGACGGTAGCTGGTGAAGAGGAACCCGGCCTCCTCCAGTACCCGGGCCGGTGAGAGCCGGTGCGGAACCGTGACGGAGGGCCCGCCCGCGATCCGCTGGGCGTCGCCGGCCGTGAGCGTGGGGGAGATCGTCAGGCACAGCTCGTCCAGGACGTCGGCGGCCACGAACTGACCCAGCAGCCGCGGCCCGCCCTCGGTGAGCTGACGGCGCAGCCCGCGCCCGGCCAGCTCCCGTACCGCCCGGACGGGGTCCACGGCGGACCCGTCGCCCGCGATGATCACCTCGGCGCCGGCCTTGCGGGCGGCGGCCACCCGTTCGGCGGGCGCCGCCGCTCCCGTGATCACCAGGGTCGGCTCCAACGGGGAGGTGAAGAGCGGCAGGTCGAAGTCCAGCTCCATGCTCGCGGTGATCACCGCGATGGCGGGCGCGGAGCCCTGGCCGGCGGCCGCGCGGCGGGCCGCGAAGACCTCGCGGGCCCGGGCCGGGCGGTACCCCTCCTGGCGAACCGTTTCCGCGCCGACGACCACCACGTCGGCCAGCGCCCGCAGGGTGCCGAAGATGCGCATGTCGGTCTCGCCCGAGATGGGCTGCGAGCGCCCTTCGTGCTGGGCGGCCCCGTCCAGGGTGGAGACCATGTTCGCCCGCAGCCAGTGCGCGTCGGGTGCCAGCTCCGGGTAGGCGTAGGCGTCCGCGAGCTCGTCGAGCGACCACTCGCGGTCGGCCGGGTCCTGGGACGGGGCTGGTGTCTGATCGGTCACAGGGAACAGGCGTCGCATCGGTGCAGTGTGCCACGCCCCGTAGAGTTAAGAGCTGTGTCAACATCTCTCTCCACCTCCGGTTCTGCCCCCGGGCACCCGACGGCCGACGCCGGCCCGTCGGCCCTGTGCGCCCGCGAACCGCGCGTGCCCGCCGAACGGCTGGTGGCCGAGATGGTGCCGCCCCCACGCTTCGACTCGGTGCGCTTCGACACCTACGAACCCGACCCCGCCCAGCCGAGCCAGACCGAGGCCGTCACCGTGCTCAGCGGCTTCGCCGCGGGCCTCGGGGGCGCGCACGCGAGCGGCTCCGGCAAGCGCCGCTGGTTCTCCAAGGCCCCGAAGGCGGCCCCCGCCGGCCCGCGCGGCGTCTACCTCGACGGCGGCTACGGCGTCGGCAAGACCCACCTGCTGGCCTCCCTGTGGCACGCCACCCCGGCGGAGCCCGCGCTGAAGGCGTTCGGCACCTTCGTGGAGCTGACCAACCTGGTCGGCGCGCTCGGCTTCCAGCAGACCGTGCAGACCCTCGGCGGGCACCGGCTGCTGTGCATCGACGAATTCGAACTGGACGACCCGGGCGACACCGTCCTGGTGTCCTCGCTGCTCAGCCGCCTGGTCGAGCAGGGCGTGGCGCTCGCCGCCACCTCCAACACGCTGCCCGGCAAGCTCGGCGAGGGCCGGTTCGCGGCCGCCGACTTCCTGCGCGAGATCCAGGGGTTGTCGGCGCACTTCCGACCGCTGCGGATCGACGGCCAGGACTACCGCCACCGCGGCCTGCCCGACGCCCCCGCCCCGTTCTCGGACGAGCAGGTCGCCAAGGCCGCGTACGCGACCCCGGGCGCGAGCCTGGACGACTTCCCCGGCCTGCTCGACCACCTGGCGAAGGTCCACCCGAGCCGCTACGGCGCGCTCACGGACGGCATAGCCGCGGTCTGCCTGACCGACGTCGGCCCGGTGCCGGACCAGTCGACCGCGCTGCGCCTGGTGGTCCTGGCGGACCGGCTGTACGACCGGGAGGTCCCGGTCCTCGCCTCCGGGGTGCCCTTCGACCGGTTGTTCAGTGAAGAAATGCTCAACGGCGGTTATCGGAAGAAATACTTCCGAGCCATATCGCGGCTCACCGCCCTCGCCCGCGACGCGAAGCCCCTGGTCTCCCAGTAGGTTTGGCACGGCCGGGACGCTTTCGTGGCCCGGCCGTTTCCACATCTGCGAAGGGATCACCATGGCCACCACGCGTCACGCGCACACCGTCTGGGAAGGCAACCTGCTGGAGGGCAAGGGTGTCGTCACCCTCGACTCCTCGGGCCTCGGCTCGTACGACGTCTCCTGGCCCTCCCGCGCCGAGGCCGCGAACGGCAAGACCAGCCCGGAGGAGCTGATCGCCGCCGCGCACTCCAGCTGCTACTCGATGGCGCTCTCCCACGGCCTCGCGGGCGCGGGCACCCCGCCCACCCGCCTGGAGACCAAGGCCGACGTCACCTTCCAGCCCGGTGAGGGCATCACCGGCATCCACCTGAGCGTGCGCGCCGAGGTCCCCGGCCTGGACGCGGACGGCTTCGCCGCCGCCGCCGAGGACGCCAAGAAGAACTGCCCCGTCAGCCAGGCGCTGACCGGCACGACGATCACCCTGAGCGCCGAGCTCGTCTGATCCCCGTCGTACCCGGGTCCCGTCCGGCCCCACCGGCCGGGACCCGCCCGCGCGTCGGGCCCGGTGGGGTGACGGGCCCGGTGGGGTGACGGGCCCGGTGGGGTGACGGGCCCGGTGGGGTGACGGGCCCGCGCGGGCGCCCGCGCCGCCGGGCGCGGGCGGGCGCCGCGTGGTACCACGGGCCGGTCACATCTCCAGCGGAACAGCGGGGAGTTGCCGATGTCCGTCACCCGACGCAGCCTGCTGGCGGCAGGCGCGGTCTCCTTCACCGGGGCCATGGGCGCGCTGTTCGCCACCGGTGCCTCGGCCGGCCCTGCCGCGGCCGGCCCCGCCGTGTCCCCCGGCTACGGGCCGCTCCTGCCCGATCCGGACGGGCTGCTCGACCTGCCGGCCGGGTTCTCCTACCGGGTCCTCTCGCGCGCCGGGCAGCCGCTGCGCTCCGGCGAGGGCACGACGCCGGCCAACTGCGACGGCATGGCCGCCTTCGGCGCGGGGGCCGGCGCGGATGCAGGATCCGTCCGGCTGGTCCGCAACCACGAGAACCGCACCACCGCCGCGCTGCGCGTCCCGGCCGTCGACGGCCTGACCTACGACCCGGCGGCCCTGGGCGGCTGCACCCTCCTGGAACTGGACCCGGCGGGCGGAGTCACCGCCGAGCGCGTCGCCCTCGCCGGTACCGCGGTCAACTGCGCGGGCGGGCGGACCCCATGGAACACCTGGCTGAGCTGCGAGGAGACCGAGGACCGGGCCGGTGACTCCGGATACGCCCGCGACCACGGGTACGTCTTCGAGGTCGACCCCGTCGACCCGCACCGCCTCGGCGCGGTGCCGCTGACCGCGCTGGGGCGCTTCGCCCACGAGGCCGTCGCCGTGGACCCGTACCGGGGCGTCGTCTACGAGACCGAGGACGCCTTCGTCGAACCCTTCGGCCTGTTCTACCGGTTCCTGCCCGCCCGGCCCCTCCGCGGACCCGGCTCACTGCGCGCGGGCGGCGTGCTGGAGGCGCTGCGCGTGCCCGGGCTCGACGACCTTTCGCGGGTGGACCGGACCGGGGCCGAGTTCCCGGTGGAGTGGGTGCCCGTACCGGATCCGTCGGCCCGCGTGACGCCCGTCCGGCTCCAGGACTTCGGGCCGCGCGGCATCACCCACGCGCAGAAGCTGGAGGGCTGCTACTGGGGCGGGACCGGCGTGTACTTCGTCTCCAGTTACGCCCGCAGTCGGGAGGGCTCCGCGGCCGATCACCAGGGGCAGGTGTGGTTCTACGACCCGCTGCGCCGTCGGCTCCGGCTGGACGTCCTGTTCGGCCCGTCGGCCGGGACGCACCTGCCCGGTGACTCCCCCGACAACATCTGCCTGGCCCCGGACGGCGGCCTGATGGTGTGCGAGGACGGCGGCGGGGAGCAGTACGTCTTCGGCGTCACCCCCGGCGGGGCGGTCCACCCGGTGGCCCGCAACGCGGACGACGTGGGCCCGCCCGGCGACCCGCAGTGGGGGGAGTTCGCGGGAGTCACCTTCTCCCCCGACGGCCGCACCATGTTCGTGAACGCCTACACCCCGGGCACGACGTTCGCGGTGACCGGCCCCTGGCGCTGAACGGAACCCCGCGCGGCCCGGCCCGTCAGACCTCGAACTCCCCGACCCAGGAACGCCGGAGCAGGTGCTCGGGCAGGTACGCGGACTCCACCCGGACCGGGATGCCGCCGTCGTATGCCAGGCAGGCGACGGCGAGGATCGCGACGGGCACCCGGCCATCGATGTCCTCGGTCCGCTCGGGCGTGGTCGTCCAGTACTGCTTGTGGAGTTCCAGGGCCTCGACGAGGGCCGTGTGGAATCCATCTTCGTCCTTGCGCAGGAACTTGTAGAAGAGGTTGATCGGCGGATAGGCCAGATGCTGGATGTACTCCCGGCCCGCGATCACCGCGACGTCCGGGTGCGACCTGTCGAACGTGGCCGTCAGCTCCTCCACCAGCTCCGGCCGCTTCAGCCAGTACGCCTGGAGCGTCGCCACCCAGTGGTACAGGTAGTCGTCGTGGTCCGCGCCCGAAGCCCGCAGCACGTCGAGGGGCAGCTCGCACAGCTCCGTCATCCGCGGCTGGTCGCGCGTGATGATCGCGTACCAGAACGCGCGCAGCCACGACGACGGGCGGGCCTCGTGGTTCGGACCCGTCGCGGGCAGGGTCCGCATCGCGTGGTGGATGCGGCACTGCGTGGTGCCCTCGGTCATCCCCGCCGTACGGAAGAGCGCCGAACCCAACTGGGCGGCGTCGACCACCGTCTCCCACGTGGTCAGTTCGGTCGCGCTCGGATCCACGAGGGTGCGCGACTGCACGTGCAGGTTGACCTGTGACCAGACAAGGTCGAGGTTGACCGGGCGCTCGGCGAGCTGCTCGATACTCCGGACCAGCCGGTCGTCCTGCCTCCGCACCCAGTCCGCGCTCGCGGGCTCGGGAGCGGCATGACTCTCCACGATGACCGTCATGTTTTCCCCTGTCACTTGCTGATGTCGAACCGCTGAATCGTATGGCCGGTGTACGTACCGGCGTTGTCGGCGCCCTTGACCACCACGTAGTCGATCTTGCCAGCCTGGAACGCGGCGTAAAGTTTGTCGTAGAGCGGCTGCTCCCGCGGGTCCTTCCTGGCGCGCTTCTCCATCTGCTCAAGAATGTCCTTGAAGTACGCACGGGTGCCCTGAGACACCCGGTCGCCCCCGACGCGCCGCTCCCCGAGCTCGGTGCGGACGTTGCCCTTGGCCTCGACCACCACGTAACGGTCACCGTGCAGGTAGACCTGGTCGAACTGGTCCTTGCCGTTGGCCGGGCCGAAGACCGGCTCCTCCTTGGCGCCCGGGAACTCCTTCGGTATCGCGTGCTCCCGGGCGACGGCTTCGCCGAATGCCTCGCTCCTCTCCGAGAGCTCGCGGTGGAAGGGACTGTGGCGGGCCTTGGCCTGTTCCATCGCGGCCAGGGTCTCGTCCGTACCGGCGGCCTTGTGCGCCGCCTTGGCGTCCGCGTAGTCCGTGTGCGGCTTGCGGTCCGCCACCATCGCGTCGTGGCGATCCTTCGCCGCACGGTCGAGGGACTCGGTCATCTCCTTGGTGACCGTGGGGTGGTCGTGCTCCACCATCTTGGCGTCATCCAGGTAGTTCGGGGGGACCGGCGGCGGCAGTTCCGACTTCGGCACCCAGTGGCCCGGGGTGACCTCGATCATCTGCGGCGGGACCAGTCCGGTGTGGTCCGGGACGAGCCGAAGCCGGTGTCCGAGCTTGTTCAGGTACTGCTGGCGGTACCCGTCGGTCGGGTCGTTCACCCGGTGGACCTGGTACTCCATGATCTGCTTGCGTTCGGCGATCGTGTAGTCGTGCGGGTTGTCCCGGTGGGGCGGGAGCGGCGGCCGCTCGCCGTGGCCGGGCCTCGCCGGCCCGGTGCCGTCGGTGCCGTGACCCGCGCCGCCGCCCGGCTCGTGGCCGAGGTTGTCCGGGTTCCCTCCGCCACCCTGCCGGGGGATACCGCCTCCCGCGCCGGCGCCCTGGTGCGGAACCCCGTCACCGTGAGCACCCGTGGAAGGGCCGTCGGAGTGGTGCCCGGCACCACCCGTGGGGGTCGCGTCCCGGCCTGCGCCGGCGGCTCCGCCACCGCCCGGTTCGGTGTGGCCGTTGCGGATCGTGTTGTCCGCGGCCCCTCCCGGGGCATGGGTCGCCGCTCCGCCCGGGGTGTGCGTCGCCGCTCCACCGGGGGTGTGGGTCTTGACGCCGCCCGGGGTGTGGGCGCCCACGCCGACCGGGGCTTCCTGGCGGGCCGGAACCTCCGCCAGGGGGTGGTCGGGGCCCTTGGGGACCGAGGTGAGGTCCTGCTTCGGAACGCCCTTGTGGTCCAGGAGCTGGTGGGTGGTCCTGTCGTAGTACTGCGGGCGACCCAACGCGTCGTCGGGGAGACGAACCGTGGCATCCGGATGCGGGAAGGTGACGCCCCCGGGCGCCTCGGCCTTGGGGAGGTCCTTCCACACCACGTCATCGACCTTCGGGAACGCCCCGTCCATCTTGCCGAAGTTCGCGAACAGATCGCCGACCTTCAACTTCGCCAACGAGCCGGCCTTGCCGATGTACGTGATCGGGTCGATCAGCCGACCGGCCTTGCCCGCCGCGGAGATCACCTTCGCGACACTGCCCGTCTTCGCCACCGCACCCGCGCCACCGGTGAACACCGTCGTCAGCACGTTGAACGTCACCGCACCCGCCGCACGGGCCGGGTTCTTGCCCCACTCGTCCCACGCGACCAGCGCCTTGCCGGTCTCCTTCATTGCGTTACGCGAGTCGCGCTCCCAGGACGACAACGACGCCTCGTCGGCCGTCCAGAACTGAATGGCCGTACCCGGATTGATGCTCAGGGCCAGACCCGTCGCGAGCTTCGCCAGTCCCGTCCAGGCCTGACCCATCGCGTCCAGACCGCCGAAACCGACCAGCGTGCCCAGGCCCTTGATCGTGCCCCACACACCGTCGACGATCAGGCCGTCCCACACGAACGACTGGACCCAGTACCCGATCTCCCACGCCCGGTGGGTCTCCTCCAACTGCGAACCCCACGGCAGATCCTGCGCGTTGTTGAGGTCCTCCCCCTTGTACC
>NZ_JBIAVF010000033.1:0-56114 GCF_042893755.1 Streptomyces sp. NPDC001568 | reverse complement strand
CGCCTACCTCGCCCAACTCCTCGCCGAGGGCGCCCGCCTCACGGCGATCGTGCCGGGGGTGACCCGGCACGGCGAGGACGTCGGACGCTGGCTCGCCACTCAACGCCGGGACTTCGACCGACTCACCGAGGGACAGCGGGCCCGACTCGCCGCGCTGGGCGTGAAAAAGGCTCCACGGGCCCGTCAGGCGCCCGCGAAGACGCCCGGGGTCTCCACGTCCGGGCGCGGCGCGCTCGCCTTCCAGACGGGCGTCCGGGCCCTCACCCAGTACCGGGAGCGCGAGGGCGAGGGCCTGCCGGGCCGTGGTCACGTCGAGGAACTCCCCGACGGGACCGAGCACCGGACCGGGGTCTGGATCGTCAACCAGAAGCAGCGCCGGGACCGGCTGCAAGCGGACCAGCTGGCCGCGCTCGCCGAGCTCGGCGTCGACTGGGCGGCGAACGCCCCCTGACACCGGGGTGGGCAAGCCTGCGACGGGAGGCTTGCCCAGCTGGCGCAAGGCTTGCCCACCCCCGCAGTCGCAAGGCTTGCCCAGGCAGGCCTAAGGCTTGCCCACCCGGCATTCGCAAGGTGGGCAAGCCCCACGACACCTTCGGGTCGAGGGCGGTCAAGGGGTTGACCGCCCTCGGGGCGCCGGAGCGTCGGCCGGCTGCGGGGGCCGGGCGGTTCAACGGGCCGCGATGAGGCCGAGGCACGCGACGACCAGGGCGACGGCCATCCCGGCCGCCGTGATCGGCGCGACGAGCGCCGGGTGCCGGTGGGCGACGTACCCGACACCGCCCGCCAGGAGCAGCGTCACGAGGACCAGGAGCAGCAGAACGGCCAGGGCGAGCGAGGACACGGGACGGTTCCCTTCGTCGGGCATGCCGAGGGTCGGCATGCGGTGCGGTGGAGCGCGGACCAGCCGGACGGGTCGTCTCGGGTTGGTCGGCAGCAGGTTGCGACAGGGAGGGGTTAGCCCCGCAAGCCGCCGCAGCACCGGCACCTGATCACCTGACGAAAGCTCATTCAATATGTGGCCGGGTAATCCCGGAACGCAGTGCGGCCCCGGCACACCGTGAGGTGCACCGGGGCCGGAGACGGTCCGGTCGTACTGCCCCAGAGCGCTCTGGGCACCGGTCCTGACCCGCACACCCATGTCGGCACGGACTCAACCCGACCCTACCCAGACAACAACCGCCAGAGACCCCGTCACACGGCCACCTGCGGACAACCGCCAGAGACTCAAGGACTCAGGAACTCAAGACCGCCAAGAGATCACCCACGGGCAGCAACGGCAGGAACTCCAACACAGCCGGCAGGCATGACCGAACACCAACCCGAGAACCAGACAACCCGACCAACACCCACGAGCAACCCAACAACCAGAAACCAACAACCAATCAACTACCTACAAGCACCTACAAAGAGAAAGTCCGGAAAGTCACCGGCCGCAGAACGGCACCTGAGCAGCCACAACGCGGAACCTCCCCGAAGTCGGCTTCCCCCCATGCTTCCCCCTCTAGGTTCCCCTCATGGTTCCCCCGGTGTTTCCCCCTCCGTCGAGGGAGGGGCCGGGGGTTCAGGCCGTGTCGCCGCGCCACCGGAACGGGCCGCCGGCGTCATCGTCGTCGGGCGCGTAGTCGGCGCGGCCGCCCGGTCCGTACAGGCCGAGATCAGTGATCAGGAGCGCACCTCCCGCCCGATCCGCCGCCGTCCAGCCGGTCACGTCGAGGAGCTGACCATCGAGGGGGCCGCCCACCGGTTCGGCGTACTCGTGCCCGGCCGTCGGCCCCGCCGGCTCCCCCGGCTCCCACCCGTACACCCGCGGCTCCATCTCACGTTCCATCCCGCCACGCTCCCACCTCGGCCCGTTCCAGTGGGTCCCGTTGAGAACAACGGGACCAGGACTGGTTCCTGAGCGACCTCCGGCGGACGCGTGATGGGAGGAGGGCTCCGCCGCAGGGCGGGCCGCCCCGGCCGGTCCTACCGGATCAGCCTCTTTGTGCGGCTGACGCGTACAAAGACACCTCATGCAGCTAGCGGGTCAAGTTGACCTTGCCCTGCGTGAGCTCAACAAGTCGCGAATGCGGACAGCAGGGTGTCTGCCCGGACCTCCAGTTCGGTCGTCATGGGTCCGTTCACGGTCACGGAGACTTCCTCGCCGCCGACCGAGCGGGCAAGCCGAACCTCGACTCCGTGCGTGTCGCCGATCAAGGGGTACAAGTACCAGCCGCCGGGCTGCTCCTCGTCGGTCTTCACAATCGCCCGTGTCACGGTCTCCCAGTCGGTGGCCTCGAAGTCATAGCCCACGTAGTGCGACAGCAACTCCAGGAACGACCGCAGGTTGCGCTCCAAGATCCATCCACCAACTTCGGCCATAACTTCCTCTCAGCACTCGGACAGACAGCCTGTCATGAGCCGAGTCCTCAGTGATCACCCAGTTGCGGCAGGAGGGCGAAATGCGATGGACGCATCGAAGAGCCCACGGTTCCGGAGTAACGCGTCACCGTGCGGCAGCTCATCCATCAAGGTTCTCGAACTCGACGGGCTCGTGGGGGCAGAACGTGCGAGGACCGGCCGGCACCACAGCGCCACCGGTCTTTCTGCAGACCTGATCGGTCGGAGTGTCGTAGGGGTCACCACGGCACCGACCGGACCACACACGTCCTGCCCTGGTCTGGACAACGCCGCCAGGGAGGCGTAGGTGGCGGTCTCCGGCAGAGGGAGGAAGTCATTTTCACGGTTGCGGGCTTCGATCACGCCGTCGGTGTAGAGCAGCAGCCGGTCACCGGGTAGAAGCGGGTAGCGCTCGGGCTTGGTGGGTAGGCCGTTGACCAGGTCTTCGAGACCGAGCGGCGGCATTGGGGACGCGGGCATCAGTGCCAAAACCTGGCCTTCGTGCAGCACCAGCGGAGGCGGGTGGCCGCGGTTGACCAGGTGCACCACATGTTCGTCCGGTACCTGGGCGATGAGCGCGGTGGTGAATCCCTCCATGAGGACTTCGGGAAGTTCTGCCTGGGAGTAGGTACCCGGTGCGGTGGCCTCTCGCCGCAGAGCGGCCGCGCAATGGTTCATGACCTCCTGCGCCTCGTTCTCGTAGTGGACGGCCTCCCGGAACGCGCCCAATGCCACCGCGACCGTGCGTATGGCGGACAGCCCTTTCCCCCGGACGTCCCCCACGATCAGGCGGACGCCGTAGCGTGTCTGCACGGCCGTGTACAGATCGCCGCCGACCTGTGCCCCTGTCCCGGCCGCGAGGCACAGGCTGGCCGCCCGTATCGGGCCCATGAGCTCGGGGACAGGCCGCAGGACGATCTCCTGAGCCGTCACGGCGATCCGGCGGACTTGATCGGGCTCGCTCTGCCTGCGCGTGCGCATCCCGTTACTCAGGATGACACCGGCCACGGACACCACGATGATCCCCAGGAAGTTGCCGATGATCAGCGGGGTCTGGGTCCCCCACGACTGGTTGTAGGTCGCCGACGCCGCGTTCACACCCGCGGCGAGGGCCGCCGCGGACAACGTGCCGATCGGGCCCATCGTCAACGCGGCCAGCGCCGGCGTCGTGGTGAGGATGGGACCGGTGACCAGATCATGTGCGGGCGAGAGCTCGATGCCCAGCACGCCGAGCGCGATGACGAAGGGCGCACACCGCGCCGGCGTGAACAGGACCTCGCCGTGACCACCCGCTCCTGGTCGGGAGAACGATCCCGGCCGCACAGGCGAGCGAGGATGTGACCTCATGGAAACAGCCTCCCCCGCAAAATGTGTCGCGGCCTCCCGGCGGCGGGGCATGGGCGGGGCGGGCGGCGCCCACGGGTCGATGGCCTCTCGCACCGGCGCCGCGGCAACGGGCGCGGTGTCCGGAGCGGGGGCGGGGGCGGGTGCGGGGACTCGGGCGCCAGCCGAAGCCGGAGCGGGAGCGGCAGCCGCCGCCGGGGTGGGCGCGGGTGCGTGGGCGGCGGCCGCGATGGTGACGCCGGCGACGGCCTGGTGGACGCCCACTTCGGCGGCGTGCGCGTCCACGATGATCCGGGCGACGTCGATGCCCTTGGCGTCGAGCCGGCCCATGTGACGACCAGCCCCCCACACCCGAGTGCATCGGCAGCTCAGCCGGCGGAAGCGAGCGGGTTCCTGAACTCTCGACGCGAACAGGCAGCAACCCGCGCGTGGCTGCGTCTTTTCCGACACTTCCTCGTCGGATTCACTGCCGTAACTTGCAGGGACCGTGATCATCACCTCCGCAGGAGGGCCCAGGGGCCTCGTATCGGCGATCGCGCAGGCCGGGGCGATGTGATCACCATGCGGGCCGCGACTCCCCGAGGTAGTGATGGGGAGATGCTCGGTCCGCGGCGCGCAGCGCTCTTCGAGCGTGCGGTCCGCGGGCGAGGCCGAGCCGGAGAGACGCTGGTCGGAGCAAGTGAGCGGGCCCAGCCGGGCTTGCCCGTCAACACGTGGGCAGGGGGCGCGGGGCCCGTACGTGTGAGAGTGGGATCGCGGATTCCGGCTGCTGGTGGGATGTGGGCGTTTCGCGGGGTGGTGTTCTGTCCGGCGGGCCGTTCCGAGCATGGTGATCTTCCTCCTGTGGTCGGCGGTGTCCGTCGGCCGGTACGTCGGTGATGGCGAGCGGTGAGGAGACGGCATGTCCGAAAGCGTGGACGTTCCGGAGTATGACGAGGCCTACTTCAAGGCCCAGGTCCAGCAGAAGAAGCGACTGGAGGGAAGCGGGGGCACCCTGCACCTGCTCACGTTCAGGGTGGAATACGAGGATGCACGCCGGCCTGCGGTGGTGCGGCAGTTGGACAGCGCGGAGGCGCTCGCCGCGATCAAGACGGACGAGTTTGTTCTGCCTGAGGGCTGCCACTACCGGATCACGGTCGACTTCCGTGTGGACGATGCGACCGTGGCCGGGGTCGTGTACACCAACAAGGTGTACCGCAAGGGTGTCAGGGTTGCCCGGGACGAGCTGATGCTGGGTTCGTTCCCGAAGCAGGAGAAGCCGCAGTCGGTGACCTTCCCCCGGCACGGCTGGGAGGATGCACCCAGCGGGATGCTGAACCGCGGGAGCTACACCGCCAAGGCGGAGCTCCACGAGGACGGGGGCAAGGCGCTCGCGGAGTTCGAGTACGCCTTCAACATCAAGACGGCCTGACCGCGCGCCCCCACGCAGTACGAGCTCCTGCGCCAGACCCTGAAGCGGTCGGCGACACCACGATCACGGGGACGGCCGCGTCGTGGGTGCGGGAAAGCCTTCCTGCCACACCCACGACGCGGTCCGCTCCGAAGCGGTGGGCTGTCGAAGGCTCGTAGACCTTCCAGTGCACTGGAAGGTCAAGGCGTAGCCTTGGGGCGTGCGCGTCGGTGACCTCGCGACGGCCGTCAAGCTGACCACGAAGACCATCCGCTTCTACGAGCAGGCCGGTCTGCTGCCCGCCCCGCCGCGCACCCCCGGCGGCTACCGCGACTACCCGCCGCAGACGCCTGCCCGGCTCGCCTTCATCCGCGAGGCCCGGGGCGCCGGCCTCACGCTCGCCGAGATCCGCTCCGTCCTCACCCTGCGCGACGGCGGTCAGGCGCCCTGCGAGCACGTCACCGGGCTGATCGACCAGCGCCTGCCGACATCGAACGCCGCCTGGGCGAGCTGGCCGCGACGCGCGAGGCCCTGCGCGGTCTGGCCCGGCGAGCGGCCCGCACCGACCCGGCCTCCTGCACCGAGGACGACATCTGCACGATCCTCGCCACGGCCGGGGATCAGCCCTGCGCAGCGTCCGCCGGCGCGGTCCGGCCGCCGGGGTGAGCCGGCCGCGGTGGAAGTCGAAGTGCCGCGTCGGACAGCGGTTGATGTCCGCGACTCCACGACGGCGCATGTCGCCTCGGCACGGGCGGTGAGGTGGCTCCTGTGGCCCTCGTCATCGTCGTCGCCGTCCTCGCGCTGCTCGCCGGTCTGGCCGCGAACCGCTGGCTCCGGCCGCATCTGGTCAGCGCCAACGACGACGAGGGTATGGCGGTGAAGGACCTGGTCGGCCCGCTGCTGACGATGACCGTCCTGCTTTTGTCCTTCGTCCTGGTCACGGCCAACGGCTCCTACGGGAAGGCCGAGGGCGCCGCGCGGGGTGAGGCCCGCGCTCTGGACCAGCTCGTGGAGACCGCCGAATACGCCCCCGCGCTGCAGCGAGGCCGCATCCAGGCCGACGCGGTCTGCTACGCCCGGGCGGTGCGTGCCCAGGAGTGGCCTGAGATGGCCGATGGGAGCGGCTCGCCGGCCCCGAGTGTGTGGTCGACCTCGTTCCGGGAGATCTTCGAGACCCTGGAGGGGAAGCCGGCCTTCGGGATGCTGGTGGCCGCCGACAACAAGCGCTCCGACGAACGCGAGGAACGCCTGACCCAGGCGACTTCCAGCATCCCCAGCACCATCTTCTGGTTCCTGCTCACCACCCTTGGCATCACGGTGGCCGCCTTGGGGATCTGCCTGCCCCGCAGGAACAACCGGGGGCAGATCATCACGCTCGTCGTGATCACCGCCCTGCTGACCACGGCCCTGGTCATCATCCGCGACGTGGACCGCCCCTTCGGCGGCATCATCAACATCTCCCCCACCGCGATCGCCGAGGCCGAGCGCGACTTCACGGCCAACCACCCGGCCTCCGAACTGCCCTGCGACGCCGACGGGAACCGACGCACCACCTGAGCCCCGACGCCGACAAGCTGGAGCGCCTCTACTGCCCGCACCCGCACCCGCGGGCGGACGACCGCAGACTGCGCAACACCCCCGCACGGCGACGTACAGCGGCACCCACGCGACAGCCGGCGGGACCCCCGACAGCCCCGGCGCCGAGCGGGCCGGAGGGCGGGGCGATCACGGGCGGCGATCGTGGCCGGTCGGGTAGTCCTGGCTCGGGCCGGTTCCTCAGCCCGAGTGGTCGCTGCCCTGGCGGTGGAAGGGGTGCACGTCGACGCGCTGGCGTCAGGCTTCGGCCCTATTCCGAGGTGGTGGTTTCGTCCGACCCCGCGGGGACGGCCGCCGGCGACCTCGCACTGCACTCGCTGCGCCGCTTGGTCGACATCCTGGCCACCGGAGCGGAACGGCTGCCGGGGAGGCGGGCTTGACGCGCCGTCAGACCGTGTCCCGGCTGCTGTGCGGCGCGGCGTGGAACTCATCTGCCGTGTGGAGGAGTCGCTCTCCCGCCCCCGGGCCGGCGACGTGACGGTCAGGCCCGGGGGCGGGGGCGTGGGCCGTAGCCGCCCTTCCCGGGGCGGCCAGGCCGCTCCAGGACACATGGGGTGCCGTCGCCCCGGCACCCCGCCACGCTGACGGAGCGGATCCCGTCACCCGGATGCCAGCGGAGAGCCGGCTACCCATGCCCCCTGCCGAGGCAGCCACCGTATCGCCGTGTTCCGGCTCCGCCGAGCCCCCTCGGGGGGTTACGGCCGGAGCGGTGGGCTTGTACGGCCTGGTGGGACTGTGTGGGTGACAACCCTTTTAGCCGGGAGGGTGTGTTTTGCGCCGATATGAAGGCTTGGCCGTTTTCGGTTGTTTGTGGCGGTTACCTGGTCGTTCAAGATCGGATTGGTCGCCGTGGAATGACACCTGACCGCCAAGAGTCGTGTTTCGGCAGGTCGAGGCGGGTCATGCAGGGGTGTCTCCCGCGGCGTCGTTGTCACCGGCACAGCAGCAGCCCTCCGGCGCCGTTGCGCCCGCCGCTTCCTGCACAGGCATGTCTCACTCCCCGGGCCGCGCTGCATGTCGGACGCGGCCGAGAAAGGCACGACGGTGCGCACTCGAATCCTTGCCCTCACCGCTGCGGCACTGGTGTCGGTTCCGGTCCTGACCGCTACGGCTTCGGCTGCCCCGAGGGACCTGGAAGCGCCGTACGCCCGTGCCGCCGCCCGCGTGGGCGCGGACGGAACGCTCCTGGCGACGAAGAACGTCTCCTCGGTGGCACGGTTCAACGGGCAGCCCGTGGGCTACTACTGCGTCGCGGTGTCCGACCCCACCATCAACCTGCGCGACGCGGCCGTGCTCGCCACGGTCAACAACTACCCGGCCATGATCACCGCCATTCCGAACAGCAACTGCAACGGCCAGACCCGCACCATCACGATCGTGACGACCAACCACAACAACGACCTGGCGGACATCCCGTTCACCGTCGCCGTTCTCTGACGCGGGCTCCGGGGAGCGCCCCGGCCGCCGGCGGAACCGCTGACCGCCCGGGTGTCGAGGCGGTCAGCGGGACGGGAGTGACCGGACTGCCTCACTCCCATCACTCTGGGTATCCGATTGGATACTCTCGGGCACGACTGGCGTGTCCGGGGACTTTCGAGGAGTTGCGATGACGACCACGGATGAGCAGGCCACCGCGGCGGGCCGGATGGGGATCAAGCCGGGTCAGGTGGTCCGGGAGCTCGGCTACGCCGATGACGTGGACCTGGATCTGCGGGCGGGTATCGAGGAGGTCACCGGCAGCGCCCTGGTGGACGAGGACCACGAGGATGTGGCCGATGTGGTCGTGCTGTGGTTCCGCGAGGACGACGGTGACCTCACCGCCGCCCTGACGAGTCTCCTTCCGGGTCTGGCCGACAACGGCGTGGTCTGGGTGTGCACCCCGAAGTCCGGTCGGGCCGGCTACGTCGAGGCGAACGACATCGGCGAGGCCGCGACGGCCACCGGGCTTGCCCGGACCACCTCCCTCGGCGTCGGCGCGGACTGGTCCGGAAACCGGATGGTTTCCCCCAGGGCGAAGTAGGCGACGGGGCGGCCGGCGCTGCCCCGCCGGGCGGGCCGCCGGCCGGGGCGACCCGCCCGGCCCGGGCGCCGTGGGCAAGGGGCCAAAACCGGGCGGGGTCAAGTTGCTGTCGGAGGGCGGGCGGGTGTGGCGGCCGTGCTCCGGGGCGAAAGGTGTTCTGCTGCCTGGCGCTGGCCGGGGAGCGGTCCCTTGGATGTGAGGAGTGGTTGTGGTGGTGCGGGGCGTTGATGTGCTGGTGGTCGGTGCGGGAGTGGTGGGCCGTTCGCTGGCGTTCGCGCTCGCCGAGCGTGATCCGTCGGTCCGGGTGGT
This sequence comes from Streptomyces sp. NPDC001568, assembly GCF_042893755.1. Taxonomy (NCBI): domain Bacteria; kingdom Bacillati; phylum Actinomycetota; class Actinomycetes; order Kitasatosporales; family Streptomycetaceae; genus Streptomyces; species Streptomyces sp. NPDC001568. The sequence continues at coordinate 47,076 of NZ_JBIAVF010000033.1, read as the reverse complement.
GCTGTCCGGCGACGCCGGCACCACCACCTCTGCCTCCGCCGGTAAGGCCGGAGGTGGTGTGGGTGCGTCGGCTGCGGCGGGGGCGATGCTCGGCGCGCTGGGCGAGGTCACCGACCTCGGGATGCGGACCCGGTATGGCAGGTTGCGTATCGAGCTGGCGGTCGCGGCCGCGCGGCGGTGGCCGGTCTGGCGGGAGCGGGTCCGGGCCCGCGCCGACATCAACGCGCCGGAGCGGGACGGGTACGGCACCGGGACGTTCATGATCCTGAACGCGGTCTCCTCGGCCCTGGACGACGCCTCGTTCACCGCTGTCGCCCGCGCGGCCGCCGAACACGATCTGCCCTGCCACGACATCAGCCCCGGGGACATCCCCGGCTACCGGGCGCTGGACAACGACCGCGCGCTGCGCGCCTGGCACCTGCCCTTCGAGCAGTTCCTGGACGCGAGGGCCTGGCTCACCACCCTGGATGCCGCCCTCGCCAACCTGCCCCACGTGACCTGCGCCCCACCGGGATCGCTCACCGCGGCCCCCGGCGGCGGCTACCTCCTCACCACCCCGGCAGGCGTCTTCCGCGCCCCGCGCGCGGTGGTCGCGGCCGGCGCCTGGACCACTCCCATCCTTGATGCCCTTGACCCTGATTTGCCGGTCGTGCCCGTCCTGGCGGCGGCCGGGACCGCGGTGACCGTCACCGGCCCCGGTCCGTGGCCCGCCGTCATCCGCACCCCCAACCGGGCTTACGCGTGCGGCCTGCACGCCGTCCCGCAGGCCGACGGCTCCCTCTACCTCGGCGCCAGTGCCCACCCCGCCCTGATCCCCACCACCCAGCCGACCGCCGGGGCCATGCGATTCCTCCTCGACGCGGCGCTCTCCCAGCTCGACCACCGCCTCGCCGGCGCCGGCATCACCGGCACCCACCACGGGAACCGGCCCCTGTCGCTGGACGGCCAGCCCGTCATCGGCCCCACCCTCCGGGAGGGCCTGTGGGTGGCATCGGGCACGCACCGCGACGGCCTGCACGCCTCCCCGCTGATCGCCACCCTCCTCACCGAAGCCCTTCTCTCACGCGCGAGCCCGGCCGGCCCGCTCGGCCGACTGCCGGACCCGCTGGCCGCGTTCGCGCCGTGCCGGGAACTGATCACCGACCTCACGGTGAAGGAAGCCGCCGCCGAGGCCGCCGCTCATCACGCGGCCCTTGCCGCGGAGGCCCGGATGCGGCCCCCGCTGACCGGCACGTGGCCCCGCGCGCTCGCCGACGCCTACGCCGCCCGCATGGAGACCGCGTACGCGGCCATGCCCGACGGCTACATCCCGCCCCCCCGACCTCGCACCCCTCGCCTACGAGGAAACCGGCCCCGCCCTCGCAGACATCGCCGCCGCCCACATGGCCCGCAACGACCGAGCCGGTGCCTGACCTGCCACCCAGGGCGGCCGGCGGTGCGGAAGCAGGCACCGGACACCGGCCGCCTCTTCCCTTGCTGCCCTGGTCGCCCCGGCCTCACCTGCAGGACAAGCCCGCGAGCGCGGGCCTCCACCAAGCGGAAAGCAGCCGGGCGATGGCCTCCGGCACGGTTTCGCGGAGAGGGACCGGAACTCCTACCGGGGGGAGTCGCAGTCTCCCCCGTCCTCCGACGGCTTGACGATCGTGTGCGTGATGACCTGGCCCGTCACTGTCTTACTCTCCAGCTTCTGATGTCCCACCGTTCCCTGGGTCTCAGTCCGGTCAGCCCCGCCCTTGACATCCTCTTCGTCCGCCATGCCGCTCTCCCTCCCCTTGCGTACGACTTGTACCCGAACCACCTCCCCCACCAGACCGACCGCCTAACCGGCGATTACACGCCGCCACCACAGCCACAACCAAGCCAGCACCCACCCACGGGCAGCGCGCACAGGGCAGAGGCCGCCACGCACCGCTCGGCGTGTAGCCGCCTGCACCGGTCCAGGGCAGGCCTTTCGGACCGATGTGCTGCGCGTCGCTCCGGACGGGGTTGCGGGGTCCGCTCCGCGGGGCTGGGTGAACCTGTGAAAGGGTCCGGGTCTGCGGCCCGTCGGGGTGGGGCCGCTCCGCTCCCCCACCCCGGGACCTTCCAGATCCGCCTCCAGGACCAGCCCGCTCCCGCAGACGCCAGCAGCCGGGCAGGGCCCGGAACGGGCTGCTGACGACAGCCGGGGCCGGTCCCCGAAGGGGGCTAGGCCCCTTGCTGGTCGGAGCCTTCCTGCTCCTCTCCCTGGGCCTTCGCCTTCTTGGCCCTCTCCGCAGCCTTCTTGGCTTCCTCCTGCACCTTGCCGTCCGCGCTTGCCGCCTTCCCTGACAGCTTCAGCGCCTCGGCCCGCAGCTCATCCGCAGGCCTCAGTCCTCAAGGAGGCGATCCGCCGGACGATCGCCGAACGGCTCGGCAACACGGAGCTGGTCGTGGGCGGCATCGGCAGGGGTGCCCTGGCAGCCGGCCACGCCCTCTTGCAGGCGGAGCGCAGCAGCGAGGAACACGCGACTGCGATCTTCTTCTCCTACAACGGCACCGCGCCCGCCGGCGAGGAAGGCAAAGAGCTCGAAGCCCTGGGCGGCTGGCCCGTCAGGCCCCTGAACCTCAAGCTGGTCAGCGCCGACTTCACCAGCACCCTGGACGACGAAGGCTTCGCGGAAACCAAGAACGGCGCCGCGAACCCCGGAGGCCCGCTCATCACCAAGGAACTCGGCTCCTGGCTCCTGGACTACCTCCGCTAACCGGGAAACACACCCGTCTGAGCGCGGTACCCGGCCAAAGGACCGCGCTCAGACACACCTGAGCACCCGCCAGCCCCACCTTCCGGACCTGGCCGGTCTGTCTGCCGCGCCACCCTGAACCGGGGACCGCGTTGCACCGACGCGGGGCGGTCGTCGGATGGTCCACGACGGTGTTCGTCCGCGGTGCGGCAGATGTCAGCAGCCTGCCGCGGCGGCACTGCCGTAGAGGCCAGGGTTTTCCTCCCGGGGCTCGGGACGAGGGCAATTGGACGGTTTGCACCTCACCAGCCGCTTCGAATCGGGAAGATCATGGCGGGCGTCGATCGGCGCACCACACAACCAGAAGGAGACCCTTGTGAGCGACACCAACCTGTCCCTGCCCGCGCCCACCGTCAACGAAGCCCCAGGTGGTGTCCTCGACCCCGCCGACGCGGAAGGCGGGGTGAACGTCGTCATCCCCGCCTACGCCGACTTCTGTGCCGGCGACCAGGTCCAGGTGTACTGGAACGGTGACAGCGCCACCGCCCCGTACACCGTCCGCGAGGACGAAGGTGACAAGCCGATCACCCTGGTCGTCCCCGAGGCAGCCATCCTCACTGCAGGCGAAGGCACCACCGACTTCCACTACACCATCACCGACCGCGCCGGAAACATCAGCAAGCCCTCCCTACCCGTCCAGCTCGCCATCACCCAGCCCTGACCTCAGAGCACATCGGGCCCGCTGGACCTCAGAACGGCAGGCAGCGGACACGGTGGCCGGGACCAGCACACGCCCGGCCCCGCACCACGACCAGGAGGCTTTGGGCTATGCGGCCCCAGGCACCACGCCGCTCTACCTCTGCCAGGTCAGGGGCGATCACTTCAGCAGCACGGACGTCAACTGCGAGGGCCAGCAGTACGTGACCCTTCTCGGCTGGATCCACACCAGCCCGCAGCCCAGGGTCGCTACCGTCCAGCTCCAGCGCTGCCTGCGGAACGAGAACCGTCAGATCTTCGACTCCATCCAGGCCAACTGCGAAGGCCAGATCCACGGCGGTGTCCTCGGATACACCCTGGCCTGACCGCCACGCCCGGTCCGACCGGCACACTCCCGCCCGGCGCCCGGCGCCCTGAACAGCAGACCCGCGGGGACCGGCCCGGACCCCTGACGAGGAGGTTCCTCGTCTGCTGGTGGTACAGCCGTCACACTCGCGCTGACCAGCGAAAGCTGTGGCGCGCACGGCTCGTTGGAGGCGACTGGTCCGGAAATGGTCCGGATCTTGGTGCTTGCCGCGCCTGCGGGCTTCAAGTCCCGGTGATCACAGATGGTCGGTGCTGTATCGCCCGGATCGTGGTGCCCAGTCGTAGGGGCCGCGCATGACCGTGTGCAGGGCGTCGCGGAGGTAGCGGTGCAGGGCATTGCCGTCGGGGGTGCGCAGTTCGCTTTCGAGGCTGCGGAAGCGTGCGATGCGTGCGTGGAGCATGCCGAGCACGCTGGTGGAGGCGTCGTCGCGGTCCGCTCCGTCCGTGCGCTGGAGGATCAGCAGGAGGTTGTGCGGGTCCGCACCGGATTCCTCCTTGGAAAGCGAGTAGAGGTCGTTGTGGAGGGAGTCGATCTCGGCAGCCAGGGTGCGCAGAGCGGTCACGGTCTCCGAGGCGAAGAGGTCGGCGGGCAGTTCGTAGTGGCCGATGCGCTCGGCGAGGTCGAGCGTGGGCTGTACGCCGATGGTGTCGCGGCGCAGCCGCAGGTACTCGTCCACGGTGAGCAGGGTTCCGGATTGCCGGTTGGCGGCTTCTTGGACGTGCCCGTGCAGGTACGCCTGCCAGTGTGTGGCGGCCCGCTCTCGCCAGGTCGGTGACATGCCCTCGCGGCTGCGCAGCCAGAGGTCGTGGAAGGAGCGGGCGAGTGGTGGTGCGTCGGGGGCGGGGGGCTGGTCCAGGGCGTCGGCGACAGCGTCGACCACCGTGCGGGCTTGTCCGGGGTCGTCGCCGGCCGGGCCGTCGAAGGCGTCGTCGAAGCAGAAGAACCAGCTCATCTGGTCGACGCCCAGGGCGAGGTCCGCCCCGGTCGCGGTCGGGTGGAATCGGGCCGCTAGTTCGGCGTAGTGGGCGCGGGCGTGGCGTTCGGCGGCTGTGTCGGTGGGGAGCAGGCCGAAGGACCGCGGCCACTGTAGGTGTTCGGCGGCCGCGCGTGCGGCGTCGGGGCTGATCCGTGCGGGGAACGGGAGGTGGAGGCCGGCGTCGCTCCGCGTGCCGCCGCTGCGGGTCTGCGCGGCGCGGGGCTGCGGGGACATCTGGAGCAGGCTCGGTACCAGTACGGCGCCGGGCACCTCGCGGGGCGGCTGCTCGGAGAGCGGGGCCAGCCGCCAGCGGGCGGCGACGGTGGCGACGACGGTGGCCATCTCGGTGAGGGCGAAGTGATCGCCGATGCACTTGCGGGGGCCTGCGCCGAAGGGCAGGAACGCCCAGCCGCGCGGGTCGGCGGTCAGCCACCGGTCCGGGTCGAACTCCATGGGGTTCGGGTAGAGGCCGGGGTCGCGGTGGATGGTGAGCGGGCTGAACAGGAGCTCGGTTCCCGCGGGGATCTCCACTCCGCCGAGGACGACGCCGGGGCGGGCGGGCTGGCGCATCAGGATCCAGGCCGGGCTGCGCAGCCGGAGCGTCTCCCGGACCAGGTTCTGGGTGAAGACCAGCTTCGGCAGGTCTTCGAAGGTGACCGGCCTCGATCCGAGGACCTCGTCGAGTTCGGCGTGGAGCCTGCGCTCGATGTCGGGGCGGGAGCCGACCTCGTGGAAGAGCCAGGTCAGGCTGGTCGAGGCGGTCTCGATGCCGGCGGCCATGACGGTCATGACCTCGTCGTGGAGCTGGTCGGGGCTCATCGGTTCGCCGGTGTCGGCGTCGCGGGCGGCCATCAGCATGCCGAGGAGGTCCGCGCGGGGTTCTCCGTCGTCGAGGCGCTCGCGGATGAGCCGGTCGACGACCTTGCGCAACTGGGTGCCCGATTCCCGGAAGCGGCGGTTGCCGGGGGTGGGGAGGCGGTCCAGCCAGTCGACGGGCGAGACGACACGGCGCATCAGTTCGTGGACGTAGGTGGGCAGCCAGCGCCGGATGAGGCGTACCTCCTCGTTGCCGAGGGCGCTGCCGAAGAGGGCCTTGGCCACGGCCTCGCTGCCGATCGCGTACATCTCGGAGGCCACGTCGATCGTGCTGTCCGGTGTCCAGGCCTCGGAGTAGGTGGTGGCGCTCAGGCGCATGACGCCGGTGTAGGAGTTGAGCTTCTCGCGGTGGAAGGCGGGGATCATCAAGCGGCGTTGCCGGCGGTGGAAGTCGCCCTCGGAGTTGGGCAGTCCGTTGCCGAGGAAGGGGCGGGACTTCTGGAAGTAGCGGCCCTTCTCGTAGGAGACCGCGTCGGTGACGAGCATCTCCCGCAGGAGCGCGGGCGAGTTCACGGCGTACACGGACAGGGTGCCGAGCCGGATCTCCACCAGGTCGCCCAGGGGGCGGATCGACTGCAGTACGCCGATCGGGTCGCGCAGCAGGGCTAGTGAGTGCCCCACCAGGGGCAGGCACCCGGGAGCGGTGGCGACCGTTCGGGGCGGCAGGTAGGCGGGGGCGTCCGTTGTCACGTTCTCGTCCTCGGGGGTTGCGCGTTTCCCGCAGCGGTTCGAAGGCGCCGGCGCGGTGGTTGCGGGCGGGCGGGCACTCCGGCGGCCCGTTGGCCGGCTTCCGATGCCCGCCGAGAGCCAGGCTAGGTTTGCCCGCTATCAGGACGGAATGCGCAACCGTCCGGGCTTCCTGCGCGAGAGTCCGCAGCGTGGGGTGGGCCGTGACCGGGCTCCCGGGCGGTCATGACGGACTGCCGGGCATGGTCAACCGCTCGTCGCCGCCCCGGCCGTCTCTCGTCCGTCGGTCCTGGACTCTCGCGCAGGTATCGCGGACGGGCGAAGCTGTCAGGCCGCAGGACCGCTGCCGCCTCATGGCTACCATGAGCGTTTGATCGGTCGCGTGCTGTAACGGAGGCGTCATGCTCGGTCCAGTGTCCGGTATGGGTTTCGAGCGGGGAGCTCCTGCCCTGGGGCTTGCTGAGGTCACCTCAAGGCCTACGCACTTCAAGTGCATGGGTCGCAGCTACAGCGCGGCACGGGCCGACGGCGAGGTCGCCATCCAGGACGTCACGGACATCACTCATCCGCTACCCCTGGGCCGGGCCGAACCGTGTGCGGACACCCTGTGGAGCGTTCTTACTCCCCGGGGCCTGCTGGCGGGCCGCACGGACGGGACGCTCGAGGCGGTCGCGGCGCTGCGCGAGGTCTCCTGGCCGCCCCGTGACCCCGGCCCGCACGGGGGCTAGGAATCACGGGGCGAGCCGACGTCGCTGTTCGAAGGCGGTACCGGCGCGACGGTCGGCTCAGCTCGCCCGCGCGGCCTCCCGGTAGCGCCGCGGGGCCACTCCCGTGGTGCGTTTGAAGGCATTGCTGAAGGCGCTCTCGGAGCCGTAGCCCAGGGCGGAGGCGATGGCCGCCACGGGGGTGTCCTCCCGGCACAGGGTGTGCTGGGCCAGGCGCATCCGCCAGGTGCACAGGTAGGTGAGGGGCGGGACGCCCGCGACCTCCTTGAAGCGCTGGGCGAAACTGGTGCGGGACATGGCCGCCGCGCGGGCGAGCTCGGTGAGGGTCCAGGCGCGGGCCGGGTCTCCGTGCATCAGGCGCAGGGCGGGGGCGACGCGTTCGTCGGCGAGGGCGCGCAGCCAGCCCACCGGGTATGCGTCGGAGTTCGCGTTGGCCAGGAAGACCCGCAGGACCTGTACGAAGAGCAGTTGCGCGAGGTGTTCGGCGGCGAAGGCGGCACCCGGGGCGGCCGACCGCATTTCGTGGAGCGTCTGGTCCATGAGCCAGCAGGCCGCGGGTGCCTCGGCCGTGGCGGCACTGACGTGCATCAGCGGTGGAAGGGCGCTCAGCAGCAGGTCCTTGCCGGTGGTGTTGAGGTCGATGTGGCCGCCGATCGTGACCGCGTCCCGCCCTTCGTCCCCTGCATGGAAGAAGGTCTTCGTGGTCGCCCGGAGCACGGGCAGCGCGTCGATCGGCGGCACGGCCGGGTCACTCGCCAGGGTGTACCGGCGGTCGCCGGCGAAGACGGCGATGTCGCCGGCCTCCAGGCGGACGGGGTGTTCGACGCCCTCTATCACCAGCCAGACGACACCACGCGTCACGGCCTGGATCTTGAGTCGACCCGGCGCCGGAAAGGCCAGTGCCCAGTCCCCGGCGGCGATGAGGCCGCGGGACAAGGCGCAGCGTGCGCCGGTGAGTTCGAGGGCCTCGATGATGGGATCTCCCCAGGTCGCAGACGCGGGGAGGTGTACAGACGGCGTTGCGGACAGCGGTGCGGCCATGGGCGGACTCTCGCGCAAGTCGTACGGACGGGCAAGCATTCACATGCTGTCGATCACCCCTCACGATGAGTGGCGGGGTGCTTCCCCGGGCGGGGTCTTGCCCCGAAACGCCGCCGCCGTCGGCCGTGCGGCCGGTGTCTCAGCGTCAGGAGGTCGTGCTCACCGGCGAATTCCGGGGCCGCGCCACGCTCCACCCGGACGGAGTAGCGCTGCCGCCGGCCACCTTCAAAGCAGGTCAGTGGCAGGCCCTGGAGCAGACGAGCGGTACGTAGGTGTCGAGGGACGTGGGGTGGAAGGTCCGGCCGGTCGACGCAACGTGCGTGGTGGCGGCCGGTGATGCGGACGGCACGGCGAAGCTGCTCGGCGCCGCCGCCAGCCCGCCAGCCACGGAAAGCGCGGTCATTGCGGCTGCGATCAGTTGCTTGCGCATCATCACTACTCCTGCCTGTGAATCCCCGAGTTGGGTGCTGATGTCCTGCCTCATCACCGTAGGCAGGAGGGGTAGCAGGCGTGAACATTCGAGCGTCCGCAAAGGGTGCGCGAGAGTCCAGAACGGCCGGGGGCTCCGGCCACGCAAGGAAACAGGTGGTCCCACATGCTCCAGCCGGTGATCTTCAACCCGCTGTCCTACGATCCCGCCGAGTTCGACCCGGAGACCCGACGGCTACTGAGAGCGGTGATCGACTGGTTCGAAGGGCGGGGGAAGAAGCGGCTGGTCGAAAGCTACGCGTCGTGGTTCGCCGAATTCCTCGCCTTCGCCGGAGAACAGGGCATCTTCGCGCACTGCCTGATCCCCTCGGCCGCCGACGGAGGCAGTGGGCGCTGGGACACCGCCCGCAACACCGCTTTCAACGAGGTGCTCGCCTTCTACGGCATCAACGGCTGGTACACATGGCACGTCACCATGCTCGGTCTTGCCCCCGTGTGGCAGAGCGGCAACGCGACGGCCCGCCGCCGTACGGTCGAACTCCTCAGGCAGGGCCACTCGGCCGCCTTCGCGCTGTCGGAGAAGACCCACGGCGCCGACATCTACGCGACGGACCTCCTCCTGACCCCCACGGCTGATGGCGGGTTCCGCGCGAGCGGCTCGAAGTACTACATCGGCAACGGGAACGTGGCCGGCATCGTCACCGCCTTCGGGCGCCGCACCGACGTCGAAGGCCCGGACGGCTACGTGTTCTTCCTGGCCGACAGCCGCCACCCGAACTACACGGCCGTCCGCAACGTCGCCAACGACCACCTCTACGTCGCCGAGATCAGCTTCGACGAGTACCCCGTCACCGCCGACGACATCCTCCACACCGGCAAGGCGGCCCTCGACGTCGCCCTGAACACCGTCAACATCGGCAAGTTCAACCTCGGCACCGCCGGGATCGGCGCCTGCGAGCACGCCTTCCACGAGTCCCTCAATCACGCGCACACCCGCATGCTCTACGGGCGGCGCGTCACGGACTTCCCGCACATCCGTCGGATCTTCAGCGACGCCTACCTTCGCCTGCTCGCCATGAAGATGTTCACGAACCGCGCCGTCGACTACGTGAGGTCCGCGCAGGAGGACGATCGCCGCTACATCCTCTTCACGGCCATGTCCAAGACGAAGGTGACCACGGAAGCGGAGCAGGTCGTCACCCTCCTCTGGGACGCCATCGCCGCCAAGGGTTTCGAAGCCGACACCCACTTCAACTGGGTCGCACGTGACCTGCCCGGCCTGCCGCGGCTGGAGGGGACCGTCCACGTCAACATCACGCTGATCCTGAAGTTCCTGCGCAACTACCTGCTCGGCGACGCCCCCTACGACCCGGTGCCCTCCCGGACGGACGACCGCGACGACGGCTTCCTGTTCCGGCAGGGGGCCTCCGGCCGGCTCGGCGAGGTCCGCTTCCACGACTGGCGCCCCGCCTTCGACCACTTCGAGGACGTGGCCAACGTGGCCCGGTTCCGGGAACAGGTCGAAGAATTCCGCGAGCTGCTGACCACCTGCGGCCCGGACGCCGACCAGCAGGAGGACCTCGACTTCATGCTCCCTGTCGGCCGGCTCTTCATGACCGTCGTCTACGGCCACCTCATCCTGGAGCAGGCCCGGCTGACCGACCTGGACCGGGGCGTCCTCGACCAGATCTTCGCCCTGCTCATCAGGGACTTCGCCGGCCCGCTCACCGAACTCCACGGCAAGCCCGGCACCACGGACCAGCAGCGCAACCACGCCCTCGCCTGCCTGCGCACCCCCGCCCACGACACCGAACGGACCCACGACCTGTGGCAGGGCATCGAGGCGATCGCCGGAACGTACGCGATGCACCCCTGAACCACATCCAGTACAGGCAGGGCGGAGCAAGCTCTCCGCCCCGCAATTCGCCCCAACAGGAAGCCGAAAGTCATGAAGTCCTTCAAGCCCGTCGTCTCGGCTGCCCTGGTGACCGCCACCCTCGGCGTCACCACGCTCCTCGGAGCGTCCACCCCGGCCGGTGCGGCCCCTCTGGCCACCTGCCGCGAGGTGGTGGCCCGGACCAAGGCGGACCTGAACAACGCCGGTGCCCCGACGAACGCCAACGGCTGGCAGGAGGTGCGCGCAGCAGCCCAGCGCTTCCTCAACAGCCACCCCTGGGGCAGCCCCGGCACCCAGGCTCTCCAGCGGGACGTCAACGAACTGGGCGAACTGTGCGCCCCGTAGCTCTCTAGCTCGGTGCGCGCCCAGAACGGAAACCATCGTTCTCGTTTAGGGTGGGGGGATGCCTCGCCTGACGGACGAGCGCCGGGAAGAGCGGCGCCGTCACATCCTCACCAGCGCCTGGACCTGCTTCTCCGCCAACGGCTTCCACGCCACGTCCATGGACGACGTGATCGCCGCGACCGGCATGTCCTCCAGCGCCGTCTACCGGTACTTCCGCAGCAAGGACGACCTCATCGACGCCGCCGCGGACGAGGCCATGGCCCTCGTGCGGAGCCTGTTCGTCGGACTGCTGGCCCGGCGTCCCACCGCGTCACCGGCGCAGGTGATTGCCGCGATGGTGGGTGAGGTCCAAGGCCGGGACGCCCAGTCGGAGTACGACCTCACGCGGATCGCCATCCAGTCGTGGGGGGAGGCCCTGCGCAGGCCGGGCCTGGAGGAACGCACCCGGGACTTCTACCTCGGCGTGCACGGACAGCTGGAGGAGCTGGCCCGGCGCTGGTGCGAGGAGGGCCAGGTCCCCGCGGATGCCGATCCCCGGGGGATCGCGACGGTGCTGATGACCCTCATGCCGGGTCTCCTCGTCGGCCGCCACCTGGTGGCACCCGTGTCCGCCGAGCACCTCATCGCGGGCCTGTCCTCCCTCGGATCGGCCTCCTGGAGCGGCTGACGTGCTGGTGGGGCGCCCCTGTTCGGGGGCACCCGACCAGCACGTGCCGTGCCCAGCTCAGGGGCTCGGTCGTTCCGTGGCCGCGCCGTCGGAGGGTCCGGTGCTCAGCCAGGGGGAGTCGTACTCGACGCGCGAGCGGTCGAGCCCGTGCGGCTCGGTCGTGTAGAGCCGCAGGCGCAGCCCGTCCGGATCGGGTACGACCAGCACCCAGCCCACCATCGCGACGACCGGCGGTGAGTGGCGGACCCCCAGGCCGTCCAGGTACGCGATCCATTCGTCCACGGCGGCGCGGTCCTCGACGGCCAGGGTGAGGAGCTCGTTCCCGTCCAGGGCGCGGGCCGTCGCCGGGTCTAGGCGCAGTTCCAGCCGGCAGGGCAGGTGGGGGACGTCGAGGGCGACGGAGAACAGGGTGCCGTCGGGGCGGCGGTGGTCCAGCTCGGCCACGCGGTGGGCGCCCAGGACGGCGCCGTACCAGAGGGCGCTGCGCTCCAGGTCGCTGACGCACAGCTTAAGGTGGTGGAGGCCCTGGTGGGCCGGTGCCTTCGGCGTGGTCGTCAGGGTGCTAATGGTCAGACCAGCCCGTCTGCGAGGAGCGCGGCCTCGCGGTCGACGGGGACGCCGCGCCGCCACAGGGCGGCGATGTCCCGTACCGCGGTGATGTCGGTGAGGGGGTTGCCCTCGACCAGCAGGAGGTCGGCGCGGAGCCCGGCGGCGACGCGCCCGCGGTCGTGGAGGCCGAAGGCGTCGGCGGGGGCGGCGGTTGCGGCCGTGAGGGCCTGGGCCGGGGTGAGTCCGGCCGCGACGAGGAGGGCGAGCTCGCCGTGGTAGCTGATGCCGTGCGTGGTGGGGTGGCCGGCGCCGCCCGTGCCGTCGGTGCCGGCCAGCAGGGGCACCCCGGCCCGGAACATCCGCACTGCGACGTCGGCTGCGTACCGGGCGTCGACCGAGACCGGTCCCACCCGCACCTCGCCTTCGCCCGGGCCTTCGGTCCGCATGCGCTCGATCTCCTTGAGCCACTGGGGGTCGGCGTAGGGCCGCAACCGGGGGTCGTCGATGAGGGCGTACTCGGCCGGGCTGTCGGTGGTGCCGGTCAGCGAGGTCAGTGTGGGGACGACGAACATGCCCCGGGCAGCGGCGTCTTCGACGAGGGCGTCGTCGGAGGGACCGTCGGCGGGGGCGTGGGCGAGGCCGTCGACGCCGCTGTCGATCGCGAGGCGGGCTGCCTGGCGGGTGAGGGTGTGGGCGGCGGTGCGCAGCCCGCGTTCGTGTGCGGCCCGGACCAACGCGCGGATCGTCTCGGGGGACAGGACGGGCATCGGTGTCCCGATCGCGGTGCCGTCCTCGATGAAGATCTTGAGGTGGTCCGCCCCGTCGGCCACGCGTGCCGCGACGAACGCGTCGGCGTCCTTGGGGCCGGTGACCGTGGGGAAGGGGGCCATCAGGCCGAGTTCGACCAGCTGGCTGGGGTGGCCGCCGGGGGTGGTGGCTCCGGTGGTCGCGATGCGCAGGTCGGCCAGGTCGTCGCGCTCGCGCGCGGCGTCCCGTACCGCGCGGGCGACCGAGGGCGTGCCGCCCATGTCGAGTTCGGTGGTGATCCCGAAGAGGAGTGCCCGCCGCAGCTGTTCGGTGTCGCTGGTGTGGGTGTGGGCGTCGATCAGCCCGGGCAGCAGGGTGCGGCCGCTGCCGTCGACGACGGTTGCTCCGGACGGTGTGCCGAGGGCGGGGCCGACGGCGGTGATCACGGGGCCGTCGATGAGGACGTCCCGGGGTGTGTGGAGCTTGGTGCCGTCGAAGACGGCGACGTTGCGGATGAGGGTGGGGGCGGAAGCAGAAGTCGACATGTCCTTGTCTCCTTTGAACAGCCGGGTCATCGGGTGGACGGAACGGGCAGGGGCAGCGGCAGGTGCTGGGCCAGTTGGCTGAGTACCTCGGCTGGTTCGGCCGGTACTCCGTGGGCGGCGAGGTAGCCGTCGGGGCGGACCAGCAAGGGGGTGCGCAGTTCGGGTACGTGGCACACGGACAGGACGCCCTCCCGCTGCCGCCCGTCGTTCGGATCGCTCCGGCCGGGCAGGGCAAGCGTCCAGCGCAGGCCCGCCTGCGGGACTGCCAGGGGCGAGACCCGGTCCCCCACCTGCGGGGAGTCGTGGTTGGGTTCCCGCGCGTAACTGATGTCGAGCTGGGCGAGTTTGGCGGCGACCCAGTCGACGATCCCCGAGGTGGCCGCGGCTGCGGCGAGGAGGTTGTTGCGGCGCTGCCCGGCGGCCGGGTCCCGGAGGGTGGCGATCTTGGCGAACTGGCTGGTGAAGGCGACCAGTTCGGATGCGACCGGGTGCCGCTCGTCGTGGTAGCTGTCCAGCAGTTCGGCGGGGGCCGCGCCGGTCAGGACGGCGTGCAGCTTCCAGGCGAGGTTCCCGGCGTCCTGGATGCCGGTGTTCATGCCCTGCCCGCCGGCCGGGCTATGGGTGTGCGCGGCGTCCCCGGCCAGGAAGACCGGACCGGCCCGGAACCGCTCGGCGACCCGTTCCTGGACGCGGTACGCGGACGTGTTCAGCACCTCCGCCACGCGGATGCGCCCCGCCCGAGGCCCGCGTTCGGAGATCAGCCGCTCGATGTCTACGGCGCGGGGTGCGGCCGACCCCGGCGCGGCGGGAGTCACGATGCGGTGCTGCCCGTCGGCGAACGGAGAGAGGAGCAGCATCCCGGCGGAGGAGAGGAAGAAGGTGGTGTCGTCCTCCCCCAGGCCACTCGCACCGGCGTCCAGGCGGACGTCGGCCAGGGTGAACAACTGCTCCGGCGCCTCTCCGGGAAAACCGATCCCGGCAGCCGTCCGCACGGCGCTGTGCAGACCGTCGCAGCCCACCAGATAGTGCGCGGAGACCGATCGCAATAGGCCGTCCGGATCGGCGATCACGGCGGAGACCCCGGGAAAGTCGGGCGTGAAGCCGAGGAACCTGTGACCGCGTTGCACCCCGCCACCCAGCTCGCCCAGGCGCCGGAGCAGATGTTCCTCCGTCGTCTGCTGGGAGGCGAGCAGGACGTAGGGGTAGGGCGTGTCCAGCTCGCCGTAGGAAGCGTGCAGCAGAGTGTGCTCCCGGTCGTGGACGCGAAAGCCGCGCCCGCGCTCGCCCGCCGCCACGATTTCTGCCGTGACGCCGATCCGCTCCAGGTATTCGAGTGCGCGGGGCTGGAGCGCTGCCGCTCTGCTGCCGGTCTGCACGCCGGTGGCGCGGTCGATGAGGACGTGGTCCACGCCCAGCTGCCGCAGGCTCGCGGCCAGGGTCAGCCCCACGGGACCCGCGCCGACGATCAGGACGTCCGTGTGCGGCGGGAGGGGAGTGGGGCTGGGCGACGCAGGCATGACGCCTCCTCGTCGTGCGGGATTCCCCGCGACATCCGCAGGAAGACCCGCCACATCAAAGAGAAACGATCGCTTTCGTTTCACCATGAAGCTAGCACCGGAGGAGGTGTGACGCAAACGTACGTTTCCGTTTGGCGTGGTGGGTGTCAGACCTCGTTGTTCCACATGCGGAACACCGCACACTTGCCGTGGCTGTCGAAGGTGACGGTCCACAGGTTGGCGAAGGTCCCCAGCTCCGTATAGCGCCCGGTGCCCTCGATGGCCGCGGTGTCCCCGTTGACCGCGAGGAGGGACCACTCGAATTCCCAGCCCCCTTCCTGCCAGCCGGCGCGGCCGCGCCACCCCTCGACGATCGCCTCACGGCCGATCCAGTGCGTCTCGTACGGCCACTCGTGGTACTCGGCCTCCGGGGTGAAGAGGGCGACGATGTCCTTGCGGCTGTTGGAGGTCCAGGCCCGCACGTACCCCTCGACCCACGCATCCACCTGCTGCTTCGTCACCATGACGTGTCTCCGTACGACGTGTCTCTGTGGTCCGTCGGCTCAGCCCTGGGCGGTGGGTCGCACGATGATCTCGCTGACGTCGACCTCGACGGGCTGGCTGATCGCGTAGTCGATCGCCGCGCCGATGGCGTCAGCCGGCATCGCGATCTTCAGCATGTCCTTGGTGGCCTCGCGCACCGCCGTGTCGGTGATGCCCTCGGCCAGCTCGCTCCTGGTCAGCCCGGGGCTGATCACGGTCACCCTCAGGTCGCGGCTCTCCTGCCGCAGACCCTCGGACAGGGCCCGGACCGCGAACTTGGTCGCGCTGTAGACGGCGGCTGTCGGGTCGACGCGGTGCCCCGAGACGGAGGCGATGTTCACGATGTGGCCGGAGGCCTGTGCGCGCATGACGGGGAGCACGGCGGCGATGCCGTGCAGCACACCGCGTACGTTCACGTCGATCATGCGGTTCCACTCGTCGACCTTGAGCGCGGCCAGCGGGGAGAGCGGCATCACGCCCGCGTTGTTGACCAGGACCTCCACCCGTCCGAACCGGTCCTGCGCGGCCTCGGCGAAGGCCTGCATGCTGGCCAGGCTGGTCACGTCCAGTTCCTGGTGGTCGGCCTGCCCGCCGCTGTCGCGGATGTCCTCGGCGAGGGCGCCGATACGGTCCGTACGTCGGGCTCCCAGCATCACCCGGTGCCCCGACGCGGCCAGCCGCCGGGCCGTCGCCTCACCGATACCGCTGCTCGCCCCGGTGATCAGTACGACCTTGCCTGCAGAAATGGACGGGACGGTCATGAGAACCCCTTCGATGAAGCCGGCGGAGGGCCGGACCGGGTGCTCGTCCACCCAGGCTCTGATCCTGGAGGTGATCGCCCGGGGCAGGCAGGGCGGAGCTTCCTGGGTGCGCCACTCCCAGGAAGGCGCCGCGTACGATCGAGCCATGAGCGGGTACGAACTCGGCGAATTCCTGCAAGCGCGGCGCTCCCGTCTGAAGCCCGCAGAAGTGGGCCTTGCGACCTACGGGCACCGCAGGGTCGCGGGGCTCCGGCGCGAGGAGGTCGCCGTGCTGGCCGGAGTCAGCGCCGACTACTACACGCGGCTCGAGCAGGGGCGCGAACGCAAACCCTCCGGCCAGGTCATCGACGCCCTCTCGCGGGCACTGCGCCTGAACGCCGACGCCCACTGGCACGCCTACCGCCTCGCCGGCCTCCTGCCGGCGGCCGAGGCCGCCGACGAGTCGGACGAAGTGGACCCGGCTCTGCTCCAGCTCATGGAGTCCTTCCCCACCGCGGTCGCCTACGTCATCAACCGCCGCCTCGAAGTGCTCGCGGCCAATGCCCTGGCCGATGCCCTCCTCTCGCCACTCGCCGACCGCCGCCAAGTACTGCGTTCCCTCTTCCTGGACCCCGCGGCCCGAGGGCTCTACGCGAACTGGCACAGCGTCGCGAAATGCTCGGTCGAAGCCCTGCGCCTGGCTGCCGGACACCATCCGGACGATTCCCGGATGGCCGCCACGATCAAGGAACTGCGCAGTAGCAGCGACGAGTTCGAGCAGATGTGGCGAAGTCACGGCGTCAGTTCATTCGGCCTCAGGCCCAAGACTTTCAACCACCCCGCGGTGGGCCGGTTCACCCTCACGTACCAGTCCTTCGACGTCGAGAGCACGCCCGGTCAGCACCTCTTGATCGGCACTGCCGAGCCGGGCAGCACGGACGCCGACACCCTCGCCCTCCTCGGCTCCTCGATGGCGGCGCTTGCATCAGGACCGGCGGAACGCCACTGACGTGACACCATTGACCGTGGCGTCACCTTGCAGGAAGCCGACCCCGACCCCTTCGGTGAACGGGTGCGGATAGTTGAGTTCCGGCGTGGTCAGTGCACCCAACTCGGCGAGTTGGGGAGGGTCCAGGGTCACGGCCGCCGATGCCAGGTTGTTCTCCAATTGGTCGAGGGTCCGAGCTCCGACCAGCACCGAGGTGACGGGGTCCTGCTGGCGCACCCACGCCAGGGCGACGGCCGCGACCGTCGAACCCAGGTCCTGTGCGATGCGTTCCAGCACGTCCAGGAGTACGAACGTGTCCTCGGTCAGCAGCGGGGCCGCGTAGCCGGCGCGCCCGGAGCCCGGGGCGGTGGTGCGAGTGCGGGAGTACTTCCCCGACAGGACTCCCGAGGCGAGCGGGCTCCAGGAGGTGACGCCCAGCCCGAACGCACGGGCGGCGCCGAACTGCTCGCCCTCCACGGTACGGGCCAGCAACGAGTACTCCACCTGGAGCGCGGCCACGCATTCCCAGCCCCGCAGCCCGGCGGTCGTCGCGGCCTGCGCCACCCACCACGCGGGCGTGTTCGACTGCCCCGGCCCGACTTCCGTGTGAGCGCGGCCTGCTGGTGGTAGACGGCCGGGTGGCGGCCGCCGGACCGGGGGCGGAAGCAGTGCCTGCCGCGGAGCCGGCGGTGAGCCGAAGCCCAGACGGGGGAAGATCAGCCGCACGCCTACGTGGGGGCCGCTGTCTCCCGGCCGCTCGGAGCATCCCGCAGGCAGAGCGGAGAAAAAAGGGGGGCGGTCTCGGGTGACCCGGGGGTTGCCTGATCGTTTCTGTGGTGGCCGGCGTTCCGGGTCCGCCACCGGGTCTTGGCCTCTCGCACGCGGTGGCCGCGGTGCGGGGGGATGCTCCGGAGCCCGCCTCCACGAAGTCCTCCTGGCCGAGCTGCGGGCCGCCGGGCTGCTGGACATGGATGACGCTTCGATCGATGCCTCGCACGTCAGAGCTCTCAAAGGGGGGCTCACACCGGACCTTCGCCGGTCGACCGGGCCCGCCCGGGGAGCAAGCACCACCTCATCGTCGACCGCCACGGAACCCCGCTCGTCGTCTCCCTGACCAGCGGAAACAGGCACGATGTCACCCAGCTCATGCCTCTGCTCGACGCGATGCCCCGCATCCGCGGGCTTCGAGGACGACCGCGGCACCGGCCCCGCCGACTCTTCGCGGACCGCGGCTACGACTTCGACAAGTACCGGCGTCAGATCCGGACCCGAGGGATCACACCCAAGATTGCACGCCGAGGCAAACCTCACGGATCCGGCCTGGCCAAGACCCGCTGGGTCGTCGAGCGAACCTTCGCCTGGCTCCACCAGTTCAAACGGCGGCTCCGGATCCGTTACGAGATACGAGCCGACCTCCACCTCGGTCTCCTCCAACTCGCCTGCAGCATCATCTGCTTACGCCGACTCCGAACCTCATTCTGAAACGATCAGTTAGTGTCCGGGGGCCTTCAGGGGCCCAACGAGGAAGAAGACCCTCCACCCCCAGGGAGGCGGTATCGCTCAGCTGTCCGAAAGAGCGAAGGGTTTTTTGAGTTCCTCGACCAGCCGACTTTCGGGGACCTGCAAGTCCCGGCACCAGCACTCGAACCGAGCACACGTCGGCAGCCGCAAGCCCACCCCTCTCCCAAGCACGTACACACGGCTTCCGAGTGAGGCATTCGGTCAATACACCCCGACCGGCTCCTATCCCCTCACACCCGCGCCCGCCTCACCGACGACGCAGCTCCCGCGGAACCCATCCCGGCCTCCCGGCCGGACCTCGTGATACACACGGCCGGTGCGTCATCCACGCCGCGGCCACGAGCCGGCTGGGCAAACCAGCCTGCGGGATGCGCGGAGGCCTGCCTAACCCGGCAAGGGTTGCCCGCCTGCCGATTCCGAGCAACGGAGGCATAAGCGCGTTCCCCCTCAACCGACCTTGATGGGCTCGGCTCGCGGCGTCGCTACAGCCCGTCAACACAGAGGGTGGGCAAGCTCCGTTTAGAGGGCACCGATGAGACCCGGGCAGGCGACGACCAGGGCGACGGCCAGCCCGGCCGCAGTGATCGGCACCTTCAGGGTCGCGTGACGGTGAACGACGTAACCGATACCACCCGCCAGGAGCGGCGTCACGAGGACCAGGAGCCGCAGGACTGCCACAGCGAGCGAGGACACGGGGGCGGTTCGCTTCGTCTGGCATGCCGGGGCCCGGCATGCGGTGAGGGTGGAAAGTGGACCGGCCGGGGGGGCTTGCGTCCCGGGGTCGGCAGCAGGTGGCGACGGGGGTGGGTTGGCCCCGCAAGTCGCTGCGGGACGTCAGCACCTGATCACCCGACGGGAGCTCATTCAATATTTCGGCGGGGCCGAGGTGCGGTCCGGTCGTACTGGCCCCGGAGCGTTCGAAAGGAGCGGGCCGACGTCCAAGTCCGTGTCGGGGCGGCCCGGGCACCGTCACGGCATGGCTACGACTTGCCGGGTAGGTCCACGTCGGGTCGGCGCCGGTAGGCGCCGGGTGGTGGGAGACACCCGTAGGGCCTTCCCGTCCGGCCCCGTCGGCGGGCCGTTGGAGGTGGGTCAGCTTCGTGGGAGTGCCCTGAGGTGTTGTTGGCAGGCGTTGAAGGCGTCCTTCACTCTCTCGACCTGGAGCGCGTGGCGCGTCTTGTCCTCGGAGCTGACGTAGCTGACGGTTCCTGTCCGGTAGTGGGTTCTGCCCGTCGCGGACGGTTTCCCCATGAAGGAGGGGTAGCCGCGGCTGAAGTGTTCCTGCGCCCTGACGAGCAGCTTCTGCCGCTCGTCGCGGTGGCCTCGTGCTCTATACAGCTCGGCCAGCATCAGACAGAAGGCGGAAGCGTTGAAATCCGCCTGAGCCGCTGGGTAGGGGCGCCGGCCCACCAAGCCGGACAAGCGGTAGCTCTTGGAGGTCGCCTCCTCCTCCGGACCCATCGCCTTCAGAAGGAGCTCGATCAGGCGGTCCAGGTCCTCGTCCGGGGCGGGGTCCTGGACCGGACGCTCCAGGAGCGCGGTCAGACTGGAGCGGGCGACGCCCGTCCGGTGATCCATCCGCTCGGTTGCGTTCGCCTTGTCGATGAGGTCGTCTATGGCCCGCAGGCCGGCCTGCAGCGTCTGCATCTGCTCCGCCGTGCGCGCCGGGGGTGACGGGGGCGCCGGGTCGAGGACAGCGATGGTCCCGGGCGGGTTCTGGGCCTCGGGTGAGCGTTCGTATGTTTCCTCGGCCTTGGTGAGCGCTTCCTCGACGTCTTCGGTGTGCTGCTCGGCTTCGGCAATCCGGCTGCGGGCCTGCGCGAGTCTGGTGTTGAGGAGGGCGATCTCCGAGCGCAGTTGGGTGACGGTGGCGCGTAGGGAGTGGATCTCCTGGTCCCTGGCCTCCAGTTCGCTCTTGTGTGCGAGGCGATCCTGTTGGTGTTGGGCTTGTTCCAGGACCAGTCTGCCGGTCAGCTCGCAGATTCTCTCCTCGCGTCGGCGCAGGGCCTCGATCAGGACCTTTTCGTGTACCCGGGCCGCTTCGCGCTCGGCCTCCGCAGCGGCGAACGCGTCACGCAGGAGGTGTACGTCCTTGCCGCTCCTGATGAACTTGGCCGCCGCGTCGTAGAGCGTGCGCAGGTGTTCCAGCACGCCGTCCTGGATGTCGCTGTGGCGGGCGGTCGCGTTCTGCTCCAGCAGCCTGACGACGAATCGCCACTGGGGGATCCGTTCCCCGGAGAGGTAGCGCGAGACGGTGGAGGCGTCCAGATTGTGCCTGGAGGCGTAGGAGCGCAGGCTCGTGTCGGGAAGCCCCTGGAACAGCACCCGCAGCTCGCTCGCGAACGCCTTGACCGGCTCGGGCAGTTCCTCCTTCAGCGGGTTCAGGTCTCCCGCTCCCCCACGTCCCACCGACATTGATGTCCCCCTCCTGCGACCCCTCGGTGGGCGTTGCGTGGCCGGCAACAACGCTGCCACCTGCGACGTCAACGTTGCGGCCCTCCCGGCAACACCCCCACCTGCCTTGCACTGGAGCAAGCGTCGCAGCCCGTCACACGGACCGGCCCCGGCTCCCGGAGGAAGTCATGCCCATTCCGACCACCCGTCACCACGACCGGCTCGACCTAATCGCCTTCATCGCCGTTCTCGTCCTCGGCGCCGTTCTCCTCGCGTTCGGCGTCCCCGCCGCCTCCCTCATCATCGTCGCCGTCGGGCTCACCCAGCTCTACGGCGCCTGGAACAGCCGCCGCGGCGCCGACCGCCGGCACAACGTCCCGCAGCCCCACGACAACACCACCGACGTCGGCACCGCGACCTCGGAACCCACCGACTCCAACACCCCGGACGAGAACCACGAGCCGAACGTGAGCACTTCCACCGACACCCGATGAACGCCTGACGGACGGGCCAGCAAGGCCGGGCTCGGGGGTGCAACACGGCGGGGCCGTCACCGTGAAGTGGTGACGGCCCCGCGAGATCGAACGGCGTCAAATGCGCGCACATCATCTTTCACCCGTACGTATGAACATCGGCACGGTGGTGCCGCACGCGCGGCGGCGCGGGCCGTTGGTGGAAGCGGCCCGCGCCGGTCGGCCACCTGTCGTGCCGTGTGGGGGCGCTGTGTCCAGCACTCCCAGGGCCAGCGCCCGCACCGTCAGCGACGGCGCACGTGGACCGCGATCAGAACGGCCACCAGCGGGGCGGCCACGGTCGCTGCGGCGATGACGGCAGCCTCCAGGTCCTTGCACCCACCCCGCACCGTCGCCACGTCCGTGGTCCCTGTGTACGTCAAATCACCCAGCTGCCCGGGCCGTCGCGATTTTCACCACGCCCAACGCTTCCAGCACCAGAGGTGGTCTACGTTCGGAGCGTCACCGGTCTCCCCGCCCGCAGCACACGCCGCCCCCGCGGACCTGACCTCACCGGTTTGTTCACCCCCGAAAGCCGGCGACGGACAGAAGGTGTGGGCACGGCCCGGCGTGTGGCCCGCCCCACCGACATCCGAACTTCAATCTGGTCAGCCAGTCAGGGCATACGGCGTGTCAGCCACAGCAACTGGCGGATCTCCTCGTTCCAGGCCCCGATGAGGACCTTGGAGCCACCGTCCCTAATCACGCCATTGCGCGCCTGGATAGCGATGTTCAGCGCGACTTGAGGCTGAAAGCCCGATCTCAATGCGATAGCGTATTCGTTTCCCAGGTGCAGCATTTGGTTGCGGATCTCACCGTAGGCGCCACCACCGGATACCGTCTGCGCCGGTAGAGAAGTCGGTTGGAGTGCCACTAGGTCGGCAAGGGTCTGGATCGGCTTCTCGTAGACAGGAGCGGTGTCCCTGGCCGGGTCACGCCAGATCGGCACGGCTCGCGGGTAAATGTCGGCGATTGGCACAGTTACTGGCGGTGGCCCTGCGGCCGAGTCGTCGAAGATGCGCTTCCACCAAGGAACGCTGGCTGCCTTATCTCGCCGGTTTCGGGCCGAGGGCACCAGGACAAAGAGTCCTGGTGGCGGCTTGGGGAGATGGGCGGCCTTCATTGCCTCGTTGAGGAGTGCGGATGCCTCCTCATAGGTGAAAGCATCGATCTCGCCGACCTGCGAGTCCAGGCGACCGATGCTCCAGTAGGGCGGCCCCGAGGTGCGATAAGCCGGGATCGGCGTCCCGCCGTTGCGCCGCCGGTACTCTGCGTCCGCCCATGCGAATGCTCGCGTCTCTGGACCACTGCCACCGAGCTGCATTAGAAAAGCATAGCTCGATCCACGTGATCAGCCACGGTGGAGATGTCCACGGTTACGAACCGTCCTTTCGATTCCCTGAAAGGCGGCGAGCCCACGTCGAAAGGGCCGATACCCAGCAACGAAGCGTGGGTGGTGGGTCGTCCACCCCAACCCGCGATGGCCGGCTCGGTGTTGCGCAGCCGAAGTGCGAAGACGTGCCAGCGGGGGGCGAGCGCCGAAGGGTGTCCGGCGGCGACCCCGCCGGTCGCCAGACAGCGCTTTCCTCCTCGCGGCGCAGGTCTGCGCCGGCAAAGGTCATCATCCCGCCGACAGGACAGGTCAGCCCCTAGGCTGTCGCCTGATCCCCGGTCTCCAGGGCTTCGCCGAGGAGCGACCAGCCCATGACAGCAGCAGCCCACCTACATGCCATCCCCATGTTAGTGATGTCCCGACCACCCGTTCACGGTGGGAGGGGCTGGTCACCGACCACGCACGGCAGCCGACCTCTTGGTGGTGGCGGCGCGTCGGGTACCGGCCGGCGGCCTTCTCGTGCGGACCTGTGTCGTACGCCCACCCCGGTCGGACACGTTCGTCGGCTACGGTGCCCCGGTTCGAAGACCCGTGCGAGAGGAAGTCGGCGGTGAAGACGGTGGCGGATCCAGAGGACGCAGGCGTGATGAAGCGCCGTTTGGGCGTGCAGGACGCGGTGGTGATCGGCCTGGGGTCCATGATCGGGGCGGGCATCTTCGCCGCGCTCGGCCCGGCGGCGGGAGCTGCCGGTTCCGGGCTACTGATCGCGCTGGCCCTGGCGGCCGTCGTCGCCTACTGCAACGCGACGTCCTCGGCACGGCTGGCCGCTCTGTATCCGCAGTCCGGCGGCACCTACGTCTACGGGCGTGAGCGGCTGGGCGAGTTGTGGGGCTACCTGGCGGGCTGGGCGTTCATCGTCGGCAAGACCGCCTCCTGCGCGGCCATGGCCCTGACCGCCGGTGCCTACCTGTGGCCCGGCCAGGCTCACGCGGTGGCCGTCGCCGCGGTCGTGGCGCTGACCGCGGTGAACTACGCGGGGGTACGGAAGTCCGCACTCCTGACCCGAGTCATCGTCGCGGTCGTCCTGGCTGTCCTCGCCGCCGTGGTCGTCACTTCCGTGACCTCCACCGATGCGGACGCCGCGCGGTTGGACATCGGCACGGACGCCACCGTCGGCGGCATCCTCCAGGCCGCGGGCCTGCTGTTCTTCGCCTTCGCCGGCTACGCCCGCATCGCCACCCTCGGGGAGGAGGTCCGCGACCCGGCCCGCACCATCCCGCGCGCGATCCCGATCGCGCTCGGCATCACCCTCGCCGTCTACACCCTCGTCGCCATCGCCGTCCTGATGGTGCTGGGGACGGACGGGTTGGCACAGGCCACCGCCCCACTGTCGGACGCCGCACGGGCCGCAGGCGCCGACTGGCTGGTGCCCGTCGTCCGGGTGGGCGGCGCGGTCGCCGCGCTCGGCTCGCTCCTCGCGCTGATCCTGGGGGTCTCACGCACGACCCTGGCGATGGCCCGGGACCGGCACCTGCCGCACGCCATGGCGACGGTCCACCCCCGCTTCGATGTTCCGCACCGTGCCGCACTGGCCGTGGGAGCCGTCGTCGCGCTGCTCGCGGCGACCACCGACGTACGAGGCGCGATCGGCTTCTCATCCTTCGGCGTCCTGGCCTACTACGCCATCGCCAACGCCTCCGCCCGGACCCTCACCCCGGGAGAGGGCCGGCCCAACCGGCTCGTGCCCGTCATCGGGTTGGCCGGCTGCGCGGTCCTCGGGTTCGCACTGCCCCTGAGCAGCGTGGTCGCCGGGGCCGCGGTCCTCTCCGTCGGCGCGGGCGTCTACGGTCTGCGCAGGGCCACCGCCACCAAGTAGTCCCGGTTGGGCAGGAGGTCAGCCGACATCGATGTGGACGTCGGTGGACTTGACCCGGGCGGTGGCCTCAACGCCGGGCGCCAGCCCGAGCTCCTCGACGGCCTCGTGGGTCAGTAGGGAGACCACGCGGTGGGGGCCGGCCTGGATCTCCGCCTGCGCGGTGACATCGTCGAGGACCACCCGGGTGACGATGCCCGGCATCGCGTTGCGGGCCGGGTCCTCCGCCACCGGTATGACCGACCGGCTCCGACGTGGATCTGCGCTGGCAGGCGTTCCTGCGGCGTTTCGACCTGGAACACACCTTCCGGATGATCAAGAGACGCTCGGCTGGACCCGGCCCAAGCTCCGAACCCCACAAGCCGCAGACCTGTGGACGTGGCTGATCATCGTCGCGCACACCCAGTTGCGGCTTGCCCGGCCACTCGCCGAAGACGTCCGGCGGCCCTGGGAACTGCTGGCCCAACCGAACAGGCTCACCCCGGCCCGGGTCCGCCGGGGGTTCAGGAACCTCCGTCCGGCCTTGCCCTGTCCGGCCCGTGCGCCGAAACCATCGCGGCCCGGCACCGGCAGACCCCTCGGCTCGAAGAACAAGGGGCCCGCCACCCGCTACGACGTGGGCAAAACCGCCAGACGACCCGAGACCATCATCGAACGCGACCGAGCCAGCCCCTGACGAGGACTTGGGAGACCTCGGCGGTCAGGTCGCAGTGGGTATATAGGGCGCTGCTGCTTCCTGGGCCATTGTCCGAAGTTTCGTGAAGTAGAAGGCGCAGTACTCCTCGTTGATCAGGGGAATGATCTTGTCGAGGTCGGCGATGCAGCCCCAGAGGTAGGCGATGCCACCGTCGTCGAGTCCGCCCTTCAGCTCTCTCTGCACGAGGCCGGCGACGTCCGCGTCAAGGAGGACCAGGTCCACACCGTCGAAGTCGATGCCGCGGAAGCCGTCGGGGAACAGCGCGCGCAGGTGGTCCTCACACAGTTGGGCGAGTCCGCCTTCGGGCTGGTCTCCGCCCAGACCGGCGGCTGCCGCCTTCGCCGCGGGCGGTGGGCGAAGGAGCAGGGAGATGGCATCGAAGACGGCCCGCACCAGGGCGACGGCCCCGAGCGGACGGAGGGCGGCACTTGACTGGGCACCCTGTGTGAGCTTGTCGCGGAGCAGTCGGCTGCGGTCGAGTTCAGCGGCGAGTCCGGCCGTGATGAGTCCTGCGTCGGCGGCCCGCTCGATGAGCACGTGGAGCGGTTCGTTCGCGGCCAGACGCTCAGAGAGGACGTGCTCCAGGGCGAACAGGGAATGCGTAACGGCGACGGTGGCGAACTCGTACCGGTAGTACGAGTGCCGGATGAGCTCGCGAGAGGTTTCCATCGCGCTCATGACGTACATCGACGCGCCGCCGGGCAGAACCAGGTCGGCAACCAGGGCGTGCATGTCCGTGTAGTCGAGAACAAGATCGCGGACGCGCGGGTCCCGCACCGGCAGGAGGAGCGGGTCGGGCGGCGGTGGCAGGGTGTTCACCGGTGCAGTCTTGTCGCCGGAAGGCTGCCAGTGCCATCGGATTTACTCGCGGCAGTTGGCGTTCTGCTGCCACACGTCGCCACCGGCGCGGCCCGACCCTTAAAGCACAAGCTTAGAACTCACCCGGACTGTTGTACGGGTCTGTTTCAACAGACATGCAGAACGAAACGACTCGTGAAACACGACGACCTGCGGGGGCGTCAGGTGGACGGCGTGTTGCGCAGGGGACCACCTATGAAACGTCGCCCCCCGGCAGCCAGGTGTGCTCGGAGGTCGAGCTTCTCGATGCCGTCTATCGCCCCGAGTCCGGCCCGCACCCTGGGCATGCGGTCCGGGGCGATCGGATCGGCCATCAGGACTCGCAGCCGACAGGGGCGGTGCAGCCGCCACGTTGCAGTGATCGGCGTCCGGGCCGCCGCCGACCAGGCCGAGGTTGCTCCCCACGCGAAGGGTGCCTGCGTCTCTGACCAAGGCCGAGCTGTTACAAGAGGCGACGAAGGCCGACATCCGCAGCCGCCCCGGCATGCACCACGACGAACTCGTCGACGCCCTCGCCGATGCCAAGAGCAGCCGACGACTCATCGTGCACTTTGCGTAGTCATCTGCACACAGTTTGCGATCATGATGCCGGGCGGAGGCGGGGGCAGGGCGGAGGCGCGGGCGGGGCGCAGGACAGGCCGGCCGAACACGGCCACGTCGACCGCGCGGAGCAGACAGCCAGCACGGCCAGGAGGACGAGCACCACCAGGAGCACCGCCAGCACACAACAAACCACAGGTCACAGAGCTATCGACGGCACATCGTCGAACCGTCACAACGGCAACCCGGGCCAACGCAGACCACCCCGGCAGCACCGCGGACGGGGCGCAGAACGCGGGGCGGGGCGGCCGGGCAGCCAGCGCAGCGCGCGGGCGGAGGGAGCGCGGAGGGCGGGCGGCGCGAGCAGGGCGCAGGACGGGGCGGCACCCTGCGTTAGGTTCGCTGTTCAGGCTGGTGGCCTGCTGAGCCGCCTCAGTTCGGGAGGTCGGCAGCGGCCGACTCCTACGCCCAGTCGTGCGTGAACAGGCCAACACAGCCGTAGGTGAGGCAGAACACCAATGCCAGGCACAGCAGGAGCGCGGTGAGCCCGAGCGTGATCGCGGCAGCTGCGCGGCCAGCCCGGTACTGCGTACCGGCCCGAGGATCCCCCCTCACGGAATATGCCTTTCGTCCCATATCTCTGAGCTGTCCACTTATTCGCCTTCCAACCCACAATGAGGGCGCCTCCAGCGGCAAATCCGAACAACTTCGGGCACTATCCGCGCGCGCAGCCGCAGCCCGGCGAAGACGGGCCAGCAGCCACGGAAAGGGGCGGGAAGGATCCGAAGACGCGCCGCGGGCCCGGCCGGGCCCGTCCGCAGGCTCCGCAGATCCGGCAGGATGACAGCCGTGAATGACACCTCCACCGACCCCGGAGCAGAGCGGGGCGACCTAGAGGATCTGATGGCGCGGACCTGCGCAGGCGATCGGGCCGCGTTCGCCGACCTGTACGACGCACTCGGCGCCACCGTCTACGGAATGGTGTCCCGCATACTCGGTGAGAACACCGCAGCCACCGAAGAGACCACCGTCGCGACCTGGACGGAGGTATGGACCACCGCGGGCCACCACGACCCCTCCAAGGCATCGCCTGCAGCCTGGGTGTGCGCCCTCGCCCACCGGCGCGCCGTCGAACGAATCCGCTCCCACTCCCCCACATCCGACCGGACGAAGGATCGATCCGGCGAGAGGGCTGGCTCCACAGCCCGCACGCATCCCGAAAAACACGGCGAACAGGCAGCCACGGAACGGGCTCTCGAACACCTCCCCGCCCCCGAGCGAACCGCCCTCCAGCTCGCCTTCTACCAGGGCAAGACCCTCCAGGAGGTCGCCGCCCTGCAACAGGAATCCCCCACCCTGTGCGCCCACCGGATCAAGCAGGGACTGACCCACCTCCGCCACCCTCCAATGCGAAGTCAACACTCCGCCACCCCGCAGGAATGACGACCCGCAGCGCGGACGGCGGCCTGTACGAACCCATAACGCCCGGCTGTCCACCTGCGGGTTGACCCGGCCTGCTCGCAGTCCCCACTCACCGGCTCCGCCTCCACCACATGGCCAGACGCCACCCGAGCAATCCGGCAGAACGGCGCAGCAGCCTGTTCTGCCGGGCCTGGGGGTTTGTGAAACGGCGCCGGGCCGGTCCCAGCGGCCCCGCCCACCCGCGCGCGGGCCCTACCGGGTCGAGGGTGTGAATCCGGGAGGTCAGCACTTCGACGAGGTCCTCGCGAGTCATCTGCGAGCACCCCGCGACGTTGGCCGTTGGGCGGGGTTCCTGGTCTGCCTTCTGTCGATTGGAGCGGGCGGTGACCTCGACCAGGCTTCTCGCCTGGCCTTGGTCTCCGGACGACCTCTTCACCCACCAACCACCACCCCACCCCCTCCACCGCGGTGGCGATGATGGTCTCGAGGTCAGGCGGCGCCCGGCGGGTAGCCTCCCCAACCCGGCTCCCCGCCGGTGGCCAGGACATCGATCAAGCCGCGCAGCGAGTGCAGCGCCAGGTCGTCCGCGGGGACGTGGCGCAGGACGATGATCGCGTTGTTGTCCAAGGCTCTCAGCAGGCGACCGGCGTAGACAAGGTTGTCGGCCTCGCGCACGGCCGTACGCATCGACTCCTCCGTCCACACCATCCGCGCCAAGCCCGCAGCGAATTCCATCTCCCCGCCCGACGGAACCCAAAGGCCCTTCTCATGGGCGGCGAGCAAGCGGGAGGCGTCATGGTCCAGGGCCCGCCAAGCCTGATCGGCCGGGCCGAGTTCATCGTGTCGCCGACCGGGCCTGCCCGAGCGGCAGTGCCCACACAAACTCACACAATGGGCCAGGCCGACCGCGGGTCGAAGGACGACGGTGAACGTCGGATCGGGCGGGGACGGGTCGTCGGCCTGGCACAGATCGCAGACGGGAGCAGCCTTCGCCGGCCGTAACGGCCTGACTTTGCCGGTGGGAAGAGTCGCGTCAGTCACGTTGACCCAACGACGAACAGCGCCGAACGTGCGGCTTGTGAACAAAGCCGGCCCGGATCGCACTGATCCACGACGGCGTTCCCGCATGCTGCCGGCCGCGCCCGGGCATCGTGGCCACGAGTTGCGGTGTCCCGGCCGGGGAGGCCTCCACTGCGGGCCGCCCATGGCAAAGGACCCGGCCGATGTGACTACGGGCACCGGCCGGGTCCTGCCTGCGGGGCTGCCATCCAACTGGTTCCCACCGCACCGTCCCACACGATCGCCCAGTGCGCGCTCCCGACGGGGCGAACCGGTGACCGGCCCCGCGAGACCATCGCCGGACCCGCGGCCACAAAGCGTCAACAGGACCACGGGCCGACCGTGACCATCCGGTGTTCTACGCGGTTGCCCCGCTGCCGCACGGGCGCTCCCCCGTAGCCCGTGCGGCCCCCGGCGGTGAGGCCCTGCCCGACACCATCGCCGGGAACACCAGCCAGTTCGGTCCGCAACCGCTGGGCGGGGGGTTCCATTCGCCGGCTTCCGCCCCACCGTCCCGCACGACCGCCGCTCCCGACGGGGTGAACCGGTGACCGTGCCCGCGATTGTCCGGCGGACCGGTATCCCTTGTCCCCCGCATGACATTGGTGTGCGCCAGGAGCAGCGCTCAGATGGCGGCTGGTTGAGGTCGAGTGGGGGCGAGCCGCCTGCCGCGTTGGTCGGCGAGGAAGGCAAGGGCGATTCCAATGCCGGCCCAGACGGTGAGGGTCAGGGCGGGGAGGGCGGCGCCTTGGCCGTCGAAGAAGGCGTTGGCGCGCAGGAGGCTGCCGGAGGCTCCCGGGGGGAGGAGCTGGCCAAGGGTGGCCCATCCGGTGGGGAGCCAGTGAGGGCCGGTGGCGAGTCCCGAGAGTGGGTTGCCCAGGAGCATCATCAGCGCGCCGCCGAGGGCGAAGCCGGGCATGCCGAGGAGGGCTTGGAGGCCCAAGAGGGTGGTGGACAGGGCGGCCGTGCCGAGGATGAGGCCAAGGGCGGTGAGCCAGTACCGTCCGTCGACGGAGTGGGTGGCGAACTGGAGGACGGCCGCGATGGCGGCGCCTACCACGAGGGAGAACAGGAGGGCTCCTGTGATGCGGGTGCGCAGTCCGCGGTGTCCGGGGAAGACGTTGCCGAGGATGAGGGCGGGGAAGATTCCGCCGAAGATCATGGGCAGGAGTGCGGCGGTCATTCCGGCGCCGCGGGGGTCGTTCGTGGTGAAGGGGACCAGGTCGTGGACGGTGGCCCTGGTTGTCTGTTGTGCGGCGACGTTTTCGCCCAGGGCGGTGAGGGCGCCGGTGGCGGAGGGGCCGCCCGCGGTGGCCGTGTAGACGTCGACGCGGTGCGCGGTGACGGCAAGGCCGCCGGCTATGTCCCGGTCCTTGACCGCATTGTGGAGGGCTGCGGTTGTGGGGTAGACGCGGATGTCCCAGGCGTCGGTGTCGGCGTTCTGTCGGAGGGCCTTTGTGGCCTCCTCCGTGCCGGTGACGCCGATGGGAACGCGGTGCGGGCCGCTGTGGAGCGAGGGCAGCGCGAAGGCGCACAGCATGGTGATGATCAGGGCTGCCAGGCCGAGGACGACCAGGGTCAGCTTGCGTCTCGTGGCGGGCAGAGTGTGGTTCGACATCGTGGGTCTTTCGTTTCTGCTCTTCGCAGGGTGCGTAGAGGGCTCTGCCGTTTCCGTCGTGTCACGGGAGGCGGGCCGTCTGCTTGTGCGGGCCGGATGCGGCGGCCGCCGGACGCCGGGGCAGCCTCGGCGTCCGGCAGGAGTGTCAGACGCGGGCTGCCGCGGCGGCGACGATCCAGTTGCGGAACTCGACGGCGTAGTGCCGCAGGTGGTGGTCCAGGACCTCGTCCGGGCAGGTGACGGGGAAGTAGACGGTCAGGTTCGCGGTGAAGCCGTCGGCGGTGTCGCCGAACTGGATGAGCGCCCGCCCGATGACGGTGCCGTCGGCCAGGAACAGGTTCGAGGACATCTTGCGCGGGAACTGCGACTCCGGGAGAAGCTCGGCCGCGTCCTTGGCCCAGTCCAGGGCGTCGGTGCCCCAGCCGCCCATGTAGAAGTCGGCGACGTGGGGGCCGATGTTCTCCACCACGCGCGCGCCGGTCTCGTCGGAGCCCATCACGTAGTGCTCGGGGTGCGCGGCGAGGAGCGGCTTCTCGTCGCCCGTGAAGGCCTTGTCCATCCAGGCCAGGAACTCACTCGAGGTCAGACCCTTCGCCTGGAGCACGGTGGTGCCCGCCTTGAAGGCGCCGTCGGAGGTGCGGGCGCTCTCGCGCAGGAAGGCATTGCCCGCCTCGATGTCCGCGGCCAGGAGGTCGAGGAGACCTTGGCGGCCCAGCAGCGTCCGGAAGCGGTTCAGCGCGCGGCGGGCGTAGAAGAGCTCGAAGTCGTCGATGCTTCCGGCTCCGGCGGGCCCGGACTCCAGCGTCACGGTGACGGACGGAGTCTTCTGGTTGTCGGTCATGGTCGAACCTCCGATAATATGTGAATGTGAATTCACGTTCACATCGTGAGGGTACGCCGAGGAGTGCACCAGTTGTCAAAAGATCCTGTTGAGAGCGCCGCGGATAGCATGCGGGGCATGACCGAAGAGCCGCAGCGCCCGGCGGCCCACCGGGAGCCCCAGCAGGCCCGCAGCGTCGCGACCCTGGCACGTGTGCTTCGGGCGGCCGAGGAGATCGCCTCCACCTCAGGCTTGGAGGCGATGACGATCGCCGGCGTCGCCAAGCGCGCCAGCGTCGCGGTCGGCACGATCTACCGCCGCTTCCAGGACAAGGACCAGCTGATCAGCGCCCTGACCGAGCGGATGCTGGAACGCCGTGAGGAGTACGTGGCCGAGCGACTGCGCGCGGCCGATCCCTCGCTCCCAGGTGTCATGGACGCGTACGCGCATGCCCTGCTGCAATCCTTCGCCGACGACAGCAGCGTCTTCCCCGAGCTGCTGCGCCGGCGCGGGACCAGGTCCCTGGAGCGCGGGGCCCGCACCATCACCGAACTCCACCGCCTGCTGCTCGAAGCGGCAGCCCCCTACACCGAGCAGATCCGCCGCTCGGACCGGCAGGCGGCCCTGGACACCACGGCCCGCGCCATTCTCGGCGCCTGCTTCCACAACTCGGTGCGCCCCGATGCCGCCACCGACGAAACGGCCAGACACCGGTACGCCGACGAACTCGGTGACATGGCCATCGCCTACCTCCTCACCCCCGACCGGCACCGCGACACCGAGACCTGAGCCCGACGCACTGCCGCATGGCTCTCACCGCGCCAAGACGCCGGCACCTCCTCGTCGTCGTCGAGGTCGGCCACGGCCCCCAGGGGGCCGGCGAGCGGCGGCCGCAGCGCAGGAGGTGGTTGACGCCAAGCCGGTGATCACCACCACATGCTGATCACCACCACATGTCCCCGTCCAGGCGGACCCGCACAGCCGCCTCACCACCGTCGCGGGCCTGCGGGACTCCTGCGACACACTTCTGGCCGACGCCCTCGTCCAGGGCGTGACCGAGGCGCGCCGGGACGGCTGGGGGCTACGCCGCATCGCCGGGGCCTCCCACTACTCCCACGAACCAGGTTCGCACCCCCCTCGCACGAAACACCGGCACCCCACAAGAGATCCTCGGCGCCGGCAACGAACCCCACGGTGCGGGTGATTCGCCGGCGTCGATGCGCCGAGGACGCAACGCCCGCTGACGCGGCCGCCCGGCCTCCGTCCCCGTGTTGTCGCGATGGTCACGCCCGGTAGGCGTCGCGGGCCATGCACATGCCGGCTCGGCGGTGGCGCGACGACCCACAGCGTTGATAACCGGGGCCCGCGCGACCGGTGCCGACATCGGCTTGTGTCCAGCGCAATCGATCACACAGGATCGGCGTCCCCATGGCCCGCCGTCTGCACGTAACCTTCACATTGATCGTCCCCGCACGATCCGACCACGACCGCAGACCGACCGGGGAACCCTTGGCTCCCCGAGACACAACCACAGGGGGCTTCCCATGGAACAGCGTGTGACCGTGCTGCCGGACATCGACGGCATCCGAGTCATCACCTGCACCGGGGAATACGACCAGGACACCCTGGAGCCGCTCCGGCAGGCCACCAGCGAGGCTCTCGCCGACCCGGCGGTGCGCGCGCTCGTCCTGGACGTGAGCGCCATCGCCTTCGCGGATTCCTCCATGCTCAACGAGCTGGTGCGCATCCGGCGCACCGGTCACCCGCTGGTGCTGGCCGGCCCTCTCCCGCCCCAGTTGGCCCGGCTCTTCGAGCTCACTTCCGCCGACCAGATCTTCACAATCGTCGACAGCGTCGAGGCCGCACGCGCCCTGTGACCCGCCGTTTCGCCGGCAACGGGAGTGGCAGCGAACCCTGGGCGGGGGAAACGGTGCGACTCACACGCCGGGGACGGGCGCCGGGCCGGTGAGGGCGAGGTAGGCGGTGATCGTCTTTCCGTCGTGGCCGGCATGGATTTCGGTGCGGGTGGCCATCTTGTTCACCAGGAGCCAGCCGAAGCCGCCCGGGACCGTGGCCGGTGTTCCCGGTGAGATGGGCAGGAGCGGGGAGGCGTCCGACACCTCGACGGCCACCTCGTCGTGAAGGTGGCGCACGTCGAAGGCGGTCACTCCGCCCGCATGCCGGATCGCGTTGGACACCAACTCGGCGACCGCCGTCAACACGTCGTCCAGGACCCGCTCACCCACACCGTGGGGAGTCAAAATCTCCTGAGCGAGTCGCCGGGCGTCCACGCCTCTGAGACCAGCCGCGTGACGTGACGTCCCTGGCATCGCCGCTCCTCTCACACCTCTCGCCTTCCCCTTCCCAGCCACGTCATCCGCCCCGGCGACGGTTCCCCACCCCCACCAAGCGATGCTCGCCCGACGCATACGCTCGGGCGGGGTCCGGAAAGATAACTCCTCGCGCCCTGCCAGGAGTCAGTGATCCGCACGGCCACAAGGGTAAGGACCGCTCACAGGGCCTCACCCCGCGGGGCAGAACCAAACGGACATCCTGCCGATCCGAGGCTGCGCTTCTCGCTATCCGGCGGCCTGGGCGGGTCCGTCGTCGATGGCGAAGAGCTGATCCGCACCGGTCATCCGAAGCAATCGGGCCAACTGCGCGGGAGGCGGCCCCATCAACGTCAGATCGGACTTCTGGTGGGTGGCCAGGAGCAGGTTCAGGAATGAGGAATCGGCGAAGGTGACGCCGCGCACGTCCAGGACCAGCCGCACGACCTCGGGCGCCGTGCAGGCCGTCTCGCAAGCGGCCCGCAGCAGACCCTGGGTGTCCGCGTCGAACTCACCCGCACACGTCACCACGCGCACGCCACCCCGATCGGGCAGTACCGTCACCGTCGGCTGCATCGAAACCCCTCACGCACGATCAGACATGAAAACCACAGCCTGCCCAAACCCGTCCCCGTACGCCAGACCACGATGCCCGTGCCCCCTGTCGGCGACGGGATCGAAGGCTCCGAAGCTACACGGCGGTGACCTGAGCGGCGAAACATGGAATCGGGATACGGGGCGTACGCCAGGGTGGTGGCAGGTGGGGGAATGCCGGGATTGACCGGAGGACCGTGGGTAGTCGGAATGTCATGGAAGCCACTGAGAACACTCCGCTGCGTGCCGTCGCCCTCGTCTGCACCCTGTCCCCCTCCCCGGCCGCGTCCAGCTCCGAGCTCCTCGCCCAGCAGACCCTGGACGCCCTCGCCGAGCACGGCGTGACCGGCAAGACCATCCGGATCGCCGATCATGACGTGAAGACCGGTGTGGCGACCGACCTGGGCGACGATGACGCCTGGCCGGACATCCGGGAAACCATCCTCGGGACCGACATCCTGATCCTCGCGACCCCGATCTGGCTCGGCCACCCCTCCAGCATCTGCCAGCGCGTCATGGAACGCCTGAACGCGGAAATCTCCGAGACCGACGACGAGGGACGCATGCTCACCTACGGCAAGGTCGCCGCCGTCTGCGTCGTCGGCAACGAGGACGGCGCCCACAAGGTCAGCGCGGACCTCTTCCAGGGCCTGAACGACGTCGGGTTCACCCTCGCCCCCAACGCCGTCACCTACTGGGTCGGCGAAGCCATGCAGGGCACCGACTACCAGGACCTCGACAAGACCCCCGAGAAGACCGCCGCCACCACCAAAACCCTCGCCGCGAACACCGCCCACCTCGCCCGCCGCCTCAAGCGCAACGTCTACCCGTCCGCCTGAACCACAGCACCCCGGAGCCGGAGGTGCAGGTCCGGCCGGCGCCCACACCGCCGCACCCGATCCCGACACTCCTCTCCTACTCACACCGTGACCTACGATCGGGCAGTGCCTTCGCGGCGCCCAGATCGTCGGCGACCGTGCGGAGACCGCTGGTCCGGGCGACTTCCATGAGCTGATCAACCCGCTGAGGTCGAAGAACCATCGGTCAAAGCGCCGCACGCACGGCATCGGGATCGGCCGGCAGGCACCGAAGCCGGCCTCGTTGCCTCGGCGGGTACCGATCAGACCGCCACGGGCCACGGCCAGCGCGGTGGCCATCCCGGCCGCCGTGACCGGCACAGCGAGGGTCGGATGGCGGTCGGCGGCACAAGCGACGCCGCCCGCCAAGGCAACATCATGGACCAGGAACCGGACCGTCAGAGCGAGCCAGGACACGCAGCGGATTCCTTCGTCGGATGTGCCGGGCCTCCGTATCCGGCCAGGGGTGGGCGAACGGCATACCACCCAGCCGTCGCACTCCGGTCCAGGACCCCTACGCTGCGGCCATGAGTGATCAAGGGGCCGAGGTACTGCTGGTCCGACTGCGGCGGGCACTGACCGAGCTGGGATTCGAGGAAATCGCCACCGGAGCGGAGGGCGTCCACCTCATCGAGCACGCCCGCGGCGTCATGATCGGCTGGATGCCCCGGGACATCACCACGCCCTACGGACACGGCCCCCACGACAACACGACACCGGAACCCGACCTGCCCGGCCTGCGCCGTGCCTTCGGACTCGCCCTGGCCGCCGCGCTCCGCGGCGCCGGCTTCACCATCGAGACCCGCGACGACAAATGGCTCCTCGTCCTCGACTCCACCACCGACAAGCCGTAGGACCGGGCCGTACGGGGGCTCGTCAGGCGGGTGGTGCCGCGTCGATGGGGAACAGGTCCTTCGCGCCGGTCATCTCCAGCAGCCTCAGCACCTGCCGGGACGGACCCGCCAGACGCAGCACGCGGCCTCGCTCCTGGGCCAGCAGGCGGGCGGCGAGCAGGGCGTTGAGGCCGGAGGAGTCGCAGAAGACCAGGCCGGTGAGGTCGACCACGACGTCACCGGGAGCCTGGACGATCGCGGTTTCGAGTTCGGTCCGCAGCCGCTGGGCGCTTTCGAGGTCCGTCTCTCCCGTCACCCGGACCACCGTCGTCCCGGCCTGCCGGTCCTGTCCCATTTCTTCCTCCCGTCCGGACTGTTGTCGACGGTTTCACCGTACCCAGCCGCACAAGATCGCCACCCCGCCGGAATCCGCCGCATCAACACTTGGCGGCCACATCCGACCGTGACGGGGCCTTCCCGACAGCAGCAGACCGGACGCCAGCAGACAGGCCGTGCAACACGCGTTCGGGGCCGTGCGGGTGATCCCCATGGCGCGCCCGGAGTAGTGCCCGCGAGCGTGCCCGTGGCCCGGGGCAGGGATGGCACGTCATGTCCCCCGTTGGTGAGGAGTCGCCCACAGTGCTGGAACGGACGCGGCGTAAGAAGAGGACCGAGATCACGTTCGTCCTGCCCGCCGGCCATCCGGCCGGTGAGGTCAGCGTGGTCGGCGACTTCAACCAGTGGCAACCCGGCCTGCATCCACTGGCCGAACGCCCCGACGGCAACCGCGCCGTCACCCTCCCGGCCGGGGAACGGCACGGGTTCCGCTACCTCGCCGACGGCGGCAACTGGCTCGACGAGGAGGAGGCCGACGGCCACGACGGCCGCAACAGCCTCCTGCACACCTGAGCACCATCACACGAAGGAGAACCCCTGTGACCGATATGTGGAGTTACAACCCGGAGTCGCACTACGTGCCCGGCACCCGGCTGGTCGGCTTCAAGGTCGAAGCCACCGACGGCAACATCGGGAAGGTCGACGAGCACACCGAGGACGTCGGCTCCTCCTACATCGTCGTCG
Source organism: Streptomyces sp. NPDC001568 (assembly GCF_042893755.1). NCBI lineage: Bacteria > Bacillati > Actinomycetota > Actinomycetes > Kitasatosporales > Streptomycetaceae > Streptomyces > Streptomyces sp. NPDC001568. Next base: position 9,698 of record NZ_JBIAVF010000033.1, on the reverse strand, counting down.
ACACCGGCCCCTGGATCTTCGGCAAGGAAGTCCTCCTGCCCGCCGGCACCATCGTTCGCGTCGACGCCAAGGAGGAGAAGATCCACGTCAACCTCACCAAGGACCAGATCAAGGACTCCCCCGAATACGACAAGGACAAGCACCGCGGCGACGCCGGCTACCGCGACCAGGTCGGCCACTACTACGGCGGCCGCCTCTAGGCAGCACCCCACCGACGGCTGCGGCTCCCCCACCACGCAGGAAAGGGGCCGCAGTCCCACCGTCCTTGCCCCCGCCCGTCGAGAGCGGCGTCGCCGGAGCGTCGGGCCTTGATGCGGTTCACGGGCCGGCGAACCAGGGCTCGGCGCCCGCGACAAGCGAAGCTCAATCCCCCCTGGTCAACCGGCGGATGAATGCTGCCGATCGCGGCGGCGTACGGCGCGTGTGACGGCTGCCGGCCAGCCGCGACCGGCAGCGCCACGGAGCCGGGAGCAGGGTCCGGTCCACTCCCCGCACGCCCATTCCAACCCCCCGCACCCCCGGCCACGAACCCGACGCACAGGAGACGAACCGAGGAACCACCCCGACGGACGACAGGTCGCGACAATGCGCACGTTGTGCAGGCTCGTCAGCGTCCCATCCGTAAGCAGACGGCCCAGGGCGGGGCACCAATCGATCCGGGCGCCGAGAGGAACAACGAGCTGATGGCCCGAGCGCAGCTCCAAGCCCGCACGGTAGGTCAACATGACGCGGCAGGGACCGCCAGGGTCATCGGCGATCGGGGTCCCGGCCTCGTATTCGGCGAAACACCTGCACGGCGGTGCCCGCGACAAGAAGGAGCAGCCCGGCCGCGAGCAGGGGTGTGCCAGGGCCGGGGAGGAAGCACAGTGCGGCGCCCGCGAGTGTGAGGGCGCCGCCGGCCGCGGTCAAAGTCAGCCCGATCGCTTGTGCGGGCACGAGAACCTCCAGGTGTGCGAAGGGTCGCCGGCAGGGCCCGGCGCCGTTGCCGAGAGTTCGGCCGCCGGCTGGGCGGTGGCAGGTCCTGATCGTTGGTCAAAAGTCCCAAAGAATCATCCCCCAGGCCCGTTTGTGGATTCTCCGACGGGTCACACGCGTGGACAGCGGAGCCACCGATCGGACAGGGCACCGGCCGGGAAGCAGGCCGCGGCAGTACGCGGGCCACCGCTCCTCCCGGGCGTTATCCGGAAGGCGAGAAGCCCCCGGCAGGCCGTCCCAACAACATGATGGGCCGGCACCCTCGCACCAAGCCCCATCGGCGAGCTTCCTACCGCCGTCAACACGAGGCGCCGTATGGCCGGCGGGTCACGGCCCCGCCGCAGCCGCCTCAACGCCAGGATGAGGCCCCGCAAGCACCCGCTTGCCGGGTGACGGGAGGCAACGCGTTGATCACTGTGGACGTCCAGCACCGGGACCGCACCCTCTGGGCCGTCGTCGGCGGCGAACTCGACGAGAGCGGCGGCGCCGCTCTGGGACGGGTACTGGAGCGTGACGGCGGCTTCGAGCGGGTCCTCATGCTGGACCTGCACGGTGTGACCCTGATGAACCGGGAGGGGCTCCTGCACCTGCTGGACCTGCACCACCGGGCGGAATGCCACGGACTACGAGTGCTGGTGGTGGGCTGGCAGGCCCAACCGCAGCAGGTCATGGCCGACCTTGCCGGGATTCCCGGCCGCCACGCCGCGACCGGAGAACGCTACACGCTTCCCGGGTTCCGGCGACTCCTCGAGGAACGCGTCCACCAGGCCCGCGACCTCACCGCAACCGACGAGACGGCACCGACCGGACCGGCCGGCTGAACGCCGGCCGTCAACACCCTGCACCCACCGCCGTGACCATCCCGGGGGTGGGCGCGTTGGTCACCGTGCCGCGGGCCGTTCCATCCCGGCCCGCGGTCCCCCCGGCGGCGGCCGGACGCAACCGCCGGGACGCCGCGTCGCCTCAGTCGCGAAGAGCGGGTCTCTCAGACCTCGCCGCGCCAGGCACCGGTCTCGGTACCGCGCTCCTCGATGTACTCCTTGAACCGCTTCAGGTCCCCGGTGATCTGCCGCTTCACGAACCCCAGCTTGTCGCCGACGTTCTCGGCGAAGCCCTCGGGGTCGTAGTCCAGCTGCAGCATCACCTTCGACTTGTTGTCGGCCAGGTGGTGGAAGGTGACCACACCGGCCTGCTTCACCTCGCCGTCCACGGTGGTCCAAGCGACGCGCTCGTCGGGAATCTGCTCGGTGATCTGGGCGTCGAACTCCCGGTCCACGCCACCGAACTTCGTCACCCAGTGCGTCAGTGTGGGGGTGAGCTGGTCGATTCGCTCCACGCCCTCCATGAAGTGGGGGAACGACTCGAACTGCGTCCACTGGTTGTAGGCCATGCGCACGGGGACGTCGACCTCGACGGACTCCTCGACCTTCGACACAACAACATCCTTCCTTGGCGTCGGCCGGACGGGGGTGCCCGGCCGTACCCGGGGAAGTCTTCCCCAGGCCTCGCCCTTGCCCCCGTTCCCTGCATCCATGACCCACGAACAGCCGCACGATCCTCCGTCCGGGCCCGAACGCGGCCACCTCAGAAACGGGCAGCACGACGCGGTCCGCCCTGCGCGGGAGACGCGGATAGCCATCCCTACGTCGAAACAGCGGGCGTGAGAATCGTTCGCCTACGCCGATCCGTTGACGTTGGTCCGACAATCGGCCTGTCATCGGCCCGCTACCCGCACCGCACTCCATGCTCCCCTCGGCCATCACCATCAACGAGGAGCAGCAATGCAGGAAGTTCTGAAGACCACTCGGCGCGTGCGGCCCCTGGCCCTTTGGGCCGTCCCGTTGGCTCTGAGCCTGACCGCGATCGCGGCGCCGGCTCTCGCCGCACCCGGCGCCGGGACCGGTGGGGCGGGCACGGCGCAGGCCTCCGAGGGACCGTACGAGTCGCGCGGCGACGACGGACCGCGGGGGCCTCAGGGCGCGAAGGGGCCCAAGGGTGATCGCGGTCCGGCCGGGCCCGCCGGGCCGTGCGTCGACGTCGCGGTCGTAGCCGGTGTCGCCCCCGGTAGCGAGTACAGCGCCGCCCTCACCCGGGGGAAGACCTTCGTCGGCTACCGGCCCAGCCTCACCGGCGCCTACACCTGGCGCGACCTGACGCTGCCCGTCACCCCCGGATACCCGCGCAACACCTGCAGCGTCGGCATCAAGCTCAACGGCGAACGCGTCCACGTCAAGGTCCTCACCACCAGCGGCGACCTCTACGAAACCTCCTGCACCGCCCCCGCACTCTCCTGCACCCTCGGCTGGACCGCCGTCATCAAGCCCTGAGCGACTGCCTCGGAAGCCCGGGTTCCGGCGGCGAAGAGCGTCGGACCCGCGACGCAAGGCCTTTCTCCCTCGTGGGATCCGCCCGCGCGCCGAGCCACTCGAACGTGGTCCGTGCCGTACCAGGCGGGTGCGGTCACGACAGGCCCCGGAGCACGTGGCTACCGGCGCGGTGCGGGTTCCATGTACGGGATGTCCGTCGTCTCGCCGGTTCCCAAGGCCTCAAAGACCTTGCGGGATGCTCGGCAGCCACCGGGTGGACGGGAAATGGGTCCTGCCCACCGACTCCTACGGTGGGCAGGACCCATTTCAAGCAGCACGGTCCGACCCGGGTCCGCAGTGCCGGGCGGCGATGCTGGGGCAGCATCGGTGCGACCTGCCCAGCCCGTTGTCCTCGAAGTTCATGGTGTGTTGTCGGTGTTCTCGTCGGGGAAGAAGAGGGCCTCGATCGGTTCGGCGAAGATGGCAGCGATCTTGAACGCGAGCGGCAGGCTCGGGTCGTAGCGGCCCGCCTCGATGGCGTAGACGGTTTGTCGGGACACCTCAAGGCGGTCCGCGAGGTCGGTCTGACTCCATCGGCGCGCCGCGCGCAGTTCCCTGAGTCGGTTCTTCACCGGGTGCGCGGGGTCTTGAACAGCAGGGCCGCGATCCAGACCAGGATGCTGCCGAGGAAGCTGATCTGGACCAGCTGACGCAGTTCACCGACGCCGGCGGCCTGGAGCAGCCCGACGGTGTAGATCGCCATGACGAGCACGCCGAACCCGATCGCCAGGGCCTCAAGCTGGCAACGCCGTTGGTACTCATCGGCCCGGCGAAGGCTCCTGAGCACGGCCCGGACAATCCACAGTCCGGGGACGATGTTCAGCAGCGACCAGAACAGTTTCCATGAGCCGTCCGAGCCGAACAGGCCGAACTCCGAGATCAAGGCGAGCAGCCCGAGAGCGACAGCCGCGGGCAACCAGTCGACGAACCACTCTCGGGTGCGGACCATGTCACTTCGGCTCTGGCGGTTCTCCGATGTTTTCCCCATACGGTCAACGTAACGGGAGCTTGTCATAATGTAAATGGTCCTTGTCAAAGGAGTCGACGGAGATCACGGCTGCCGACCGCCCACCTCATCAGCGCTTCAAGATCCGTACCCGGATCCACAAGTCAGACGGTCCACACCTCGGCCCGCACGACTGAGGCAGGTGCAACTTTCAGTACCCTCATGCCCCTGCCGGCCCTCCCGTCGTCGGCCTCGACAGCGGACGGCCAGTTCCGATACACCTACCGGGACTCGCAAACGGCCGGCCGTACGGCGAGCCGCCCGACGCCGCGGGGCGGCATCCGGCATGCTGGCCACGCGTTTTCTCAGCACCCGAGGCGCGGGCCCGCTGAGCGTTACCCCCGGGTTGTCCTGCCCAGGGGCCACGTTGCGCCGCTCATGGGTTGGGCCGGACGCGCTATCCCCCGACCCGCGCGGCGGGCTTACCGGCACGGTTCGCGACATGGCAGAACAGAGCCCGGCCTGGTGACTACGGGCCCGGCCGGGCTCTGCGTGCGTGGGATACCGCTGCGACTCAGAAAGCGTTGTTGCGCAGACGCTCGTCGCTCAGATCTTCCTCGCGGTGCCGCTCCATCTCCTGCGGGCGCTCACCCCCACGCGCGGGGGTGCCCGGCACCGGGCGCACCGGGTCCTGCCCGGGCCGCTGCGGACGCTGCTGCTCTTCGCGGCCCTTGCCCGGTTCCTGGCGCTTGTCCTGCTTACCGCCCATGACGGCCACTCCTTGATGCGTGGGGTGCGGATTCCTCCGCCTCCCGCCAAAACTGCCACGGGTCTTCGCTTTCCGCATTTCTTCGGCTACGGATTGTCGTGGTGATGTTCGGCAGGGTGCGGCCGCGTCGGAGTGCGGGCCGCGGTCCCGATGCCGAGGATGAGCGCGAACCCCACTCCCTCTCGTTCGTCAGGAGCCGATCGCCATGCTGGAGCGCACCCCGCTCAAGGACCGCACCGAGGTCACGTTCGTCCTGCCCGCCGACACCCCGCCCGGGCCGGTCAGCGTCGTCGGCGACTTCAACGACTGGCAGCCCGGCGTCCACCAGCTCGTCCCCCGCAAGGACGGCAACCGGGCTGTCACCGTCGCCCTGCCCGCCGCGAGCACCCACTCCTTCCGCTACCTGGCCGCCGGCGACTACTGGTTCAACGACGAAAACGCCGAGGCACAGGACGGCGCCAACAGCCGCCTGCACACCTGAACGGCCCAACGGGCGTAACGCACGAGCGACCGCGGCCGTTGAGGGACGACACGTGCCCACCGGCCCATCCGCCCCGGGCCGGTATCCGTGTGGCGGCCCCGCCACCTCGCCCGGCCGCGGGGCCGCCGTCCCCGCCCAGGCCTGCGGAAGCGGATCCACCCAACCAAGAGCTGTCCCGTAAATGATCTCCGAGCTGCCTCGGGAGTCGCCGGGCCCGGTGACCCGAGTCAGTCGAAGAGTGCAACGAGTCCATTCACCCAGATCGCGAGGAACACAAGGCTCGCCACCAGGAAGCCAACGCCGGCCAGCACACCGCCGACCGTCCACGGCTCGGAGGGCGCCTGGCACTCCTCTTCCAGGTCGTCCCGGTAGGAGGCGGGGTCGTCCCAGTCGACGGGGTGCCCCAGCTCCTCAGCGCAGGCGGTCCGCACCGCGACCAACTGCCCCTTTGCGAAGGCGGTGGCGGCCTTCGCCTCGGGGCCGTGCCAGGCAAGGGCCTTCATCCGCCACCCGGGAGACCCGTACCGCGCCTCGAAGGCGGCGGTCTCGTCGGCGTTCCGGTCCTCTTCCAGGTACATCCAGCGTCCGGCCTCGGCGGCGTCGCCGAAGAGCCGGTACACCTCGGCCAGGCGACGGCGGAGCGCCAGGTCGTGCGGGAAGGAAGAGATGAGACCGCGCAAGCGCTGGCGCGCGACGGGAACCCGGCCGGCGGCCAGGTCTGCATCGACGCGGGCAAGGGTCTCGTTCAGGGGCATGAACGGATGATCGGGTACCGCACTGACCTACGTCGACCTGCTTTTCGCTCAGCACTCGCTCGCTCTCAACGGCATCTGCTGAACCCCACTGAGACACACCATCAGTTACGGGTCAGCCCCTGTTAGTCCGAATCCGCCCCGATGACGCCGGTCACCTCCCATGTGGTCCAGGGGAGGCGTCCTCGCCGCCGCCCTTGAACGCTACGGGGCGCAGCGGCCAAGGGGTGGTCAGCTGGACCCCCAGGCTGGGCTGTCTGCCTTCTGATGTGGTCCCGAAGCGGTCTCGCAGCAATGGTTGAGCGATCGGACCGACGGGCGCAGTGCGGGTCCTGGGGTGCGGCGGCCGAGTGGTGAACGGTGCTCCGCCGGTGTGGAAGGGTTTCCGCGGCTCACCGCCCCTCGGCCCCGGGCTTGCCGTCACCAACGCCGGGCTCCGGGGCGGGGGAAGCGGAACCGTCACGGACCTCCGGTATGGCTGCCAAGAAGGGACACGCGGCGGTCACCGCTACGGCAGCGCCACACCAATGCCCTCCACCACACGGGACCGCATCAGGACATCACCCGCCGATCACCCTGGCGGCCCAGGCCCGTGCCTCACGGAACCGGCCGCTCCGGGGTCGTTGCGGGCAGGGTCAAGGCGTTGCGGTGCTCTCGCCCCGCGGATGCACCGGAGATCATGGCGCGCCCGCAGGAGCGATGAACAGTTCCTCGACCGTGGACCGCTGCGGGATGGTAACGCGGCGGCCGGGGGTGCGCTGGGGGTCGTGGATGAAGAAAACGCTGATGCCGGGGGCGTCCCGGATGCCGTCGGGGGTGTCGATTACGGCTCCGCCGCGGCCGTCGAGGTAGAGGAGGTGGCCGCAGGTACTGCGCAGAGTCTCGCTGCCGTCGCCGTTGCGGGAGATCACCCCTGTGCTCAGTGGCGGGGTGGCGCGGGCCTCCTGGCCGAGGGCGCCGCGCGCGAGGAGGCGGCCCGTGGTGTCCCAGGTGGCGGGGGTGGTCCAGGTGCAGCGGCTGAGGCGGTCGGAGAAGATCTTGCGCCGCCCACTGTCGTCGGCGTCGCCGACCCAAATCAGTCGCAGATAACCCGGCAGTGGACTGGTCGGCTCGCTCATCCGGTCACGATCGCACGGGGCCCGTCGCGGTGGCGGCTCACGCGCCGGGCCGGGAAGGCGTGGCAGCCCCGCGTCCGCACCGGGTGGCGCCCGTTTCGGTGAGGAAGCGGTGGACGAACGCCGGTACGAGCGCCCAGTGCCGCCGGCAAGGATAGGGATGAATGCGCTCCTCTCGTACCCGGCCCCGAGCTCGAAGGCGAGCGTCCCGCGTGCCAGGTGGCTCCGGGCGACATCCACGCCGCCGGGCCAGCCGCGCCCAGGTCGGAGATGTCACAGGCCCTCGCGATGACATCCGCGGTGACGCCGGAGTCGGCCCCGGCCGGGACGCGCGGGCGCCGGCCCGACGCCCCGTCGGGGCGGGTCCTGACACCTGACACCGACACCGCCGCTCGCGGTGAAACCCGCCCCCGGCCAGGTCCGGCGGGGGCGGGAACTGTCAAATGTCAGAACCCGGGGCCGACTCAGGAAGGCCCTGGGGGGAACCAGGGTCGAGCCCGCAAGAGCGGTGTGCATCCCGAACCCTTCAACGACCCGGCACGCCACAGGTTCCGCCGCCCGACCACCGGATACGACCCTCCCAGTGCCACGTGTCGGCGTACAAGTGAACGCGCACCACCAGAAGCAGATCCGGGCAGCCCAACGTGCAGCCGGGCAGAGGTCAGGACGTGAGTGCGGGCGGGCCCGGACCAAGCTGGACCGCCGCCAAGGCCACCGCCTCCACCACCGACAACCCCTCCCCGCCGTCCAGGACCGCCTCGGCCCTCAGCCGCTCCGCCCGCACCGCCAGCCGCCGAGCGAGCTCCACCTGCACGTCGTTCAGGTTCCGGCAGCCCCGGCGCCGACCCGCGAAGTGATCCACCCCAACACGGTAGGAGTTCACCGCCTCACACGCGCGCCTCACACGCGGTTGTCCGCCCCTCCATCACCCCGAACCCGGGCGGTGAAGATCACGGTGACAGGCTCATTGAGAATCGGCGGCGCCTGCCGCATGAGCTTCGCCACCTCGCCCGGATCGGCGTCGCTCGCTTCGTCGCTCGCCTTCATGCGTCGCATGGACCGGTCCCGGTCCGCCTTGCCGCGCCGAGGACGGCGGCCCCGGCGGCAGCCGCAAGCGGGCGCCCGAGCGCCACGCCCAGCTCCACGAACCCCGGCCAACGTGGGGCGCGGTGTGGCACCGCCCCGCGCGGGTGACCGTTTGATCCGGCGGCGGCGGGTGGCTGGCGGATCAATCCGGCGGTCGGGACGGTGGCGGTGTCGAGGGTCGGTCGGCCCCTAGCGGGCGTCGGCTGTGTCGGCGTCGGCGAGCTCGTGCAGGAACTGCTCCAGGGCTCGGGTGAACGCTTCCGGGGCCTCCATGGTCGTGTAGTGGGCGACGCCATCGAGGGTGACGGTGCGGCCATTCGAAACGGAACGGATCAGGGCATCGGCGGTCGCCACCGTGCCGGGGGCGTCGAGGGCGCCGTTGATGGCGAGGACCGGGAGGGTGAGCTCGTTCTTCGCGCGCTCCGCCACACCGGCGACCGCGACGGTGAGGTCCTGTTCGTCGGGAGTGTGCTTCATGAGCGTGCGCAGCGCCATCTCCTTTACTTGGCGCACGGTTTCGGGGTTGACGTCGTCGAGGGTGCGGTGGGGTCCGGGGGCCCATTGGGCGAAGGCGTCGAGCCAGCCGGGTATGTCTCCGGTCGCGAGGGCGGCGGACTGGGCCTGACCGACCACGGTGGACCAGGGGTCCGTGAGGTCGGGTTCGCCGATGCCGCGGCCGCTGACGACCAGGGCGCGGACCAGTTCGGGGTGCTCCAGCGCGGTGTCGATGGCGGTCAGGGCGCCCATCGAGATGCCTACCAGGACCGCCGGTTCGGCAAGGTCGAGGTGGCCCAGGAGGGCAGCGAGGTCGTCGGTCTGGCGGAACGGCTCGGTTGCGTTGGCGGAGTAGCCGTGGCCGCGGGCGTCCGGGGCGATGATCCGGTGGTGCCGGGACAGTTCGGGGATCAGGTTGTCGAACTGGGTGTGGTCGGTGAAGCCGGTGTGGAGCAGCACCAGGGGGCGGGCGTCGCGGGGGCCTGCGTCGCGGTAGGCGAGCGGGCCGTCTGCGGACTCGAAGGCCTCGACGGTGTCGAAGGGCTCGGTAACTGGTGTGCGGGGGGGGTGGTCGCGTTGTCGGTCATGACAACCAAGGTGTCATGTTTTTGGGATCACGACAACCAAGGTGTCATGATGATGGTGTGAACGAGACCCCGGCAGGCCGACCGCTTTCCCCCGACGAACTGCCCGAGCGGCTGATGGAGGTGTTC
>NZ_JBIAVF010000032.1:0-60886 GCF_042893755.1 Streptomyces sp. NPDC001568 | reverse complement strand
CCCCACCCCCCCCCCCCCCCGCGGGGCCCCCCCCCCCCCCCCGGGCCGGCGCCCCCCCCCGGCGGGGGCCCCCCCCCCCCGGGCGGGGGGGGGGGGGGGGGGGGCCCCCGGGGGCGGGGGCCCCCCACCCCCACCGATCACAGGCTGCGGGTCAGCCGGTCGGTGAGCAGCCGGGTGAAGCGGGCCGCGTCGGGCAGGTCGCCTCCTTCGGCGAGCAGCGCGCTGCCGTACACGAGTTCCGCGATCTCCTTCAGGGAGTCGTCGTCGGCGTTCGCCCCGTGCGCCGTACGCAGCGCGGTGATCAGCGGATGCGTCGGGTTGAGCTCCAGGATCCGCTTGACCGGGGGCATCTGCTGCCCCATCGCCCGGTACATCTTCTCCAGGGTCGGGGTCATGTCGTCGGCGTCACCGACGACGCACGCGGCCGAGGTCGTCAGTCGGGACGACAGGCGGACCTCCTTGACCTCGTCCGACAACGCGGCCGTCAGCCAGGGCAGCAGGGCGGCGAACTCCTCGTCGCGCTTCGACCCGGACTCGGCGTCCTCGTCGTCCTCGCCGGACCCGCCGAGGTCGACCTGGCCCTTGGCGATCGATTGCAGCCGGTGGCCGTCGAAGGCGGGCACCTGGTCCGTCCAGACCTCGTCGACCGGGTCGGTCAGGATCAGCACCTCGTAGCCCTTGGCGGCGAAGGCCTCCATGTGCGGCGAGTTCTCCACCGTGGTGCGGTTCTCGCCCGTCAGGTAGTAGATGGTGTCCTGACCCTCCTGCATGCGCTCGACGTACGCGCGCAGGGTGGTGGTCGTCCCCTTGTCGTGCGTGGAGTCGGCGGACACCAGCTCCAGCAGGGCCTCGGTGTTGTCGACGTCCTCCAGCAGGCCCTCCTTCAGCACCCGGCCGTACTGGCCCCACAACTCCGCGTAGCGCTCGGCGTCGTCGTTCCGCACGGACTTGAGGGCGCCGAGGACCTTCTTGACCAGGCGACGGCGCACGCTGCGGATCTGCCGGTCGTGCTGGAGGATCTCGCGGGAGATGTTCAGCGACAGGTCGTGGGCGTCCACCACACCCTTCACGAAGCGCAGGTAGTTCGGCATCAGCGCTTCGCAGTCGTCCATGATGAACACGCGCTTGACGTACAGCTGCACCCCACGCTTGCTCTCCCGGGAGAACAGGTCGAACGGCGCCCGCGACGGCACGAACAGCAGGGCCTCGTACTCGAAGTTGCCCTCGGCCCGCATGTGGATGGTCTCGGCCGGATCCTGCCAGTCGTGGCTGATCTGCCGGTAGAACTCGTTGTACTCGGCCTCGGTCACCTCGCTGCGCGGCCGGGCCCAGATCGCCTTCATCGAGTTGAGCGTCTCGACGTCGCTCGTCGTGACGTCCTCGGCATCGGTCCGCTCGACCGTCATCCGGATCGGCCACCGGATGAAGTCGGAGTACTGCTTGACGATCTGACGGATCTTGTGCTCGGCCAGGTAGTCGGCGAGCCCGTCCTCACCGTCGACGGGCTTGAGGTGCAGGGTCACCGAGGTCCCCACGGGAAGGCCGTCGACGGCCTGGATCTCGTAGGTCCCCTCGCCGTCGGACTCCCACCGGGTCCCCTCTTCGGTCCCCGCCCGTCGGGTGTGCAGGGTGACCCTGTCCGCGACCATGAACGCCGAGTAGAAGCCCACGCCGAACTGCCCGATCAGGCTCTGCGCCGCCGCGGCGTCGTCGGCTTCCTTGATCTTCTCCAGCAGACCGGCGGTGCCCGACTTGGCGATCGTGCCGATCAGCTCCACGAGGTCGTCGCGGCTCATGCCGATGCCGTTGTCCCGGACGGTCAGCGTACGGGCGTCGGGGTCGGTCTCCAGCGCGACGTGCAGATCGGAGGTGTCGGCCACGAGGTCGGCGTCGGTCAGTGACTCCAACCTCAACTTGTCCAGGGCGTCCGAGGCGTTCGAGATCAACTCGCGCAGGAAGATGTCCTTGTTCGAGTAGATCGAATGGATCACCAAGCGGAGCAACTGACGCGTCTCGGCTTGGAATTCGAGCGTCTCGACACTGCTACCCACTCTGGGAGCTCCCTTCGTTCCGGTTCCATCGCATGATAGACGCGGCGCCGTCCGTCCCGAGCTCCGTGGGTGCGACCGGCAGCCGCAGGATCAGGCGGGCGCCGTGCGCGGCGTCCTCGGCGGTCAGCGTCCCACCGTGATGGGCCGACAGGTCGCGGGCGATGGCGAGGCCCAGGCCCGCACCGCCGTGGTCGCGGCTGCGGGAGTCGTCGAGGCGGGTGAAGCGCTCGAAAACCCGGTCCCGGTCGGCCGCGGGGATACCGGGGCCGTCGTCGGTGACCTCCAGCACGGCCGTGCGCGGACCCGCGCCGTTCGTTGTGCGCAGGGTGATCTCCACCCGCCGGTCCGCGTAACGCTCGGCGTTGTCCAGCAGGTTGGTGATGATCCGGCCGATCCACAGGGCGCTGCCGGCGATCCGTACGCCCTCCTCCAAGCGCGTGCGTACGGGCACCCGGTCGGCCGGCCTGGCCTCCACGGCTTCGTCCACCAGCTCCGTCAGATCGAGATCGACGGCGGCCACGGGCTGCGCGGCATCGATGCGGGCGAGCAACAGGAGGTCGGAGGCGAGGCGTTGCAGCCGCTCGACGTCCTGGAGGGCGCCACCGATGAGTTCGGGCCACAGCTCCGGATCCCGTACGGCCAGGGCCACCTCCAACTGCGTGCGCAGGACGGTGATGGGGGAGCGCAGTTCGTGCGAGGCGTCGGCGATGAACTGACGCTGACGGGCGCCGGAGGCCTCCAGCCGGTCCAGAGTGGTGTTCATGGTCTGCGCCAGGCGGGCGACCTCGTCACGGGTGGTCGGGACCGGTACCCGGCGGTGCAGATCGCGGTCGGAGATCTCGGCGACCTCGGCTCGGATCGCTTCCACGGGCCGCAGTGCCCGTCCGGTCACCCGCCACGTCACCAGGGCCACGGTGATCAGGAGCAGCGGCATGCCGATCACGAGTGCGGCGGTGGTGGTGTCGTCGGCTGCGTCCGCGTCGCGCAGGGACGCCCCGGCGTAGACGACGGCGGGGCCGCTCGGCGTGTCGGTGGCGACCTGGACGACCCGCTGACGGTGGTTCGCGCCCAGCGGGCGGCCCTGCCAGGTCTGGAAGCGGATCCGGGGCCCGCCGGGGTTCGCGGCGGAGAACGCGGAGAACGCCGGAACGCCGATGAGGTTGGGAGTGGCGAACAGGACGCGGCCGTCGGCGCCCACCACCTGGACGAATTCCACCCCGCGACCGATCGGCCGGACGCGGTCGAGCCGGCCGGCCGCGGCGAGCTGGGCCACGCTGTCGGCCTGCCGGCGCGCGTCGTTCTCCGCGTTGCGCAGCAAGTTCGCCTCGAGCAGGCTGAGCAGGGCGAACGAGGCCAGAGACAGGGCCGCCGCCACGACGAGGCAAGCCCCCAGGGTCGCCCTGGCCCGCACGGTGGTGGGCCACAGTCGTCGCAGCGCCGGCCACCGCTCCAGCGCCGTGTCGGCGAGCGTGCGGACGACGGCGGCCGGGCGGCCGTCCGGGGGCGGACGCCGCAGGAGACGACCGAGCACCGGCACGCCGCCGTCGCGCGCACGCTCACGGGCCCGGAACCGGAGGCCGCGCACCCGCGGGCCACGTCCCTCCTCCGGCAACCCGAGGGCGTCGGCGTCGGGGCGGGGACGCTCAGCCACCGTCGGCCGCCAGTCGGTATCCGGCCCCGCGCACGGTCTCCAGCGCGGCCCGCCCGAACGGCGCGTCGATCTTCCGGCGTACGGCGCTGACGTGCACCTCGACCACATTGGGGTCGCCCTCGAAGGCGCTGTCCCACACCTGTTCCAGGATGTCCCGCTTGGGCACCACCTCGCCCGAGCGCCGGGCCAGGCACTCCAGGACGGCGAACTCCCTGGCGGTCAGGCGTATGTCGGTGCCGTCGCGGGAGCACGACCGCCGGGCGGGGTCGATCACCAGGTCGCCGCACCGCAGCACCTGTGGGGTGCGGCGGCCCGTGCGCCGGGCGAGCGCGCGGAGCCGGGCGACGAGGACCAGGTAGGAGAACGGTTTGGACAGGAAGTCGTCGGCACCGGTGTCCAGCGCCTCCGCCTCGTCGTACTCGCCGTCCTTCGCGGTGAGCATCAGGATGCCGGACTCGTTGCCGGCGGCGCGCAGCTTCGCGCAGACGCGGTAGCCGTTCAGGCCGGGCAGCATGATGTCGAGCACGATCAGCTCGTAGTCGTGCTCGGTGGCCATCCACAGTCCCTGGAGCCCGTCGTGGGCCACGTCGACCGTGAATCCCTCGGACCGAAGTCCCCGTTGCAGGGCCACGGCCAGTCGCCGTTCGTCCTCCACCACCAGTACGCGCATGTCGAACAGGGTCTCAGGCCGGGGCCACCGGAGGCTGAAGAGGTCTTCAGCCGGCTTCAGCAGGGCTTCAGCATCGGCTCGGCATGCTCGGGGACCCCGCCGGGTGAAGCGCCCGGTCGTCCTGAGGAGCAACGGTATGTCCGACTCGTCGATCCCGCCGTCCGCACAGCCCGAACCGGCCGGGAAGCCCGGCCCGCCCGCGCCGACGCAGAGCGGGGCGCCGGCCGCGGGCTCCCGGGGTCGTGCGGCCGTGGGCCGTCTGGTGCCCCGGGGCAACGGCGCCCGATGGGCCGCGGTCGGCATCGCCGTGGTGGTCGTCGGAGGGGGAGTGGCGGCCCTGGCGGCGGCCGAGCACCACCACGATCGACAGGGCGGGCCGCGCCTGATCCGGACCGCGCCGGGCCCCGACGGTCCGGGGGAGCGCCGGGCCGAAGCGGCCCCCGGTCGCGTTGACCAGGCGGGCCCCGGTCGCGGCGATCAGGCGGGCCCCGGGGAGCACGGGGCGCTCGGGGGCCCGGCGGGCCGGGGTGCGCGGGGCGGATCCGCCCAGGCGGCCCCGGCGCCGCTGCCCTCCCTGGCCATCGGCGATGCGGCCGGCAAGGCGGCGGCAGCGGTGAACGGCGGCAAGGTGGAGAGCCTGCGCGTGGTCGCGCAGGAAGGCGGGGGCAGCGCCTGGCTGGCGGTGGTCCTCGGTCCGGACGGCGTCCGACACGCCGTCACGGTGTCCGGCACGGACGGCACGATCACCGGCAACAACCCCGTGGACCGCTAGGGCGCGGACCGAAGGCCCGGTCGCGGCGCGCCTGGACGGCTGCGCCCGACGGGCCGTCGGGGGACCGGGCGAGTGCGAGGCCCGCAACTCAGCACCCTGCGGGGGTAGTTCATCGGATCCGAACCCTTGCCGGATGGAGTGGCGTGGCCAATGATGCTCCGGGCGTTCGGATTTCGGCTCGGGCCGGACCCCGATATCGCGCCCGCACCCGGCCGGCCAGGAGGCTCACCCTTGCGGACGTACCGTCGTACGCGGAAATCGTTCGTGGTCGCCGGCGCGGCCCTCGCGCTCGTCGTCGGCGTTTCCCAGCCGGCCTTCGCCGCACCGCCGCCGGCCCTGCCGGTCAGCGCCGACGCGCTCGAGCTGACGTACCAGCCGGCCTTCGACTACGACACCGACGGCTGCTACCCGACGCCGGCCATGGGCTCGACCGGCGTGCTGAACGGCGGCCTCAACCCCACGGGCGCCCTCAACGGAAACTGCCGGGACGCCTCGGACCTCGACAACACCAACAGCTACTCC
Source organism: Streptomyces sp. NPDC001568 (assembly GCF_042893755.1). Lineage (NCBI taxonomy): Bacteria > Bacillati > Actinomycetota > Actinomycetes > Kitasatosporales > Streptomycetaceae > Streptomyces > Streptomyces sp. NPDC001568. The sequence goes on along the minus strand of NZ_JBIAVF010000032.1, from coordinate 55,220 downwards.
CGGGCGACCTGCAACAACGGCTGGTGCGCCGTGGTGTACGCGCTGTACTTCGAGAAGGACCAGGCGATTCCCGGCATCAGCCTCGGAGGGCACCGCCACGACTGGGAACACGTGGTGGTGTGGATCCAGGGCAACGAGGCCAAATACGTGGCCACTTCGGCCCACGGGGACTTCGTCGTCCACGCGCGGGACCGGATCCGCTGGGACGGGAACCACCCCAAGGTCGTCTACCACAAGGACGGCCTCGGAACCCACTGCTTCCGCGCGGCGAACACCAACGACGAACCGGCCGAGAACCACAAGCGCACCTGGCAGTTCCCGGCGCTCGTCGGATGGAACGGCTATCCGCCCGGCCTGCGCGACAAGTTGAGCCAGGCCGACTTCGGCAGTGCGCACTTCGGCCTGAAGGACGGCTCCTTCACCTCGCACCTGGCCGAGGCCAAACCGGCCGGCATCCCCTTCGACCCCTACCTCTAGACCTGCGGGGCGTGCCCGCCCCACCCGCCGCCCTCACTGCTCCGACGGCGGGCGGCAGTACCGGCGTACGAGTTCGGCGTGTTGCGGGAAGTGACGCAGCATGTCGGCGGTCCGGCCGAGGGTCATGTCGGCGTAGTCGAACCCGGGGGCCACGGCCTCGCTGATCAGGGCGTGGTCCCCGTCGGTCAGGTGCGACGCCTTCCACACGCCCCCGAGCACCGCGAGGGTGAGGGACTGCCCCCGGCCCGGGTCCTGGCCGAGGACCTCGGTGGTGTGCCGGCCGTCCGGGTGGATCAGGTGGTAGGTGACCGGTTCACCATGGTGGTGGAAGTGCAGGATGTCGGACTCGTTGAGGTGCCAGTGCCCGACGGGTGACCAACTGGTCAGCAGATAGTGGATCGAGGTCAGGGTGTGGCGCTCACCGCGCGGCGTCCTGGTCCGGGGGCGGTGGTCCGCCTGGAAGGTCCGCCGGAAGTACCCGCCCTCCACGTGCGGTTCCAGGCCGAGGGCCTTGATCCAGTCATGTGCGGTGGGCACGCGGCCTCCTTCGATCGGTCGGCCTCCTGCACCGCGCCGGACGGTGTGAGCCGAGGCCCGTCGGACGAACCCTACGGGGCGCGGTGGACGCGCGCGGCGGACCCACCGAGCCCGGGGGCACCAACTCAGCCGCCGTCCCCCGTGATGCGCGCGCACTGCCGGACCACCGCTGCCAGGCTGCCCTCCGAGCGCAGCAGGGAGCGCTGGACGCGCGCCCCGTTGCCCCGTTCCAGGAGCTCGGCGATGCCCGTCCGGACGAGGTCGTCGTCACCGAGGTCGACGAGTGCGTCGCGGACATGCTGGTACAGGGCCTCGACCACGGCCTCCGGCGCGGCCTCCCGCATGTTCTGCGGGTGGAGCAGGGGCCCGTCGAGTCCGGATCGGCCGGCCTGCCAGGAGGCCAGCCGCAGCAGGCTGGTGCTGATCCTCGCGGGAGGGTCCCCGGCCCGCCAGGCGCGGGCGGCGGTTTCCACCAGTCCCCGTGCCAGCGCGGCCAGGAGGACGGGGGTGGTGGCGTGGAGGGCGACGTCCGCGACCCTGATCTCCACGGTGGGGTACGAGGCCGACAGGCGGGCGTCGAAGTAGATCATCGCGGTGTCGTGGAGGACGCCCGTGCCCACCATGGCGGCCACCTGCTCGTGATAGCGGTCCGCGGAGCCGAACACGTCCACCGGACCCGCGGAGGGCAGCCGGTTCCACACCCGGCTGCGGTAGCTCGCGTAGAGGCTGTCCTCGCCCTGCCAGAACGGCGAGTTCGCGCTCATCGCGGTGAGGACGGGCAGCCACGGCCGGATCCGGTCGAGGACGGCCACCCCCTCCTCGTCCGACTCGACCGACACGTGCACGTGGCAGCCGCAGGTCAGTTGCTCCTGCGCTGTCAGGCCGAACTGCCGCGCCACCCATTCGTAGCGCGGTCCGGTACTGATGGACGGCCGCACGGCCAGCGGCGAGGTGCCGACCGCCACGACGAGGCCGCCGGCGGTGGCGGCGTGCCGCGCCGCCTCCCCGCGCCAACGGACGATCTCCTCCTGGAGTTCGCCCATCTCCGTCACCGGCTTGGTCGCGAACTCGACCTGCTCCTTCTGGAGCTCCGCCTCGAAGGTGTGGCCCTCCGCCCCGTCCCCGTTCCCACCCGTGCCGCCCTCCCGGCCGGCGGGCGCGCACGCGCGGTCGGCGGCGGCGAGCACCGCCCCCGAGAGTGCCAGGGCTTCACCGCTGTCGGCGTCGACCAGCAGCAGTTCCTCTTCCACACCTACGCTTCGCATACGACCGCCCGTCTCGTCATGGATCGAACCGATCACCGCCTGCCCCGCTCGCGGCCCGGTATACCCGAGAGACAGCGTTCCGTTCGTCGACCGGGACGCCCGGCGGACGCGCGGTGGACGCTCGGTACATCCGTGGTCGACGCGTGCTCGACCCGAGCCGGTGTCCTCATGCCGTTCCGGCCGCGCCGTTACCGGCGAGTAGTGCGGACGTTCGCGACATTGCTCCGGAGGATTTCACCAAGAATTTACTGCCCTCGCGGGGCGGTATTCGTATGTGACGAGCGCCACAAGGCATTCTCTGGACGCGCCACGTCGGCACTGTCTCTAATAGGTCTTCGTGTCCGGCCGACGATCTTGGCCGGATGTGTGACGGGGGAAATTCCCGAATCTTGTCGTTGGCAATGGTGCTGAACGAGAGGTCGGAGCGGTGTCAGTGATCCTGACGGTCGAGAAATGGTCCGGACAATTCAAATCGAGTGACGTGGTACGGCAATGCTGAACCGGTTGCTCCCGAAGCGCGGCCCTGCCCGCACGCTCACCGGCATCACGCTGGTGCACACCCTCGGACAAGGGATGTGGATGGCGCTGAACGCCATCTACGCCACGTCCGTCCTGAAGCTCACGCCCGGACAGTTCGGCATCGGAGTCGGTGTCGCCGCGGGTGTCGCGCTGGCATTGAGCACTCCCAGCGGCCACCTGGCCGACCGCATCGGCCCGCGGGCCGTGCAGATCTGGTCCTTCCTCGCCCTCGGACCGCTCACCGCCGCCCTGCTGTTCGTCGACGGGTTCCGCCAGTACCTGCTGGTCCTGTCCCTACAGGCCATCGCGTACAGCGCCAGCCGCAGCGCCCGGATGGCCATGGTCGCCGGACTGGTCCCACCCGAGGACCGGGTCTCCGTCCGCGCCTACCTTCGGGCCACCAGCAACGTCAGCGTCTCCGTCGGGGCCGCCCTCGCCGGTCTGGCGCTCGTGGCCGACACGCCCGCCGTCTACCGGGCCGCCGTCGTGCTCAACGCCGGCACGTACCTGGCCACCGGTCTGCTCACGCTGCTGCTCCCGGCCGTGCCGCCACAACCGGCCCGACCCGGGCCCGCCCTGGTCGTCCTGCGGGACCGGCCCTTCCTCACCTTCGTCGTGCTGGACGGCCTGCTCTCCATGCACAACCTGCTGCTGGACGTGGTGCTCCCCCTGTGGGTGCTCCACCACACCGGCGCGCCCCGCTGGATGATCGCCGTCATCCTCATCACGAACACCGTCGCGGTCGTCCTGCTCCAGGTCAGAGCCGCGCGCGGAACCGATGAGCCGGCGGCCGCGGCGCGGGCGTCCCGGGCCGGATCGCTGTGCCTCGGCATCGCCTGCGTGATCTTCGCCCTCACCGAGGGCGCCTCCTCGGTCGTCGCCTGCGGCCTCCTCGTCGCCGGGGCGCTGGTGCACGTCCTCGGCGAGGTCCGGCAGTCGGCCGGCAGCTGGGGCATGTCCTTCGGCCTCGCGCCGGAGCACGCCCAAGGCCAGTACCAGGGCACGGCCGCGATGGGCGCCGACCTCGGCAAGATGATCGCGCCCGCCCTGCTCACCTGGCTGGCCATCGAGCACGGCGCCGTCGGGTGGCTGGTCATGGCCGTCGGATTCGCCGCGGTCGGGGCCTTGATGCCGCCGGTCGCGCGCTGGGCCGACCGTAGCGGACGAGCCGCACCCACCCGCGAGCCCGCCGCCCCTTAAATCCCACCTGCTTTTCCAGCCCTTTCGGGTACCAGTTCTCCATTCCCACTTTTGGTCAATTCGACATTCCACGCTGTGCACGCCCTCCCGGGCCCCGGGTTCCGTCGGCGTGCGCGCATTCCGGAAGGTCTGCGCACTTAGCGGGACGCCATTTCGTGCACCGCACCGCACGGAAGGCCGCTCCGTCGTGCCCGTAGACCTGAAAAGCGCCATCGAACGAGGGGAATCACGTCCGTGGGCGAAATGCCTGCCGCCACATCCGCCGCGCCCGAAGAGACGACGCACGCCGCTCCGGCCCTCCAGCTCCCCGTCCGGGACGCCGGAGCCGACGCGTCGCGATCCCCGGTCACGCACTCCTGGACCGACCACGCCTTCCAGCCGCTGAGCGAGTTCGTCGAGGCCAGGGGACTCGATGCCGCAGACCTGTTCAACGCGGCGTTCACCGTGCTGCTGCACCGCTACAGCGGCCAGGACGACCTGGTCCTGGCCCGCGGCGGCGGACCGGCCGACCCCGACCGGGTCCATCCCGTCGCCGTCCGCTCCCGGATCGGGGACGACGTCACCTTCGTGACCCTGACCGCCGCCCTCTCCGCCCGCCACCGCGCCGCGACGCGCGACCCCGAGCGCGCCGACGTCCCCGCCGACCTCGGCACCGGACTGCGCGTCGGCTTCGTCAGCCGCGACGCCACGGCCCGGACCGGGCCGGCGGCCCCGCGCCCCGACGGCCTCGACCTCCTCCTGGAGGTCGAGCACGCCCACGACACGGTCCGCTTCGCGCTGACCTACGACGGCGCCCTGTTCACGGAGGCGTTCGTCTCCCGGATGGCCGCCAACTACCGGACGCTCCTCCTCGATGCCTGCCGCCGCCCCGCGGCCCCCGTGGGCGAACTCGCCGTGCTCTCGGAGGCGGAGACGCACCACCTGCTCACGGACCTCAACGCCACCGCCCGCCCCTACCCCCGCGACACGACGCTCCACGCGCACGTCGAGGCCCAGGTCGCCCGCACCCCGCAGGCCCCGGCCGTGGAGTGGCGCGGCGTCACCCTCACCTACCGCGAGCTCGACGAGCAGGCCAACCGGCTCGCCCGCGCCCTGCTGGCCCACGGCGTCACCCCCGGCTCGCGCGTCGGCGTCTCCGTCGCCCGCACCCACCGCACCGTCTGCCTCCTCCTCGCCGTCCACAAGGCCGGTTGCGCCTACGTCCCCCTGGACCCTGCCTACCCGGCGGACCGACTCCGCGGCATCGCCGCGACCGCCGACATGGCCGCCGTGGTCTTCGAGGACGCGCCCGGCACCGCGCCCGGCACCGCGCCCGCGGTCGCCTCCGGACCCGCGTCCTGGCTCGACGCCCTGCCCGCGACCGCCCTGCCCTGGGACGAACTGTGGGAGAAGGCCGGCGCCGAACGCCCCGACCCGCCGGCGGTCGAGGTGGACCCGGCCGCCACCACCCATCTGATCCACACCTCCGGCTCGACCGGACTGCCCAAGGGCGTCGTCATCAGCCACCGCAACGTGGCCGCGCTGCTCGCCTGGGCCCGCGACACCTATCACCCGGCGGACCTGTCCCGTGTCCTGTTCGCCACCTCGCTCAACTTCGACCTCTCGGTGTTCGAGCTGTGGGCCCCGCTCACGACGGGCGGCCAGGTCGTCGTCGCCGACAACGTGCTCGCCCTCACCGAGGACGACACCCTGGGCCCGAGCCTGGTCAACACCGTGCCCAGCGCCCTGAACGTGCTGCTCCAGCGGTCTGCCGTACCCGCCTGCACGACGGTCCTCAACGTGGCCGGCGAACCCCTCGCGAAGGAACTCGTCAACGCCGCCTTCGCGACCACCGGCGTCGAGCGGCTCTACAACCTCTACGGGCCGTCCGAGGACACCACCTACTCCACCTGGAAGTGCTTCACCGGCCCCGTCACCGGCAGCCCGACCATCGGCGTACCCGTCCACAACACGGTGGCCCACCTGCTCGACGCGCGCGGACAACTGGTGCCCCGCGGCGTGGTCGGTGAACTCCACCTCGGCGGGGACGGCGTCGCCGGCGGCTACATCAACGACCCCGAGCGCACCGCCGCCGTGTTCGTTCCCGCCCCGCCGCACCTGCCGGCCGGCACCCTCTACCGCACCGGCGACCTGGCCTGCTGGACCGAGGACGGCGAACTGCGGTTCATGGGCCGCAGGGACAATCAGGTCAAGGTCCGCGGCTTCCGCGTCGAACTCGGCGAGATCGAGTCCGTGCTCCGTGAGGTCGTGGGCCTGAGGGACGTCGCGGCCCTCGCCGTCCGCACGGACGACGACACCCGTTTGGTGTGCTGGGTAGGCCTCGAAGGCGCCGACGTCCCCGTCGACGCGATGGCCGACCACCTGCGCCGCAAGCTCCCGCACTACATGCAGCCCGCCAGGATCCTGGTCGAGGAGCGGCTCCCGCAGCTGCCCAACGGCAAGGTCGACCGCAAGGCCCTCGCCGCCCGCGACGTCGACTGGAGCGCGTCCGGGGCCGCCGACCGCGCCTTCACCACCGACGACCCGGACGAGGCCGCCGTCGCCGCCGTCTGGACCGACCTGCTCGGCGTCGCCCAACTCGGCCCCGACCGCGACTTCTTCTCCGTCGGCGGCCACTCGCTGTTGGCCAACCTGCTCGCCGCCCGGCTCGGCGACGCCGCCGGTCGCACCGTGGGCGTCGCCGAGATCTACGAGCACCGCACCTTGACCGCCCAGGCCCGGTTGCTGCGCCGCAAGCGCGAACAGGCCCCGGCCGCCACCGCCGAGCAGGGGGTCGACGCCCGGCTCGCCGCCGTCGCCGAGACCCTGCACGCCTCCGGCCGCGGCCACGGCGTTCCCGGAGCCGCCGCCGCCGTGTACGTCGACGGCACGATCCGCTTCGTCCACCACGGCGTCGACGACGTCGAGACGGGAGCCCCCCGGGGCGAGGCCTCCCGCCAGCGGGTCACCTGCATCACCAAGCCGATGCTGGCCTTCACCGCCCTGCGCCTCGTCGACCGCGGCCTGGTCGGCCTGGACGAGTCCCTCACCACCCTGCTGCCGCAGGCGTTCCGGCGCGGCGACGGCCGCACGGTCGACGTGACGCTACGTCAACTCCTGTCGCACACCAGCGGGATCGACGACTCCTACGAGGTCTGGCACGACACCGACCTCCCCGACCTCGACCGCTACCTCGACACCTTCTCCGGGTACGGACAGCTCTTCGAGCCGGGCGAGGTCTTCGCGTACTCGGCCTGCGGCACCTCCATCGTCGCCGCGCTCATCGAGAAGCTCCTCGGCGTCCCCTGGCGGCGCGCCGTCAACGAGCTGATGCTGACCCCCCTCGGCATCAAGGAGATCCCCGAGACCTTCACCGAGGGCGGCCACTACGGGGACACCGTCTCCGCCGGCTACCTGTGGAGCGAGGCCGGACAACGCTACGTCCGCCACGACCCGCCGCCCCAGACCATCGCCGACGACGCGGCCGGCTCCTTCTCCGTCTGCCTCACCCTCGACGAACTCGCCAGGATCGCCCTCCTCGCCCTCGACGACGGCGTCGCCCCGAGCGGGGAGCGGCTGCTGTCCGCCGAGCTCGCCGCACAGATGCGCACCCCGCAGATCGACGTCCCCGGCCACCACTTCATGCACGCCTGGGGCCTGGGCTGGCTGATGTTCGGACCGACCGCCTTCGGCTTCAACTCCAACGGCAGCGGCCACCACAACTTCGTCCAGATCTTCCCCGAGCAGCGCACCTTCCTGATCCTGCTGGCCAACGCCTACCCCGCGTTCGGTCTCTACGAGGACCTCCTGCGCGCCCTGACCGGCGAGGGCCTCATCCGCACCGGCCGCCCCTTCGACATGGACCTCGACGCCTGCGCCGGCCGGTACGACTCCGACGGCTACCGGCTGAACGTCCTGCGCGGCCGCGAACACCTCGGCTACGAGTACTCCGAGCGCGGCCGCGACGGTCAGTGGCAACGCCTCGACGAGGGCGACCTCGTCCTCTCCGGCGCCGGCGGCTTCAGCTCCATGTCGAAGAAGAACGTCCTCGCCGGTTCCATCTCCTTCATCCCCGCACCCGGAACCCGCCTCCCGGCATTCGTGCGGATCGGCCAGAGGTTCGCCAGGAAGGTCCGATGACAACGCCCCGCGCAACCCGCGAAAACGTGACCGGCACACCCGTCACTCAGGAACAAGTCACCCGCAAACACGTCCTGTTCGTCACCTGGAAGACCGGCAACGCACCCGCGTTCGAAGCGGCCAAACGGCTCGGCCACGAGGTCACCCTCATCCGCTCGCTGCGCATGGAGAAGTCCCAGAACATCGACTTCGACGCCTCGCCGTACGGCGCGTTCGTCGACTCCGTGCACGTCCTCGACGACGCCACCGAGTACGAGGCCCTGCGCGCCTGCGTCCTCGACGTCCACCGCCGCCGGCCCGTCGACGGGTTCGTCGCCACCGTCGACGCCCTCGTCGTGCCCGTCGCCGAGATCGCCGAGGAGATCGGCGTTCCCTTCACCGCGGCCCGCGGCGCCCGGGCGGCCAAACTGAAGCACCGCTGCCGGGAGGTCCTCGCCGCCGCCGGCATCGACACCACCCGGCACGCCCTCGTCACCGACTTCGACGAGGCCGCCGCCTTCGCCACCACCACCGGCTACCCCGTCGTCGTCAAACCCGCCCGCGGCTCCGCCAGCGAGGGCGCCCACGTGGTCCCCGACGAGGCGGCGCTGCGCGCGGCCGTGGCCCGGGCCGTCGCCGACGACGCCACGTACGAGGCGGGCATCCTCGTCGAGGAGTACCTGACCGGCCGCTTCGTCTCCGCCGAGATCGGACTCGCCCGCGGCCGCTTCCTCCCGCTGGCCGTCAGCGAACGCTCGACCTGGAGCCGCCACGAGGCCCTGGAGACCGGCACCACCATCCCCGCCGCCATCGGCGCCGAGGACCACGCGGCCGTCATGGACTTCGCCGAGACCGTCGTCGCAGCCCTGGACCTGCGCCTCGGCATCTTCCACGTGGAGATCATGCTGGGCGCCGACGGCCGCCCCCGCCTCATCGAACTCAACCCGCGCATCATGGGTTCCTGCCTGCCGAACCTGTACCGGCTCGCCGGTGGCGGCGACATCTTCGACCTGCTGGTCCGCGTCCACCTCGACGAGGAGATCGAACCCCGCACCCCCACCTTCACCCGGTACGCGACCGTCCGCTGGTTCGGCGCCGCGGATCCGGCCCCCCGCCCCGACCGCGTGCCCGCCCTGGACTGGGCCGCCACCGACTACGGGGACTCCCTGCACGCGCTGACGGTCCGCTTCCCGGACGGCGACGTGCTGCCCGCCTGCCGGGGCAACCTCGGCAACTTCGGCGAGGTACAGGTGGTCCACGCCGACCACGCGACATCGATCGGGATCGCGGAGCAGATCGTCGGACGGACGGCGGCCCTGCTCGGCATCGAGGTGACGGGATGACGATGACGACACCCACCACGGCCCCTGCCGCGGCCCCCGCACAGGCCGCGCCCACCCGGCCCTTCTTCGCCGAGACCCGGGCGCAGCTCGCCGGCCTCGGACTCCCGGACGCCGACCCCGCCGCCACGGAGAGCTCGGGCAAGACCTTCGACGACGGCTGCCACTTCCGCGTCGAGGTGCCCACCGTCAACTCCGTACAGGCCGCCGAGACGCTCCTGTCGCAGAGTCGCCGCCGGGGCTTCACCATCAACCGGATCACCGAGACCCGCGGCATGTACCGCCACACCGCCCGGGAGATCGGCGAGTACGTCGCCCTCGGCCGCGAGTACGGGGCCGAGATCCTGATGTCGGTCGGCCCCCGCGCCAGCTACGACACCGGTGGCAGCGTCCAGACCCCCGAAGGCGTCCGGATCGGCTACCGGCTGCGCGGCCAGGAACAGATGGTGCGGGCCGTCGAGGACGTCAAACGCGGTCTCGAACTCGGCGTACGCGGCTTCGTGATCTACGACGAGGGCCTGCTGTGGGTGCTGAACCGGCTGCGCACCGCCGGCGAACTCCCCCCGGACATCCACCTCAAGGTCTCCGCCCACTGCGGCCACGGCAACGCGGCCTCCGCCCAGATGCTGGAGATGCTCGGCGCCGACAGCTTCAACCCGGTCCGCGACCTGACCCTGCCCATGATCGCGGCGCTGCGCCAGGCGGTGTCCATCCCGCTCGACTGTCACGTCGACAACCCCCGGATGTCCGGCGGCTTCGTCCGTACCTACGAGGCACCGGAGTTCGTTCGGGTGGCCGCCCCGATCTACCTCAAGACCGGCAACAGCGCCCTGGAGGGGCACGGCGTCAGCCCCACCCTCAACCAACTCGACGACATCCTGCGCCAGGTCGAGATCGTCACCGAGTTCCTCGGCCGGCACCACCCCGAGGCCCGCCAGAGCCCCTCCGGCCACCACCTGACGCCCGTCGGCCCCTGAACCCGACCCCTCAGCACACAGACAGAGGTCACCAGCATGTGCCGCATATACGGCCACTTCGGCGGGGAGCCCGTCGACCGCGACGTCCTGCGCGCCGTCGCACGGGCGATGCACCACGGCGGTCCCGACGACCGGACCGTCCACACCGCCGCCACCTGGGCCCTGGGCAACAACCGGCTCGCCGTCCAGGGCATCGAGCACGGACGCCAGCCCTTCGTCCTGGGCGACATGACGTGCGTGTTCAACGGAGAGATCTACAACCATCGCGAACTGCGCGCCGAACTCGCCGCGACCGGCCACACGTTCGAGGGCGACTGCGACGGCGACGTCCTGCTGCCCCTGTACGAGCGCTACGGGGACGCCTTCGTCTCCCGGCTGGAGGGCATGTTCGCGATCGCCGTCGTCGACCGCCGCGCCGAGCCCTGCCTGAAGCTCTTCAACGACCACGCCGGCATGAAGTCCCTGTTCTACTACCTCTCCGCCGACGGCCGCCGACTCTGCTTCGCCTCCGAACTCCAGGCCCTCTCCCGCTTCCCCGACTTCCCCGACGCACTCGATCCCCTCGCGATCGACCGCTACCTCGGCGGCCGGGCCGTCTGGGGCCCCGACACCGTTCACGCCAAGGTCCACACCATGGTCCCCGGCACGACCCTGCGGTTCGCCGACGGACGGCTCACCCTCACCCGCACCCCGCTGTCGCCCGCCGAACCCGACTGGCCGGACGCGGGGCCCGATCTCGGCGCGGCCGCCGAGATGCTCGACGCGACACTGCGCCACGAACTGGCCCGCATGCTCGACGCCGACGTCCCCGTCTGCGTCATCACCAGCGGCGGACTCGACTCCAGCTACACCTCGGCGATCGCCGCCTCCCTCGTGCCCGACCTGGCCTCCTTCAACGTCGCCTACCGCGGCGACTGGCCCGCCGACGAACGCCACTTCGCCGCGGAGGCCGCCCGCCACAGCGGCACCCGCCACCACCAGGTCCTGCTCGACCCCGCCGACTTCCCCGCCCTCGTCGACCGCTTCGTCCGTCACCTGGACCAGCCGAACAACGCCCCGCACAGCCTCAGCACCTTCGCCCTGTTCGAAGCCATCCACGAGGCCGGGTTCAAGGTCGCCCTCACCGGTGACGGGGCCGACGAACTCTTCGGCGGGTACGCCCGCTTCGTCAAGGCCGCCCGCGACGACTCGACGACCTGGCACCGCGGCTACCAGGACACCATGGCCGCCATCGGCACCAGCACCCTGGAGCGCCTCTACACCCCCGACCACCGGGCCCTCCTCGCCGCGAACGGCGGCCTCTTCGGCGACCGCACCGGCGACGAACTCGACCGCCGGGTGCGCGGCGGAGAACTCGACAAGCTGGAAACGCTGCTGCGCTACGACCAGTTCGAACGCTTCCCGTACTACATCCTGCGCCGCGTCGACCACCTGAGCATGGCCCACTCCGTGGAAGCCAGGATCCCCTTCCTCCAACCGTCCGTGATGCGCCTCGCCCACGCCCTGCCCACCGCGCTCAAGGTCGTCGGCGACACCGTCAAGGCGCCGGTGTCCGAAGCCGCCCGACGCTGGGTGCCGCGGAGCGTCATCGATCGGCCCAAGCAGCCGTTCACCCTCCCCATCGCGGCGATGATCAAGCCCGGCGAGGCGCTGCACGAGCTGATCGGCGACACCCTCCTCGCACCCGGCGCCCGCTACCGCGACCACGTCCGTCAGGACGTCGTCCGGGACCTGTTCCGCATGCAGTCCGAGAACCCGGGCTCGCACACCGCGGAAGTCCTCTGGTCCTTGCTGATGCTCGAAACCTGGCTGTCCGCCAGGAACCTCACCCCGTAGGAGACAGACATGTCACAGTCCACCCCGCCCATCCGCTCGCTTCTGGCCGGCGTCACCAAGGACGACATCCGCCGCGACCCGTTCCCGCACATCGTGATCAGCGACGCGCTGCCCCAGCCCCTGTACGACGCGCTGGCCTCCTCGATGCCCGACGTCGAGTACATCGGCACGCGGATCGGCAAGGAGATCACGTCGAACGAACGCTACAACTACATGTCCGAACCCATCCTCCGGGACGCGGCCATGGCCCAGGTGTGGAAGGACTTCGTCACCTACCACGCGTCGCCCGAGTTCTACGCCGAGTTCCTCGACCTGTTCCAGGACGACCTGCTCGCCAACCTGCCCGACGCCGAGAAGCAGTGCGGCCCCCTGCGCGACCTGCGCGTCGGCCGCCGCAACCGGGACGGCTTCGACACCCACGACATCCTCATGGACTGCACCGCCGTCATCAACTCGGCCGTCACCGGCCGGCCCTCCGCCTACCGCGGTCCCCACGTCGACAAGCCGTACAAGCTGTTCGGCGGACTCTTCTACATGCGCCTCGCCGAGGACGACGCCATCGGCGGCGACCTCGTCCTCTACAAGTACCGTGAGGGCGCCCACAAGTTCACCACCAGCGCCTCCGAGTACGGCGACAACCGGTTCGACATCGATCCGCGCTACGTCGAGGAGGTCGCCACCGTCCCGTACCGGAGCAACACGCTCGTGATGTACCCCATCAACCCGCTGGCCCTGCACGGTGTGTCGGTGCGCAGCCTCACCCCGCACCAGCGGCGCTTCGTCGCCCTCGTCGGTGATCTCCAGAACCCGCTCTTCGACCTTGCGCTCTGAGGTGCCCCCCTTGCTTCCCTTCGACCAGCGAACCGGTCACATCTGGCTCGACGGCCGCCTCGTGGACTGGGCCGACGCCAAGCTCCACGTCCTCACCCACGGCCTGCACTACGCCAGCAGCGTCTTCGAAGGCGTCCGCGTCTACGGCGGCGCCCCCTTCATGCTCCGCGAACACCTCGCGCGCCTGCGGACCTCGGCGCGGATCCTCGACTTCGACCTCGAACACGACGAGGAGACCCTCCACCGGGCCGCCCTCGACGTCATCGCCAAGGCCGGCATCACCGAGGGCTACGTACGCGTCAACGCCTGGCGCGGCTCCGAGGTCATCCAGACGGCCGCGCTGCGAACCTCCGTACACACCTCCGTGGCCGCGTGGGAGATCCCCGCGGGCTACTACGCGGCGGCCGACGCCCTCCGTACGGGCATCTCCCTGGCCACCGCCGAGTACCGCAGGCCCTCCCCGCGCTACGCCCCGGTCAAGAGCAAGGCCGCCGGCAACTACATGATCGGCACGATCAGCAAGAACCACGCCCTGCGGGCCGGCTTCGACGACGCCCTGCTCCTCGACGACGAGGACAACATCGTCGAGGCGACCGGCGCCCACGTCTTCTTCACCCGGGGCGGCACCCTCCTCACCCCGACCACGCGGTGCACCATCGACGGCATCACCCGGGCCTGCGTCCTGGCGATCGCCGACCACGAGGGCATCCCGTACGAGATCGGAGACCTGGACGCCGGCTTCCCCGCGGAGGCCGACGGTGCCTTCATCTGCGGCACCGCCTGCGAGATCCTCCCGGTCGCCCGCATCGACGACCACCACTACGACCTGACCGGAAACGACGTGATCGGACGGCTCATCACCGGCTACCACGACCTGATCGCAGGCCGGAGCCCGGTGAAGGTGCCGAACGCATGGGGGCGGTGACCGCCCTGGAGAAGCTGCTGCCGGTGGTCCTCGCCTTCGGCTGCGGCGTCCTCCTCGCACGACGCAAGGTCGTACCGGCCGAGAGCTCCAAGGTCTTCGCCGACTACGCCTTCCTCTTCGCGGTGCCCTGCTACCTGTTCGGCAACATCTACGCGAGCGACCTGGCCGCCCTCTTCGACTGGCGGGCGATCGGCGGCTATGCGGCCACCGCCGCCTGCGCGGTGGTCGTCGTGGGCACCGCGGCCCGACTGTTCGGCGTACTGGACCCCCGGGGCGTCGCCCTGCGCATCATGGCGGGCGTCCAGGTGAACACCGCGTACTTCGCCGTACCGGTGTTCATCATGCTCTTCGGGAACGCGGCGCCCATCTTTCCGGTGCTGCTGTTCCAGGTCTGCGTGCTGTCCCTCGTCGTCATCTCGATCATGGAGTTGGGCCGGCCGGAGCGCACCGGTGGGCCCGGCGCGCGCCTGGCCCGGGCCGTGGGCGCCTCGCTGGTGACGCCCGTCGTCCTCGCCTGCAACGCGGGGATCCTGCTGAACCTGCTGTCGGTGCACCTGCCGCAGGCGGTCCTGGACAGCTTCGCGTTCGTGGGCGACAGCGCCTCCCCGGTGGCGCTGTTCGCGCTCGGCCTGCACCTGGGCGGCGCCGGCCTCACGCTGCGCGGGACCACGCTGGAGGAGGTGTGGCTCGTCGCCTTCAAGTGCCTGGTCTTCCCCCTGATGGCGTGGGCGGTGTGCCGCTACGTCTTCGGCGTCGAGGGCGACTGGCTCGCCTACCTGGTGCTGATCGCCGCGATGCCGGCCCCGCAGAACCTCTTCATCTTCGCGCAGCGCTACGACGTCGACGTGGCCCTGTCGGCGGAGCTCGTCGTCAAGAGTTCCCTCGCGTCGCTGCTCGTGCTGCCCCTGTGGGTGCAGTGGACCGTCCACTTCGGCTGAGGCCGCGGCGGCCCGTCCCGCACCCCCCTACACCCTCCCCTTCATCTTCATCGCCATCCGAAAGGTGGGCCCGACCGTGACCCAGACAGCACAGACCAGCCGGATCACCGTCCGGCAGATCGCCGGACACATAGGCGCCGAGATCTCCGGCGTGGACCTGCGGGAGGATCTCGACGACGCCACCGTCGCCGAGATCCGCCTGGCCGTGCTCACGCACCGCGTCGTCTTCTTCCGCGGCCAGCACATCGACCACGCCCGCCACGTCGCCTTCGGCCGTCGGTTCGGTGCCCTCACCCGCCGCCCCGGCAAGAAGCACGGCGTCTCGCCCGACGGATTCCCCGAGATCCTCACGGTGGACGCCAAGGCGGACGTCGAGCGGTACGGGAAGAACTTCGAGGAGCACTACCGGCGCAAGTGGGTCTCGCCCATCGCCGGCTGGCACAGCGACCTCACCCAGGCGGTCAATCCGCCCGACCTGTCCATCCTGCGCGCCGAGACCACCCCGCCGTTCGGCGGCGACACCCAGTGGACCAACACCGTCGCCGCCTACGAGGCCCTCTCGCCGCAGCTGCGCGACCTCGTGGACACCCTCAGGGCCGAGCACGCCTTCTTCACCGGCGTCCACCTGCGCCACTCCGACGCCCGTGACCGGGAGATCCTCGACATCTACTGCCAGGACCCCCAGGTCGCCGTCCACCCCGTGGTGCGCGTGCACCCGGAGACGGGGGAGCGGGCGCTGTTCGTCAGCCCCGGCTCCACCACCCGGATCGTGGGGTTCAGCGAGATCGAGAGCCGCCACCTGCTGGACCTGCTCTTCCAGCACATGACCAGCACCGAGTACACGGTGCGCTTCCGCTGGGAGCCGGGCAGCATCGCCTTCTGGGACAACCGGAGCACCTGCCACTTCGCCCCCACCGACTTCGGCCACCTCGACGTCGACCGCGTCATGCACCGCGTCACCGTCCTCGGCGAGCCCGCCACCGGCCCCGACGGGTTCACTTCGGAGCTCGTCGCGGGCGACCGACTGGAGGCCTGGTAACCCTTCGGGACGGGCCGCCTGTCTCAGGGCTGCCGCAGTCGTACGGCGAGTGCGGCGACGTCGTCGTCGAGGCGCCCCCTGCTGTAGTGCAGGAGGTCGCGGTGCAGCGCCGTGAGCAGGTCGCGGGGCGGCGCCGGGGGCTGCTCGCGCATCCAGGCCGTCAACGGGAAGAACTCGCCGTCACGGGCGCGGGCCTCGGCGATGCCGTCGGTGTAGAGGAGCAGCAGGTCGCCGGGGGTGACGTCGAACGTGTCCACGGTGTAGTGGTCGCCGATCAGCTCCGCGAGGCTGAGCAGGGGCGAGGGAGTGGCCGACTCCAGGACGCGGAGCCTGCTGCCGTTCAGGAGCAGTGGCGGGGGGTGTCCGCAGTTGAGGATGCCGATGTGGCCGCCCTCCTGGGGGATCTCGACGAGGAGGGCGGTGGCGAAGCGCTCCATCGGCCCCTCCGGGGGGAACGCCGCGTTGTAACGGGTGCTGCTGGCGTCCATCCTGCGGGCGACGTCGACCATGTCGGCCTCGTCGTAGGCGGCCTCCCGGAACGCGTTGACGATCGCGGCGGCCGCCCCCACCGCCGGCAGCCCCTTGCCCCGGACGTCACCGATGAGCAGCCGCACCCCGTACGGGGTGTCGACGACCTCGTAGAAGTCCCCGCCGATGCGGGCCTCGGCCGCGGCGGCGAGGTACAGCGACTCGATCTCGATGTTCCGGAAGCGGCGCGGCATGGGGCTCAGCACCACCTGCTGCGCCGCTTCGGCGACGAGCCGCACCTGGAAGAGGGTGCGCTCCCGCTGGAGCCGCAGATGGCTTCCGTACGCGGCGGCCACGGTCACCGCGACGATCCCGGCGGCCGTCCACCACGTGCCCAGGTCGGGGAAGACCATGCCCAGGCCGATCATCAGGCACAGGCAGACCGTCCCGAGCAGGACGGTGGGCAGGACCGGCCACATGGCGGCGGCCAGGGCGGGCGCCGCCGGCAGGAGGCGGCTGAAGGCCATCTCCGGCGGAGTGGCGTAGGCCAGGCTCGCGATCACGACGGTCAGCATGATCGGCGACAGCCGCACGAGGGTCCCCCGGCCGTAACGCCGACGGAGCCGCGGCCGTCCAGACTCGATCACACTCCCCACCATAGGTGCGGGGTGGTGCTGCGGCCTCCGGTGGAGCCGGCGCCGGGGCGGGGAGGCGCGAACCGGGTCCGCCCCGCCGGCCGCCCTCACCTCGGGTCGAATGGAACGTACGTGCGATGGTCGCGGTCGGTGGCCTCAGGCGCCGCGCCGGCCCGCCTCCAGGGCGTCCTTGACCTGCTGCGCCACGCGCGCCGCGTCCTCGGGGTTGTTCACCACGTCCGTGCGGCTCATGTCGACGACGAGGACGTCGCTCGCCGAGTAGTGCTGGTGCACCCATTCGTCGTAGCCGGACCACAGCGTCCGGTAGTACTCGACGAGCCCCGCGTCCTGCTCGAAGTCGCGGCCCCGCAACCCGATGCGGTGCAACACCGTCTCGAAGTCCGCCTTGAGGTAGACCATGAGGTCGGGTGCCTTGCGGTACGGCAGGCCGTCGATCTCGCGCATCATCTCGTCGAGCAGCCCCTCGTACACCTGCATCTCGAGGGAGCTGATGCGACCCAGATCGTGGTTGACCTTGGCGAAGTACCAGTCCTCGTAAATGGAACGGTCGAGGACGTTGTCGCCCCGCTTGTACGCCTCCTTGATCGAGGCGAACCGGGTCCGCAGGAAGTGGAGCTGGAGGAGGAAGGGGTAGCGCTTGGCCTGGATCTCCTCGGGGCTCGCCGTGTAGAAGAGCGGGAGGATCGGGTTGTCCTCCACGCTCTCGTAGAAGACCTGGCTGCCCAGCTCCTTGGCGAGCAGCTCCGCCACGCTGGTCTTGCCGATGCCGATCATGCCTCCGACGCAGATCACTGGCATACCTCACTTCTCCCGGGGGTCTTCGGTTCGCCGGCGGGCGGGTTGCTCGGTCGCACCACGTCACCGGGAGGCATGCCGGCGGTCACTCGATTCCCCAAGATCTTCATGACCGGTGTCACGGGTCTGTCGTCCGGATCGACGAGCCACCGTCCCGCGGCCGCCATGAATCATAAATGACGACCCGACCCGTCATGAATGACGACCCGACCCGGCCGGGGCCGCCCGAGCACGGGCCCACCGTTCGGGCGGCCCCGGCCGCCGTCCATCCCTCGCCGCCGGGGCGGCCGCGCCGGGTCTGATCGCCGCGCATCGCGTCGGGGTCTGCCCGGTGCTGGTCGGCGGTGGCATCCCGTTCTTCCCCCGGCACGGGAACCGGGTTGATCCCGAACTCCTCGGGACCCGCACCTTCGGTGCGAAAGTCGTCCCCCTCCGCTACCGCGTGGCGCGCCAACGGCCCCCGGCGGGCCCGGTGTCCGGTGGGGCCCGACACCCCGGAAAACCCCGTTCCTTGATCAAGAATTCCATTCGAACGCGGGTGTTGTGACGCGTGTCTCCGTTCGATACGATCGCAACCCTCAACGGCCGTACGTCCACATATCAACGGGGGGTATTGTGGGTTCGTTCGCGTCAGCAATACCCTCCGGGCGGTATTCCTGATGGGGGAGGCCGAGGAGAAATTAGAGCCCTCCGGCCCTTTATTACCCGGAGTTCATGACGGTGCCGGCTCCCCGTTGCGCAGCCGGGATTTCCTGTTCTTCTGGATCGCGGGAGCCGTCGACGGACTCGGCACCTGCGCATCCTCGCTCTTCCTTCCGCTGATCCTGCTGGGCGCCGGATATTCGGCCGGCCTCGCCGGACTCGTCGGGTCGGTGGCACTCGCCGCCGCACTGGTGGTCTCGCCCGTCGCGGGCGTGTTCGCCGACCGGTGGCCCCGCAAGCCGATGATGTACACGGCGGCCCTGGTCGCGGCGGCCGCCATGGGCTCGGTGTTCGTGGCCGTGGCCCTCGGCCACGTCGTCCTCGCCCACGTCCTCGTCGCCGCCGCCCTCGAGCAGGCGGCCAGCGCCGCCTACGGCGCCGCGGCATCCGGGACGATCCGACGGCTGGTGCCGCCCGAGGGGTACCCGCGGGCGATCGGCCTCCTCCAGGCGCGCGACCAGGCGGTGCAGATCGTCGGGCCGACGCTGGGCGGCGTGCTGTACCAACTCTCGCGGTGGGTGCCGCTCCTCGCGGACGCCGTGTCGTTCCTGCTGGTGGCGGTACTGAGCAAGGCGATCCGCACCGACCTGACACCCGAGCGGGAGGGCCCGGCGGCGCCGTTCACCCGTGAACTCGCCGAAGGACTGCGCTTCGTGTGCGCCGAACCCTTCCTGCGCTTCGTCGTGGTCTGGACGGCCGGGATCAACGCGCTCCTGGGCGCGCTCTACTTCCACGCGGTGTTCGCCTCCCACGCCCAGGGCGCCGGCCCCTCCTCGATCGGGCTCATCCTCACCCTGGCCGGCGTCGGCGGGCTGTCGGGCGCACTCTGCGCCCCGTGGCTGGTCCGACGGGTCCCGGCCGCCCGGATCGTGACGGCCGCGTCGTGGATCATGGTGCCGACGGCGGCCGGGCTCGCGTTCGCGTCGCGGACCTGGGCCTACGGCCTGCTGCTCGGCGGGGTGTCGCTGATCGTGCCGTCCGTGGCGGTGGTGCTGCAGACCCGGGCGGTACTGGTCACCCCCGACCGGCTGCTGGCCCGCATGGGGACGGTCCTGGGCACCGCCGGCCAGGGCGTCGCGGTGCTCGCCCCGGTGGCGGCCGGGGTCCTGGTCGCGGCGTACGGGGGGCGCGCCGTCGCCCTGGGATGCGCGGGCGCGTTCGCCGGGCTGGCGCTGTACGCGACCTCCAGAGCCGGCCTCGTCGTACGGGAGGCACTGTGACCCGGACCCGGCCGCCGCAGGCCGCGCGAACGTACGGCGTCTACCGCCCGGTGCTGCCGGTCACCAGCCCCCGGAACCCGGACCGGATGGTGTACACGGGGGACGCCGACGGCCGGTGCGAGATCTTCACGTGGGACCGCTCCAGCGGCGCCGGAAGACAACTGACGGACCGTCCGCACGGCACGCTGCTGTGCGCCATCGACGGCGACGAGGCCGTGTGGTGGTTCGACGAGGACCGGGACGGCAGCGGCGGCTGGCGCACCCAGGGCTTCGACGACGGCCCCGACCGTCCCGCCCTGGAGGGCGTTCCGGTCGGGCGGCCCGCGGGGCTGGCGTTGGCCGCCGGGGGCGCGGTCGCCATCGGCATCCGGAGCCCCGAGGGATTCGGCGTGCACACGGGGCGGCGCGGCGGCGCCGCCACACGGGTCCTGAGCATGACGGAGTCCGGGACGCTGTGCGACCTGGCGCCGGACGGCGGGCTGTTGGCCATCTCCGGACCCGCGCACTCCGCCCGCGCCGTCACCCTGCTGGCGCCGGACGGGACCACCGTCGCGGTGCTCTCGGGCGCCGAGGAACGCACTTGGGCGCTCGGCTTCGCACCCGCGGGCGCCCCGACGGCCGGAGCGTCGCCGTTACCCGGCGCGCCGCCGTTACCCGCCACGCCGCCCTTACCCGGCCCCGACCCGACGCCCGGCAGCAGCCCGCTGCTCGTGCTGCGCGAGCGGGCCGGTCGCTACCACCTCGGCACCTGGACCCCCGGCCGTGGGCTGGAGCTGCTGCCCTGGTGCTCGTTCGACACCGAGACGACCGCCCGCTGGTACCCCGGACCGGGTGGCGCACGGATCCTGGTCCGGCAGGACCGCCACGGCCGCAGCCGGCTGTTCACCGCCGACCTGGACCGCCGCGAACTGACCCCGGTGCCCACACCGGAGGGCAGCATCCTGGACGCCGCCCCGGCCGCCGACGGTGACGTGCACTTCCTCTGGACCGACGCGGTGAACGTGCCGCGCGCGCTGTCCCTGTCGGGCACGCCGCTACCGGGGCAGAGCCAGTGGCGCCTTCCCCGGTTCGGCCGTCGCCGGGACCTGTGGACGCCCGGCCCCGACGGCCCGGTGCACACCCTGGTCACCACACCCGCCGACCGTCCCGCGCCGCACCCGCTGGTCCTCCTCGTCCACGGCGGCCCCGCCGACCACGACCGTGACGCCTACGACCCCATGGTGCAGGCCCTCGTCGGATCGGGTTACGCCGTGGCCCGCGTCAACTACCGCGGCTCGACCGGCTACGGGCCGCGCTGGCGCTCCGCCCACTCCGAGGGCGTCGGCCACACCCAGGTCGCCGACCTCGTGCGGGCCCGCGCCGAACTGCTGGACAGGGGCATCGGACGCGAGGGAGCCGTGGGCCTGTGCGGCACCTCGTGGGGCGGCTACCTCACGCTGCTCGCCATGGGAACCCGTCCGGACCTCTGGGACGTCGGGGTCGCCGTCAAACCGCTCGCCGACTGCGCCACCGCCTTCCGGCACTCCACGCCCGCCCTCCAGGCGCTGGACAGCGCGCTGTTCGGCGGCACCCCCGACCAGGTGCCCGACGCCTATGCCCACGCCTCCCCGTCCACCTACGCGGCCGCCATCCGCTCCCCGCTGCTGGTCGTCGCCGCGCGGCGGGACGCCAAGTGCCCGCCGGAACAGGTCGAGGCGTACCTGGACGTGCTGCGTGCGGCCGGTGTGGCCCACGAGCTGATGTGGCTGGACTCGGGCCACGACGGCTACGACGGCGCCGACCACCTGGCCGTGATCACGCGGTCCCTCAGATTTCTCGGTCGCGGGCTGCCTTGCGCGCCCGTGCGGGCCGAGCCGTCCCCGCACCCGGAGAGGAGGTGAACAGCATGCAGAAGGACATCATCCACGGCGACCCGCTGGAGGGCGACGAGGAGAGCCGCAAGCCGGGCGTCGGTGTCGTCGTCTACCTCCGCTCCGCGGAGGAGATGGAGGACGAGGACAAGTAGCAGCCGAGCGGTTCGGCGGCCATCCGGCCGCGCAGCGCCAAGGGGCCGGTCCCGCGATCCGTGCGGGACCGGCCCCCACCGGCCCGGCCGGACGCCCGAGGGCTCCCGGCACGGTGCCTTGCCGATGACCATTTCCGCGTACTGCTCACATGAGAAGAGGCCGGCCATGCGCGTACTCCTGGTGAACATGCCCTGGGCCCCGATCGATCTCCCGTCGCTGGCTCTCGGAATTCTCAAGCGCAGCGTGGACGAGCGCGTTCCGAACGCCACGGCGGACGTTCTCCACGCCAATATCGAATATGTGGACTGGATCACCAAGAACACGGAATTCACCCTGGAGGACTACTCCTATTACGCGCTCGGATCCTATTTCCTGGGATGCGGCGACTGGGTGTTCTCCTCCGCTCTTTACGAAGACCCCCAGTGGCGGGTGGCCGAATTCACCGAGGCGATGCGGACCCGTGTGCGCGGGCCCCGGATGGAGATGACGAAGGCGCTGCACGTGACCGCGCCCGATTTCGTCCGGCACATCGCCGAGCGCATCGTCGAACTGGCGCCGGACGTGGTCGGATTCACCTCGACCTTCCAGCAGAACACGGCCGCCCTGGCTGCCGCGAAGTACGTGAAACGACTCGCCCCGCACATCGTGACGGCCATGGGCGGCGCCAACTGCGACGGCAAGCAGGGCGAGAGCGTCCACCGCAACTTCCCCTTCGTGGACCACGTCCTGCGCGGCGAGGGCGAGGTGTCGTTCCCCGCGCTGCTCCGGGCGCTCGACGCCGGGGAGCCGCTGTCGGAGGTGCCCGGGCTCTGCTGGCGCGACGCCGACGGAGCCTCCGTGGTCAACGCCATGAGCACCAAACCGCTGCCGCCCGCCTCGATCCTGCCGCCCGACTACGCCGGCTACTTCGAACGGCTCGCCTCCTCCCACGCCCGGCACTGGGTCGAGCCCAAGCTGGTGGTCGAGGGCGCGCGGGGCTGCTGGTGGGGCGAGAAGCACCACTGCACCTTCTGCGGGCTCAACGGATCGTTCATGCAGTTCCGCAGCAAGAGCCCGGACGTGTTCTACGAGGAGATCATCGAACTCGCCCGCAAGCACCGGGTCCTGGACATGTACGTCGTCGACAACATCCTGGACATGGGGTACGTGAAGACGGTGCTGCCGCGCATCATCGACAGCGGGTTCGACCTGCGCATGCACATCGAGATCAAGTCCAACATGCGCCAGGGCCAGCTCCAGACCCTCGCGGACGCCGGCCTCATCTTCGTCCAACCTGGCATCGAGAGCCTCAACAGCCGGGTACTGACCCTGATGGACAAGGGCGTGACCGGCGGCCAGAACGTCCGGATGCTCCGCGACGCCGCCACCGTCGGTCTCTCGGTCGCCTGGAACTACCTGCACGGCTTCCCCGGCGAGGACGTCGAGGACTACACCGACGTGGTGGCCCAGATGGCCGCGCTGGAACACCTCAACCCGCCCGTGGGCCCGTCCTCCCGGATCGCCATCGAGCGGTTCAGCCCCTACTTCAACAACCCCGGTCTCGGCTTCTCCGAACTGCGCGCCGCCGAACCGTACCGGCTCACCTACGACCTCCCCGACGCCGAGATGTTCGACCTGGCGTACGTCTTCGACGTGCCACCGCGCGGGATCGGTGAGGACGTCGTCGACCGGCTCGACGAAGCCATCTCGTACTGGAGGCGCAACTACGCGGGCAGCCGACTCACCCACTGCGACCTGGAGGACCGGATCGTCCTCGTCAGCAAGCGCCGCGCCTTCGACTGGACGCACCTGGAACTGACCGACCCCTTCGAACTGGCCCTGTTCCGACTGCTCGACCAGCCGCACACGGTCAAGGCCGCCGCGCGCAAGCTGCACGAGGCCCACCCCGTGGGCGAGGACGCCCTGAGGCAGGTACTGGCGCGGTGGCGGGCGCTCGGGGTCGTTTTCGAGGACAGCGGGCAGTTCGTGCAGATCGCGCCGCCCGCGCTCAACGAGGAGTTCCTGCGGATCGACTTCATGCGGCACGCCTCGGCCCGCGACACCGAACTCGCCACGACGACCGCCTGACACCCGCCGGACACGAGGACGACGATGACTCCAGCACTCACCGGCACCGCGCCCTTCACGGTGACCGCCTCACGGGACTACGACCCCGAGGTGGGCGCGCTGCCCAGCATGTCCCTGGGCCGCTACGAGATAGACCTCACCGGCGGCGAGGCCGCCCGCAGGCTCTTCGCCGCCGGGGCCCGGCACGTCACGCTCCCGCGCCCGGTCGACGTGACGGACGCCGCCGACGCGGCCTGGTCCGTCCGGGCGCTCAGCTTCGTGGGCGACCTGTCCAGCCTGGCCATCTCGGTCGACTGGCAGCTGCACACCGGCCCGGACCCCGACGCCTGGCGCCACTTCGGTCACCTCCACCCGCCGACCGCCGTCCTCGGCACCGCCGACCCGGCGGCGACGGCGCTCGCCTGGCGCACCGCGTACTACATCTGCAAATGCGTCTTCCGGTACGGCCCCGGTTTCATCCAGGTCCGCGACCGGCGCTACGGCGAACTGCGCCGCTTCACCATCGACGAACCGGACTACCACGAGGCCATCACGGCCCTCACCGACGGCGCCCACGTGGACGCCGTCCCGGGGCCGGTCCTGGACGACCTGATGGGCGAGACCCTCGTCCTGCGGCTCGGCGACCACCTGTGGTGGGCCCCCTACCGGGTCCGCCGCTGGTCGGAGGCACCGCTGGTGATCTGACGCCCAGGACAGCCAGGACGCCCAGGACGTCCGACCGCCGGCGGAGCCGCGGGGCCCGCCGGTGTTCGGCGCCCGACCACCACCGATTCCTTCCGTACCGCGCCCCGGCCGCGGGGCCACCATGCCCGGCATTCCGTCATGGTGCTTAAGGTGGCCCCCATGTCTGTCACTTCGAGCTCGGGAAGAGCCGCCGCCGCTCTTCGTACGTCGGCACGCGTCAGTGCCGAGTCGTTGGTGGTGTTGGCGATGGCGGCGGTCGCCCTCTGGATCCTCGGCCGGATGTGGTCGGTGGTCTGGCCCCTCATAGTCGCCCTGTTCCTCACCACCTTGACCTGGCCCCTGGCCGCCTTCCTGAGGCGGCGGGGATGGCCGCCGGCGCTCGCCGCGAGCGTGGTGACCCTCCTGTTCCTCCTCGTGGCCGCCGGCATCGTCGCGCTGATCGCCGTTCCCGTCGCCTCCCAGTCGGGCGAACTGGTCGAGGGCGTGCGCCAGGGGATCCAGCAACTGCGCGAGTGGGCCGCCGGTCCGCCGCTGAACATCGGTGACGATCAGCTCAGCGGCGCCTTCGACGCCGCGATGGCCCGCCTGCAGAACAGCGTCGGCAGCGCGGTCTCCACCGTGGCCACCGGGGTCGGTACCGTCTTCAACGGCCTGGTCACCGCCGTCCTGGCGCTCTTCCTGATGTTCTTCTTCCTCAAGGACGGCCCCCGCTTCCTGCCGTGGCTCACCCGCCAGCTCCCCGGCCGGTTCGCCACCGACGTCCCGGTCGTGGCCGCGCGCGGTTGGGAGACGCTGGGATCGTTCGTGCGCTCCCAGGCGTTCGTAGGGCTCCTCGACGCCGTGTTCATCGGCCTCGGCCTGTGGATCGTGGGCGTTCCCCTGGTGTTGCCGCTGGCGGTACTGACCTTCGTGTCCGCGTTCGTACCGATCGTCGGCGCCCTGTTCGCCGGCCTGGTGGCGGTGCTCATCGCGCTGGTGTCGAACGGGCTGACGGACGCGCTGATCGTGCTGGCGATCATCATCGTGGTGCAGCAGCTCGAGGGGAACGTGTTCCAGCCCATGATCCAGAGCCGCGGGCTCGGTCTCCACGCGGCGGTGGTCCTGCTGGCGGTCACGCTGGGCGGCAGCCTGGCCGGCGTCGTGGGCAGCCTGCTGGCGGTGCCGGCGGCCGCGCTCATCGCCGTCGTCTGGAACTACCTGCGCGAGCAACTGACCGAAGCCGCGCCGCCGACGGTGGAGCCGGCGCCGACGGGCTGATCCGGTGACGGGGCATCGGTTCCGGCCCCTCGCACGCACGGCCCCCACTTCAAGGACCCCGGTCGCCCGACCGGGGTCCTTCGCCGTCCCGGCGGCGAGGGAGCACGCGCCGCCGCCGAGTCTCCCCCTCCCGCTCGTCCGATCGCATGACGTCATGGGCTCCCCGGGTCACCGAAGCTCGTCCTGTCGGGCCCGCCCCGCAGCCGCGGGAAGCGGGCATCAGCACCGAAGGAGCCGACGACATGGACACCACCGTGCAGCGACAGGGCGCCCCGTACGAGATCGCCCTCATCCCCTTCCCGGAGACGGGGCGCGTCCACCGCCCCATGTGCTGGACCAGCTGCTACCGCGCCGCGCCGCAGCCGCAGGAAGCCAAGGCCCACCGGCCCTCCTGACGCGGGCGCCACCCTTCCCGCACCCGTCGCCCTCGACCTCCCGCGGGCACGCGAAGGCGCGCCTGCGGGAGGCGGAGGCGGCGACGTACGCGTGGCTGCGGGAGGGGCGACGCACGCGTGGCTTCGGGAGGTCGCGCGTCATCCCCGCCGGGCCGACGGGGTGTTGGGCGCGCGGGGCGGGGTAAGCGCGCGACACTGCCCCGAGTGGAGGAGGACCCCGCATGTCGGCCCGACTCGTCCCCGCGTACGGAGTTCGGCCCGCACACGACGCCCTGCTCGCCGGTCGCTACCGGCTCGGAGCAGCCATCGGGTCCGGCGGCACGGCCGACGTCTTCCGTGGCAGGGACGAGGTGCTGCGGCGCGACGTGGCCCTCAAGGTGCTGCGGGCCGGCACGGACACGGTCACCGTCGACCGTTTCCGCGACGAGGCCCGCACCATGGCCCGGCTGTCCCACCGCGCGCTCGTGACCGTCTACGACGCCGGCCGCCACGGCGGGGGTGACTTCATGGTCACGGAGCTGATCGACGGCGGCACCCTGCGCTCCCGCGTGGAGGACGGCGGCCTCAGCACCTTCCAGGCCACCCGGGTCGGTGCCGAAATCGCCTCTGCC
Organism: Streptomyces sp. NPDC001568; assembly: GCF_042893755.1. Taxonomy (NCBI): domain Bacteria; kingdom Bacillati; phylum Actinomycetota; class Actinomycetes; order Kitasatosporales; family Streptomycetaceae; genus Streptomyces; species Streptomyces sp. NPDC001568. The sequence continues at coordinate 28,377 of NZ_JBIAVF010000032.1, read as the reverse complement.
CTGGACCACGTCCACTCCCGCGGCATCATCCACCACGACGTGACGCCCTCCAACGTCCTGCTCCGCGAGGGCGGGGCACCCGTCCTGGCCGACTTCGGGCTGTCCCGGGCCGTGCACGAACGGCCCCGCGGCGAGCCGGGAACACTCGTCGGCACGCTCGCCTACATGGCTCCCGAACAGCTCCTGGGCCAGGGCGCGACCCCGGCGAGCGACGTCTACGCCCTCGGACTGACCCTCCTCGAAGCCCTCACCGGACGTCGCGAATACCAGGGGACACCCGTGGAGGTGGGTACCGCCCACCTCCTGCACCCGCCGAGGGTCCCCGAGGGGCTCCCGGGCGACCTGGGCGGGCTGCTGAGGGCGATGACGGACCAGGACCCCCACGAACGCCCCGACGCCGCCCGCGTCCATCTCGGCCTGCGGGATCTGGCCGGCGCGCACGCCTCCTCCACCCCCGCCCGGAACGGGGCCCGCGCGAACACCGCCCCGCACCGGACGGCGGCCCTCACGGCCGTCCGCCCCCACGCGCGGCGTCCCGACCCGGCGGCGAGGAAGCCCGCCGGCCACCGGCGCGCGACCGCCATCGGCCTCGCGGCGGCGACCGTCGTCGGCGCCTGCACCCTGCTGACGGGCGGGGTTCCGGCGGGGGAGAGCGTGCTGCCCGACACGACGTCCCGGCACCGGCCGCCCGCCGCCCCGGAGGCCGTCGAGGCAGCCGACCGCGTCACCTTCCACACCCCCGACGACGCACCGTAACGCCCGCGGTCCCGACGAACGACCGGGGTCCGACACGGGTCCGACGCAGGCCCGACCCGCGCCCGCCGCCCCGACGCCGGGTCCGTGAGGTCGCCGTACTCCATCCGCGAAGCGCCTGCTTGACGGCGCGGGCGCGGGGTAGGCGGTGGGCGATCAGTGAGCCCCTGTGTGTCAGGAGAGTGACCCCCGATGACGGACGACGCCTACCTGTTCCTCGCGACCCCCGACCTCGGATGGCAGGGCACGCCCTTGGCCCTCGTCGGACCGTTGGAGTGCCTGGACACCCCTGCCGTGCAGGCCTGGTTCACCGCCCAGAACGTCAGCCCCGCGTCCCCCGAGGTCCGCGTCGTTCCCCCGGAGCAGACCACTTTGATCCCCGAGGGCGCCGAGCGGCTCCCGGTCCCGCTGGGCGCGGAGGAGCTGGAGCGGGTCCGCCGCGCCGCGGCGACGGAGACCGTGGCGAACGTCGAGGAGGACCTGGTCGCGTTCCGCGACAGCGAGGACAACCGGGACGACCTGCTGCGCCGCGCGCTGGCCGCCGGTGTACCGGCCCACCGGATCGTCGAACTCTCCGGCGTGGACCCCACCACCCTCTCCTCCGTGTCCCACAGCTGAACGCGTGCCGCCGGCCCGGGGAGCGGCCCGGGCCGGCGTTCGAGGTGAGGGGCAGGGGGTTCGGATCGGCTCTCAGTGCACCCACCGGGCAGGCGTACGGGGGCCGGGACGAGACCGGTCCGAACGGACGCCAGAACGTGATCGTTTGATAGCACGTTAGGTCTGTGATTGGTCGTTTTTGGGCTCGTAATAACCGGTGCGGGCTGTCCTTACCGCAAGGTCACATGGCGAACCCGAACTGACTATGCTCCCCGATGTGTTGCGAAGCGCTCACAGCGAGTCATGGACGCTGTGGGTGCTGCGGAAGGACCGTGGCCGCACGGGGGAGTGGCATCGGCACGCTCCCGGGGCGACCCGTCGGGGCGCATCGCCCGCGTGTACGAGCGCGGGTGGAGTCCGTTGTCCCCTTCGGCGCATCGCATCACCTCAGCCCGCTCATATCAGACCGGTAGGGGACCTTGATGGTTCGTGCAGGCGCAATTTCCAGAACCCGGCCCACCGCAGTCGTCCGGGAATGGCTGCTTCCGCCCGGAGTCCTGGCCGCGGCCACCGCGATGGCGCTGCTCCTTTCCCCTGCACACATATGGACGACGGTCGCCTGGTGCGGTGTCGCCGCGATCCTCCTGACGGTCATCACCTCCGCCGAGACCGTGCGCCGCCTGCGCTCCGCCGAAACGGGCCGTCAGGCACAGGCGCGAGCCGACGCGGACGCCCACTACGGGCAACGCGAAGCCGCGCTGCTCGGGCGCCTCGCGGACCAGCGGGCGACCACCGTCTGGCTCGCCGAGCAACTGCTCCCGGCAGCGGTCGCCCGTCTGCAGAAGGGCGATTCGGCGTCGGAGATCCTCCAGGCCGTCAGCTTCGGGAACCATCTCGACGACGAGTTCACCGAGGCGCTCGAAGGGGCGCTCCAGACGCTCCTCGAAGCCGTGGAGGCCGAGGAGAACACGCGGGACGCCTCCCAGCGCGCCCTGGTCGCGGTCGCCCGCAGGGTCCAGTCGATCGTGCACCAACTCGCCAGGGACCTGCGGTCCATGCAGATCATGCACGGCACGGACATCATCGTCTCCCGGGGCCTGCAGGACATCGACCACCGCAACGCGCTGATCGGCCGCCTCGCCGCCAGCATCGCGGTCCTGGGCGACGCCCGCCCCGGACGGCAGTGGTCCAAGCCGATCCCGCTCTACGACGTCCTGCGGGGCGCCATGTCACGCATCGTGGACTACCCCCGCGTGCGGCTTCAGGCGGTGGCCGAGGTCGCGGTGATCGGCCCGGGCGCCGAACCGCTGATCCACCTGCTCGCCGAACTCCTCGACAACGCGACGACGTTCTCGCCGCCGCACACCCCGGTGGAGGTCACCGCGAGCGAGGTGCCCTCCGGCATCGCGATCGAGATCGAGGACCGCGGCGTCGGACTCACCGAGGAGGTCCGGGAGCACGTCGAAGGCGTCATGGCACGGGCCGTCTCGGGCATCAACCTGGCCGGCCTGGGCGAGGTCACGCAGCTCGGCCTGCCCGTCGTCAGCAGGCTGGCCCACGAGCACGGCTGCGAGGTCGACCTGCGCACCTCCGCGTACGGCGGTGTACGCGCCGTCGTGCTCGTGCCCAGGCGGCTGATCACCACGGTGCCGCCGTCCGCCGTCCGCCGGCCCCAGGAACCCGTGCGCAAGCGCCAGGGCGGCCCCACGCCGTCCCGCCCGATGCCGGTGCGCGACGCCGCCGCGGACGCCGCCGAGGTCAGGAAGTCCATGGGCGGACTGCCGCAACGACGACGCGAGTCACCGGTGCCGACACCGGTCGTACTGGCCACCCCCACGCCCCCCGCCGCCCCGGGCATCTCCTGGGGCACCTCCGGCACCGCCCGCCAGCCCGGGCTGATGTGGGAGGCGTTCAACGGCGAGAGGCGCTCGGGCGCCGAACCTTCCACTTCCCCCAGCGAGCCGTCAGATGAGGTTGAGTAACATGCAGCCACTGCCCAACATGGACTGGATGCTCAAGGAGCTCGTGGGCGGTGTCCCTTACGTGCGACACGTGGTCGTCCTGTCGTCGGACGGCCTGTGCATCGGGCAGGCGAACACGGTGCCCGACACCGCCGACGCACTCGCCGCCGCCTGCTCCGGCATCCAGAGCCTGGCGAGGGCCGTCGCGCAGATGTTCCCGCACGGGGACGGCTCGACGCGGATGGTCGGCATCGAGGCCGACGGAGGCTACTTCTCCCTCATGGCGGCCGGCCCCGGAGCCGCTCTCGCGGTGCTCGCCGACGAGGAGGTGGACGCCGGACTGCTCGGTGACCGCATGCGGACACTGGTGGTCCGCATCGGTCAGCACATGACCAGCCCGCCCCGTGAGGACGTCGGGCAGGCGATGTGACATCAGAGAATCAGAATCCGTGGGATGAGGGCACCCCCGTTCCGTTGTACGTCATCACCGGCGGCCCGGCTTCCGCGGCGAAGACCTTCGACCTGGTCACCCTCATCGCGGCGAGATCCGAGCCCGACCCCTCGATGCAGCCCGAACAGGCGGCCATCCTCTCCCTGTGCAGCTACCCGCTCTCGGTGGCCGAGCTGTCGGCGTACCTCAGCCTCCCGTTCAGCGTCGTCACCGTGCTGCTGTCCAAACTCGTCGAAGAAGAGCGGCTCGAAGCCATCGCACCCGTACCGGTGGCTGCCTTCCCCGAACGCGGCCTGCTGGAGGCGGTGATCCATGGACTACGCAAACTCTGAAGCACTCGGCGCCGCCCGGCGGGACGCGGGCATGCTGCTCTCGCACGGCGCCAGGGGAGTCAAGGTGGTGGTCGTCGGCGGCTTCGGGGTGGGCAAGACGACCCTGGTCGGAGCGGTGAGCGAGATCCCGCCCCTGACCACCGAGGAGACCATGACGCAGGCGGGCGTCGGCATCGACCACAACCCCGGCGTCTCGGGCAAGAACACCACGACCGTCGCACTGGACTTCGGCCGGATCAGCATCAACCAGGAGCTGATCCTCTACCTGTTCGGCACCCCCGGACAGGAGCGCTTCTGGTTCCTGTGGAACGGCATCTTCGAAGGCGCCCTCGGCGCCGTGGTCCTCGTCGACACCCGCACGATCGAGGTCTGCTTCGAGGTCATCACCCGACTCGAAGACCGCCGCGTCCCGTTCGTCGTCGTCGTCAACACCTTCCCGGAGGCCCCCCAGTACCCCCTGCCCGACCTGCGCACCGCCCTGGCCCTCAGCGACTCCGTACCCATCGTCACCTGTGACGCACGGGACCGGGCGTCCTGCCGCGACGCCCTGCTCTCGCTGATGGTCTACCTGTGCAACCTTGCCGCCGCCCAGGAGACCGCATGACCTTCCCACCCGCTGAACACACCACCGAGTACGGCGGTTCGGTCCCGCCCCCCGGATGCCCGGCCCACACCGCCACGGGACCCGACGGAGCCACCCGCCTCTACGGCCCCGCCGCGGAGACGGACCCGATGGGCCTGTACGAGGAACTCCGGGCCACGCACGGCCCCGTGGCGCCCGTCCTGCTCGACGGGGACGTACGCGCCTGGCTCGTCCTCGGCTATCAGGAGAACCGGGACGTGGCCAGCCGCCCCACCCAGTTCTCCCGCGACCCCCGCGTCTGGCACGGCTGGAGGAGCGGGGAGATCGACCCCGCCACCTCCCCCCTCGTCCCCATGATCGGCTGGCGACCCGACTGCGTCTGCGCGGACGGCGAGGAACACCAACGCCTGCGCGGCGCGGTCACGGCCGGCCTGAGCCAGTTCGACCACCGCGGGGTCCGCCGCCACATCACCCGCTTCTCCCACCAGGTGATCGACACGTTCAGCGAGAGCGGCGAGGCGGAACTGGTCGGCCAGTTCACCGAGCACGTCCCCATGCTGACCCTCACCCACCTGCTCGGCATGTCGGAGGAGGACGGCCCCGGACTGGTGCACGCCGCCCGCGACCTCTTCAAGGCCACCGAGACCTCGCTGGCCAGCAACGCCTACGTGCTGCGGAGCCTGGAACGCCTCGTCATCGCCAAGCGGAACCGGCCGGGACAGGACATCGCCTCCGCACTGCTCGCCCACCCCGCCCGCCTCACGGACGAGGAGGTCCAACACCACCTGCGCCTCATCCTGCTCGCCGGGTACGAGACGACCGCCAACCTCATGTCGAACGTCCTGCGCATGGTCGTCACCGATCCCCGGTTCCGCGGCTCGCTCGCGGGCGGCCAGATGACGCTCCCGGAGGCCGTGGAACAGGTCCTCTGGGACGAGCCGCCCCTGATGGTGTGCCCGGGTCGCTGGGCCAACGGCGACACCGTCCTCGGCGGCCGGCAGATCAGGGCGGGGGACATGCTCCTGCTGGGCCTGGCGGCGGGGAACGTGGACCAGTCGATCCGCAGGGACCCCTCGACCCCCGTCCACCACAACCGCGCGCACCTGGCCTTCAGCGCCGGCCCCCACGAGTGTCCCGGTCAGGACATCGGCCGCATCATCGCCGACACGGGCATCGACATCCTGCTGACCCGGCTGCCCGACATCGCCCTCGCCGTCCCGGAGGAGGCCCTCACCTGGCGTTCCTCCACCTGGGCCCGGCACCTGACGGCGCTGCCCGTCACCTTCGCGCCACGTGCCCCGAGGCCGCAGGACGCCCCGGCCCCGCTGCCGGCCGCTCCCGTCCGCAGTGACGGAACGCCCCGTCCGGCGCCGCCGCGACCCCTGACCGAGCCCGTGGTCTCGCACCGGCTCCAGCCCCGCACCTCCTGGTGGGAGCGCCTCACCCGCCTGTTGAGGGGGCGGTAGACGGGCCGGCCGACTGCCGGCGAGCAACGCGGAGGAGGGGTGCCGAAGTCCATCGGCACCCCTCCTGCGCCGTCGGCCCCGCGGCCGTCATTCGGAGAACGGCTCGTCCGCGCAGGCGTACCGGGGCGCCCCCGTGTACCAGGCGTGCAGACCGGAGAGGAAGCCGCAGGCACCCCCGAGCCACCTGTCCAGCTCCGCCCGCTCGTCGCGGTGCAGTCCGGCGCGCTGCACGAGCTGGACGAGGTCGGTCCGCCTGAGGTGTTCGAAGTCCCGCAGGCGGGCGTTCACCAGGTTCAGGGCGCCGGGCACGGCCTCGTGGAGACCGATGCCCAAGGACGAACCGAGCACCACGACGAGGTTGTTGACGTCGCGCTCCTCGTGCACCTCCCGCTCGTAGGACGCGAGGTCGTTCGCCAGTCCCATGAAGTCCATGAAGGCGTCGAGCAGCGCGCGGACGGTCCGGCTGTGCCGGATCTGCTCGGGTATTCGCGCTCCGGTCGCCAACTCGACGGAGTAGGGCGCGGTGTGGGCGGCGAAGCTGTCGCGCCGGAACGCCGGGTAGTCGATCAGATGGGGAACACGGCCGCTGAGACTGTTCGCGAGTTCCTCGACCCCCGCGTCGACGTACCGCACGAGGTGCTGGTTGAACTCGCGCCGCCAGTGCGCCAGCCCCGGCGGGAACAGGCACCGCTGAAGGTCGGCGATGCCGCGCTCGACGGCGTTCGTCGGTTCCGGTAGCCGAGTCCCTGGCTCCGGTCGCAGGAACTCGTGGAGCCGGGCGGTGAACACCACCGCGCCGGCGAGGTCGCCCGTCTGCTTGAAGGTGGTGGCGAAGTGGTCGTCCCAGGCCAGGGCCCACACGTTGAAGCGGTGGTTGAGGCGCAGGTCGGCGAGGGAGGCGTCGGGGAGGGTCCAGGCGGTCAGCTGGTCCACGGTCATGGCGTGGAACTTGGGCCTGCTCCAGATCGGGCGAGCGGTCGACGGCCCGAGGTGGCCCTCCAACATGCCCATGTCGCGCGCCCAGGACTCGTTCTCCGCGTGCAGGGCCGGCAGGTGCGGATTCACTCGCAGCGGATAGGGCATCCACAGCTGGGGGAGCTCGACGGTACGCACGGTCATGGGGACCAGACTCCTTCTCTCTCCGGCCCGCACGCTCTGCGGACCACCACACGGGCGACCGACCGGGGCAGGCCGGGTCGCCCGGGCGTTCTCACCTGGCTGCTGGGAATGGGAAGCACGCCCTTCGGGCGGCACGGCGGAGGGGTGCGGGACGTCCTACTTGTGCCCGCAAGTGGTCGAAACGTCCCTTCTTGAGGCCGGATCGTGTCGATCCTGAAGCTCTCCACCCCTGCCCGCCGCGAACGACCGGCAATCCCACAACAGTCCCTGACCTGCGGTCAGGGCATATTCACAGCCCGAACGGAACGAATTCCCCAGGCGAGACTTTTCGGACTCCCGCAGGAAGGCGTTCCGCCCTGCGGGCGTGCAGGGTGTGCGCGCCCAGGGGGAGGGGGGTGTGGCCGACCATCCGCAGACCGCAGTCGGCCAGCAGTCGGGCGTAGTGGTCCGCGGTGCGCTCCTGGCCGCCCGTGTTGCACATCATGTGGAGGTCCCACGCGGTGGCGAGGGACGGGGCGCCGTCCGCCGGCAACAGACGCTCGACGATCAGGAGATCGGCGTCCGGGGGCATCGCCGCGGCGCAGTGCCGCAGGATGTCGCGGCACCGCTCGTCGTCCCAGTCGTGCAGGACCCGGGAGAGCAGGTAGACGTCACCCCCCTGCGGCACGTCCGCGAAGTCACCGGCCCGGTAGTCGCACCGGGCGCCGACGGGGCCCGCCGCGAGCCGGGCACGGGCCGCCGCGAGGACCTGGGGGCGTTCGAGGAGGACACCGCGCAGGGCGGGGTGGCGCGACAGGACCCGGTCCAGGAGCTCGCCGGTCCCGCCCGCGATGTCGACGACCGTGCGGTGGCCGCCGTGGGCGGTCGCGGCGGCGACCAGGACCGGATGATCGGGCAGGGGGACGAACATGGCGGCGGAGGCCGCCATGGACTGGTCGAACAGCGCGGCGAGTTCGGGGCTGCGCGCGAAGTGGTCGAAGTGGTTCTCGCCGTACAGGTGCTCGAAACCGGGCTGCCCGGTCCGCACGGTGTGCGTCAGGTGACCGAAGGACCGGTAGAAGGGGCCGCCGTACATCAGGGCCAGGGCCCGCATCGAGGAGGGGGCCCGCTCGTCCAGCAGCGTGCCGACCGGCGTGAGCCGGTACCCGCCCCCCTCCTCCGCGACCACGCCCAGCATGGTCAGGTACCGCAACAGGGTCGCCAGGCCCCCAGGGCGGGCGCCGACCTCCCGCGCCAGCTCGGCCGTACCCGCGCCGGGGCGTCGGCGGAGGGCCTCCGGGAGCCGCAGCTCCGCGCACGTCGCCAAGGCCTGGGTGGTCCAGGCGCCGGTCAGCATCCGCAGGAGCGATTCCGCGGGCCCCTCCGCGGTGTCGCGCCCGCCGGCGAGGTGCTCGTCCAGAACGTCGCGGTGATCGCCGCACGCGTACAACTCCACGCGCCGGTACACCGTCTTGGTGCCGGCGGGGGCGGTGAAGTAGAACACCGTCCCGTTCTCGTGCGGGTTGTACCCGCCGCCGTCGGGTGCGGCGCCGTGCCGGGCGAAACTCGCCAACAGGCCGCGCAGCACCAGCGGATCGGGCCGCACCACCTCGAACGCGAGGTGGGCCTCGTGCTCCTGGCGGCGTTCCCGCTCGGCGATCCGCTCCGATCCGGACCCCGGCGCAAGGGTCAGGGCGAACACCTCGACCGCCCGCCGCTCCCCGTTCGGGCCCGGAACCTCGGGCCGGAGAATCCTTACGTCAAGATCGGCCGGGTCGCGGTGGTGGCGCGCGGCGAGGCGGTGGCGGACGACGACGCTCGGCTGGGCCGCGTCCTCGCAGGCCAGTCCGCGGTCCGCGAGCTGCGCGCGCAGGGCCGGCTCGTCGGGCGGGAAGACGAGCAGCGCGGCGTGCGCGAAGCGGCACCGGTCGGTCAGGGCCCGCAGCTCGGGGCCGTCGAGGCCGGGGAGCACGCGCGCCAACAGGACGGAGGTGTCCTGCTCGCGAACGAAGTCGGCCGCCGCGCCCAACCGCGTCGCGTCGTCGTCGACGGGCGGCGGGGTCGCGGTGGTGGGCAGGGTGGAGCGGTCGTCGGAGTACATGCCTGTCCCTGTCGAGGAGGAGGGGGCCCGGGCCCTGAGCGCCGGCGCGGGCGCGGCCGTGCGCGCGGACGCGAACGGGCCCCGGCGGGGCGGTAACGGGTCCGGGAACGAAGCGGGGGCGGGTCAGATGCCGACGTAGTGGTCGGCGAACCAGTCCTGGGTGGACCGTGAGTCGCGCAGCGAGGCGATGCGGGAGGACCGCAGCCGCTCCTGGAAGGGAACGGCCGTCCCCTCCGCCTCGGACACACCGTGCAGGAGACCGATCATCCAGTGCGAGAACTCCTGCGCGCGCCAGACGTGGGCCAGGCACCGGTCCGAGTAGTGGTCGAGCGCCTCGGGGTCACCGCGGACGAGGTCGTTGGTCAGGGCCCGGGCCAGGATCTCGGCTTCCAGCACCGCGAGGTTGGCCCCCTTGGCGGCCGCGGGACTGATCAGCGCCGCGGCGTCGCCCACCAGGAACAGCGAGCCGTACCGCAGCGGTTCGAGCACATCGGATTCGAGATCGACGACGCCCCGCTGGAGGATCCGGCCGCGCCGCAGGGGGCCGTACTCGGCCGCGCGCATGCGCAGGGCCAACTCGTCCCAGATCCGCTCCTCGCTCCACGCTCCGGGCTCGTGTCCCCGTTCGCACTGGAGGTAGTAGCGGGTGTTCTCGGTCGAGCGCGCCATGTGTCCGGCGAAGCCGCGCGGGTGGACGGCGTACCCGACGGCGTCCATGCTCGGCGGTGCCTCGGCGAGCAGGCCGAGCCAGGACACGCCGTGGTCCCGCTGGTGACGGCGGACCGCCCCGGCCGGGAGGGAGCGCCGCCCCGCGCCGTGCCGACCGTCGCAGGCGGCGACGTACCGGGCCCGCCACCGCGCGGGCCGGCCGTCCCGGTCGCGCACCGTCACCGAAGGGCGGGGGCCGTCCGCGTCGGTGATGGCCGTGGCCTCGGCGCCGAACCGGACCCGCCCGCCGGCTTCGAGGAACCGCGCCAGCAGATCGGGGACCAGCTCGTGCTGGGGGTAGACGGTGTGCGGCTCGCCGCGGCCGAGTCGGCCGTACTCCAGACGGAAACGTCCGTCCTCGGTGCGGAACTCGCAGACGCCGTGCTCCTGACCACGCCGACGCAGCCCTTCGTCCAGGCCGTTGCGGGCGAGGACCCGCACGGTGTGGGCGGCGAGGAAGCCGGCCCGTGCCCGGTGGTGGAGGTGCTCGCGCTCGGCGCGCTCCAGGACGACGCAGTCGATCCCGCTCCGGAGTAAGAGGTTCCCCAGCACCAGCCCGGCGGGACCGGCGCCGACGATCACCACATCAGCCGAGTCCTGCGCGACTCGGGCGTACTTACTTTCTGTCACGGAAGTGGATCTTAGGGACTGTCGGATGGACGGACCGGCGAAGATCACCCGTATGCCCGGTCGGAAGAGAAAAGGATTCTTCCGCAGCGCCGTGAGGGCGCCGCGCCCGGCATGCGGCGACGGGCGCCGCCGAGCCCCGGGTGCGGATGGCGCCGACGGAGCGTCGGGGCGGCGTTCGCGGCGGCCCGTGGTTCCGTGGAGGGCGTTCGTGGAACCAGTCGGAAGGCAGGAAGAGTTCAGCATGCACACCAGCCGCACGTCCGTCGTCATCGCCGCCTGCATGTCGGCCGCCATCGCCGGCGCGGGAATCGCGCAGGCCGCCCCGGTGAGCCACGCGTCCGCCCCCTCGGCCTGTCGCCCCGCCAACCACCTCGCGCGGATCACCGCGGACCGCGCCGAATCCGGGCACCTCCACTACCGGGTCACGCTGACCGCACCGACGGGATACGAGGCGTGCCGGCTGGTCGGCTCCCCGACCGACGTGGCCTTCGCCGCGCAGGGCACCGCTCTCGGCGTCACCACCGAACGGTACGGCGACCAGAACACCGTGGTGACCTTCGGACCCGGACGCCCCGTCCACTTCGACATCCGGGTTCCCCAGCAGGGCCGCACGACCCCGGCGGACGAGGCGTCGTTCACGCTCGGCGCCCCGGGCGGCGCGATCCCGGGAACCTCCGTCGCCGACGGGGACTTCCAGGTGGCCACCGGCACCCTCATCGGCCCGATCCGAGCCGGAGCCTGACAGAGCCTGACAACGGCCCCCCGGCCCGCCCCTCCGGCGCCCGCACGGCGCTCCCGTGGGCGGGCGGGCGCGGAGGCGCCGATCAGCTGCCCAGGACGTGGCTGCCGAGCCGGCTGACCACGGCCGGATCGCGGTGGTCGAAGAACAGCGACGCGCCGGTGTCGAGGGCGGCGACGGCCGCCATCTGGTCGGGGGAGAGCTCGAAGTCGAACACGTCCAGGTTCTCCGCCATGCGCTCGGGCCGCACCGACTTGGGGATGACCACGACCCCGCGCTGGACGAGCCAGCGCAGCACCACCTGCGCCACCGACTTGCCGTGCGCGGCCGCGATCGCGCTGAGCGCCGGATGGCCGAAGAGGTTGTTGCGGCCCTCGGCGAAGGGACCCCAGGACTCGATCTGCACCCCGCGTTCCTCCATCAGCTCCTGGTCGGCGGTGCGCTGGTGGAAGGGGTGGGTCTCGACCTGGTTGACCGCCGGGGTGATCTCGTTGTGCTCGATCAGGTCCACGAGCCGGTCCCCGTGGAAGTTCGACACGCCGATGGCCCGCACGAGCCCCTCACCCCGCAGGGCCTCCATGGCACGCCAGGAGCCGTACACGTCCCCGTACGGCTGGTGGATCAGGTACAGGTCGAGGTGGTCCAGGCCGAGCTTGCGCAGCGAGGTCTCGAAGGCGCGGCGCGCCTGGTCCTCACCGGCGTCGGAAACCCACAGCTTGGTGGTGACGAACAGGTCCTGACGCGGGATGCCGGCGGCCCCGATGGCCCGGCCGACGGCCTCCTCGTTGCCGTAGGCCGCCGCGGTGTCCAACGACCGGTAGCCGGCGGCGAGGGCGTCGCCGACGGCCCGTTCGGTCTCCTCGGGCGGGATCTGGTACACGCCGAAGCCCAGGACGGGCATCTCGACGCCGTTGTTCAGGGTGACGTTCTGCATGGGGGTCCTTGTCCTTGTCGACGTCGGGGGACGGGCGAGGGGAACGCGGGAACGGATCCCGGGGCGAGCGGTCGAGGGCACCTCGCCGGCCGTACGGGTCCGTACCCGTCCACCCCTACCCGCTGTCGGTCGCGGCCTCCCGACCGGTACTCCACGCGGGTCGTAGGCGTCGCCCGCAGCCGCGGATGGATCCGGCCCGGCACCCCGGGGCCGCGCCGGCTCCCCCCGCCCGCCCGGCGCGTTGCAAGGGATCTCCCCGCTGTTCACGGCCGTCACCGACCCCCGAGGCTGTGGCCAGTCCCGAACGGGCCCATCGGCCGACCCGGCGCCGAACGGCCCTGCGGGACACCGCCCGCGACCCACGAGGTCGGCGTGCGGTGTCGCGGAGCGGCCGTCGCCCGTCGACCCGAGCGATGCGTCCCTCCGGCGGCCCCACCCCGGTGCCCTCCACACCGGCCCCCTTCGTGAAAGGGAAAGACCCCCATGCGCCCCGTACGAAATCATCACGTCCTCACGGGAGTCGTCGCGGCCACCGCCCTGATGGCACTCGGCACGCTGCCCGCCCACGCCGGCTCCTCCCCGGACCCGGCATCACCGGATCCGGCGGCGTCCGTACCGGCCGACGTGCGGGCGGCGATGGCCCGCGACCTCGGCCTCTCCGCCGACGGCGTCCGCGACCGGATAGCCGCCGAACAGGCTGCGGACCGGGTCGCGACGGCCGTCCGCGCCACGGTGGGCGACCGCGTTTCCGGCGTCTGGTTCGACGCCGCCGACGGCCGACTGCACGCCGCGGTCACCGCCCCCGCCGACGCCGCCGCGGTCCGCCGTGCCGGAGCCGTCGCCGAGCAGGTCGATCACTCCGCGGACCAACTCGAAGCCGTCGCACGGCAGATCGGCGCCTGGGCCCGGAACGCGCCGGGCCTCCTCTCCTGGGGTCCCGACGTCCGCGCCAACCGGGTCGCGGTCGTCCTCGATCCCACCCGGGCCACCGCCGTGCTCCGGACCCGCCTCGCCGCGTTCGCAGGCCTGGTGGACGTCACCGAGTCCACGGACGGCCCCCGCCAGCAGGGCGGCAATGTCGTCGGCGGTGAGAAGTGGGTGCCCGGCAGCGAGAGCCCCTGCTCGATCGGCTTCCCCGTCACCCGTACCAGCGGCGGTGCGAAGGCCTTCCTGACGGCCGGTCACTGCACCAACGACGTGGGCCAAGCCGCCTACGGCAAGGACGGCACCCGCGTCGGAACCTCCAACAAGAACGGCACGGGCAGCGTCAACGCCGCGGAGGGCGACTTCGGCATCGTCGACGTCGACCAGGCCGGCTGGGAGCTCGCCCCGACCGTGTCCGGCTGGGGCAAGGGCGACGTCACCCTCACGGGTACGGCCGAAGCCGTGGTGGGGACGGCCGTCTGCCGCTCCGGCCAGACCACCGGCTTCCAGTGCGGCGAGGTCACCAAGGTCGACCAGAGCGTCGACTACGGCAACGTCGTCATCAACGGCCTCTCCTACTCCAGCGCCTGTTCCGCCGGCGGGGACTCCGGCGGCAGCTACGTGACCGCGACCGGCGGCAAGGCAGTCGGCCTGCACTCCGGCGGCGGCAGCGCCACCTGCAGCAGCGGGAGCGGCGAGAAGTTCACCATCTTCCAGCCCGTCAACGAAGCACTCGCCAGGTTCGGCGCCGCACTGGCCACCTCCACCCCGCAGCCCGGCGGGGTCACCGTGGCCGCCGTGTCCGCGAAGTCCCACCCCACGGGCAGCCCCGTCGAGCTGAAGAACGGCGCCGAGGGCGGGACGGCCCCCTACACCTGGTCGGCGACCGGTCTCCCGGCCGGCCTGTCCATCGCCCCGGCGACCGGCACGGTCTCGGGAACCCCGACCGCCGCCGGCACCCACGCGGTCACCGTCACGGCCACCGACAGCGCCGGCAAGAAGGGCAGCGCCTCCTTCACCTGGACCATCACCTCCACCGGTTCCGGCAGCCCGACCCTCACCGGCCCCGGCAACCAGACCCTCTACGTCGGCCGCCCCGTCACCCTGCCGCTGACCGCCACCGGCGGAACCACTCCGTACGCCTTCACCGCGACCAACCTGCCCGCCGGCCTCACGATCAACGCGGCCACCGGCGTCATCTCCGGTACCCCGAGCGGCTGGGGCTTTCGCAACGTGACCCTGACGGTCACCGACGCGGCCGGCAAGAAGTCGACGGTCACGGCCACCTTCACCATCTGGTCCTGACCGGCGTGAGCGGCCCGCGGTCCCGGCGGTGGGGGCGCGATCGCGGGCCCGCACCGTTGCCCCGCCTCCGGAACCTGGAGGCGGGGCAACGGTGCGGCACACGACCGACTGACCGGCCGTACGGCGGGCCGCGGGGACGGGGCCGCAGGCCGGTCCGTCAGGCGTCCCAGGACCCCGTGCGGGCCGCCAACTCGGTGCGGTTGCGGACGCCCACCTTGCGGTAGACGCGGCTGAGCATCGCCTCGACCGTCTTGCGGGAGACGAAGAGCTGATGGGCGACCTCCGGATTGCTGCTGCCGCTGGTCACGAGGTCGACGAGGAGGCGTTCACGTTCCGTCAGCACGACCGCCGACGCCCCGCCGCCACGCGGCGGATGCTGCCGGAGCGCGCCCCCGTCCTCGTGCGCCGGGGCGGCCGTCGTGCCCGAGAGACGGGCGAGGTGACCGTCCGCGAGCGCACTCCACGGGTGAGCCGCGGCCGCGCCGAAGAGGGTGGCCGCCCCTTCCCACGCGGCCTTGGCGGCGCCCACCCGTCGCCTGCGCCGCTCGATCCGCCCCAGCGCCAGCAGGGTACGACCCTGTTCGACGGGGCGGCCCATCGCGGCGAAGGCCGCGGCGGCGTCATCGAGGAGTTCGACCGCCCGCCCCAGTTCTCCCTCCCGCGCGAGGCACACGGCGCGGGCCCGGGAGGCGGTGACCCGCACCATGGCGTGCGAGGCGTCGCCGGTGACCGATGCGTCGAGCTCCGCCAGCAACCCGTAAGCCCGGTCCGGCATCCCGGCGGTCGCGAACGCCTCGACGGCGTCGGGCCGCCACCGCAGGACCGCCGGATCACCGGCCCCCGAAGGGCCCTCGATGGAGCCGATCTCCTCGAAGACCGCCACGGCCTCCTCGATCCGACCGCTGTGCAGGTACACGGCTCCTGTGATCCACAGGCTGCGGGTCGTGTGCAGGACGTCCCCCTCGGCGCGGGACGCGTGCAGGGCCCGCCGCGCGTACTCCAGGGCCCGGCCGAAGGAACCGCCGCAGCCGTGCACGAGCGCGGAGGTGTACCAGGCCGGTCCCGGCGAGAGGTCGGCCTCCCGGGTGTGGACTCGGGCGCGGTCCGCCCAGGCCAGCGCACCCGCACACGCGCCGAGTCCGGCCTCGACCTCGGCGAGGCTGCGGCACAGGTCCGTGAGACCCTCGGCGCCCCCGGCGGCCTGGGCGAGGGGCAGGAGTTCCAGCAGCGCCGCCCGGGCCCGCGGCAGGTCCCCGTCGAAGACGGCGTGCCGGGCGGCCAGGTACTCGGGACTGTTGGAGACACCGAGCGCGCCGGGCGGCACCCCCAGGGCCAAGGCTGACTCCAGGGTGGTCCTGGCCTCGCCCGGCCGGCCGAGGAGGCGTGCCATCCGGGCCGCCATCGTCAGCGCCGCCGCGTGCAGGCCGTCGTCCCCGGCGCTCCGCGCCAGCGCGGCGGAACGGGTGGCGTGCAGGAAGGAACGCTCGAAGTCCGCGGAGGCGACGTTGGCCCTGACGGACGCCCGCAACTCGACGGCGGCCCTCAGCCGCGGATCGTCGCGCGCCGCTCCGCGGGCCTCGGCGAGGAAGGACTCGGTCGTGGCGAGGTCCTGGCCACAGGCGTCGACGACCGCCAGCAGCGCCCGCACCTGATGGGCGGGACGGCCGTGGTCGTCGACGATGCGCAGGGCCGCCCCGTGGGCGGCATCGACATCGCCGGCGGCGGCCGCCTCCTGGGCGGCGTCGGCCAGCCGATGTGACCTCAGGTCCGTCAGGTGGGGCGGGGTCAGGCGGGCCGCCAGCAGCATGAGTTCGGCCGACAGCGCGCGGTCGCCGCCCTCCCGCGCGGTCGCGGCCGCCCGCGCCGTCTCCTGCGCCGTGGGCCGGTCCACCCCCTCCACCGCCAGGGCCCGGTGCCGGGCGGCGCGTATCGGGTCGGTGACGGCGACGGCCAGCGCCGCGTGATCGCCCCGCCGCTCGGCGGCGGACCCGGTCCGGGCCGCCGCGTCGGCCAACGCCCGCGCCGCGAACCGGACGGCGCCGGACCGGGCGTCGGCCTCGTTCTCCGGGGAGACCAGCACCCCCGCCCGCACCGCGTGCGCGAGGTGCTCGTACGCCTCCGGGCACCCGGCCCGGTGCAACAGGTCGGTGTCGGGCCGGTGAGCCAGCGAAGCCACCCGCAAAGTCCGTAGCGCGCCGGCCGGTACGGTCCCCAGCCAAGCCTCGGCGAGACCCTCGACCCGCCGCAGCCCGTCGAGGGCGACCCGACCCGACGGCCGCCCGGAGGCGGGCCAATGCCGCACGAGCTGCGGAAGTCCCTCACAACAGGCCGCCAGCAGCGCACGGTTGCCGCCGCAGTGGCGCAGCACGGCGCCGCTCCAGCGCGCCGAAAGGCCGAGTGCCTCCAGCCGGTCGGAAACCTCCTCCTGCCCTGCGGGAGACACGCTCACGACCGGCGGATGGCCGCCCAACAGGTCGGCCGAGCGCGCCGGCCACCGGACCGTCCGTTCCGCCGTCACCGCGCCGAGGAGCCGCCGGTCCACCGTCCGGAGCGCGTACCCCAGCACGTCGGCGCTGATCGGGTCGAGCCACTGGACGTCATCGACCGCCAACAGGACGGGAGACATCTCGCGCAGCGTCCGCGCCACCCGCGCACGGAGCCTCAACCGATCGGCGGGAACCGTCACCGCGACGCCGTCCGGCACGAGCCCCTCATCGAGCTGCATGAGCCCCGAGCCGGGCAGGTGCTCGTCACCGGGCCGGTTGTGCAGGCGCACCACCCGCCCCGTCCAGCGCCCGCACACGGCGGCCACCAGGGTGGACTTCCCCGCGCCCCACCCCCCGTGGACGGCGACCCGGCCGTGGAGCCCGAGCAGCCGGCCGGTCGTGTCGACGAGGGCGTCCCACCCGTCACCATCGGTTCCGGTCGCGGATCCGTCGTCCGGCCCGTCACCGCCGGGGATGCGCGGGGCCCGATCCCCGAATGCCGTTCCGCTCACCCGGTGCACGCTAGATCCCCCGGCCCGCGGGACCAAGCCCCCCGCCACCGTTCCCCCAGGGACGAGGGATCTCCCTGATGCCGGCGAGGGGGCGGGCCGCGCGGCGGTCGCCCACGTCACGCGCGATCCGGGGTCGGCCGGCCTCGGCTACGTGTACACGAGCAGGTGGTCGCAGGTGTCCGTCCCGTCGTGGAGCGAGCTGTCGCTGTTGAGGACGTAGAAGGTTCCGGTGAACCCCGTCGCGGCCATCTTCGGCACGACGATCAGAGTCTGGTCCGCCATGTTCAGCCCGAACCGCCGCACCACGTTGACGTTCAGCAGCGCGAAGAGGTTCTGCGTGAGGCTGTCGAGCCTGAGGATCCGGTAGGTGCGGTCGCCCGAGCCCAGCGTGCCCGTCACGAGCGCCTGGTACTGGAGGTCTCCCCAGTTCGAAGGCTGCGGGGCGATACGTCCCGCCGTCTCCAGGGCCTGCAGCCGTCGCTGCGTGCTGTCCCGGACACCCGCCATGTGGATGTGCAACTGGTTCAGACGCCGGGCGCTCCGCGAGTTGATCCCCAGCCCGATGTTGGGGTACTGCACGGGGACGTCGCCGCCGCGACGGGCGTTCTCCCACGCCTCGTGCCAGTAGTTCGCGACGGTGGACGTCACGAGGAACGGGCACTCGATGCCCGTGATCCGGCAACTGGGCAGGAGCAGATAGTTGTGCGGGGTTTCGGGCCTGCCGTGCAGCACCACGTGGTTGGGGGTGGTCTTGAGGCACGTCGGCCGCATCCCGCTCGGCGGAACGATTCCCTGCGTGCAGTACTGCACGTCCTGCCACAGCGGGTCGTTGTCGGCGGGACTGCCGCAGAGGCCCTGGAGACCGGACGGAGGGCAGGGGCTCGGTCCTCCGGGCGGGTTCGGAGCCGTGGGACAGGGGTCGGGAGTGGGAACCGGAGACGTCGCGGCGGCCGCATTGCCGCCGCCGGCGCCGGTCAGGAGCACTCCCGCACCCAGGGCTCCGGAAAGCGCCACGAATCGACGCCTGGGCACGCCGTCCGTCTCGCCGATGGCATTCATGTGTGAGCTCCCGTGGTCGACGTTCGTCGCTTCGACGTACTGACCGGGCGGGAGGGTGACGAGCCCGTCCGTTCGCCCCGCGCCGATCCGCTCACAAATTAGGCGCCGGCCCACTCATTTCCCGGCAACGGGGTGGGGGAGTCCCGCGCATTACTCCAGAAGGCCGTCATGCCGCACCGGCTCCCGCGGGCCATCCCGCCCCTTGCTCGACCTATCGAGATTCGATAGATTCACATCGTAAGTCGATGGAGGGATGGGGTCATGGGAAAGTTGGCGGTGCGTGCGCTCCGCGCCGTGCTCGTGGTGGTGCTCGCCGGCACCGTGCTCGTGCAGGCGATGATGGTGTGGACGTTGCTCACCGGTCAGGAGGACGAGTCGCTCCCGCTGACCCCGCTGCGCGTGATCGTGGTGCTGGGCATGGTGGCGGGCCAGGTGGCGCTGGTCAGCGTGTGGCGCTTGGTGGCCATGGTGCGGCGCGGAACGGTCTTCTCCCACGCCGCCTTCCGGTACGTGGACGCCGTGATCGGCGCGATCGTGGCGATCGCCCTCCTCTGGTTCGCGGTCACGGCCATCAACGCGCCGGGGCAGCGCGAGGACCCGGGCGTCACCGTCATCATGGGCGGGATCGGCCTGGCGATCCTGGGGGTCGCGCTCATCGTGCTCGTTCTGCGGATGCTGCTCGTCCAGGCCGTCGCGCGCGACGTCGAAGCGGCGCAGATGCAGGCCGAGTTGGACGAGGTGATCTGATGCCGATCGTCGTGGACATCGACGTGATGCTGGCCCGGCGGAAGATGTCCGTGGGCGACCTCGCGGACCGCGTGGGGATCACCCCCGCCAACCTGGCGGTTCTCAAGAACGGCCGCGCCAAGGCAGTGCGCTTCGCGACGCTCGCCGCGCTGTGCGAGGTGCTCGCGTGCCAGCCGGGCGACCTGCTGCGCTGGGAGGCCGAGGGCGTCGCGGACGAAGGAGGGGTCCCGTAGCGGGTGGTGAACCACCCGCCACCACACCGGCCTGACGCGCCGCGTCGACCGCGAGCCGGGGACGGCGGCCCGCCGCGCGGGCCCCGTCCGTACCGGCCCGCGCCCACCGGCCGGGGTGGGGTACCGGCGGCCATCCGATCCGGCCTTTGTCCATTGCCGCCCGCCGCTGCGCGCCCCGTCGGGACCAGGGCCGCGAGGAAGAGCAACGCCGCGAGCGGCAGGAGGTCCAGGCTGGTGACCAGCGTCCCCGTGCCGAGCAACACCAGCACCGGGCACCAGGCACTGGTCCGGCCCTGCGCGGCGAGCTGGCGGAGCCGCCAAGTGCGCGCCGCGGTGGGTCCCCCGAAGTCGATTCATCATGTACCGATCATGTTCGGGATGTCGGACCCCGTGATCAGGAATTCCCCCGAGCCACCCCAGACCCGGCCCTGACATCCCCGGGGCCGAGGCGGCGCCGGCGGTCGGGATCCCGCAGTCTGCCGACCGGTTCGGGCGTGCGCGTGCGGGGGTCAGCTCTCCGGCTGGGACCACCGCTTGACGATGTGCGGCGCCGAGAACGGAGCCGGCCAGGTTTGCAGTCGGAGCTCCTCCGTCGCTTCGGGTTCCTCGTCCGATTCCAGCCAACGGGTGGCTGCGGCGAGGTTCCGGCGAGAGACTCGGGCTCGGGTCCAGCCGGCGGGCACGTCGAAGCGGGCCGCGTCGTCGAGGCTGTCGGTGCAGCCCATCACCACGAGCCATCCTGAGGGCACGTGGAAACCGGCTTCGACGACATGGTCGAAGTCGTCGCTGTCATCGACGGGCCGGCCCGTGAGGACATGGACAGTGACCGCCACCGTGTCGTTGGCGGCGGTGCCGATGGCCAAGGCGTCTTCAACGACGCCGAGCCCGTCCCGATGCGTCTGCACGTTCCACACGTCGCCGAAGTCGCCCTCGGAGTTCTCGTCCAGGACGTGAATCTGGAAGTAGTCCGCGAAGACCTCAAGGTTTGTTGCCACGGAGGCATCATGCCTGCTGCCCGGGACCGGCCGCGGACCGGGGCGACGTCGCCCGCCGACGGGGCCGCCGACCGGATGATCCGCACACGAACCCCGCCTCGTTCGGAGGGGTTGCGGCTGAAAGGGTGCAAGGCCACCTGATGACGGCGAGGCCGGGGCGTGGGCATCGGGTCCGTCGTGCCGGCCGGACCTGGATGCCACCGCTGTCAGTTGCGTACTCCCGCCCTCGGCCCGGGAGGTACTGACGACCGTGAAGTGGGGCACACTTCAGCACGCCTACGGGAGCGCGGAGGCAGGGGACTTGTCGGCCCGCGCGCCGGGCTACGGCTGTGGTTCTTGGCCGGCGTTGCGCCACGCGTCGGTGACGCAGCCGAGCTCGAAGTGCCACCACCCCTCCTGTCGGCCGTGGATCAGCAACGCCTTGATCCGACCGAGGTCCGCGTCGGCCGGCACGGTGAAGGCGACCAGCGGGAAATCCTCGCTGTAGACCTCACCGCCCAGCCCGAACGGTGACAACCGCTCGTGTACTGCCCGAGCGCTTCGGCCCAGCGGACCGGAAGGAACGGGCAGGACCCGGAGGGTGCAGTTCCCCGATGCCTCCACCCGCTCCTTCGCCCAGTGGAGGCCGTCGGCGTCCGTCACGAACCGGACGACTTCGCCCTCGGCCACTCCGTCCTGCAAGAAGGGGATGTTCTCCACGCGGGCGGTATCACCGCTCAGCCGCTTGGCCCACAGTCCCTCGGTGTCGTGGGGCAGCCAGCCGTCACGCGGCACGAACCGGAACCAGACCTTGATCCGATCGCTCTCGGCAGTGATGGGCTCGGACGGGGTTGTAGAAGTCACGGTCCGAATCATCGCCCACCCTCCGCACCGCGCCTTCCGCGCCGAGCGCAGCGTCGTCCGGGGCGGGGTGGGCGAAGCCGTGACGGCCGGCGCGTCGAGGTCGCGCTGCTGGGGCGGGGACAGCGAGGAGGACGTCCCCACGCGTCGCGACCGCCGCCCACTCGGCCGCAAGTGGTGGAACGCTCCAAGACCGGAGCATGATCGTTGTTCCTGGTGGGGCAGTCCCGCTCGAGGGACCTGTCCCAGACTGGCAGGACGCGGTCGGCCGGGTTGGTCGCCGCGTCCGTGTCCCGGTCGACCCAAGGACTGCCATCGTGAGCGAACGCGTTCTCGCCCCCCGTAACCGGGGCTTCCTCTTCCTCGATTCCCACCCGGCGGGCTGCCGGCAGCTGGTGGCCGACATGTGGCAGGCATGCCCCGCCCCATCCAACGCCCCCGCCGGAGTTCAGGTGGATGACGGACCGGTCGCGCTGATCATCGGCTCGTCCGCCGGATACGGTCTCGCGGCCACACTCGCCGGACTCAAGCGCGCCGGCATCCGCGGCATCGCGGTGTCCTTCGAGAAGGCCCCCACGGTGCGCCGGACCGCGACGGCCGGCTGGTACCGCACCGCCGCCACCGCGGACATCGCCCGCGCGACCGGGCGGGACCTGGTCTTCCTCAATGGTGACGCGTTCTCCGACTCGATGAAGGACCAGGTCGCCGACCTCATCGAGCAGCGCTTCGGCGGTCGGCTGGACTACCTGATCTACTCGGTGGCCGCGCCCCGACGGACGGACCCGGACACCGGTGCCGCCTACGCCTCGGTCCTCAAGCCGATCGGCCGGACCAACCGGACCAAAACCCTCACCTTCGACGACGAGGGCGTTCCCGACGTCCGCGAGGTCGAGACGAAGCCGGCCGAGGGCGACGACGTACAGCAGACCGTGGCCGTGATGGGCGGCGCGGACTGGGAGCGCTGGATCGACCACCTCGCCGGGAGGGGACTGCTCGCCGACCGGTTCGCCACCGCCGCGTTGTCGTACATCGGCTCGTCGCTGACGGCCGCGCTCTACCGACAGGGCACCATCGGCGCGGCCAAGGCCCACCTGGAGGCCACCGCCCGCACCCTGAACGAGCGGCTCGACAGACTGGTGGGCGGGCGGGCCGTGACCTCCGTCAACGGCGCCGCCGTCACCCAGTCCTCCACCGCCATCCCCGGCATCGCCCTCTACACCGGCCTCCTGCGCGGGGTCCTCGGCGAGGGCCTCGTCCCGCCGATCGATCAACTCGCCGCCCTGTGGGACCAGCTCACCGGCGCCGCCCCGCTCGTCCTGGACGAAGAGGGCCGGATCCGCCTGGACACCTTCGAACTGACCGACGACGTCCAGGCGGCCGTGGCCGAGCGGTGGGAGAGCGCCACCACGGCGACCATCGCCGAGCTCGCCGACGTCGAGTGGTTCCGCGCCGAGGTCCGACGCCTGTACGGATTCTCCGTGCCCGGAATCGACTACGGCGCCCCGGTGGCCACCGACATCCCCTGGCCCGACCACACCTCCTGACGCCCGCCGGGCAGGGGAGCGGCGTCAGGTGGCGAGGGTGGCCACGGGCTCCAGGTCGTACGTACGGGCGTAGCCGTTCTCGGTGCCCACGAGCAGGTCGACGACCTCGAAGTAGCGGTCCCAGAAAGGAGTTTCGCGGAGCGCGTCGATCAGTAGCCGGTAGGCGTCGTGGTCGTCCGCCTCCCAGACCCAGATGTCGGTGACGCGCGCCGAGTAGAACTCCGTGTCGTAGAAGCGGGAGCGCACGCCGCGGGTGCGGGCCTCGATCACCGGGACGACCCGGGTGGTGAAGGCGTGCACGCGTTCGGCCACGGTCATCGCCAACCACTCCGGTGTGGTCTTGACCAGGATGAACGCGGTGACCGGCGGCCGGGTTCGGTCAGTGGGCATCGGTTGCCTCCGGTGCGGTGAGGACGGCGGGCCCCAGGGTCTGTGCGCACCACTGGGCGAATCCCGTGGCCGGACCCACCTTCGGGGAGCGGTCGACGCCCGAGTCCAGGCCCTGGTCCTTGGCGCGCTTCATGTCGACCATGCCGTCGACGAACGCCTCGTTGAGGCCGTGCCCGAGGAGGGTGGACCGCAGTTCGTCGAGCGGTTGGCGTCGGTAGCGGACCGGGCGGCCCAGTTCCTCCGTCATGATGCGGGCCAGGTCGTTCGGCGACAGGTCCTGCGGGCCGAGCACCGGAACGCTGTCGACACCGGTCCAGGAGCGGTCGAGCAGCAGCCCGGCCGCCGCCCGGGCGATGTCGGCGACGGCCACCAGCGGGGCCGGGCGGTCCGCGGCCCCGGTGTCGACGAAGACGCCGTGCTCGCGGATCGAATCGGCCTCCTCCAGCAGGTTCTCGAAGAAGGACGGATTGGCCAGGGCCCGGTAGGCGACGCCGGAACCGGCGATCAAGTCGTCCATGGCCAGGGAAGCGGTCACCAGCCCGGCCCGGTCGGCCTGCGGGGTACCCCGGCCGAGCGCCGAGACGCCGACGACATGGCCCACGCCGTGGGCCGCGAACGCTAGCGCGGCAGGGCGGGTGAAGCCGCTGTACGCCTCGTCGGGCGTGGTCGAGGCGTCCGGCGGAACCAGCCAGAAGACGGCGTCGGCCCCGGCGAAGGCGCGCTCGACGGTCGCGGCGTCGCCGTGGGAGCCGGTCACCACCTCGACCCGTTCGCGCACGGCCTCGGGGAGCCGGGCCGGATCGCGGACCACGACGCGCAACTCCTCTCCGCGTGCGGGCGCGGCCTCGACCAGCAGCGACAGCAGCCGCCGGCCGATGTTCCCGGTGGGGGCGGTAATGACGATCATGAAAACCTCGCGGTCTTTGTCGGATCGATGGGGCCTCCTCATCGTGCGGACGCCCCCCGCCTTGCCACAATGGGAACCTCGGCAACCCATCATTGCCAGAAACGGAATAATGCCGGTGAGCAGCACGAACATGAACCTCGACGCCAATCTTGCCGTCGCCCTCGACGCCCTGCTGGCCGAACAGAGCGTGACCCGCGCCGCCGCGCGGCTGCACACCTCGCCGGCGGCGATGAGCCGCACGCTGGCCCGGCTGCGCCGGGTGCTCCAGGATCCGCTGCTGGTGCGGGCGGGACAGGTGATGGTGCCGACACCGCGCGCCGAGGAACTGCGGGACGAGGCGGCCGCGGTGGTGCGCCGGCTGGAAACATTGCTCGCCCCGAGCGGCGGGATCGACCCCGCGGCGCTGGCGCGCACGTTCACCGTCCAGGCCGCTGACCTGGTCGGTGCGGCGCTGACGCCGGGTCTGCTCGCGCTGGCCCGCCGCCGGGCGCCGGGCGTCTCGCTGCGGGTGCTGGCCGAGGAATGGGAGGCCGGCCCCGCGCTGCGCGAGGGCCGGATCGACCTGGAGATCGGCGCCATCGACCACGTCGACCCGGAGACCCGGGTCGAGGAACTGGTCACGCTGCGGATGGCGGCCGGGGTGAGGGCCGGGCACCCGCTCGCCGAAGGACCCCTGACGGCCGCCGGGCTGGCCGCGGCCGAGCACGTGGCCGTCAGCCGCCGGGGCCGCTTCACCGGCCCGCTGGACGGGGCCTTGGCCGAGCGAGGGCTCAGCCGGCGGGTCAGCGCGGTCCTGCCCGGACACCTGGCGGCGATGACGCTGGCCGCGGCCGGCGACGCGGTCTGCCTGGTGCCGACCGCACTGCCGGGTGAGCCCCCATCACCCCTCAGCGGCACGGCGCACGCGCTGGGCCTGCGCCTGCTCGAAATCCCGCTGCCGCTGCCCCCTCTGACCATCGGCATGGCCTGGCACCCGCGTCACGACGCCGACGGAGCCCACCAATGGCTGCGCGGCGCCGTGCGCCGGGTACTGGGTCCGGCACGTGAGGAGTAGGCCGGGGTCCGGTCCGAAGGGTGAAGGAGCCCCGCGGGCGGATCGCCCTGTTCGGTCGCCGTGGAAGCAGGTGGCGGAGGCCGACGGATCGAAGGACCAATCGAAAAACCGATCGACAGACGACCCCGCGGGGCACTGTGATGGCTCCGATCGCCCGCCGCACGAAGCGGGCCCACAGCAGGAGTGCCCTTGACGACCGGGAACACCGCTGAACGCCGCCCCGCGATCGATGCCGCACTGGCCGGACGCCTGGTCGACGCCCAGTTCCCGCAGTGGGCCGACCGGCCCCTCACGCTTGTCGACCCGGCCGGTTCGGACCACGTGATCTACCGCCTGGGCGAGGACCTGTCCGTACGATTGCCCCGGCACGCGGGGGCAGTCGGGCAGGCCGCGAAGGAAGCCGAGTGGCTTCCCCGACTCGCACCTCACCTCCCCCTGGCCGTTCCCGTGCCGGTGGGCGTGGGGGAGCCCGCATTCGACTATCCGTGGCCGTGGGCGGTGTCCCGCTGGCTGGACGGCGAGGTGGCGACCACCGAGGCCTTGGCGGACTCGTCCCGCGCCGCCGTCCAACTGGCTCGATTCCTCAAGGCCCTTCAGGAATTCGCTCCCGAGTTCCCGGTCGAGGACGCTCGCGCGGACCTCGCGGGTCGGCCGCTGGCCCACCGGAACCGCGCGACGAGGGCCGCCATCGCGGAGGTCGCCGGTACGTTCGACGCCGCGGCCATGACCGAGCTGTGGGACGCGGCATTGAGCGCACCCGGTTGGGGCCGCCCTCCGGTGTGGTTCCACGGCGACTTCCACACCGGCAACCTGCTGACCGTCGACGGCCGCCTCAGCGCGGTCATCGACTTCGGCGAGCTCGGGATCGGCGATCCGGCCTGCGACCTGACCATCGCGTTCACCCTGATGTCCGCCGGGAGCCGCGCCGTGTTCAGATCCGAGCTCGGAGTCGACGACGCCACCTGGACCCGGGGTCGCGGCTGGGCCCTGGCCACCGGACTGAACGCCTACACCTCCTACGCCGCCGTCAGTCCGCGGGTCGCCGCGCAGACCACCCGTCAGATCACCGAGGCCCTGATCGGTTGACCAACGGATACCCGGCCCCGCATGCGATCTCGTCCACCTTTCCACGGGCCGGACGCCCGGACCCGCACGGGGAACGGCATGCCCTGGACGCTCTCATGGGCTCGGGCACCCACCGGGGCCACTCCCCCCGCCGGAGAAGCGTTCCCAGGCGGCTCGGCGCGCTTCATCGCCTCGTCGCCCGGCCTGTCGCAGAAGGAGCATGGGGGAGCGGGTCGGTGTGTACTGCGGGTCCATCCGATCTCCCTGACGCCGGTGAGCAGTACGGTGACCAGCCGTGGTCCGCGACCGCAAGGGGCGGCTCCGGGCGGAGCCGGTGGGAGGATGTGTACGTGGCCACCCACCGGGGGGCCACACACCCGATCCGGCGGCCGGGCAGGGACCAACAGGTGGGAGGGGCCGGTTCGTGAGGGTCGGAGATGCGTGGACGGTTGGCCCTGTGCGGGGGACCGAGGGGCGTGCAGCCCTGCTCCAACGGGTGAGAGGGGCTGCCGGTGGTGGGCGGGCCGAAGCCCTGATGCTCGTGTGCCCGACGTGCGGCTCGCAAGAGTTCGAGCTGAACGGGGAGTGCTGGTGCTTCGGTTGCTGCCTGCCCCTGGGCGTACCGAACGGCTGGGAGGACGGGTTTCCCGGGCAGTACCCCTGGCGGCTCGAGCCTTCGGGAGCCCCGCTTCCCCCATCCCTGTGCGGTCCGGGGAATCCGCCCGAACTCGTTCGGTGCGCGGACGGACATAACGTGTTCGAAGCCGCCGTCGCGGTCGTCCTCACCACCGACCGCAGGATCTGCGGACTCTCGTTGGCTCTGCGGTGCCCGGACGACGGGTCGTTGCACCTGTACATCAACAACGCGCGCGTGTTTCCGACCGGGACCGCTACGGCTGTGTTTCCGGCGCATCCCTGAAGGGCAGCCGTGGCGCGGGCTTCTCCGCCGGGAGGAGACGAGATGCGCCGGTCCCTCGTACGGCCGGTGCTGCCCGACTCAGGACGTGGCGCCGAACTCCACGCCCTTGGTCTCGACCGTACCGGCCGTCCGTCCGGGCGCGTTGTGGTGTGACCAGTACAGGTTCGTGTGCGCGATGACCTGCTGCGGCCCGGGCGCACCCATGGACGTCAGGTCCACCGTCGTGTGGGCGTCGCTGACCAGGACGGCGTCATAGCCCCTGGCGAGACGCCGTGGGCGTGGAGCGAACGCGGAAATCGCTCAGCACCCTGGTGCTGTGACCGGGTAGGTTCACCGGGATCGGGAGGCCGGGAGAGGGCCGTGTTGGCTGGGTCGTTTGGTCCGGTGTGGGGCTGATTGTGTCCCGGTCTCTGCGACGATGACCGCGTGAGCAAGCAGAAGTGGGAGACCCTGACTGAGTCGGAGAGGGCCTTCCTGATCAATTCCTATGAGATCGATATCCTGCCCGGCGTCTGGGGTGATCTCGAAGAAGCCGATCAGTCCTCGCCGGTCAGCGAACTGGCGCAGGTCTTGCTCGGTCTCGTCGACCGCGACTGGATCGAGGTGCGCAGGGTCGCGCCGTGGACTTCCCCTGCCGGGCAGGAAGGATTCCAGCCCGGCGAGCTGGTGCCTCGTGACCAGCTTCAGGCACTGCTCTGTGACGCGGCCAACTGGGAGTATCCCGAGGACGGCAACTGGATCGGCGCGTTGACCCTGGTCGAGACCGCGGAGGGACAGAAGATCACTCGTATGTCGCCCGGGGAGATGGAGGAGTAGGTCACCATCGCGTCTCTCTCTGACCGGCTCCGCCACCACGCCTCCCCGCACGGTTGGATGTCTGCCCACGTCCAACCGGTCCGGACCGGGCCACCGCCAACCCGGTGAACCTATGCGGTCAGAGCACTAGGGCCTGTCCGCAATGTCATTGTGGGAGCCAGAGTCGTAGGCAGGCGAGGGTGACGAGGGCTTTGTAGTGACGGGCTCGTTTGTCGTAGCGGGTGGCGA
>NZ_JBIAVF010000031.1:0-65946 GCF_042893755.1 Streptomyces sp. NPDC001568 | reverse complement strand
CACAGGATCCCGTTGAGGACCTGTCGCCGGTCCCGCACCGGACGACCCATCCGGGGCGGGGCCAGCAACGGCCCGATAACTTCCCAGGCCTGATCAGTCAGTTCATGACGTCGCACCACGAACGGAGTAACGACCGACCGACATTGCGGACACGGCCTAGGAGTGAGGCACAGTTGATAGGAGCACCTGTGACACATGTGGCTCGGTCCTTGCAGAGCAATGCAGATAACCCGGCAGGAGGTGTTGCTGGCCCAGGCGATCGAGTACCCGCAGATCGGGCCGGGCTGCACTTTGACGGGCGGGGTGTGGTGGTCGTACTACGACGATCGGGAGGTGACGTCGCCCGGCGCGCTGGACATCGACCAAATGGTGCCGTTGGCCGAGGCCTGGGATTCGGGCGCCGGTTCGTGGACCGCGGCCAGGCGCGAGGCGTACGCGAACGACCAGGGGCAGTCGGCCTCCTTGGTAGCGGTGACGGCTCGTTCGAACCGCAGCAAGTCCGACCAGGATCCGGCGGAGTGGTTGCCGCGGTCGGGTTCGTCGGAGGTGTTGTGCCGGTACGGCGCGGAGTGGCCGCGACGAAGCTGCGCTGGGGTCTGGCGGTGGATGAGCTGGAGCGGGACCGGCTGCTGGACATCGCGGCCGGCTGTGGCGGCACGGACGTGGAGTTCACTCCGGCCCCGTAGGTCCGGTCGAGGGCCACTCTCCTACCGGGTGGGAGGGCGGCCCTTCGTCATGTCCGGAGCCCGTGCCGTTCCGATGCGGAGTCGGCCGCTCTCCTCGGTGTCGTAGGTCACATGGGCGGGGGTTGCGGGGCTTGGGGGTCGATGGTGTAGCACGTGCGCGATCCAGGCTAAGAAGCTTCTGACCTGCGGTTTTTTGGGACTTGCGCGCCTTGCCCTCACCTGTCGCACAGTGCGGTTCACGCCTTCGTTCGGAGGCGTGAACCGTGCTTTGCCATAAGGAGTGAGCTGTCATGAGCACGTCAGATCAGGGTTGGGAGTCGACGGGTGCGGAGTCGGGACGGGAGCCGGAGCGGCGCCGCCCGGAGCCGGCGCCGGCGCGCCCCCGGCCCACCGCCCGCAGGCTCGCGGGCCGGGTGGCCCGCGCGGTCGTCGGCGACGTCGTCGAGGTCGTGGTGAGCGCGTGGGCGCCGGAGTGGGCCCAGGTGGCGCAAGTCCTGGCGGTGGCCGTGCCGGCGGTCCTGGCGCTGCGCCGGGGCCGGCGCAGGGTGGGTCGTCCGTGCGGCTAGCGCATCGACGGCCCCCGTCAGGTCCCGGGCCGCGCCTGATGGCGGCCCGGGACCGGTCGGGCCGCCGACCGTGCGAGGACGTTCCCGCGGTTCACCCTCCCGGGTGAATCGCGGGTCCCGCGTACGCGTAAGGGCCAGCCATTTGCCGAGCTTGGGCAGGCCGCCCCGGCGGGCCGGGCGTGACCGCCCGCCCGGCGGGACGGCCCGCGAAGTCGGGGCGTCGCCGTACGGGAAAGAAGAGGCAGAACCCGGCTGTACGCCAGTGCCAGGCCCTAGACAGGTCTCATGAGACGCAGCAGAGAAGAGACGGCGCCGGACCTGCCGGGTGACCTGTGGCAAGCCCTGGCCCGAACTTCAACACACCCGCCCCGGCCCCGGAGGGCCGCGGACTCCGGCCCGCGGGTAAGTGACGGGACCTTGCTGTCAGCAGCAGTCGCCGGGTCTACGGCGCCGACCACGACAACGCGGGCCCCGCCGTCGGACCACGAATTTGTGAGGAGAGTCGGGTCCACCCCAGACACACCGCGGCCCGGCCGCCGACGGGGGTCGGGGGCCGGGCTGATAGGGGCGCGAGGTCAGAAGGGCATGTGGCCCCGAAGGCGGCGGCCAGCGGATCCACTCTTGCCGACTGCCTTTGAACTGCTGCGGAACGGCTTGCTGAAGAGGCGGCCCAGCGGGCCGGGGGCCTTGCCTCCCGCGCGGGAGCCCAGGCCGAGGGTCTTCTGGGTGCCGCGCTCGGGGTGCTTGGAGAGGCGGGGCAGGAAGAAGGCCAGAACGGCGAGTACCACGCAGACGGCGATGATTCCAGCGATCATCATGGTTGGACCCCACTTCTTCGATGGTGCGGTGACGCTTCGTCGTGTGACCGCGCATACCCGGCGAACCTTCGTTCACGCCCCGGCTGCCACGTGCTGTACGGCGCAGGCGGCGTCCCCGGGCGTGCCTCATTCCTCATACTCCTGGCGCTGCTCCCCGTTTCTCGGCCTCGCTGCTTCGGAGCGCGAGCACGGGAGATGCGTGAGTCATGCGACGAGTACGGGGCGGGCGGGCCGGCTAAAGGTGTCGGCGGCGGCCTGGCGGTGGACCCTCGCCTCGAGCCTGTCCCCGAGGTCGGCGCGCGGCCGGGGGAGTGGTCGCGTGCGGTGGTCCAGGCCGTCGACGCGTAAGGGATCCGGGCGGCGCTGCGGGGCGGGTCTGCTTGAGTGGTGAGGATCCTACCGGGATACTCTTGTCAGCCATCTGGTAGCGCCCACAACCTCGCGCGCTATGTCGACGACGGTCCGTCCGTCAGTCGCCACTCGCACCGTGTCCAAGGGCGCCTGCTCATCCAGAGTCCGCGCCTTGCGGGCGCTGCCCTTCAACTCCTGCTCCAGCTCCGATCCCAGTTCCCGGCCAGTCAGCCGCTCCCGAGCGGTGGCATCGGACGCGGTGAGCACCACCCGCACGATCCTGACGTCCGCACCCATGGCACGCCGGAACATGCCCTCGTTCTCAGCTAGAACACTCACCGTCTGCGTGTAGATCAAACGGCGGTACCCGAGCTCGGTGTAGTTCGACCAGAGCGTCGTCAGATTGCGCTCAGCGATCTTCCTGCGGCGTGGGTCCCCCTCCGGAGCGGGATGGGCCTGTCCCATGAAGTCACCTTCGATCACACAGTGCGCAACCATCGCGGCACGCAGCCGCGCTGAGACCTCCCATCCCACCGTCGTCTTGCCGACGCCGGCGCGCCCTCCGATGAGCAATACCTCTGCTTGATCCATGACTGCACCCTGCCACCTGGCAGTCGAAGCACGCCAACCAAATGTGAGCGCGGATCAGGGAGACAGGCCCCGGGCGGGGGACCGGAGGTGGGACCCCCCGACTTCGGTGATCTTGCGTTCGTGCAGGTCAGATGTCGTGGGCAAGTCCCCTTCGGAAAACGACACCTAATGGGGATCGAAGCCGGCGGATCGCTACCCGTTACCCGGTCCCGCGAGACCTCGAAAAAGAGCGCGGCCTCCGGCTTCATTTCGGCGGCGATCGGCTGACATCCGGTGAGCCAACGTCCATGGGCCTTGAGTCCCAAGCGGCGCTGGCCCCGGGCATCGGCCAACCGCCGCCGGGGAACGCGACCGTGAGGGTGCCAGGCGCCGGGGTCACTCCCGAACGACACCTGAGGCCCTGACCTCCACAAAGAGATCGGAGGGCTCCGGCGTCCGGCACTCTCACGGCCGCGGCCGCGGCCGCGCGGATGATCGAATGTCCGTGGTCCGAGCCCGCCGCAGGGTGCACCTCTCACCTCACCGGGACGCCTTTGAGCTCCTGCACAGACCGAGGCCCCTGCGGTCAGCTGGGGTCACGAACGACTAATCGGATGACGGGCCCAGAGCCCTTCCATTAGGGAGTCGCGTGCCTCCGCACAGGTCTTTGACCAGCAGATGTACGCATCGGACGGAAGAGCAAGGGGGAGGACCGTGAAGGTGTTCTGCGGGATCGACTGGGCCAGCGACCACCACGACGTCGCGGTGGTCGACGGCGACGGCAAGCTCCTCGGGCGGGCCCGGATCGGAGATGACGCGGCGGGCTTGCAACAGCTGCTCGACCTCCTGGCCGAGCACGGCGATGGCCCCGGCGAGCGGATACCGGTGGCGATCGAGACCTCCCGCGGCCTGCTGGTCGCCGCTCTGCGCGCGACCGGTCGGCCCGTCTACGCCGTCAACCCGATGGCCGCCGCCCGCTACCGCGAGCGGCACAGCGTCTCGCGCAAGAAGTCCGACCACCTCGACGCGATGGTGCTGGCCAACATCCTGCGCACGGACGCCGACGCCCACCGCCAGCTGCCGGCCGACAGCGAGCTCGCCCAGGCCGTCGCCG
Organism: Streptomyces sp. NPDC001568; assembly: GCF_042893755.1. Classification (NCBI taxonomy): domain Bacteria; kingdom Bacillati; phylum Actinomycetota; class Actinomycetes; order Kitasatosporales; family Streptomycetaceae; genus Streptomyces; species Streptomyces sp. NPDC001568. Next base: position 61,841 of record NZ_JBIAVF010000031.1, on the reverse strand, counting down.
TCCTGGCCCGCGCGCAGCAGGATGCCGTCTGGGACCGCACCCAGTCCGGCAACAAGCTCCGCTCCCACCTGCGTGAGTACTTCCCTGGCTACCTCGCCGCCGTCCAACCGGTCACCGGCGGCTTCAACTCACCGCTGGCCTGGCCCGCACCCTGCTGGCCGTCGCACCCACCCCTGGCCAGGCCGCCCGCCTCACCCGCACCCAGCTGAAGGCCGTGCTCAAAGGCGCCGGCCGCCAGCGCGGCATCGACGCCGAGGTCGAACGCCTGCACGCCGCCCTTCGCATCCCGCAGATGCGCCAGCTCCCGCAGGTCGAGACCGCGATGGGCCGCCAGGCCCTGGCTTTGTTGGGCAAGTTCGAGGCCGCCTGCAACGCCGCTGACGACCTGGCCGAAGCCTCGGTCGAGCTTTTCGAGCAGCACCCCGATGCCGCCGTCATCACCAGCTTCCCCGGTCTCGGCTCGCTCAGCGGCGCCCGGGTGCTCGCCGAGATCGGCGACGACCGCTCCCGTTTCGCCGGCGCCAGGGCCCTCAAGGCATACGCCGGATCAGCACCGGTCACTCGCGCCTCCGGCAAGAGCCACGCGGTCATGGTTCGCCGGGTCAAGAATCAGCGGCTCGCCGCGGTCGGCTACGTCTGGGCCTTCGCCTCCCTCACCGCCTCGCCCGGTGCCAGGGCTCACTACGACCGCCGACGCAAGGCCGGCGACCGCCACAGCTCTGCCCAGAGAAACCTCTACAACCGGCTCCTCGGCTGCCTCTACCACTGCCTCACCACCGGCAGGCCCTACAGCGAGAAAGCCGCCTTCCCCTCCCCGCCGAACCTCGAACTGGCCATCGCGGCTTGACCCGCTAACCCCATCGGATGTCTCTTTGTCCGCGATAGCCGGACGAAGAGGTCTGTCCCGTGTCCGGGGGCCGGCGGCGGCGCGGAGGGGTACATGTACCGGTATGGCGCGTGAACGGATCCGGTGGCCCCTCGTCGTGGAACCGGCGCGGCAGATCGTCGACGGGTATGCGCCGCTGAAGGTCACGTTGCGACAGGTGATGTACCGGCTCGCGGCCGAGGGCGTGCTGCCGCACACGCCGCCGATGTACCGCCGCCTGTCCTCGCAACTGGCCCAGGCCCGCCGCGAGGGCCGCTTCCCCGACCTGATCGACACCGTCCGCGAAGTCCACGTCCCGCCGGCCTGGCCCGACGCGGATGCCTTCGTTCGGGAGATGCCCGACTGGTTCCGCCTGGACCGCACGGCGGGCCAGGAGCACGCCTTGTACGTCGCTGCGGAGAAGGACACCCTGCGGCAGCAGCCGACCGGCTGGCTCGAGTTCGCGGGCATCCCCGTGCTCGTGGTCCGTGGCTTCAGCTCCCAGTCCTACGCCGACGTCGTCCGCGACCGGGTCGCCCGCGAGCAACGCGAAGCCCACCTTGCCGTGGTCGGCGATTTCGACTGCTCCGGTGAGGACATCGAGCGGGACTGGGTGGAGCGGACGGCCTGCTGGAGCTCGGTGACCCGGGTGCTGCTCACCTACGAGCAGATGCGCGCGTACGGACTCCCGGCGACCGAGGGCAAGCGCGGCGACCCGAGATGGCCGGCCTTCGCACGACGCTACGGCTTCGACATCGAGAACCCGGTCCAATGGGAAGTGGAGGCGCTGGAGCCGGACGAACTCCAGCGCCTGGTCCTCGCCGCCGTCGACCCGTACATCGACCGCGACGTCCTCGCGCAGCAGATCGCCCGCGAGGAACAGCAACGCCGCGCCCTGGAGGGATTCGCCGGGCGGTGGGGTACGCGGAATGAGGAGCCGTAGGCCGGGCCTGTGCGGCTCCGGCTCGGAGGGTCAGCGGCGTCCGACGGTGCCGAGAATGAGGACGTAGGGGATCACGCAGAAGGCGCCGAGGTTGGTGGCGACGATCAGGGTGAGGAACAGCCAGTAGGAGAAGCCGTGGCCGTTGGAGGAGGCGAGGAGCCACCCGTACGTGAGGGCGGTGAGGATGCCGGTGAGGGCGATGCCTGCCGCCCAGCCCGTCTTGCTCAGCCCGAAGCCGAGGCCGATGTAAGCCCAGAACAGGGCGGGGCCGGCGACGGCCGCGATGGCCAGGAAGACCGGGAAGTCGATGTCCCGGCCGCTCATGTAGTCCGTGAGCTCAGGTACCGAGATGAAGGCCATAAAGCCCATGTAGGCGACGGCGATGATGACGAAGACGGTGGTGAGTACGCGGGCGGCGCGGGTGGTGGGAGGGGTGTTCGCGGCGTCGGGCATGAGGCGGTGGACTCCTTCTCCTACGGCAGGCAGGGCAGTCGGCCCCGCTCCGGTATAGCCGCTCCGGACCACAGGGGAGCGGGCTTCCCGGCAAGGCACCCCCGGCCGTGACGAACGCGCCACCCGAAGCAGTGACGTTCGCGCCACCGCTGCAACGCACTCGCCCCGGCCGTGCAACACCGACGCTGCAACACGACTGCGCGTTGCACCCCTGAACTGCATAAACGTGACCCAACAGCCGTCAAGGGGCCGTGTTGCAGACCGTGTTGCATCACCATCCCGGTGCCGGAGGACAAGCCGAAGGCCCCGGGGGTCACGACGCCCCGGGGCCTCCACTTCGCTGACCTCCCCGCTCAACGACGAGCCGGGCAGCCTGTCACGCCCAGTCCACGCCCAGCTTCGCGAGGGCCGCGAGCTGGTCGGCGGTGAGCTTGTCGCGGCGGCTCTTGGTGTTGGAGACCCACACACCCAGCGTCACGACCACCGGCTCCGCCTCGCCCTCGACTGCGATCTCCCTTCCGTGGGCCCTGGGGACAGGCCTGTGGGCGCCTTCCCGCTCCACCCACTGCGTGAGGGCCTCCAGGCCCCGCTGGAACGCTTGCTGGGCCTTGCTGCGCCTTGCTGGGCCCCCTTCGCCGCACGGCTGGCCGCCGGGGCCGGAGGCGGCGCCCGGGCGGGTTCCACGCCCAGCGCGGTCAGCCGTGCTTGCTGCTCGGGCAGCAGGCGTGCCCAAGTGGTCGGCTGCTTCTGCTGTTGGAGCCACCGTCCGATGTCGTCGCCGTCCAGGAGCATGCCCGGGGCGATGTCGGGCAGCTGCCCGTCGGCGTCGAAGGGCGAATCTTGCGGATGGTTCAGGTTCGGCCTGAGCGGTAGACGAGCAAGGCGATCTGGACTCGGTTGTTCAGGTCGAGTTTTGCCAGGATGTGCGAGATGTGGGATTTGACGGTGGGGATGCTCATGTAGAGGTCGGACGCGATCTCGGCGTTGGTCATGCCCTGGCTGACGGCGAGGGCGACTTCGAGTTCCCGGTCGCCGAGCAGGCCCAGCTGTTCCTGCGCGTCGGCGGAGGGGACCGGCGTAGACGCGGGGGCGTCCGGTCTGCCGTCCGTCGCCGTGACGGTGCCGATCAGTTGACTGAGGGCTTCGGGGGACATGACGGGTTCTCCGGCGGCTGCCTGCCGTACTGCGTCGATGATCCGGTCGGGTCGGGTGTGCTTGAGGAGGAATCCCGCGGCGCCGGCCTGCAGGGCGCGCAGTACGTAGCCGTCGGTGGAGAAGGTCGTCAGCATTACGATCTCGGGGGCACCGGGGCGTGCGCGCACGAGGCGGGTGGCTTCCAGGCCGTCGACGCCCGGCATGCGGATGTCCATCAGGACGAGGTCGGGTCCGTGGCGGTCCACCAGCGACTCGACCTCACTGCCGTCGGCCGCCTCTGCGACGATCTCGATGTCGGGAGCGGAGGCGAGCATCATGCGCAGGCCGGCGCGGACCAGGGCGTCGTCGTCGACGAGCAGGACACGGATCATGCCGGCCACGGCAGCTGTGCCTGGACACGGTGGGTCCGCCCGTCCCGGCCGTAGGTGAGGTCGCCGCCCGCGAGCGCCGCTCGCTCGCGCAGGCCCGTCAGTCCGGATCCGCTGCCCGGCAGCCGGGGCCCGTCCCCGGCGGGGACCGTGTTCGAGATCTTTAGGCTCAGGCCCGCGCCCGGGGCGCCGCGCAGGGTCATCCGTACGTCATGTCCGGGTGCGTGCTTGTGCGCGTTGGTGAGGGCTTCCTGCACGATCCGGTAGGCCGTCCGTCCGGTGGTCGCAGGGACCTTCGACCAGTCAGGGACGTCGTCGGTCAGATCGATGCGCATGCCGGCCGTCCTGGACTCCTCCAGAAGCGGGGCCAAGTCTCCCAGGGTCGGCTGCGGAGGTTCGGGGCGGGCTCCCTCGGCCTGCAGAGGGGTGCGCAGGACGCCAAGAACCTGTTGGAGGTCCTCCATGGCCTGGTGCGCGCTGGACCGGATGACCCCGACGGCCTGGGCCACCTGCTCGGGCGGGGCGCCGGGATTCACCTCCAGGGCTCCGGCGTGCACGCTCAGCAGGGACAGCCGGTGAGCGAGCACGTCGTGCATCTCCCGGGCCATCGATTCACGCTCGCGCTGGCGGATCTGCTCGGCGCGCAGCACGGCCTGCGCCCTGGCCTGCTTGCCGCGGTCGTGAAGGCCACGCAGGAACAGTCCCCAGCCCACGGCGCCGCCGACGAGTACGCCGCCGGTCAGCGCGGTGGCCAGCGGGGCCGAGGCCAGGGACGGCTGCAGGGCCAGGTACAGGGGCAGCGGGAGCAGGGCCGCGGCCGTGACGGCGCAGGTGGTCTGGGTAGAGCGCATCGAGGCGACGGTGAACAGAGCGGCCAGGGCCGCGGGGATCAGCGGCGTCACCGTGGCCAGGACCGTGAGGGCGACCGCGACGGCCACCGGCCAGCGCCTGCGTCCCAACAGCAGCGCACTGCCGGCCAGCGGAACCATGCCGTAATGCATGAGAGCCGCGAGGTATAGGGGCAGGTGGTCCGCCCCCGGGAGTGAGAAGGGAAGGGAGGACAGCCTCGGGTACATCGACAACCCACGCGCCTCGGCGAAGCCGACACTCACGCACAGCGCCGCGCTTCCGGCCGCGATAAGCAGTTCGGTGCTCCGCCGCCTGGCAGCGGGCTCTGTCCTTCCCCATTCCATAACGGTCAAGAGTACGGCGTGACAGACCGCATCGGCCGCGAGCGCGTACTCCAAACTCTTGCAGGCGTGCATCCATATACCAAGGTATATGCCTTCGGCCGGGCTCATCCTTTCGTCACTCACACATCGCCGACTTTCTGCCGAAGAACCCGAACTGCCGTGGTTCCTAGTGTGTTTCCCATCGGCCTGACCACTCCCGCAAGGAAACACACGTGACGAACCGCAGCACTCCCGCCGTCCGCCCCACGCTCGCCGCCCTGGCACTCATCTTCGGCATCCTGGCCGTAGCCGCAGGCCTGCCGCTGGCCGCCCGGTTCACCGGCCTCCTGTCGGACCTCCTCTTCTCCGACCTCTTCTACGGCCCGGTCCTGAGCCAGCTGATCCTCCTCGCGGCAGGCCTCACCGCCTTCGGCTTCGCCGTCCACTACGCCCTGCGCCCTCTCGTAGAGGCCGGTAACCGGTGATCAGCAGCATGAAGCGCACCACCCGAACGCCGAAGACCTCCGGATTGCTCCTCACCGCCGTTATCGCCGCGGCCCTCACCGCTTGCAGCACGCTCACCGGGGTCACCTCACCCGCCGCCGCCCGCAACCACTCAGCCGCCCCGGACGGCACGGCCGTCACCCCGGTCGACTGCCGCACCGCGAAATGCGTGGCCCTCACCTTTGACGGCGGCCCCAGCGAACCGACGCCCGCACTCCTGGACATTCTGAAACAGGCAACCGTTCCCGCGACTTTTTTCCTTCAGGGGAAAGGGCACACCGAGACCTATCCCGACACCGTGCGCCGCATGGCTGACGAGGGTCACGAGATAGCGAATCACACGTGGTCGCACAGGAATCTCACCGAACTCACCCCGGACGAGATACGCGCGGAAATAGAACCGGTCCAGGAAGACATAAAGAAGGTCACCGGCCGCACCCCCAACCTCATGCGGCCACCTGGCGGCGCCACCAACGATGACGTGTCCCAGGTCATGAAAGACCTGGGCCTGGCCCAGATCCTCTGGAGCGTCACCGCGAAGGACTACCAGACCACCGACACCGCTCTGGTCAAGAAGCGCGTACTCGATCAGACGAAACGCGACGGGATCATCCTCCTCCACGAGCGGTACGCCGGAACCATCCCCGCCGTCGCGGACGTCATCCCCATACTCCGTGCACAGGGATACACCTTCGTGACGGTCTCCGAGCTCCTCGCGCCGGCCCGACCCGAAGCGGGGGAGGTCTACCGGCCATGACGCCCCCGGCGGACGCCACACCATCTACCGCAGGGGAGCGATCTCATACCCCGGTGATCTGCCGGGGTTCCCATTGGATGTTCTCGTTCGAGCCCCCCGGACTACCCGTCCAGCAGGGCGGTACCGCTGTCTTCATGTGCGGCGAAGTCGACCGCGACAGAAACGCCACGGCCCGACTGTGGTGCGCACCTCAAATCCTCCGGGGTCTCGGCCTCGGGCCGCTCTATTTCCTCGCTGTTCACGCCATCCCCTTACCCTGTCTTGACCCTTGACTGCGACCCGCACGCCATGGGCCGAGACAGGCCAAACGCTGGCACGCTTCTGCTGCCGTCGCGGCCACGCCCTCCTTCTCGGCCGGGTCGAACTGCACCGGCCCGAGCCGGCTGCCGTCCGGCTCGCATCGAGAGCGGCCGGACACGCATCGGGGCCGGGACCGCTCCTGCGGTCCCGGCCCCGATGCGTGCGAGGGTCAGCGCTTGAAGACGTCCTTGGTCTTCTCCTTGGCCTGGCGGGCGTCGCCGGTGGCCTGCTCCGTGCGGCCTTCGGCGGTCAGTCGTTCGTTGCCCGTCAGGTGGCCTGCGGTCTCCTTGAGCTTGCCCTTGGCCTGCTCGATCTTCGCCTCGGTCTTCTGCTCACCAGACACAGCTGATCACTCCCTTTTTGGGCGGAAACGCCTTACGAAGCTTCGTATGGCCGCTGGAAGTCCTCGTAAACAGGCGCGCTGTACCGGGGCTCGGCCAGGCGGGGCGGTTGCCTGCCCGTGCGGTGGAGGAGGTGGTGGAGTTGTGGGTTCGGTCCGTGGAGGCGGAGGGTGCGGCCGTGGGCGTGGGCGGTGAGTTGGGCGCGGAGCAGGACGTTGAGGCCGGCGGAGTCGCAGAACCCGAGTCCGCTGACGTCGACGGTGATCTCCCGCGGGCTGGCGGGATCGGTGACCGCGCGTTGCAGGGTGGCGTCGAGGGCGGCGGTGCGGTCGGTGTCGATGTCGAGTTCCCCGGCGACGCTGATCACCACCCCGGTGGGCGGGGCTGCGGGCAGGTCCGGCGGTGAGGGGTGCTGTGCGGGCTGGTCGTGATCGGTCATCGTTCCCCCGTGGTAGCCGTCTTCCCACCGACCGTAACCGCTTCACCCCACAGGCCGAAGCCGTTCTCACCTGCTCTCGGCCCCTCCCGAACCGGACGTCGGCCGCTCTGTGCCCGCCCCTGCCCCGCCATGCTCCGCCGCCGCCGATTACCTCTCCGCCGACCATTCGAAAACCTGTGACGGCCGGAGTAGACATTGGGCGGTCGCGTGGTTATGGTTTCTCTCGTAGCCCAGTGAAGAAGGGCCTGGCAGAAACGAACTGCCGGGCAGCAGTACAGGTTGTTGCAGTTCAGCAGTGCGGTGCGGTGGTGGAGTGTCGAAGCCAGAGCAGTTGCAGGTCGGCGACGGGACTGATCACCGGACCGGGTGGCCCGCAGTCATCAGGGGCCACCACACGCAGTACCGCAGTTGACGCAGTGGTGCAGTACCCGCAGTTCGCAGTATCCGGAAGTGCCTCGGTAAGGATGTCGATGGTGGGCAGCCGTACCGGGAGGTTCGGCAGTGGGGTTCTAAGCCAGAGCAGATGCAGGTTGGGCGACGGGGCTGGCTGCCGGAAACGTGGCGCTCGTTCAGGCCACGAGCAGTTATGAGTGGAGCAGTACCAGCAGTGAAGTCAGTGGGCGGTACCTCGGTGAAGGCGTCGGGCTGCGGGCGCGCGCACCGGGAAGTTCGGCAGTGGGGTTCCAAGCCAGAGCAGACGCAGGACAGGCGACGGGGCTGGCTGCCGAAGACGTGGCGCTCGGTCAGGCCACAAGCAGTACCCAGCAGTTCGCAACACCAGCAGTACCCAGCAGTTCTGAGTGGAGCAGTACCGGCAGTTCGCAGTACCAGCAGTTCCAGTGGTAGGTAGTTGATCACCAGAGGGATGAACGGAGGGATTGGGCGCCATCAGGATCGCCCGGACGGAAGTCTGAGTCCGGGTACCGCAGGACATCGTGAGTGAGGTGGTCTCCGGTCGAGCAACCGCGATCCCAGCAGGACCTGTCCATCCCCCGGACGGGCTTGCGGAACAAGTAGGCCGGCGCACTTCCAGGGCCGGCAGATGGTGTAGCAGTTCCTTCGGGGCCCTGGTGCCACAGGCACCAGGGCCCCTCCGTGTTCCAGAACGAAGGTGTGATGACCACAGGCGACACGCTCGGCCGTCTCGATGACGATGACTTCCCCGCCTACACGATGGGCCGGGCCGCCGACATGCTCGGCACCACCCAGGGCTTCCTCCGCGCGATCGGCGAGGCCCGCCTGATCACCCCGCTCCGCTCGCCGGGCGGCCACCGGCGGTACTCCCGCTACCAGCTGTGGATCGCCGCCCGTGCCCGCGAGCTCGTCGACCGGGGCACCCTCGTCGAAGCGGCCTGCCGGATCGTGATCCTCGAAGACCAGCTGGAGGAGGCACAGCGCATCAACGCCGAACACCAGCAGGCAGCCCCCACCACCGCCACGGCTGGCGCCGCCGCGGCGCCTGTCCGGCCCCGGTCCGCGGCCTGACCGGAACCGGAACTCGCTTCACGCACCTTCACGAGCCCATGTGGAGACCCCCGCATCGGCTTTTCCATGCCCCCTGTCCAGCCGAGACCCCTGAGCCACGATCGAGGAAACCCTGTGGAACAAGACGTCCTCGTACTTCCGGACGAGGGCAACGGCGTCCGCGTGATCGCGTGCTCCGGAGACTTCGACCAGGCCACCCTGGAACCGCTGCGGCGGGCCTGCGCACGGGCTGTCGCCGACCCGGCGGTCCGGCGGATCGTCCTCGACGTCAGCCGCGTCACCTTCGTCGACTCCTCCATGCTCGACGCCATGCTGCACGTGCAGCGCAGCGGCCGCCTGGTCCTGGCCGGCCCGCTGCCCCGCCTCCTGGCCCAGGTCCTGGAGATCACCCTGGCCGGCCAGCTGTTCACGGTCGCCGGCAGTGTGGAAGAGGCCCGCATCCTGTAGCGGCGGGGGACCTGGCGGTGTGCAGGGGTCAGGCCCGGCGTCCCTTCGGCCGGGGACGGCACCGCCGGGCCGTCCCCGTTCATGCGCGGTGAGGGCGGCGGCGAGCTGCGGCCGGGTCGTGAGGAGCTGATGCCATTCGGCGTCGGTGAGCTGGCGGCGGATCAGGGCTGCCTCGTACATCGCGAACCGGTCCGGCGCGGCGGCGGGATCGGGCGGAAGGGTATGCGCGGGGGGTGTCATGCCGGTAGAACGCGGGCGGGGAGGCGCGGGGGCTTCGGCCATGCGGGTGGCGGCCGGGAACACCGTCCGGAACCCGCGGGGAGCCGGCTCGTTGGGGGGTGGGAAATGCACGCCGCCCCGGGATATTTCTCCCCGAGCTCCCGGGGCGGCCTCCAGCTCACGGCCGGCTGCGGGGGAGAGAACACGACGCCCGGCCGCGCCCATGTGCCGGGGCGGCCGTCGATCGTTGGAGGCGAGCAGGTTCCCTGCCGCCCAGCGGGCCCGCACCGCGGCCGGAACCGTCCTGGTCCTCGCCGGCCCGCTTCGGACGGCGGTCCGCCGCCTGTTCGAGGTCACCAACACCGGGCCCGCCTTCCGCTGGGCGGACACCGTCCAGCAGGCGATGACCTTGTGAACACCCCACCCAGCCGATTCGTACCCCATTTCCCCGGGCAGGCGATAAGGCATGAATCCGACCGCAGCCGTCGACGGCACCCCCGGCCACCACCACAGCCGCCCCGTCGCGCGGGCGGCCGGCACCGCGACGGCCGCCCGCCGGCGGGTCACCGAGCTGCTCCGGGCCGCGGGCGCCGCCCTTGACAGCATCGCCGCCGGGGACGCCCTCCTGGTCGCATCGGAGCTCGTCACCAACGCGATCCGCCACGGCGGCGGCATCACCGCCTTCCACGCCGCCTTAGACGGGGACACCCTGCGCCTGGCCGTCAGCGATGCCAGCCCCGAACACCCCGCGGCCCGCTCCACCGGCCACGGGCAGCCCGGCGGATACGGCTGGCCCCTCATCCGGCGCCTCGCCGATCACATCGACATCACCCTGCTCCCCGGCGGCGGGAAGACGATCACCGCTGTCCAGCGCCTCACGGCGAACCCGGCGTAAAGCGACATGCCGCACCCATGGGGTGCGGCGGCGCCGGGGCCCGGGACGGGCGGAACTCACCCGGCCCACAGCCCGTTCCAGGTCACCTCGGGCATCTCGGCAGCGCCCCCCATCGGTCCCCTGCGCGGTCGGGTCCACTGTCACGGCGTCCTGAGGCCACGTCACCGTGTCCCACGACTCGACGCCGCCCTGGCGGCCCTCGCGCAGTCCGCGAGCACCAGCAACCACTCCGGCAGCCCCCCGACCAGGCCCGGGCCGGGTCCCCGCGCCGCTGGCCAGGGCAGACAGGAGCGCTCGACGGACAGAGCGCGCATACGCAATATGTGCGGTCTATGTACGCTTTCAGGGAGTTGGATGGCTGGTGCGTCTCGGAGAGGAGCTCGGCCGATCCCGGTGCGGCGATGGGCATGAGCGACAACCAGGGTCAAAACGAACGCCTGCTCGCGGGCCTCGGGGTTGAGGTGGACGACCACCTGGTGGTGTTGGTTTCGTCCCCTTCGAAGGATGCGGACTGCCGTCATCGCGGCGCGCACCCATGGGTGTCGTCCGCTCCGTACCGGTAGGTCGGTGTCCCTCTGTCGGGTGCGCGGGCCCGCCCCGGCCGGTGGCGGTCCCGCGCGATGTTCTCGGTGGACGGTGTCAAGGCAGGGCGAGTGCGGCGACGCTGGTCCCTTTGGGGGTCCTCCAAGGCGTGTTGGTGGGGTGCGCTCTGCTGTGCGGGGTGCTCCGGTAGGGGGTGTCGTGGGTGAGCAGGAGGGTGAGGAGTAGGCCTGCGCAGCGTTCGCTGAGCGCGGTGGCGGCGGATAGTAGGCGGTGGTGTTCCGTGGCGGGCAGCGAGAGCGCGACGGCGGTGGCACGGCCGGGGATGCCGAGAGGGAACGCGGCGCAGACCTCGCGGTGGGAGTACTCCAGGAGATCGAATTGAGCCGCGTGGGGTCCGTGTCCGTCGAGGGTCTCGAACAGGGTTCTGGGACTGGTGATGGTGCGTTGGGTGAGTTGCACGGGTCGGTAGCGGGCGAGGTGGTTCATCCGGCCGTCGAAGTCGAGTTGGGCCAAGAGGCTCTTTCCGACGGCCGAGGCGTGCGCGCAGTCCCGGAAGTCGACCCACTGCTCGACGGGCGGGGCGGTGGCGCTGGAGGCGGATCTGAAGACGTCGATGTCACCGTCGATGTATCCAGAGGCGTAGACGGCGGCCCCGATCTCGTCGCGAAGCGAGTCGAGGGTCTGCTGGAGGAGCCGGCCGCGGCCTGCGGGGTCGTGGGCCATTTTCATCAGGGGGCCCGGGTGGTGGGCGCCGGCGACCGTGTCGATGTATTGCTGGCTCCGAAGCCAGTGCAGTAGCCATGCAACAGCGGTGGCCGACAGGCCTGTACGACGGGACAACGTTCGGCTGGTGATCCCTTCCGCTCCGTCCACCAGGTACAGGATGTCCAAGGCGCGGGCGGCGGCTTCCCACTGGCGGGGTGTGTCGCAGTGGACTGGGGTGCCGCGAGCCAGATCGTTGAGCTTCGCGGGCCGCAACGCGTGCACCGACCAGCACGCCGGGCCTTCGCGGCCGGGCACGGTCACGAAGGGGCTCAGGTCCGGTTCGTCGACGGTGGGCGGCAGAACCAGCCGACTGGTGCCCTTGCCGGGCACCGGCCGGAGCCCGGGCCGGCCCCCCGGACCGTACTCGCCCCGCCCATGAACATCCCCGCCGTCCCCGGCGGGACGCACGGCATCCGTGGCTTTCAGGTACTGCCCCACGCGTGGTGAGGGCACCAGAACCAGGCGCCCGGCTCCGGTCGGGCTCTCCCGAAAGACCTTCTCGCCCTCAGCGGCCGGATCCTGGGCGCCGGAGGCCGCGAACCCGGCTCCCTGCAACGGAGCGGCGGCGGGCGGCCGGGCCCCGGAGAGAGCCCGCCCGATCTCCTGCGCGTAAAGCGGATCCTCACCACCCCGTGAAACATCCATTCGCGAGGACAGTCCCCTGGAGGATTCGGCGAGCAGATGACGAGCGTCGCCGTGCCCGTGCCGGGCCGCTTCCGCGACCAGGAACCGCACATCCTCCCGCCCCCTGCCCGCGCGCGCGACCAACGCCGCCATCCGGAACAAGGCACCCGGATGACCCGCCTCGGCCGCAGCCCCCAAACAATCCGCGGCCCGCAGCAGATCTTCACGCCGCAACGCCTTGCTACCGAGGCGGTACATGGTGTTGGCGTGCTCGCGCTCCTCCTCACTCAGCGCATACTGGCGGCTCAGGGGACCGAAATCACCGTCGGGCCGGTCCCAGAAATCAGCCGGCCCGGCAAGGTGGGCCAGCAGTTCGGCGAGCGCGGCCGGGACCACCGGCTCCGGGCGCCCGGCCCCGCCGTGGTGGTCGTCGTACCTGCTCACATCCGTCACCGGTCCTTCCTTCCGTGCTCTTTCTTCATCTTGAGCCCGACACGAATATGCCCCGCGAGAGTGCGCCGCAATGCCGCGACCGCGGCACTGCGGTCCTTGTACAGCCGATCAAGGGGTATCCCGAGCCGAACAGCGATATCCGGGTCACTCAGCCCCTTGGACTGCAGATCCACCACCTGACGCCTGCGACTCTCGGGCATCGACCGAATCGCGGGGATCACCAGATCACGAAGAACCCGCCGATCCTCCTGCGTCCGGGCTGCCGGCTCCACCACCAACTGCTGGTGCCTCGGGGCCCGCACCGCGTCCAACAGAGCCTCATCGAGCACGATCACGCGCCGGCCCTCCCGCTGCTGACGGCGAATCTGATCGATCGCGCAGTTGCGCGCCGCCCGACGCAGATACGCCATCACATCCGTCCGCGGACCCAACTTCCCCGCAGCCGCACGCCGGCCAACCTGCAGATACGCCTCATGCACCGCCTCCTGACACGAAGGCCATGACAACTTCGGGAACGCCCGCTGCACCGCGTACGGCTCCGACCCGAAGAACTCCCGATGGGCGGCAAGCACCCGCTGCGCCACATCGCCGCTCAGGGTTGCCGCCTCCCCGCCGAGCCCGTCACCGACCGCCGGCTCTACCACCGACCCAGCTCCCCTTCCGGATCCCGCCCGCCAGGAGCTCGGCCGGCGACGCGGACCAGCACTGTCACCGACCCCTCGGCGACCACCTCGACGGACCGCACCCGCACCTGGTCCGCGACCTCGATGCGCACCCGCGTCTCCGTCCCACACGCCGCGGCAATCGCGTTCTCGCCCTGCTCGTCGGCCACGGCATCCACCGCGGCGCGGGAAGCGGCGGCCTTGCCGACCCGCCTGTGCCCCCACAGGCGCACCACCGTGCCCAGCGCCTGCAGCGCGCTCACGGCGGCCGGGAGATCCCCGGTCCACTCCAAGAACGCCGTCATGTGCTTGGTACTCCAGATCTCTCGGGGACGAGGACACGCAGCCGCGCCCTCGCCCACCAGACGAACCCGCACTCCCGGATCTCCCCTCCCCCTCCCTCGATTCACCCATTCGAGTGCCAATCCGTCCGCTTGAGCGAATTCTGCTGTGCCCGCAGCCGGGCGCCGAAGGCCGCCCGGCGGGTGGACCGTCCTTCACCCATGGTGGGCGAGGCCAGGCCCCCCCGCCGTACCCACGCCCCGCTTCCGCGCACGCCTGCCGTACCCGTCCGGCACCCACGGCGGGCACAACGATGAAGGAGCCCTGAGGCCCGTTCCACCCTTCCGCCGCGTGATGAGCGCCGCCGCGTCGGCTGTCTGTCGGTCCTGCTCATGACTCCGGCGGCACGGGCCGCCGGTCCCGTCCCGGATGACGGAGGCGAGACGTTGATCCTTCCGAACGAGGAGTACGCCCGGCGCTTCGGGGACCGGTGCGCGCGGGTGGCCGGCGTGCCCGTGCCGGGAGACCGGCTCGCACACGGCAAGGCCGGTCCTCGGCCGGGTGGGGCCTGGCGGAAGTGTGACTTCCGCGGTGGCGGGTATCCCGGGAGTCCTGCGGAGCGGGGGTTGTGATCGTTAGGGTCATGCCCAGTCCGCGCCGGCATGGGTGCGTGGGTCAGGACCGGTACCCAGAGCGCTCTGGAGTAGGACCGGACCGCCCTCGGCCCCTGGCGTCCTCATCCGTGTGGGATGCCGGGGGCCGCGTCCCGTCCCCGGACCTGGTGGCGCCGGACAGTGAGCCCCTGAGATCGCGCTCGAAGTCGGTCTTGCCGCGTCACAGTGCGTGGTGTCCGTCGTTGGGCACGGGTGAGGGACAACAACTCCCGCGCCGGCAACGTCCGGCGCCTACGACCGGCCGGGCCCGCAGTGGCTTGCCGGTTGTGCTCCGACTCCGACAGGACGCCCGTCGAATCGGCACCCCACCCCGGGCCGGAGGAGTCGACGCTGTGCGCGCCCTGCCGGTTACGTCGACCCGGTCGAAGGCAGCCCGGACTCGGCCCGGCCGATCTCGCCTGGAGACGGCTGGAGCGCGACATCGCCCGCCTGAACACCGCGTATGAGCGGGGCCGCTGGATTCCTTCGGAGGATGAGCTGGAGTTCACCGCGGGCCTGGCGCGGATGCCGTGGACGGAGCCCGCGATCCGTGCCGCCCTGCGCGAGGTCGGCAACAGCGTGCGGATCGGCCGCCTGGCCCGGCTCCTGAACGGCGACGCGATCACCGTGCTGCGCCATGTGAGCGCGGATGATCCCGCACTGCACGCACTGCGCCGCCTGGTCGACGTTCTGGCCGCCGAGGCGGAACGGTCGCCGTGGCCGCCCGGCGCCGCCTGACTCGCGGCGCGGCAACGGGGCGTGATCCGCAGGACCCAGGTCCCTCGCCGGAACGCGCTGACCATCGTCGAAGACTCTGCCTCTGGTCCGGGGTCCGGGGCTGTCGGATGGTCGGGAGCTGATGTCGTGGTCAGTCTTGTTCGGTTGCCGGCGGGGTTGGGGTCTTGCTGCTCAGGTAGGGCATGGCCTTGCTCGCGGTTTCCGACTTCAGCCGCAGGGTGCCATCGTCGGCGAGGACCAGTAGGGCGCGGGCATCGGGCGTGCCCAGGGCGAACCGGCCGGTGTCGTCCTGGGAGATGTGGGCGAACCAGACTTCGGTCACATCGAGTCGGGCTTCAACGAGCCAGGTCTTGAGTTCCTGCCAGTCGACCATGGGGAAGTGGGCCTCGAAGTCGGTGATGCAACCGCCCATTGCCTTGCGCGGGCCTTCCCAGGTCGGCTCGAAGTAGGGGACGACGAGGAGCTCCTCCCCGCTCTCCCTGGCGTCGCGGGCAGCTTCCTCGTAGCCGGAGTCGTGTTCGCTGAGAAACCATTCACGTTGGGACACCGAGGGGGCCTCTCAATCGTGGTCATGCCGGGCAGGCCCTCTTGATCCTCCCGCTGCCGTGACAGCAGGTCAACGCGGGAGGGATGAGCCGCGGCGGCCGACGCGCGCAGCGGCTGACGCATCCAGCGGCCGACGATTACATCGAGGAGCGCGGCCGCGAGGCGGGTTCCGGGCGCGGCGAGGTCTGAGAACCGGCTGGCGCTCCGTCCCGCGCACGGTGAGGAGGTCCCGGCGGCGGTGTCCGGTCGCCGCCGAGGACCGCGGGCCGGGATGAAACGGTCCGCGGCGCGGTGATCAACGCCCCGGCCCCCCGGGATGGTTACGACGGCGGGAGCCGGGCGAGGCCGAGGAGGAACTCAGCCGGTGGCCAGTGCCGCCTCGTCGGCGAGGTCGCGGGCCTGGTGGGCGCGTTCTTCGATGAGCCGGCGGAACCCGGGGAGCGTATACCGTTCGCCGGTGGCCGCACCGCGCCCGCGGATACCGGCGATGTCGGCCATGCACTGCTGCGGTTGGGGTTGCCAGCCCACGACCAGGACCCGAAGCCCCCAGCCCTCCGCCCGGCGGTGCAGGTCCAGCAGGTGCAGCAGCCCTTCACGGTCCATCAGGACCACACCGTGCAGATCCACCATGAGGACCCGCTCGTAGCCGGTGACCTGCTCCAGTACCTGCCCCAGTACCGGGCCGCCGTCCGCGTCGAGTTGCCCGCCGACGATGGCCCAGAGGGTGTAGTCGTGGTGCTGGACGTCCACAGTGATCAATGCGTTGCCTCCTGTCACCCGGACGGCCGGTGCCTTCCGGGGCCATCATCTTGGCGTGACGGCCCAGGTGTCGGGTTCGTGACCCGCTGGTACCCGGCGCTTCGTGTTGACGGCTGCGGGCACGGGAGTGTTCGGTCCGGCCGTCGCGGTAAGTGCGCACCGTGGGTCGGGAGCAGGTGGGTGTGCCTTGCGTCGGTGCGGGGCGCCGGGGTGGCGCGGGCAGTGGTGCATGGGGACCGCTCTCGGCCCCCGTGGCGCTGCCGGCCGGCAGCCGTCACACGCGCCGTCGCCGCCGGCCCTCGGGGGAGATGGGTTCCGGCGTGCGCGCGGGGCGCACCGGTTCACGCCCGATTTCATGTCCGCCCCCGTTCGTGTTCGAGCGCCGGACAGTGCCTCCGATCGGGCGTAGTGTCGTCCCCGACCACGGGGTACGGGGGCAGGCGATGAACACACACGCCGAGGACGCGGACCTACTCGACGACTACCTGCGCGCGGCTCTGGCACGTCTGGGCCCGGCCGGCTTCAAAGCGGTGATCCGCGCCGCGGACGCCACCTGCCTGCTACTGGCCGACGGGCAAGCCGCCGTCCTGGCGGGCCCCGATGGCCAGGCCTTCGACACCCTTCTGCAACGCGAGTACATGGCCCTGCTCGCCGTCCTGATCACCGGCCGCATCGACCACCCGATCGTGCCCCTGCCCAACCCCGACGGAACACCCGGCTGGGCCGTCATCGAACACCACCTCACCCAGGACCCCCGGACCCTGCCGGCTGACCTCACCCGCCGTGAGCAGATGCCCGACCATGGGAACCGCCGTGTCCTCACTCGCCCCGACCGCCCCGCTGCTCCTGGCAGGAGGGATCGGCTACGTCGCCCACAGCCATCCGACCCTGGCCGTGCCGATTACGGCGGCCGGGATGGCCGTGGCCCTGGTCGTCGCCTGCCTCGGCCTCATCGGTGCTCGCTGAACGGGGCGGTGTCGCGATCGGGCGTCCCGAGGTGTGTCAGGCCGCCGGCTCCGGGGTGGGGGACGGGTCATCAGGGCGGAAGACGGCGATGGCTCCGGTGCGTTCCAGGAGCTTCAGGAGCTGCAGCCTTGGCCCGTGCAGGCGGATGGTGCGTCCGTGGCCGAGGGCGGTGATCTGGGCGCGGAGCAGGACGTTGAGTCCGGTGGAGTCGCAGAACCGGAGCTCGCTGACGTCGACGGTGATCTCCGTAGGACTGTCAGGGTCGGTGATCGCGCGTTGCAGGGCCATGGCGAGGGCAGCGGTGTGGTCGACGTCCATGTCGAGTTCCCCGCAGACGCGGATCACCACTGCCCGCAGGTTCGAGGGCACGGCTGGGGTTGTGGGGTGCTGTGTGGGCTGGTCGTGAGCGGTCATCGTTCCCCCCGGGGTAGCCGTTTTCCCACCGACGGTAACCGCTTCCAGGTACTCCCGAACCCGCCCTCACCTGTTCTTATCCCTGGTGAATCGGCCGCCTGCCGTCTTCTTGGCCGCCGCCTGCCGGCGACTATGGACGCCCTGCGCCACCGCCATCGATTACCTCTCCGCCGACCATCCGAAAACCTGTGATGGCCGGAGTAGACATTGGGTGGTCGTGTGGCTATGGTTTCTCTCGTAGCCCAGAGAGACCGCAGGGCCTGGCAGAGACGAACTGCCGGGCAGGCCGTATCAGCAGTACAGGCAGTACCCGTATGACGGTGCGGTGGTGGAGTGTCGAAGCCAAGGTTTTGTAGGACGGCGACGGGGCTGATCATCGGACCGGGTGGCCCGCAGTCATCAGGGGCCGCCACACGCAGTACCAGCAGTGATTGGTTGCAGTACCCGCAGTTCGCAGTACCCGGCAGTACCTCGGTAAGGGTGTCGATGGTGGGCATCCGCACCGGGAGGTTCGGCAGTGGGGTTCCAAGCCAGGGCAGACGCAGGATGGGCGACGGGGCTGGCTGCCGAAGGCGTGGCGCTCGGTCAGGCCACGAGCAGTACAAGCAGTTCGCAGTACAGCAGTGCGAGTACCCAGCAGTGAAGTTGAGTGGAGTTGTACCTCTGTGAAGGCGTCGACTGCGGGCGCACGCATCGGGAGGTTCGGCAGTGGGGTTCCAAGCCAGAGCAGATGCAGGATGGGCGACGGGGCTGGCAGCCGAAGGCGTGGCGCTCGGGTAGGCCACGAGCAGTACAAGTAGTACAGCAGTATCGGTTATGAGTGGAGCAATACACGCAGTTCGCTGTATCAGCAGTTCCCAGTGGTAGGTAGTTGATCATCCGAGGGATGAACGGAGGAGTTGAGGCGCCATCAGGATCGCCCGGACGCCACGCGAGTCCGGGTACCGCAGGACATCGTTTGTGAGGTGGTCTCCGGTCGAGCAACCGCGATCCCCGCACCCCCGACAGAGCTCAGGTCGGGCACGCGGGTAAGTAGGCCGGCGCAGTTCCAGGGCCGGTAGATGGTGTAGTAGTTCCTTCGGGGCCCGGGTGCCATCAGGCGCCCGGGCCCCTCCGCATGGTTCACAGAGAGGTGAAATGACCGCAGGCGACACGCTTGACCGTCTCGATGACGATGATTTCCCCGCCTACACGATGGGCCGGGCCGCCGACATCCTCGGCACCACCCAGAACTTCCTGCGCGCGATCGGTCACGCCCGCCTGATCACCCCGCTCCGCTCTCCCGGCGGCCACCGCCGCTACTCCCGCTACCAGTTGCGCATCGCCGCTCGCGCTCGCGAGCTCGTCGACCAGGGCACCCCGATCGAGGCAGCCTGCCGGATCGTGATCCTTGAGGACCAGCTCCAGGAAGCTCAGCGCATCAACGCCGAGCACCAGCAGCAGGCCGCCACCGCGGCAGCGCGACCCCAGGCCGCAGCCTGACCCGAGCCGCCCTGACGCACCTTCATGAGCCGATGTGGAGAACCCCACATCGGCTCTTCCATATACCCCGGCCCAGCCGAGACGAACGTGGGTGACAGTCGAGAGCATCGGCGGCGACCGGGGTGGGCACCTTCCACCAGTCGTGCACGTCAAGTGGATGCACCTGGACGTGACGCCCGAGGCCGTCCCCTCGTTCGGTTCGGGCCCGGCGACGGCCGCCGGTTGACATGGCGGGAGCGGGGGTGCGGGGCGCAGTGGCGTTTCGTCGGTGAACCCGGTGCCCCGGCAGGGTGAACCGGGCCCTTGGGGCCTGTTGCTGACGTGGTGTGGGCCGGTACAACCACCGCATGATGATCATGATGCGATCCGTCGTCGCGGCCGCCGCTCTCACCCTGCTTCCGCCCGCCGCCGTGGCGCGGGCGGCGGAGCGTCCTGCGGTCGTGCCGCAAGTCCTGCCGATGGGGGTGGCCGTCTCGGCGCTTGCGCTCGAGGTCGAGGACCGGACCGGCTACCAGCGCACCAGCTTCAAGCATTGGAACTCCGGCGTTCTGCCCGCGGATGGCTGCAACACCCGGCAGGAGGTCTTGCTGGCCGAAGCGATCGAGTACCCGCAGATCGGGCCGGGCTGCACTTTGACGGGCGGGGTGTGGTGGTCGTACTACGACGATCGGGAGGTGACGCCGGCTGGGGCGCTGGACATCGACCACATGGTGCCCCTCGCCGAGGCGTGGGACAGCGGGGCCTCGGCGTGGACTGCCGCCCGCCGGGAGACGTACGCGAACGATCAGGGGCAGGCGTCTTCCTTGGTGGCGGTGACGGCTCGATCGAACAGGAGTAAGAGCGACCAGGACCCGGCGGAATGGTTGCCGCCGTCGGGTTCGTCGGAGGTGTTGTGTCGGTACGGTGCCGAGTGGACCGCGACGAAGCTCCGCTGGGGCCTGGCGGTGGACGAGCAGGAGCGGGACCGACTGCTGGACATCGCCGCCGGCTGCGGCGGCACGGACGTGGAGTTCACTCCCGCCCCGTAGGCGCACAACGCGCCTGGGGCGATTCCGGGCGGACCGACTTTCGCCCGGGAGCGGGCGATGCCGGGCCTCCGGTCCGTCTCCTCTCTCTTGCCGCAACCGCCCGGTGTCCCCGGTGAGTGCACCGATGAAGGAGTTCCTGATGCCTGTTGCACCCTTCCGCCGCCTGGTTGGCGCGGTCGCGGCGGCCTGTCTGTCGGCCCTGTTGGCGACTCCGGCGGCACAGGCCGCCGGTCCCGACCCGGACGGCGACGGTGAACTGGTGATCCTGTCGAACGAGGAGTACGCCCAGCGCTTCGGGGACCGGTGCGCGCGGTCGGCCGGCGTGTCCGTGCCGGCCGACCGGCTCGCACCGGGCGATGGCCGGCCTGCGGCCGGGTAGGGCATGGCGGAAGTGCGATCCGCGATTGCGGGCATCTCGGGAGTCCTGCGGTGCGGGGGTTGTGATCGTTGGGGTCATGCCAGTCCGCGCCGGCATGGGTGCGTGGGTCAGGACCGGTACCCAGAGCGCATTGGAGTGACCGGACCGCACTTGGCCCCGGGCCCATCCGTGCGGAAAGAACACCCAAACAGTCCGCGACCAGCTTCAACCGCCTGCTGTACACCGGCGGCCTGTAACCCCCGCCCGCACGACGTGCGAGTGGTCCCTCCCCGGCCACCGGCATCCCCGCCACAACAGGAAACGGCACCGGGGCCGTGATGGGCATCGGCGGACCATCTCGGCCTGTTGACGACCGGTCGGCTTTCGAACGCCTTACGCGTCCATGGGGGTGGACTCCTCATCCGTCCGCCACGGCCGGCGAGGCGGCGGGGTCCGGGGCGTGGGACGGTGCGTATGGGAACCGTGTCGACGACGGGCCCTTCCCGGACAGGAACCGGCCGGCGCGCCCCGTAGTCACGGCGGCCGGGTCCTGTCGTGAGCGGGATCGACGGTCCCGTGTTCCGGGCGGGCGGTGCGGGCTCGGGCTCCGACGACAGGCGGAGGGTGGGGAGATGGTGCCGCGGCCGCCGGTGGAACCGTTGCCGGCGCAGGCTGCCCGTACGCGCCCGCGCCGCTGTGGCCTATGAGCAGAAGTTATGGACAGGGTTTCGTGGTGTCCGGTGCCAGGTGTCCGGCCGGACATGCTGAGTAAACCCTCGCTATGGAGACAGTGCCCAGTGGCGCTTCGACACACGCTGAACGCCACCCCCGCCATCAATGTCCGATAGACCTCGAACACTCACCCAGCGGCCGGACTGTGGCGGGAGAGAGCCTGACGCCCGCCCGCGCCGCGAGCCGGGGCGGCCGACGGTCGTTGGAGGTGAGCAGGTTCCCTGCTGCGTCACGGCGACCGTCCCGGCTGCTCTTCGGATACCCCCGACGCGGGACTTGACCCAGATCTGGACGGGCCCGGGAGGATGCGGACATGCTGGTGGCCTGGACCCCCGATCGGGACGGGGGGCCAGGCCACCAGCATGCAGCGTCGGGCTGCGGTCTTGCCGTACGGCTACCAGCGGTACCAGCGGCCGCTGCTGCCCTTGGGGCGGGCGACGAAGCCGACCAGCCACAGGACCAGGACGGCGATGGCGACCCACCACAGAATCTTCACCGCGAAACCCGCGCCGAAGAGGATCAGTGCCAGCAGAAGAACGAGAAGCAGGGGAACCATAGTTATCAACCTCCGAGGCACCGCGTGCCCGACCCCGACCCCGCCATGCATTCGATTTTATGTGTTTCTTATCCGTGCAGGCGGGCACAAGGACGCACCCGTTCACGCATGGTCGGGCTCGGAAGACCGAGCCGACGGTACCGGGCCGCGGCCGGAACCGCCATGGTCCTCGCCGGCCCACTGCACACTGCGGTCCGCCGCCTGTTCGAGGTCACCAACACCGCGCCCGCCCTCCTCTGGGCCGACAGAGTGCAGCAGGCGATCACCCGCTGAACACCGCACCCTCAGCCGATTCGGACCCTATCTCCCGGGGCAGGCGATACAGCATGAATCCGACCGCAGCCGTCGACGGCACCCCCGGCCACCACCACAGCCGCCCCGTCGCGCGGGCGGCCCGCACCGCGGCCGCCGCCCGCCGGCGGGTCACCGAGCTGCTCCGGGCCGCGGACGCCGCCCTCGACAGCATCGCCGCCGGGGACGCCCTCCTGGTCGCATCGGAGCTCGTCACCAACGCGATCCGCCACGGCGGCGGCATCACCGGCTTCCACGCCGCCCTCGACGGGGACACCCTGCGCCTGGCCGTCAGCGATGCCAGCCCCGAACACCCCGCGGCCCGCTCCACGACCGAGCGCGGTCACCCCGGGGGATACGGCTGGTCCCTCGTGAGGCGCCTCGCCGATCACGTCGACATCACCCTCCTCCCCGGCGGCGGGAAGACGATCACCGCCGTCCAGCGCCTCACGGCGAACCCGGCGTAAAGGCCCCTGCCGCACCCGTGGGATGCGGTGCCGGTGCCCGGGACGAGCGGAACTCACCCGGCCCACACCCTGTTCCAGGTCACCCGAGCAGGGCCCTCGTCCGCGACCGCGTCCAGGTTGCGGCCGACGCTTTCGAGCAAGCCGCCCATGCCCCGGGACCTGGGCCTCGGCGAAAGTCGGCGAATGCCCACGAGTTTGCGGGCAGCGGTCGTGAGCACGAGAGGGTCACGACCAAATCCGGTACAACACGAGGAGGTCCCGATGTCGGGCACGGAGAAGGCCAAGGCACACGCCGAGCAGGCCAAGGGCAAGACCAAGGAAGCCATGGGTCGCATGGCCGGCAACGAGCGGATGACCACCGAAGGCCGGGCCGACCAGGCCAAGGGCAACGCTCGCCGGACCAAGGAAGACGTCAAGGACAACCTCAGCCACTAGGCATGGGCGACGAACATCCGTCACCCGCTGGGCCCCGACCCCCGTCCCCGGGTGGCCGGGGCCCAGCCACGTCCAGCGAAAGAGAAACCGTGAAACTCGCCAAGATGTTCCTTATCGTCCTCATTCTGGCGCTGGGAGCCTTCTACGGCTGGGCCATTGCCGACTAGGCTTGTTCTCTATCTTCTAGCTTGCCCAAGCGCATGAGAACGCGCTCCTAACCTGCACCTCTCGGCCGGCTGCTGAACCCAGGTGAGATGCTTCAGCTCATGATTAGGCCGCCTCTGATCGGCATCACGCCGGTGATTCCGCCCGTCGCCACCTCCTGGCAGCGCATCGACACGTGGCTGGCCCGGCATGCCCCCGCTCGACTCGCAGAGCTTGGTGCTCCGGCTTCGCCACAAGCCATCGACCAGCTCGAAGTCACGTTGGACGTACGTCTTCCCACTGACCTGCGCGCATCACTGCTGTGTCACGACGGAGATTCGTCCTATCTCGGCATACTGCCGTGCGGCCCGCTGTACTCCACGGATGCAATCGCCGACGTGAGACAGAGCCGCATGGAGATCTGGGAGGGCGAGGACGACCCAGACGAGCAGGACACTCCGTGGTGGGGAACGCAGTGGATCCCCTTCGCCGGCGGCCATGGCGATGAGCAGTTCATCGACGCGGGCCCGGGCTTGTGGCATGGCCATCTCGGTCGCGCCCCGCACGCAGACCATGCCTACTTCCTGGGGTGGCCAAGTCTCGGCTCCTGGCTCCACGGAGTGGCTGAAGCCATGGAACACCACGATCGGACCGACAGACTCGACACCGTCGCCCATCCCTCCGTGGACAAGGACGGAGAGATCGACTGGTGAGCAGGACCATGCACTGCTGAAACCGGTGGGTCGTACTCGCATCGGCACGTTTGCATCGCTCTGGCATCCGGCCTCGAACGACGTCTCGAACTGGTTCGCTCACCTGGGCATTCGCCGGTCGTAGGGGCGACCTTCGTCTGATCATGTGCTCCGACCGAGGACGCACGTGACCACGACGAAGGCCGTGAGGGTGAGTCCTGCTGGCTGAAGCTGCTCGGAGGGAAGCGTTCGCGGAAGCGTCACGCTTCCGGGGCGAGTTCTACGGGTGTCTGACCGCTCGGCGTGACGAGTTGTTCGAGCTAGTGGACGCGGTGCTTTGTGCGGACGGTGCGGTGAAGTCCCCGGTGGACTTAGAACTCCTAACAGAATGCCTCTGTGGGGTCGGCTCCTCGTCGCGGGGTGCTGTCGGGCAACATGGGGCGATGGACTTGGATCAACCGCTGCCTCGCGAGCTGAAAGCCGTTGATTCGTCATCCCTGTTCAAGCTGGAGGAGCGGGCGTGTGGCCTCGGCCTGAGCCAGCGGTTGGACCCGGCTTGGGTGCAAGCGAATGCGGCGCCTGATGGCACCCACTACTTGTGGCCGGCCATGTGGCACAGCCTGTCCCACCGCCCGGACGTTCCACGTCAGCTGCGGTGCGAGCTGTTGATCACTCTGCGCGCGGGAGACCGCGTGAAGAGCCTGCTGGACGTGCTTCCCGACGACTTCACGCCGCTGCCCCGGGCGACCTCACGCGAAGAAGGCATGCAGGTCAGCCAGCTCTTTGACCATGCTCCTTCGGTCAGGGAATGGCTACTGCGGGAGGGCGAGAGCTCGGGTCGGCTGTGACAGGCGCCGCCAGCAGATGAGCGCGCATCCCAAGGTGAGGAAGGCTTCGTGGATGTCGTCGCGGATCTCCCAGCGGATCCGCGGGCGGCGGAACCAGTGCAGGTGGGCGAAGGCGCGCTCGACAACCCAGCGTTGGGTGCCGAGTCCGGAGCCGTGTTCGGTGCCGCGTCGCGCGATCAGTGGTTTCACGCCGAGCGCGCGGACGAGGCGGCGGTACTTGTCATGGTCGTAGCCGCGGTCACCGAGCACGACGTCGGGGCGGCGCCGGGGGCGGCCTCGCTTGCCCCGCATGGGCGTCACTGCCTGGAGCAGTGGAATGAGCTGGGTGACGTCGTTGCGGTTACCGCAGGTCAGGGTGAAGGCGAGCGGGATACCGGTGGCATCGGTGATCAAGTGGTGCTTGCTGCCCGTCCTGCCCCGGTCAACAGGGCTTCGTCCCGTCTTGGGGCCCCATTGTGAAACGGCACCGTGCAGGGATCGCCGATCGCCAGGCGCGCCACCACGGCGGGCGACATCCCCATTCGTATCGTTCCTGCCCGTTCCTGGTTGGGTGTCCGCTCGGCGTCAGTCGTTTTGGGGGCCGTGCCAGTCGAGGCACAGGACGGTGGCGTCGTCCCTCGGCGGCTTACCGTCGTAGGCGTCGGTGACGGCGCCCACCAGGGTCCGGACGACCTCGCGGGGGTGGTCGGCGGCTGTTTTGCGTAGGAGGGCGGGGAGGTCGACGGCTTCGGCGTGGCGATCCTGCATGCCGTCGGTGTGGAGGAGGAGTCGGTCACCGGGTCGCAGGTCGAGGTCCTGCACCACGTACGAGCCCTTGAAGCCGGCGTAGCCGAAGGGCAGGTTCACGGCCAGAGGCAGTTCGGTCACCGCGCCCGCGCGCAGCCGCAATGGCCAGGGGTGGCCGGCATTGACGAGCCGGGCGCCGCTTCCGTCGAGGGCGATGCGCAGGAGTTGGCCGGTGGCCATGGTCCTTCGGCCATGGTCGACGAGTGCCTGGTGGACCTGGCGAGCTTGCTCGGCGAGGTCCGTCCCGGCGCGGCGGGCGCCGCGGGAGGCGTTGACGAGGAGGGTGGCCATGAGGGCGGCGTCGACGTCGTGGCCCATGGCGTCGGTGATCGACAGGTGCAGGGTGTGGGTGTCGAGGCTGTAGTCGTAGGTGTCACCGGCGATGTCGGAGGCCGGGATCAATGCTCCGGCGAGGGTGAACTGGGGGGCTTCGCAGGAGGGGGCGGTGGGCAGGAGCTGGCGTTGGATCTCCGCTGACAGGCTGACCGGGGTGGTGCGGTTGCCCCAGTGGTAGAGGTCGGTGAAACGGCGGTCGGTGACGATGATGTACGCCAGCGCGTGCGCGGCCTCCTCCACCTCGGCCAGCACCTGCGGCGTGACCTCGGGCAGGAACAGCTCCAGGACCCCGATGGTGTCACCGCGGTTCGTCACCGGCGCCAGGACCCGCTGCCCCTGCCCGCCATGAGCGGCCAGCACCAGCCGCTGACCCCGTAGCACCTCGTCGTAAACGGTCCTGCCGGACAGCGCGGCTTCCTCGGCACGGTCCTCGTGCCGCTCCGCCGCCGTGTCGTGAACCCGCAGCAGCCGCCGACCGACGACATCGACGAACAGGAACGACACGGACGCCGCTCCGAACCGGTCCCGCAGATTGCGCGCCACGACATCGAGGGAGTCCACCGGAGCGGCGGCCTCCGCCGCCGCCAGCACCTCCGCCAGACCGATCCGATCACGCCCCACAACAGCCTCCACAGATCACCAACCCCCGCACTTCCGGCACGGCACACCCCATGCTGCGCCAGGGGTGAGGTGGAACAGCTTCATCAGGGTCTTCACACCCGGGCCGCCCTCCGGATGCGTGAACGAGCCGCCCCGACGAAACGGCATACCCACCCTTCCCGTCGGGCGACGAGACCCGGCAGGCGCACGCTCCGCGCACATCCATCTGTGCGAGCACGTCATGCGGGCCACGCATGGCCGAGCTGGGAAGCGGGCGCGCTTACACGGGCGTTTCGCCGGGAGGGCTTGGCCGGAGAGGGAAGAGGGAGAGGACGCCGGTGATGTCCAGGAGGCGCTGCAATTGGCGGTTGGGGGATGTCAGGTGGATGTCGACGCCCGCCTTCTGGGCGGCTTGCCGGCCGGTGAGTAGGGCGTTGAGGCCCGCGGAGTCGCAGAACGTGAGCCGGCTGCAGTCGACAACAACCGGTCTGGCGGGGGTGGCGTGCCGCAGTGCCTCGGCCAGCGCGTGGCTCAGGTGCGGGCCGGTGGTGATGTCGATCTCGCCGACGGGCCGCACAGCCACCGCCTCATCCAGTACCTCCACGGCCACACTGTTCCCACCGGCGGCCTCCGACGGATTCACGGTCATGACAGAGAACCCTCTCGCGCGACCACGCCACGGCGGCGCGGTTCGGGTGGCGGTCAGTTGCGGGTGTTGCGCTGGTCGTGGCTGTCCTGCCGCAGCCGTTCCGTATGCCGGGTCATGGCGTCGATACGCTCGGCGAGATCCGCATCCTGCGGACGCAGATGTTCACGCGCCCCGCTCAGGGGCCCGACGAGCCGTGCGACGTCGTTGTCCGCGAGCGCCTGGTCCAGCTCCGTCATGGACGCGGCGGCATCGGACGGCAGGTCGTCGTTCAGCGAGCTGACCCGGCCGGCCAGCCGGCGCAGGTCCGCGGCGTTGTCGCGGGCCCAGGCCGCGACGCTGCGCTCCGCCGCCCGGGAGTTTCGGGTGGCCGTGACGCGTTCCTCGCCGGTGCTGCCGGCGGCTCCGGGGCGTAGGCGCAGGTAGCGGCGTTCGGCGGCCTGGCGGCTGGCCACACCCAGCGGGCCGGCGAGGTCGGCCCAGCTCGCACCATTGTCCCGAGCCGCCTCGACCAGCCCGCTCTCCCACCCGGCCAGCCGCTCACGAACCTCACGCAGCATCGTCAGCGCTGCCAAAGCAGGCTCGGGGCCGACGCCCCGCGAGTCCGGGGAGCCGTCCGAGGCCTCGGGAGTGGGCGCATGGCCAGCGTCCCGCAGGGCCCGGTCGATGCTCTCCAACGCGGCCACGGCCGCCTGGAGATCGAAAGGTTCTGACTCCCGCATGACACCCTCCATAAGTCATCCTCCCAGCGACATCAGCAATGTCGCTCTTCCAATGACAGCGAACTTGTCATCGTCTTGATGACATGCTACAACGGATGCACGTTGAAGCGCATTGGCAGTTTCTGCCTGAACCAACTGGAGGTGTTTCGCGATGTTGATGCGCACTGACCCGTTCCGCGAGATGGACCGGATCGTCCAGCAGCTGTCGGGTGCGTCGGGGACCTGGTCGAAGCCGTCGGTCATGCCGATGGACGCCTACCGCGAGGGCGACGAGTACGTGATCGCCTTCGACCTTCCCGGGGTGAACCCGGAGGCGATCGACATCGACGTCGAGCGCAACATGCTGCGGGTCAAGGCCGAGCGCCGTCCCGCCGCGAAGACGGACACCGTGCAGATGGAGCTCTCCGAGCGACCCCTGGGCGTCTTCTCCCGCCAGGTCGTCCTGGCCGACACCCTGGACACCGAGCGCATCCAGGCCGACTACGACGCGGGTGTCCTGACCCTGCGAATCCCGATCGCCGAGCGCGCCAAGCCCCGCAAGATCAGCATCGGCCGCACGGACGGGCACAAGCAGATCTCCGGCTGAGCTCGCCCGCCGGCCGGCAGCGGAGGGCGGGGGAAGAGCCGATTCCCCCTCCGGCACCCCGCCCTCCGCACCCCCCTTGACCCCTTCACCCCTTTTCCGGAGGTGACGTGATGTCGATGCGCAGGGAAGCATTCCTGGCCCACGTCCAGGAACACGGCGAGTACGAAACCCCCCACGAGGCGGACCGTGTTGCCCGCGTCGTCCTGGCCCTGCTGGGCGCACACCTGGTCGGCAGCGTGCGGGCCGAACTCGCCGCCCGCCTCCCCGAGACCTACGCCCTGATCCTCCTCAACCCCTTGCAGGCCGCGGAGCCGCTCTCACCCGAGCGGTTCGTCCGCGCGACCGCGGCCTGGATAGACGGTGCCACCGAGAAGACGGCCCTATGGGACATCGGCGCGGTCCTGTCCACCGTCGCCGCCGCCGCGGGAGACGTCCTGACCCGCGAGATCCTGCTCCAACTCCCGCCCGGCTACGACCTCCTCTTCGGACACCCCCAGCCCACCTGACCTCGGCCCATCAAACCGCAGCCCGGCCGCCCATCGCCGGCCGCACCCTTCGCAGAGAAAGGCAACCGCCAGCCATGTACGACCAGCCGCGACCGAACCCGTCCCAGACGTTCATGACGTTCGACCAGATGCTGGAACGCGTGCGCTACGAAGGTGCCTACCCGACCCGCGAACGCGCCGCCGAAGCCGTCCACCACGTCCTGGCCGCCCTCGGCCGCCAGCTCACCGGCGACGAGCGTGCCGACCTCGCCCAATGCCTGCCCATCGAAGCGGCCCTCACCCTGACCTCCCAGATCCCCGACACCGAGCCCCTCACCGGCTGGGGCTTCGTGAAGGACCTCGCCGCCCGCACCGGCGCCGGCCCGGCGATCGCCCGCTGGGACACCGGCGCCGTACTCGCCGTCGTCCGCCGCCTCGCCGGACCCGACCTGCTCGCCCGCGTCATTGAGGGGCTTCCCAACGGCTACGCCCTCCTGTTCGGCCAGGTCGAACTGCGCCGGCCCCGGCTGCTGGCCGCGGCCGTTTGAGCCGTGGGCGCGGGCTTGCGGATGCCGTGCGGGGGGCCGGGCCGGCCATGCGGCCAGGCCCCCGCCTGAAGGGTCCGGGCCCGCGGTGCAGCAGGCGTGGATCGGTTCAGGCGTCCGAGGGGTGTTCCGGGTGGGGGTGGAGGCCGGGGCCTGTGGGCGGGCCGGCCAGCGGCGTGGGGGAGAGGGCGGAAGTTGCCTCTTCTCCTGTTTCCAGGAGGGTGTCGGCGGAGCCGACGATGAGGGGGTCGGGCTCGCCCACGGCCGTTTCGTCCTTGCGGTCGTAGTCGATGCGCCACAGCAGACTTCGCATCGCCTCAAGGCGCCCGCGCCGCTTGTCGTTGCTCTTGACCACCGTCCATGGCGCGGGTTCGGTGTCGGTCGCGCGGAACATGGCGACCTTCGCGTCGGTGTACGCGTCCCACAGATCGAGGGAGGCTAGGTCGGTGGGAGACAGCTTCCACTGCCGGACGGGGTCGACCTGGCGAATCGCGAAACGGGTCCGCTGCTCGGCGCGCGATACGGAGAACCAGAACTTGATGAGGATCAGTCCCTCGTCCACCAGCATCTTCTCGAAGGCCGGACACTGATCGAGGAACAGCTCGTACTGTTCCTCGGTGCAGAAGTTCATGACCTTCTCGACGCCGGCCCTGTTGTACCAGGACCGGTCGAAGAAGACGATCTCACCCGCCGCCGGCAGGTGCGCGGCGTAGCGTTGGAAGTACCACTGCCCGCTCTCCCGTTCGGTGGGCTTGTCCAGGGCGACGATCCGGGCTCCGCGGGGATTGAGACGTTCGGTGAAACGCTGGATCGTCCCGCCCTTGCCGGCCGCGTCCCGCCCCTCGCAGATCACCACCACCCGGGCGCCGGTCTCCTTCACCCAGCGCTGCAGTTTCAGGAGCTCGATCTGCAGAATCCGTTTGTCCCGTTCGTACTCGGCGCGCCGGATCTTGCGGTCGTAGGGGTAGTTTTCCTGCCAGGTCCGTATCGGGGCGCCGGAGGAGTCCAGCAGCACGGGTTGCTCCGGCCGGGAGTCGTCCACGCGCAGCCCGGCCAGCAGGTTCTCGGCCTCGGGCCGCTTGGTTTCCTCGCTGTTCACGCCTTCCCTTTACCCCGTCTTGACCTTTGAATGCGGCCCGTACGCCACGGGCCGAGACAGGCCAAACGCCGGCACACTTCTGCTGCCATCGCGGGCCATTCCCTCCTCTCGGCCGGATCGAACTGCACCACCGGCCCGAGCCGACTGCCGCCTGACCCGGATCGAGAGCGACCGGACACGCGTCGGGGCCGGGACCGCTCCTGCGGTCCCGGCCCCGACGCATGCGAGCGGTCAGTGCTTGAAGACGTCCTTGACCTTCTCCTTGGCCTGGCGGGCATCGCCCGTGGCCTGCTCCGTGCGGCCCTCGGCGGTCAGCCGCTCGTTGCCCGTCAGGCGGCCGGCGGTCTCCTTGAGCTTGCCCTTGGCCTGCTCCACCTTCGCCTCGGTCTTCTGCTCACCGGACACAGCTGATCACTCCCTCTTGGGCGGAAACGCCTTACACAACCCCGTGTGGCCGCTTGAAGCGCTCGTAAACAGGCCGGCCGCGACAGGCCCTGACGCGCCGCCGCCCGGTGGGCTACCGGGGGAAGAGGGCGTGGACGGTTTTGCCGCCTTCGGGCCCGGGCGGGACGACGACGTGGTGGGCGAGGTCGTTGACCATGTGCCGGCCGAATCCGCCCATCCCCTCGACCAGGTCGGGCGTCCGCATCCGCGGGCTGGGATCCAGGCGGCGACCTCGACGCCGCCGGGGCGGGCGGCCAGGCGCACGGCGTAGGAGCCGCCACCGTGCCGCACGGCGTTCGTCACGAGCTCGGAGACGATCAGGACAACCGTGTCGGCCTGCTCCCCGCCGATCGCCGGCCGCCTGTATCCACTGGTCGCGGAGGAGCTGGAGACCGCTGGCCCGGGCCGTGGGTAACCACTGGTCCGTTCCGGCAGAGGTCTCCGGGGTGTAGGAAGATGTCCGGGTGATCGGAGACGAATCGGTGGTCATGGCGACCACGCGCGAGGGCATAGTGGTCATCCGTCTGCGTGGAGCCGTCGACGCGGACAGTGCGCCCGGTCTTGTCCGGGTGCTCGCCGAGGCTGCGGTGAGTGGGTCTTCGCGCACGGTGGTCGACCTCTCGGACACCAGTTTCGCGGATTCCCATACTTTGCATGCCCTGCTCGATGCCCAGAAGCTGCACCGGGCGGCGGGGAGGTCCCTGGTGCTGGCCGGTCCGCTGCAGGTGGCCGTCCGCCGCCTGTTCGAGGTCACCGGTACCGGGGCCGCGTTCCGGATGACGGACAGCCTGGAGAGCGCGATGACGTGCTGACCACAACGCGGTTCCTCCGAGCCGGCGTGCGCTCGCATGTCGCTCATAAGCCTGGGCAGGCGATGACGGTATGAACCCGCCCACAGCCGACACCGCCGAAGGCCGAAGTGATGGCAGCTTTATGGCAGGCTCCGCCCCTCGATCCGCTGCCGCGGCCCGCGACAAGGTCGGCGCTCTGCTGCAGCACGTCGGCATCGGCCTGGACAGCGTCACCGCCGCGGACGCACTTCTGGTCACCTCGGAATTGGTCACCAACGCGATCCGCCACGGTGGCGGGATCACCGCCTTCCGCACCGAGATCACCGACAGCGTCCTGTGTCTGTCCGTCAGCGATATGAGCCCGCGCACTCCGGCGGCGCGGACGAA
Organism: Streptomyces sp. NPDC001568; assembly: GCF_042893755.1. NCBI lineage: Bacteria > Bacillati > Actinomycetota > Actinomycetes > Kitasatosporales > Streptomycetaceae > Streptomyces > Streptomyces sp. NPDC001568. The sequence goes on along the minus strand of NZ_JBIAVF010000031.1, from coordinate 29,633 downwards.
GAGCCCGGAGCAGCCGGGCGGTTTCGGCTGGCCCCTGATCCAAGACCTCACCACACACCTTGACGTGCGGGAACACCCCGGCGGGAAGACCATCACCGCCGTGTTGCGTCTTGCCTGAGACCGACCGGGGCCACCTCCCTGGGATGGGTTCGGTCCAGCGGCCGCCGGAACGCAAACCCGGCTGTTGGGCGTTCAGGCATCTGATCCAGCTGCCCCTGGGGGCGCGGAGGGCGGCTCGGGCGTGAGCGTCCGCCGCTGGACGTGGTCGAGCGGGTGACGAGGACCGGCGGAAGGCGAAGGTCTGCCCCACAGGCGGGGGCGGTTTCGTGCCGGGTGATGCGGTGCGGCCTGTCAGCAGGCGTGGGCGTCGGCGGTTGTGGCTGTGGTGGTGTTGGGGTGGATGGTGAAGACGCGGTCGAGGCCGATGATGGCCAGGATGCGCAGGGTGTTGGTGGGGACCGCGGTCAGGGCCAGTTCGGCGCCGTGTTGGGTGGCGAGGTTGCGGGCGGCGAGCAGGGTGGTGATGCCGGTGGAGTCGCAGAAGTCCAGGTCGGCCAGGTCCAGGAGCAGCAGTTGCCCTGGGACAAGGGTCAGGCGGTCGAGAGCGGTGCGCAGTTCGGGTGCTGTGGCGTAGTCGAGGTCGCCGGTGATCTCCAGAACGGGACCGGTGTCGGCGTCTCGGGTGGTGATCTTCAGTGGGCTCATGTCCGGTCTTCACTCACGGGGGCGGGGGCGGGGATGCCGAGGGCGAGGAGTGCGGTGTCGTCGTCGAGTCCGTCGCCGAAGCCGGTGAGGAGGCTGCTCAGCGCGGCGATCAGTGCCTGTGGGCCGGCGGACGGCTGTCCGGTGGTGAACGTGCGCAGGGCGTCTTCGCCGTACAGGGCGCGGTCGGGGCCGACGCGGGCTTCGGTGAGGCCGTCGGTGTACAGGAGCATGGTGTCGCCGGGCAGCAGCCGGGTGTGGGCGGGCGTGAACTGTGCCCAGGGGAGGATGCCGATGAGCATGCCGCCGGGTGTGGGCAGGTAGTCGGCGGTGCCGTCGGCGCGTTGGATCAGCGCGGAAGGATGCCCGCCGGAGGCGAGGTGGACGTCGACGTGCTCGCCGGTCGGCTCCAGGACTCCGAAGATGGCGGTGCAGTAGCGGGGGTCGCCGTTGGAGTACCGCTCGTGGAGCACGGTGTTCAAAGTGGTCAGCACGGTGACGGGATCGGGATCGTGCAGGGCCGCGGCCCGCAGGGTGTAGCGGGTGAGCGAGGTGACGGCAGCCGCTTGAGGGCCTTTGCCGCAGACGTCGCCGAGGAAGAACGCCCACCGGTCGCTACCCAGGGGGAACAGGTCGTAGAAGTCTCCGCCGAGAAGGTCCGGGGAGGCCGTGTGGTAGTACGAGCCGGCCTCCAACCCCGGGACGGTGGGCAGTGTGGCGGGAAGCAGGTTCTGCTGGAGGACGGCGAGGGCCTCCTGGAGCCGTTGACGGTCGGCCTCCGCCTGCCGGCGTGCTTCCTCCGCCTGGCGGCGGGCTTCCTCGGCCGCTTGGCGGCCGCGCAGCAACTCGTTCTCGTAGGCGCGGCGGTCGCGGGCGTCGAAGATCGTGGTGCGGATCAGCAACGGCTCTCCGTCGTCGCTGGTCTTCACCTTGGAGGTGACCAGGACGGGCATCCGCTGCTTTTCGGCTGCCTTGATCTCCAGGGCGATTCCGCTGACCTCGCCCTTCATCTGCAGCATCGGGGCGAAGTGCGTCTCGTGGTAGAGCTTGCCGCCCACGGTGAGCAGGTCGGTGAACCGCATCCGCCCCACCACCCGGTCCCGGGGCAGACCCAACCAGTTCAGCAGCGTGGCGTTGATCTTCGCGATGGTGCCGTCCATCAACGTTGACAGATAGCCGCACGGCGCCTGCTCGTACAGCTCCTCCGCACTGTCCTCCAACAGGGACGTGAAGGCCGCCGCATCACCGCCGTCCCCTGCCGCCGCACCCTCCGCGTCGTCGATGGCGTGCGGGTCCGGCTTCTCGTCGGGTTCCCGATCCTCCTCGGTCCGGCACATCACAGCGCGGCCCCGAGGAAGTCACCGATCGCGCCCGCGGTGGCCTGCGGTGCGCTCAACTGCGGACAGTGGCCCGTCGCCCTCAGCGTGACCAGCCGGCTGCCAGGAATCGCCGCGTGCACGTAGGCGCCGACCTCGCGCGGGGCGATCACGTCCTGCTCGCACTCCAACACCAGCGTCGGCACCGTCACCGTCTTGAGATCGGCCCGGCTGTCGGACAGGAACGTCGTGCGGGCGAAGACCCGCGCCATGTCCGGGTCGGTGGCGCAGAACGACGTCGTCAGCTCCTCACCGAGTTCCGGACGATCAGGGTTGCCCATGATCACCGGGGCCATCGCCGCGGACCAGCCCAGGTAGTTCGACTCCAGCGAATCGAGCAGCTCGTCGATGTCGTCGGCGTCGAACCCGCCGCGGTATCCGTCCTCGTCGATGTAGCGCGGCGAGGGAGCGACCATCACGAGCCGGCCGATCCGATGCGGTGCCTTCGCCGCCGCGAGCACCCCGATCATGGCGCTGACCGAATGCCCCACGAAGGTCACATCCCGCAGATCCAGCGCTTCGCAGATCTCCAGCACGTCCTGGGCGTAGCCGTCCAAGGAGCTGTATCGGCGCTCGTCCCAGGCCGAGGGGTCCGACTGTCCGGAACCCACGTAGTCGAAGAGCACCAGCCGGTGATCCTGGGCCAGGATCGGGACGATCAGCCGCCACATGTTCTGGTCGCAACCGAATCCATGCGCGAGCAACAGCACCGGCCCGTCCGTACGACCGGCGACGCTGACGTTGTTCCTGCGCAGGGTATCCATGCACGGAAGTCTCCCATCACCCCGATCACCCCAGGACGAGGGGCGGCCTGCAGGAGCACAGCGACGGCCACCGAGGCAGCACGACCGGCTTCATCGCCTCCCGGAGCGGATTCGGGCCGCTGCCCACGACAAGAACTCAGGGAGCCGATATCGAGGGTGATGTCTGTGAGGGGATCCCCTGAGCATCCGGATCGGTCGGGACGGCGGCGAGGGTGGTGTGCTCGGGGGTGGGCGGAGGCTGTGTTCTTCTCCTCCCTACGGGGGCCGCGTGGCCGAGGGCGGTGTCGAGGTCGTCGGCGAGGGTGAAGTGGTCGAGGAGGCCGGTGACGGTCAGGACCCGTTGGACGTGTCCGTGGAGGGGTCCGGCGAGGATGAGTCGAGTGCCGGCGTGTGCGTGGTCGCGGCGGGCCATGAGGAGCCAGTGGATGAAGCTGGTGTCGGCGAACGTCAGCGCCGACAGGTCGATGACCATCATGGGGAGGGTGACCGTCGCGGTCTCCCGCATCGCGGACGTCAGCTTGTCCTCTTCGTCGTGGTCGGCGTGCCCGGCGACGGCGAGCACCCAACATCCGTGGCTCTGACGTACCTGCACGCTCACCCCGGGGCCGAAATCCATCGCAGCATCATGCCAAACCCCCGCAGGTCAGCATCGGCCGGGGGTGGGCCTTTCACGACAGGGGGGCGAATCCGTGCGCGAGCTCGGTGCGTGGCACCTGGTCGTCATCGATGCCCCCGGCTGCACACACGAGTTGTCCGGACGACCGTCTCGATGGCGTATTGCGCGGACGGATGGGTGCGAACTGCTGATCATAGGGATCGGACGGCCGTCGCCGAACAGTTCGCCCAACGTCGGCGCCCTGCGGAGACTGATTCGTCGGGTGTGAGCAGGCCGGCTTGCTGGTCGCGGTCCAGGGCCGATCCGCGGTCTGCCCGCGACGCTGTGTCCGGCACGGACATGATTGCCACTGCGGTGCACAAGGTTCGTCGGTATGACGGTGGACGGCACGGGGGTGCTTCTTCGGCGAGGCAGGGTCCTGTCGGCGTCTCCGCATGTAGGCAGCAATCCAACTAGCGAAATTGGTTTCGCGTATTGCTTGACGGGTGTGGGTGTTGGGCGCAATGCTCTGGGACAGCAGACAGCGCCGCCCGGGTGACCAGGGCGACGGAGCCGAGTACTTGGGGAGATGAGATGGACACCCTCACCACGCACGCAGCGGTCGCAGCGACCGAGGCGGTGACGGACACCACGCGACTCCCCGAGCAGCTGCCCCGGATCGCCGAGCCCCGCGAGGTCGCCCCCGAGGACGCCCGCGCCCTGTCCAAGACCTTCTTCGAGCGGCTCCGGACCCTGGACGAGGGCACCCACGAGCGCCAGTACGTCCGCAACACGCTGATCGAGATGAACCTGTCCCTGGTCCAGTTCGCGGCCCGTCGGTTCCGCAACCGCACCGACGGTACGGACATCGAGGACATCATCCAGGTCGGCACCATCGGCCTCATCAAGGCCATCGACCGCTTCGACCCGACCCTCGGCAACGAGTTCACGACCCTGGCCCTCCCCTACATCACTGGGGAGATCAAGCGGCACTTCCGCGACACGACCTGGGCCGTCCGCGTCCCGCGCCGCCTGCAGGAACTGCGCATCGAACTGGCGCGAGGCAAGGAAGAACTCCATGCGGTCCTCGACCGCGCGCCGACCGTCCGCGAACTGGCCGAGCACCTGGAACTGACCGACGAAGAGGTCATCGAGGGACTCGTCGCGTCCAACGGCCACTCCAGCCAGCCCCTGGAACAGGAGACGGACGAGTCCTCCGAGAGGGCCGCACGACCGCTGGCCGAAGTCCTCGGACATGAGGACCCGGCGATGGAGCTCTTCGAGGACTTCCGTACCCTCGCCCCGCTGCTGAACCAGCTCGAAGGGCGCGAGCGGCTCATCCTGCAGATGCGCTTCGGCCAGGAGATGACGCAGGCACAGATCGGGGAGCGCCTGGGCATCTCCCAGATGCAGATCTCCCGCATCCTCACCCGCACCCTGAACCGCCTCCGCGAAGGCATGCTCGCCGACTGACAACGCTCAGCTCAGCTCACATCGGCCGCATCCACGTATCAGCCTCTTCATCTGGTCAGCAGGATGATTCGGAAGAAGCGTCCCAGACAGGAGAACGCTTTGGGCTGACCGCTGCACACGACTCCGGCCCGCGAACTGTGGTTGCCGGATTCCGAACCGACCCGGGCGACAAGGTCCCGGCAGGTAGGGAGTAGCGGCGAGTTCTCCGGGCAAGGAATCAGATCCGACGTCTACCTGCGGCAGGCCCGCGAGCGCCTGCTCATGGCCGCGTCCGAGGCTGTCTAACCGCTGACGCCCACGTCAGGTCCGTTCCCCGATGCCGGCAGTCCTTGATGGTGTCTGCTTCGGGCCGTGGAGCGGGAGTCCTTGGGCCTTCCGCCGTCCTCATCACCACCCCGCCGACAAAGGTCCTCCCTCAACCCATGCCCTGCAGCACGCCGGCTGGGCCGTCGTCGAGCACGGGGCGGACGGGGTCGCGTTCGCGTGTTCGTTTTGATGGTCGACGTTGCTTGCGCGTAGGCCGGTATTCCGCACCGGAGTGCGGCTCGTCGGTCGGCCTGCTTCTGGCCGGACCCCTCAGCCGTCGGTCAGCGCGATCGAGGTGGTGATCGTTTTTCCGGCGGGTTCACGCTGGATTCCGAAGGCGTGGGTGACGGCCATGACGATCGCGAGGCCTTGTTGTCCGATGCGCAGGGGGTCGAGGGGCAGGATCGTGGGCGGGGTCGGGTTGCTGTCCCACACCATGACTTCCACGCTGCCCTCCCGCACTTCCAGCCTCAGCCGGCTCGGTCCGGGCGCGTACTTGCGGGTGTTGGTGACGAGCTCACTGACCACGAGCTCCACGACGTCCAGGGCGCGTTCGCTGACCGGCACTCGGTGAACGTCCTGGATTTCGGTGAGGAATCGGCGGGTGAGGTGGCGGGCCTCGGCGACCGGCTCGCCGCCCGTGTAAGCGGCGGAGCACGATATGGGGTTGGTACGCCTCACGGGCTGTCCGGCCTCCTCTGTCCTCTGGGTGGCCACGCCGCGGGCGGACCATCGGAGGACTCTATCCGCCCACCCGCCATCGGCCGGCGCACACGACGCAGCGCTGCCGCCTTCACGCCGCCGCGGCCCCTCCTCGCCGCCATGCTGGAGATCGACGCCGGACTGGTCGCCGACCGCGAGGGCATCCTGCTGATCTCGGACAAGGGCTTCGCGTCCGCGCTCTTCGAGTAGGCCCTGGCCGAGCAGGGCATCCAACTGCTGAGGCCCTCGCGCAAGCGTGAAGAGCAGCGGTTCGGGGAGCCGATGCGCAAGAAGGTTCGCCAGCTGATCGAGTCGGTCAACGACACCCTCGAGGGCCAGCTCGACCTGGAGGAACACGGCGGTCGGACCGTCGAGGGCGTCGCCATCCGGGTGGCCCAGTGGATCCTGGTCATGGCGGCCGGGATCTGGCACAACAACAAGATCGGCGCACCGGTCACCAGGTCGCTGGTCGCCTACGACCATTGACCGCAGCGGCCAACGGCCACTCAGCGGGCTGGCATGCCTCCGTGAGGGCTGTTGACCACCAACGGCAGAGACCCTTCAGCAAGGTAGAAGTGCCCGGGGAAGTAGTCGATGTGGAGGTGACCCCCGTCCTCGGCGGAAGCCATGCCGCGCAGATTGTCCGCGAGCATCGCCCTGCCGGCGGAGTCACCGCTGATCACAAGGATCTGCCGCTCGCGGTCGAGGTGGATAAGGACCCCGGGGCCAGAAGTCCCCTTGACCTCGGCCCCCGCCAGGGCGTTGGTGCCCGGCGAAGCCGTGGAGCTGAGCCACCCCTCGCCAGTGGCGACCGCGCCTGCCAAGCGGCTCAACTCCTCTGCCGACGCCGTGATGTCCACTTCGCCGTACACGGGGTCACAGACGAGTCTCACGCGGCCGGCACTCCTTCAAGATCGGACTCCCATGATGCCAGCCAGATGCCAGACGCGATCTGGCACTTGGGATCTACTCGTCTAGGCGCCCGATGCGTTCCGCCCGGCCGGACCCGGCCTGGGAGCGGGTTTCACCGATGGGAGGTGGTGTCCGCGTCAGGTGTCGGGCTCAGCCGCGCGAGGCGGTGCCGGGCCCGACGCCTGACCGGGAGCGCTCCCGGTGTGCCCATCAGGGTGTCCGATGCACGGTGGCGCGTGGCAGTGGAAACAATGGTCTATATGCGGATGTGTTGGGTGTATCGGTTTCAGGACGGCCCGGAGCGCCAGGTCGTCGAGGTCTTGGTCGAGCAGGATGGAAGGCCCTGGCAGATCCGGGCACGGGAGTGCCCCGGTACGCAGGGGTTGGTGGACGGGTATGTGCTGCAGGACGTCGATGCGACGGCCCGGGCTGCCGTCTACAGCTGGGTGCGGCGCGGTGAATCCGAACCGGTTGCCGCCCATCTGCTGGAGCTCTTGGCCGAGGTCTGCCCGCAGGAAAGCGCCTGGTGAGGTTCGAACGGTGTGGGTGACGGCGCCGGGGGTGGAGCTGCGGGCGACTGCCGAGAGGGACTGAGACCCGAGCGGCGCCGAACTGGAGCCGGCGGCGCGCACGGGGTTGTACACCTGCGGATCGCCCAATCGGTCCGGGTCGGTCGATGCGCTGTGAGCCCTCGGCAGACGCCACGTTCGGCGCGGAAGCTGGTGCGGCCATCCTCACGGCCGACCGGAGGAGACCGTCTTCTGCGGGTCGGTCGAACTTCCCGACCGACGACGACTCGCCCCAGGCCGCGACTACCCGCGGGTCCAGCGGGGGAGGAGGGCGCGTACGGTTTTTCCGCCCTCGGGCCTGGGGGTGACGACGGTGGCGGGGGCGAGGTCGCCGACCATGTGCCGGCCGAATCCGCTCATCCCCTCGACCAGGTCGGGCGTCCGAGGCTGGGATCCCCGACGGTGACCTCGCCGCCGCCGGCGCGGGCGGCGAGGCGCAGGGCGTAGGAGCAGCCACCGTGCCGCACGGCGTTCGTCACGAGCTCGGAGACGACCAGGACCACCGTGTCGGCCTGCTACCCGCCGATCGCCGGCCGCAGGGTTCCGAGGAACGCCCGGGCGGCCTGGCGCGCCTCGGCGACGGCGGACAGGGGGTGAGGGGATGTGCGCTCGGCGCTCATCGTGGTCATCACGCGCTCCGGGTTCTGCTGTCGGTATCCGGCCCCGCCGGCCCGGTCGTTGTGCTTCGGCCCGCAGCCGTTCAACACGGCAGCACTCGATACCTCAGAGACACGGATCCGGAAATCTGTGACGGCCGGAGTAGACATTGGGCGATCGCGTGGTTATGGTTTCTCTCGTAGCCCAGAGAGACCGCAGGGCCTGGCAGAGACGAACTGCCGGGCCGGCAGCACCAGCAGTACAGGCAGTACCCGTATGGCGGTGCGGTGGTGGAGTGTCGAAGCCAGAGCAGTTGCAGGTTGGCGACGGGACTGATCACCGGACCGGGTGGCCCGCAGTCATCAGGGGCCACCACAGGCAGTACGCGGCTAACGCGGTGTGCAGTACCCAGCAGTGAAATCAGTGAGCAGTACCTCGGTGAAGGCGTCGGCTGCGGGCGCGCGCACCGGGAGGTCCGGCAGTGGGGTTCCAAGCCAGAGCAGACGCAGGATGGGCGACGGGGCTGGCTGCCGGAAGCGTGGTGCTCGGTCAGGCCGCGAGCAGTACGAGCAGTTTGCATCACCAGCAGTACAAGCAGTTCCGAGTGGAGCAGTATCCGCAGTTCGCAGCACCAGCAGTTCCACCAGGAATGCAGTTGATCATCCGAGGGATGAACGGAGGGACCAGCCGCCATCAGGATCGCCCGGACGCCACGCGAGTCCGGGTACCGCAGGACGTCGTCAGTGAGGTGGTCTCCGGTCAAGCACCGCGATCCCCGCACCCCCGACAGCATCACCGTCGGGTCGGCGGACACAGAAGGCCGGCGCAGTACCAGGGCCGGTAGGTAGATGGTGTAAAAGTTCCTTCGGGGCCCTGGTGCCATAGGCACCAGGGCCCCTCCACGCGTTCCCAAAAGAGGTGCGATGACAGCAGAAAACCCCACCACCACCGGCCCGCTCCGAGGCCACCTGGACGACGACGACTTCCCCGCCTACACGATGGGTCGGGCCGCCGAGATGCTCGGCACCACCCAAGGCTTTCTCCGCGCCATCGGAGAAGCCCGCCTGATCACCCCGCTCCGATCCGAGGGCGGCCACCGACGCTACTCCCGCTACCAGCTGCGCATCGCCGCCCGCGCCCGGGAACTCGTCGACCAGGGCACACCGATCGAGGCGGCCTGCCACATCGTCATCCTCGAAGACCAACTCGAAGAAGCACAACGCATCAACGACGAATACCGCCGCGCCACCGCATCGACAGGCACGACAACAACCTGAAACGACGAGGACCTACGCCTCCCGCTCCGAACCCGTCCCATCGGTGGTCCGTACCCTCACCCGAATCGTCGAGCAGCCCCGAACCCAACCCGACCAGCCCACGTCCAATGTTCTGCGTGCACCCTTTCCTGCGCCCGACCGGCGCCGACCGCGACGGCGTTTCGGATCACTTCTTGGCGCTGGGCACGGCCAAGGGTTCGCCCGGGGCCTTCTTCTTCGCCCGCTCCATCTGTTCGCCGAGTTCGGTGAGGCGGTTGCGGCCCATGGCCTTGCGCACGTCGGGGAACCACTCCTTCTCCTCCTCCTCGACGTGGTGGCGAACGTTCTCCATCAACACGCTCATCTTGGCGTCGAACCGCTCGTCGGCCGCGTTCAGGTCCTTCAGCTCGGAAAGCATCCACAGCACCACATGGTGCTCCTCGATGCTCTCCAGGACATGGTCCCTGGTGTCGGGCGCGGCCTCCCGGGCGGCCGGGTAGAAGATCTTCTCCTCGATCCAGGTGTGCGTGGTCAGCTCGTCGATCACCTGGTCGGCGATCTTTCGTTTCTCCGCGTGAGCGTCATCACCGGCCTTCTCGAACTGCTTGAACAGCTTCTCGACCGTCTTGTGGTCTTCCTTGAGCAGCACGATCCCGTCCATCAAAACCTCCACGCCGTTGGCGGACCGGGGGCCGGATGGCCGCCCGACGCCATGTACCCGGACGAGGGATCCCGGACGCGGCAGTGAAGAGAGCTTGGCCCGGACGAGGCATCTCCCTGCGCCGTACGCCGGAACCCGACGAAGGACGTTCCGTTCCGCTGATGCCGAAGACCGGCATGGTGCGCGGGTTCGCCGGCAGCCCGGCGAGGTCTGTTCGCTTTCGCGGCGCCGCCCACCCCGTCGACGCGGTCGCGTCGGCCGTCCGCGGTGACACGGCATGGCGGCATTACCTGGCACTCGCAGGGGGCGGTACCCCTGTACAGCGCCCACGTGGACGCCTTTGGCCCACAGCGAAGTTGAAGAAGGCCGCCGCGCGCAAGCCGCGCAGTGCCCCGACTCAGCATCGGAGCCGAGCGACTCATCCGGGGACACGGCACGAGTGAGGTTCCGTGCCTGCCCGACGATGAAGGCCTTACGAAGGTGGTCGCATCCTCGACCGGACCTGGGTCGTTGTTTTTCAGACCTTTGCCGCGATCGAAACGAGACACCTGTGAACACTCCGATCGAACTGCCACCTGCAGGCGTTGAGGCCCTCACTCACCTCAGGGGCCGGAGGGAGGTCAACACCGTGATCTTTCGCTGCCCCGAAAGGTCAAGCCCCTTGACGCTCGTGTTGAAGGGCAACCTGACGCATGACGAGCTGCTGCAGACCCTGTCGGCGGACGCGACACGCCTGATCGTGCATGAGCTGGCCTTCGCGACCAGGGAAGGCGCGCGCAGGCACGAAACACTGCTGATCCTGTGGGCGCCCTCGGAAGTCGCAGAGCAGCATGAGGGCTGCGTCGCCGGATACATGGCCCTGAAGGAATTCCTGTCGGACGTCCGTGTTCATCTCATCGCCAGGCGCAAGGATCAGCTGGACTACCAAAGGATGGTTGATCTGATCGGGTGATGCAGGTGACCGCCTCTGGCAGGCCTGAAACCCGCCCTGAGCCGGGACCTCAGTCATCATGCCGGTGGGGCTGCCTCATCGGAGCCGCGGCGAATGCGGTCGATGCGATCATCTTCCAGCAGGTGCTGGGCCGCCGTCACTTCCACGAGCGCTCGACTCGAAGCGCAGCCGGCTGCCCGCGCACGCCAAGCGGCTACGCAGAGATACTGCGCCCGCAATTCCAGCATCTGCACCAGGCCGCCAACAGCATCGCCGACCGCTCGGCCGCGGGATACGGCGCTCGGGAGCCCACCGACCAACCAGCCGATCATCGCACGGACCAGGGCTGGGCAGCCGGCTCATCGCGGGCCCGAGGGCGTTCGGCGCCAGCATGCTGTTCGCCGCTCTGCTGGGACCAGCGGACAACGAGGACCGATTGTTCACTGCTTTTGGCAGGAGCAAGGGTACGGCGCAGGAGGCACCCGACCTCGTCTCGGCATGAGGACCGGTCACGGGGGCAGTCGCCAGCTGTCGGGCAAAGTACCGACGCGGCGGCTGCGAGTGCGCGGTGCTGCTGATGCTGGAGGTGGAGGATGTCGAGTAGGGCTCTGACGCTGGGGACGCTCCCTCCCGGACTGATAGCCCTGCCGACCGTCTATCGGCCCCAGGCGGATACCCGGCTCCTGGCCCATTCCCTCGCCCATGAGGCACTCGGGCCAGGCACCGACGTCCTGGAAATCGGCACCGGCACGGGAGCACTCGCCCTGCACGCCGCCGGCCGCGGAGCCACGGTGACCGCGGTCGACGTCTCCGCGATGGCCGTGGCCACGGCCCGGATGAACGCGTGGCTGCACCGGCTACCCCTACGAGTGCTGCACGGCGACTTCGCCGCCCGCACCACCGGACAGAAGTTCGACCTGGTCGTAACGAACCCGCCCTACGTACCGGCCCCGGGCAGCGGGTTGCCGTCACGGGGCCCCGAGCGCGCCTGGGACGCCGGACCCAACGGGCGAATGATCATCGACCGGATCTGCGCACGCCTTCCTGCCCTGCTACGCCCCGGAGGAGTACTCCTCATGGTGCACTCGGGCATGTGCGGAGCTCAGGAAACCGTCGCCCTTTTGACCCGCGCGGGACTCACCGCGGACATCGCGGCAACCGCGTCCGTACCGTGGGGCCCCGTCCTGCGCTCCCGCCGGGCCTGGCTGGAGTCACAAGGCCTGGCCCGCAAGTCCGACAACCGGGAACAACTCGTGCTGATCCGCGCCCTGCAACCTTGATTCACCACCGTTGCGAACCGCGCCACCATCCCAACCGGGGCGCATCCTTCCACTCGATTCGCCTTGGCGTGCCATTCCCGCCGCGGGTGCCCTTCCGGACAGCGACCGCGGCGGGGAACGGGGTGTCACATGGCGGCGGGGAAGCGTTCCCAGACACGGTGGGCTGCGAGCAGTTCCATGAGACTGCACATTCCCTGGGCGCCGTCGCTGACGACGACGCCGGGCTCGCCGACGGTGATTCCGGCGGCCTCGAAGAGGGCTCCGGCGTCGCCCAGGCCGATCAGAGCCTTGCCGTGCTGGTAGGCCTCGGTGAGCAGTGCGAGGACGCGGGGGTCGCTCACGGGCGGCCTGGGGGCCCCGGCCTTGGCGTCGCGTGCGCCGTAGGCGTCGGCGCCCGCCGCTGGGACGCCCGCGAAGACCAGCGCGTCGAATTCGACGGAGCGTGCGGTGGCGAAGGTGCGTTGCACGGTGATCGGCTCGGCGCCGCCGAGTACTCCTCCGGCCGCGGCGATGACCAGCGGGACCATTCCGGCGTCGAGGATGGCTTGGCGTACCGACCGCACGCCGATCATGTCGATGTCCTGGCCGGCGACAATGCCGACGACACGCCCGTCGAGCGGCCAGGTGTCGCCGATCTGTGACAGGCGGGGGCTCGGGCTGACCTCGGCAAGGGGCTCGGTGGCGGCCGGGACCGGCAGGCCGAGGCCGGTGGCGACCTGTGCGCACAGGTCGCCGTCGATGTTGGCGAGCACGGCCAGGGCGCGTTCCTTGATGGTTTGTTCGTAGCACTTGGCGAGTTCGAAGGTGTACGCGGCGATGATGTGCTCGCGCTCGACCGGGCTCATGCTCAGCCAGAACAGCCGCGGCTGGGAGAAGTGATCGGAGAATGAGGCCGGTGCCTCGCGGACCTTGCGTCCGGCCGGGACCTCGACCGGGACCTCGATGAACGCACCGGTGTCGGCACCGGCGAAGAACGGGCAGCCCCCGTCGAGACTGTTGGGCTTGTACGGGGCCACACCCCGGTGCACGGCCGTCTGGTGAAAGCCGTCGCGGAGCATGTCGTTGACGGGCGCGTGCGTGCGGTTGATCGGAATTTGCGAGAAGTTGGGGCCCCCGAGCCGGGTGATCTGGGTGTCGAGGTAGGAGAACATCCGCCCGGCCAGCAGCGGATCGTCCGTCGCGTCGATACCCGGCACGAGATGGCCGGTGTGGAAGGCGACCTGCTCGACCTCGGCGAAGAAGTTCGACGGGTTCGCGTTCAGGGTCAGCAGCCCGAGCGGCTTCACCGGCGCGAGCTCCTCCGGCACGATCTTCGTCGGGTCCAGGAGATCGATCCCCTCGAACATCTGGTCATCCGTGTCGGGGAACGTCTGAATCCCCAGCTCCCACTGCGGATACGCCCCGGATTCGATGGCGTCGAAGAGGTCACGGCGGTGGAAGTCGGGATCCATCCCCGCCAGCAGCTGCGCCTCCTCCCACACCAGGGAGTGCACGCCCAGCTTCGGCTTCCAGTGGAACTTCACCAGCGTCGTGGCGCCCTGCGCGTTGACCAGACGGAAGGTGTGGACGCCGAAGCCCTCCATCATCCGGTACGAGCGGGGGATGCCGCGGTCGGACATGTTCCAGATGGTGTGGTGGGTCGCCTCGGTGTGCAGGGACACGAAGTCCCAGAACGTGTCGTGCGCTGACTGCGCCTGCGGAATCTCCCGGTCCGGGTGCGGTTTGCCGGCGTGGATGACGTCGGGGAACTTGATCGCGTCCTGGATGAAGAACACCGGGATGTTGTTTCCGACCAGGTCGAAGACGCCTTCCTCGGTGTAGAACTTCGTCGCAAAGCCGCGGGTGTCTCGCACCGTGTCGGCCGAGCCGCGGGAACCGAGCACGGTGGAGAACCGTACGAACACCGGGGTCTCGACGTCCCGGGCCAAGAACGCGGCCTTGCTGACCGTCTGCCCGGTGCCGTAGGACTGGAAGACACCGTGCGCGGCCGCGCCGCGGGCATGGACCACGCGCTCCGGGATCCGCTCGTGGTCGAAATGCATGAGCTTCTCGCGCAGGTGATGGTCCTGCAGCAGTACCGGCCCCCGCGGACCCGCCTTCAGCGAGTGATCCGAATCCGGCAGCCGAACGCCCTGCGCCGTCGTCAGGAACGCGCCGCTCTGCGCCATCCTGGCCTGCTCCGCACCGGTGGGCTGTCCGGTCGGGCTGACCGTCTCCGGACCGCTTTGGTCCGCCTTCGGAGGCAGCGGCTCAACCGGCGTCGTGGGCTCGACGAGCTGGGGAGAAACGGGGGTTGGCTTGCCGGGGACACCTTCCTCCGGGCCCCCTGCCGGACCGGCATGCACGACACCGGCGATCTTGTCGGCGACGGCCCTTACCGGGTTCTTCTCGGACATTTCATCTCCAGACACAAGGGGCGGACCTCAAGCCCTACACGTGTGACCCGAAGCGATATGCCCCGAAACCTGGACTAGCCTGTCCGGCCCGAGAGGCAAAACCACTGCCCGTCGCGGCGCCCACCGCGCCGGCCGCCGGCCGCGGATCACTTTGTGTTCTCCCGTGGCACGGCTCCTTCACCCCACCGCCACCCGCAGCTTCCTCACCCGACCGGGCGTGATCGACAGCCCCCGACCGCCGTGGCAAGTGTGGGCCCTGTCGTCCCGTACGCCACCGCTGCCCGTTCCAACCGCACCACACACCCGAACACAGGCTCCACCCGCTCCCGCGGTAAAGCCCGCAGAAGCTGAATAGGCCATGAGCGAGCGGCCCACGCCGTGCTTCGAGCCTCGTGCTTGCCCGTAGGGCGCCGACCTCACCCTGCACGTCCCGCACCGCCAAGGAGCGAAACAGCCCCGGGGACCAACGGGGATAGCGGTTGCCTGTCAGGGGCCGACCTCGCCTCCGAGCAGATGCGCCCATCGGGTGGATTCGGCCGGGCACCGTGTCTGAGGCCTCCGTCAAGCGTGGGACATATGGGTTGCGAAGCCGCGGGAACACGGCCGAGTGCATCCGTCCGCCCTGTCGACGCGAAACAGGCGGCATACGCCACCTCACGACACGGAGGACCGAATGCAAGAAGTGTCGGCTGCGCGACATCCCACCCACTTCGACATCTCGCCCTCAAGACTCGCCGGCGCCCAGGCCGCAACGGTCGACGAAGACGTCGTCGCAGCCGTACACCACGAACTGAAGCTCCGCTGCGATGAGCTCATCGCGTTCGCCCACACCCTGGACCCGGTCTTCGCCACCGACATCGCCGAACGTCTGGCCGCCTACACCCTCGGCGGCGGCTCACGGATCCGCCCGCGATTCCTGTGGTGGGCCCTACGCTCATGTGGCGGATCGGACGTCGAAACACCCGCGGCCCTGCGCATCGCGGCGGCTCTCGAACTCATCCAGAGCTGCGCGCTGATCCACGACGACGTCATGGACCACTCCGCGGTGCGCCGAGGACGACCCTCCTTCCACGCGCAGCTCGCACTCCAATATTCGGGCCGCGGCCGGGAGGTCGCAGCTGAGTCCTTCGCCCACTCCGCTGCTGTTCTTGCCGGCGACCTGGCTCTCTCCTGGGCGGACGACCTGGTCGCGACCGCTGACCTCGAACCCAGGACACGCACGAAGATTCTGCATGTGTGGCGTGCCATGCGGGCTGAGATGGTTGCCGGTCAATACCTTGATGTGCACGGCCAGGCCACCTCGTCCCGTTCCGCGGTCCAGGCCATCCGCACCGTCTGCCTCAAGACCGCCCGCTACACCGTGGAACGTCCTCTCGCCCTCGGCGCGGTGCTGGCCGGAGCCGACGAGAGCACCTCCCGTGCCCTGGGCGCGGCGGGCCGGTGCGCCGGAATCGCCTTCCAGCTACGTGATGACCTACTTGGCGTGTTCGGCGATCCTGCGGTGACCGGCAAGCCCTCCGGGGACGACATCCGCTCCGGCAAGGCGACCTATCTGATCGCGCTGGCCCACACACGCGCCCAGGCCACCAAGCACACGTCCGTCACCGACCTGTTGGACTCCTGCCGGGGGGACGCCGCACTCTCCGAGCAGACCCTGGCGGCCGTCCGCGAAGCCTTGGTCTCCACCGGCGCCCCGGAGCGGGTCGAACGACGCATCGCGCGCCTGAGCCGCGCCGCCGAACACCACCTGTGCGCGGCACATCTGAGCGGGCCGGCCGCCGATCACCTGACCGCGCTGCTGCGTCAGATTGCCGCCCCGCGCCACCAGTACACCGCCGGCGCAGCCGACCCCGGGAGCCTTGGATGAAGACGATCACCGGGCGCACAGACCACGTCGTCGTCATCGGCGCCGGCCTCGCGGGCCTGTCCGCCGCTCTCCATCTTCTCGGCTCCCATCGACGCGTGACCATCGTCGAACGCGACCTGCTGCCGGGCGGCCGTGCCGGCCTCATCGAGGCCGACGGCTTCCGCTTCGACAGCGGCCCGACCGTGCTCACCATGCCGCACCTGCTCGAAGAGGCCTTCGCCGCCGTAGGCCAGTCCATGTCCGACCGCCTGACGCTGCACCCGCTCCACCCCGCCTACCGAGCCGGCTTCGCGGACGGCACCAGCCTCGACGTCCACACCGGGGCCCAGGCCATGGAAGCCGAGATCGAACGCTTCGCCGGAGGCCAGGAAGCGGCGGGATACCGCCGTCTGCGCCAGTGGCTGCACGAGATCTACCAGGCGCAGATGAACCGATTCATCGACGCCAACTTCGACTCGCCACTGTCCCTCCTGAACCCCGACCTGGCCCGGCTCGCCGCCCTGGGCGGCTTCGGCCGCCTCCAGCCGAAGATCGGCCGCTTCCTCACCGACGAGCGACTCCAGCGCGTCTTCTCCTTCCAAGCCCTCTACGCCGGCATTCCGCCCGCCCGGGCCCTGGCCGCCTACGCCGTCATCGCGTACATGGACACCATCGCCGGCGTGTACTTCCCCCAGGGCGGCATGCACGCCGTACCCACCGCCATGTCCGCGGCCGCCGCGGACGCCGGCGCCACCCTTCACTACGGTCAGACCGTCACCGCCCTGGAACGCACCGGCGAGCGGATCACCGCCGTCATCACCGACCAGCAGCGCATCCCCTGCGACGCCGTCGTCCTCACCCCCGACCTACCCGCCGCCTACCGGCTCCTCGGCGCCCGCCCGCGCCGCCCCCTCGCCCTACGTCACTCCCCATCGGCAGTGGTCCTGCACGCCGGGACGGACCGGACCTGGCCCGAACTGGCCCACCACACGATCTCCTTCGGCGCCGCCTGGAAGCAGACCTTCCACGAACTCACCCGCACCGGCCGGCTGATGAGCGATCCCTCCCTGCTCATCACCCGACCCACCGCGACCGACCCGAGCCTCGCCCCGCCCGGACGGCACATCCACTACGTGCTCGCGCCCTGCCCCAACACCACCATCGGCCCCTCGGCCACCTCCTGGAAGGACCTGGGGCCCCGCTATCGCGACAGCCTGCTGCGCGCACTGGAGCACAGAGGCCTGACCGGTTTCGAGGACTCCATCACCGCCGAGGCCCTCATCACCCCAGCCGACTGGACGGCCCAGGGCCATGCCGCCGGAACACCCTTCTCCGTCGCCCATACCTTCCCGCAGACCGGCCCCTTCCGGCCCCGCAACCTCCCCCGCGGCACCGCCAACGCCGTCCTCGCCGGCTGCGGCACCACCCCGGGCGTCGGTGTCCCCACCGTCCTGATCTCCGGCCGCCTCGCAGCCGCCCGCATCACCGGCCTCACCCGGCCACACCCCAAACGAACACCCGCCCCGTCCGCGGCGCCCCACGGCCACAGCGCATGACACGACGCGAACTCGACGCCGCCCGCATCACCGACCCCACCCAGCGTGCGGCCTTCACCCAATGCCGCCGCCTCAACGCCCGCCACGGCAAGACCTACTTCCTCGCCACCCGGCTCCTGCCACCCTCCCGCCGCCCCGCCGTCCACGCCCTCTACGGCTTCGCACGCCTCGCGGACGACATCGTCGACGACCTCAGCACCCCCACCTCAACCGAACACCGGGCTCGGCAGCTGCGGACGCTCTCACAAGACGTGCGCGCGGCCATGGACGGCGGACCCGGCCGCCATCCCGTCGTCACCGCAGTTGCCCACACCGCACACCGCTACCGCATTCCCCACCACTACTTCGATGACTTCCTCGCCTCCATGCGCGCCGACCTCACCGTCACCGACTACCCCACTCTCGATGCCCTTAGCGGCTACATGCACGGCTCCGCCGCCGTCATCGGTCTCCAGATGCTCCCGGTCCTCGGCCACGTCACGCCCCGCGACGAAGCCGCCCCCCACGCCGCGGCCCTCGGCGAGGCGTTCCAACTGACCAACTTCGTCCGCGACGTCGGCGAGGACCTCGACCGCGACCGCGTCTACCTGCCCGCCGACCTCCTCGCCGCCGACGGAGTGGACC
This sequence comes from Streptomyces sp. NPDC001568, assembly GCF_042893755.1. Classification (NCBI taxonomy): domain Bacteria; kingdom Bacillati; phylum Actinomycetota; class Actinomycetes; order Kitasatosporales; family Streptomycetaceae; genus Streptomyces; species Streptomyces sp. NPDC001568. The sequence goes on along the minus strand of NZ_JBIAVF010000031.1, from coordinate 11,087 downwards.
GCGACCTGCTGCGATGGAGCAGGCGCACCGGCCGCCGCGACCCCCGCATCACCCGCGCCCTTCAGGCCGCTGCCGCGCTCACCCGGACCTTCTACACGAAGGCGGAACCCGGCATCGGCATGCTCGACCCCGTCTCCCGGCCCTGTGTGCGTACCGCCTTCGTGCTCTACGGGGAAATCCTCGACGCCGTCGCCCGCGACGGCTACACCAGCGTCCACCACCGCTCGACCGTGGGACCCGCCCGTCGCGCGGCCGTCGCCGCCGCCGGACTCGCCGCGATCACGAAAGCACGCCTGACCGCACGCCATTGCCTGCCGGACACCGTCGCCCCCGCCCGCGAGGAGCCTTCCCGATGACCCCTCGTCCCCGCCGCCTGCCCATCAGCCTGCGCCGGAATCCGGCGCCCTGGCACCGTCAGCAGCCGACGTGGCGCGCCGCCTCACCCCAGATCATCGCCACAGCCCTCAAGCGAGCCCAGATCCGGCCGACAGGAAACTGGTATGTCCTCGGGCCCAGCGCCGCCGTCCGTCCCGATGCCGCCTACGGCGCGACCGTCGAAGACATCGAGGTCGTGGCCTGGCGCGACGTCAACAATGCCCTCATCGCCGGCCCCGGCGCCTGTCCCCACATGGGCGCCGCCCTGGCCAAGGCCCCCATCCGCCGCGGCACCCTGGTCTGCCCCTGGCACGGCCTGGCCCTCAACGGCGCCCCATTCGCCGGCTGGCAGCCCTTCCCCGCCCATGACGACGGCATTCTGGCCTGGGTACGGCTCGACGAACACGGCGGCGAAGACCCGCTCAAAACGCCCGTGATTGGGTCCCGGCCGCCTGCCGCATCCTCACTGGCCACCGTCTACACCGCCACGGGTGTGTGCGAACCGCAGGACATCGTCGCCAACCGTCTCGACCCCTGGCACGGCGCCTGGTTCCACCCCTACTCCTTCACCGACCTCACCGTCCTCGACGACGGCGCCACCACCGACGTCATGACGGTGAAAGTCTCCTTCAAACTGGGCAACCGACTCGTCGTACCCGTAACCGCGCAATTCAGCGCCCCGGGCCCCCGCACCGTGGTCATGCGCATCATCGAAGGGGAAGGCATCGGATCCCTCGTCGAAACCCATGCCACCCCCCTCGGTACCGCCCACGACGGCCGACCCCGCACCCGCGTCACCGAAGCCGTCATCGCCACCTCACACCGGCCCGGCTTCACCATCGCCCGCACCACGGCCCCACTGCTACGCCCTTTGATCCGGCACGCGGCAGGACGCTTGTGGAAGGACGATCTCGCCTACGCCGAACGCCGCTGGCAGCTGCGCAGCGCCGGCCGCTTCCCCACCTGACCAGAAGGAGTCCGGTCGGTATCGCCCGAGCACGGGAGCATGGGCTGACCACCGTCCGACAGGCTACGGAACCCGGCTGACCTGCTGTTTCACCTGGCATACCGAGGGTGGTGATGTTGTGTGCGGATGCGGGCCCGTTGGCCCTATGCCAGCTTGGTACGAGTGGGGGCTGGGCCGGGGGGCGTCTTCCCTGAAGGGATGCATCGCACATGAACCGACTTCTCGCCACGGCCGTGAGCACGGTCGCCGCAGCGCTTCTCGTGGCCGGCGGGGCAGCCTCGGCCTCCGCCGCCGAGCCCACCGATGACGCGACCAAGCAGCTGTGCAGCAGCCTGACCGAACTCAAGGCCGACAATGCGAAGTTGCAAGCACTCGACCCGGCGACCGCCACCAAGGACCAGATCAAGGACGCGCACGACGCCGTCCAGGACGACTGGAAGACCGTCGCGGAGTCGACCGCGCAGTTCAACGCCGCACAAAAGGACGCGATCAAGTCCGCGGCCGACGAGGTTAAGAAGGCGTACGAAGACCTCCCCGGCGACACCACCGGGGCTCAAGCCCTGACCAAGCTCACCCCGAACCTGCAAAAGCTCGACACCGCCGTCGCGAGTGCCCAGACCGGCCTCCAGTGCGGCTGACCCGAACCCACAACCGGGCGGGGCGCACTCCAGCGCCCCGCCCGGTCGCGGCTCGGCCGCTGAGTGCGAACCGCACGCCTTCGCCTGCGGATCTACCCTGTCGGGCGACGACGTGGCCGTGCACGGGTTGCAGATCCGGCAGTGCTCCGGCAGGCCTGTCACCAGGATCCGGGTTCGCCTTCGCATTTACCGAGGCAGTGCCGAAACGACCCGCGGACCCGGCACAAGGCGGGCTGCCTAGGGGAAGGACGGTCCGCCGAACGCCGCTGTCGGCCGCAGGCGCCTGAGACCTGCCAGTGCCCGGCCGGTAGCCAGGCGGCCCTTCTGGGGAACCGTCCACAACGTCTCGCCCCGAACGCCCCAGCCTCTCAACAGAGCGTTCGCGGCGAGGAAGCCGCTGGTGGCAGCACGTTCCATCAACGCAACCGGCAACCCGGTACGCACGAGATCCCCGGCCACCACCACCCGGGGATCAGCGGTACGCACAGTCGGCCTGTCCCTGTAGCCCCCCACGGTGAACAGGGGGCAGTCCGCGCGCCATTCGTGGCGCGAGTCGATGATCTTTGCGTCCGCGGTCTCGGGATAGACCTCTCGCAACCGGGTCACCAGTCCCTCCTCGACCTGCGTTCGCGCCGGGGCAGGATCGACGGCATAGGCGTGCAGTTCCACCACCGAGCCACCGTTCGCCAGCGCCCAACGGTGTGCTTCGCCCTCCCACCGGTCCAGCACGCTCACGTTGTCCAGGCCGTCGTAGCCGCTGGTGCCCAGGAATCCGGGCCGATCCCCGGCCACCGGCCGCGACAGCCACAGACGCGACACCAGGAACGGCGGGGCAGTTCGCAGAGCGGCGATCCGCTCCCTCCACGGGGCGTCCACCAGCTCGGGTGAGGCGGCGGCCACCGTCTGCAGCCCGCCAGTGTCCAGGGCCAACACCACCGCGTCGTATCCTTCGCCGCCCGCCCCCGCGACGACGGTCAGCCCCTCCCTACCTGCCGGCCGGACCTCGTTCACCGCCGTACCCGTGCGGATTTCCACGCCGAGCCCGTCCAGATGACGGGCCAGCGGGTCCCACAACGCCTGAGGGAAAGACTCGCGTGGCACGTCGAAGAGCAGCCCCTCACTGGATCCCAGGAAATAGATGTGGAACATGAGCACCAGTTCGGCCGCCGACAGCTCCGCCGGGTCGGCGAAGAAGCTTCGGGAGAACACCTCGAACGCCAGATGATGCGCGGCCTCGGGAAAGCGGATGGCCGCCAGGAACTCGCTGGCGCTCGTACCGTCCAGCGCCTCGTACACCTGCGGCACCGCTACGTCCAGGAGCGGCAAGGCCGCCCGGGCGTCCATCCTTCCCAGGTCGCGCCACGTGAAGGACGGACTCTGCGCGATGAACCCAAGTGCGCTCAGCGGCGGCGTGCGCGGCACGCGCGCGAAGCTGTCCTGACCTCCGTTGCGGTGGCGCAGCGGGTAGTCCGCGAGTCCGGTCAATCCGTGCAGGCCCGGATCGGTCCGGCTCAACAGCGCCCGCAGGTTGTAGTACTGGCGGAAGAACGCGTGGAAGCCGCGGCTCATCGTGGTCTGTGAACCGTCGGCCAGCCGCGTCTGCCAGCCCGCCAGCCTGCCCCCGAGCTGCGCGTCCCGTTCGAACAAGGTGACCCGCACCCCGCGTTCGGCCAGCACGGTGGCCGCGGACAGCCCGGCGATGCCGCCGCCCACCACGGCCACCCGCCGCTCGCCCTGCTCCAGACGCGCCTGCCCGCCCGGGGCCTCGATCCGGTGGGCCCGCCGGTCCCGCCCCGGATACGGGTGCCCCTTCACGCGGCGATCCCGACGAACGTGTGTGTGATCCCGGTCTGCCACCCCGGCAGCGGTAGCACCCGCAACCGGGAAAAGCCGGCCTGCCGCATCCGTCCCGCGAACTCCGCCGCCGTGTCGAACCCCAACACGCTGTGCCACAAATGTTCATACAGCCGCGCGTCCCCACACGCCCTACCCAGCGGGATGATCACCGACCGACACACCGCCGTCCACAACATCCGGTCCCTGCGCTTGCCGCTGAGCGCGTACTCATGCACGCAGATTCGGGCACCGGGCGCCATCACGGCGCGCACCGACTTCAGTGTTCGGTCGGGGTCGGCCACGTTGCGAAACAGGTAGGCGGCGAAGACCGCGTCGAAGGGCCCCTCGACGTCGGCATCACCGAGCCCGTCCGCCGACGCCTCGACCCAGCGGACGCCGGGAGGCCACGGCTTCTCCGTCGCCCTCGCGAGCATGCCCGAAGAAGCGTCCACCGCCGTGATGCGGGCCAGTGGCGCAGCCGACAACAGGGCAGCGGTTGAAGCACCGGTACCGCACCCCAAATCAAGAACGCGGGCACCGCGCCCTGCGTCCGGCAGGGCCAGCCGCCGGGCGGAGCGGCGCAGGTGCCCGTGATAGCCGGGACTCGCCGAAACCATCCGGTCGTAGCGGGCCGCGGCGTGGTCGAACGCCTCCGACAGGGAATCGTCGCGCAGCAGGGACATGAGAGCCTTTCAGCGAGGCACCGGCCACGAAGCCGGCACGGACCGACGGAGCAGGGGGAGTTCGAGCAGCGAGCGCAGCATCGGCACCGCGGGCGTACGCAGCCCCACGTTGACGTCCTCCCACACGGAGGTATCTCCGTCGAGGAATCGCAGCACTCGTTCCGCCGGCACGGAGGAGAACAGCCGTGTGAAGAACTGCGCGCCGTCCACCCGCCCGGTGTCCAGGGCCCGGAGCAGCACGGCGTCCATCGACCGCGCCCGCCGTGCGTGCGGTGACGGCACGCGCGCCGGAGAGCGTCCTGCCCGCACGGCCCGGGCCAGGTGCAGACTGTGGCGCTGGATCGCGGCGAAGGTGTAACCGGTGGACGGCCGGGTCGCCCCGCCCGCCGCACCAATGGGGAAGACCCGGCCCGCATGGCGGCGGGGAAGGCGTCCGTCGCTCATGGGAATCACCCCCTGTTCCTGCTCGTCCACCACGTACTCACCCAGCTTCAGCACGTTGCCGCAGTAGTGGCTCAGGGCCCGCTGGTAGGCCGCTTCGTCCAGGGCGGCGGGGGAGAACTCCGTGTACTCCACCAGAGCGTCATGGCAGCTGGTGGGAAGGACGTACCCGAAAGCCAGGCCCCGCACGGGCTGGGGAAGACGGAAATCCATCAGGATGGCCGAACGCGGATCGAAGACCGGCTTCGAAGTACGGACGAACCAGCCCCGAAAGTGCTGCAACAGCGTGGTCCTGGCAGCAGGCAGCCGACGGGGCGGCCGCGAATCGAACACCAGACCCGACCGCAGGACCGAAACAGCCCCAGTCGCATCACGGCCCCACACCACGGCTTCGTCACCGATGTCCGTGACCCGCTCGACCGCGAGCTGCCGCACCACGACCCCCGATCCGCGCAGCCGCTCGAACATGGCCTCCTCGAACCGCCCCGACCTGAGCATCTTGTACCGCAACGCCCCCAACGACCGGTCGACAACCGTCCCGTCAGGCCCATATACGCGCAGCCGGTCCCAACTCGTTTCGAGCACATCGTCGTACGCCCCACCGCCCGCCTCCCAAAAGCACCAGGTCCGCTCCGGAGAACGCAGGGGCCCCGGAGGGGCCTCCACCACCAGGACACGCGGCCCAAACCCTGAGCAGGAGGGCGACCCGGCCAGGCGAGCCGCCAGGGACAGCCCTGCCGCTCCAGCTCCGACAATCGTCACATCAGCGTCCCAGCTCAATTCGGGCCTTCCGACAGGTGCGGCGACGGTCCGTCTTCCGACCCGGACGCCTGGACGGATGCAGAAAAGACACCAGTGTGGCCCCACCTGCCCCAGGAAGGTGGAGCACACACGCCGCAGATCCGGTTCGGGCTGCTGAACGCGTATGGCCGGCACTGAGACAGGGACAGGGACAGCCGATCGTGTCGTACCGGATGCTCCCCGGCATGACCCTCGGAACCTCAGAAAGATCCCTCCGACCTGACGGCCCTGCACAGCGTGTCCAGCCCCCGACCTCTCGACCGATCCGGACCTCCCCTCCTCGACCAGCTGCTTTGGTGACTACCGGGCCGTTGGAAGGACCGAGGAAAAGTTCGCCGCGCTGGTGGGCCCGAAAGGCGGCGCGATCCGATGGTCGAGCTTGAGCCACCCCGACGTACCGGACCGCGACATCCACGGCGAAGCCCTCAACGCGCGAGTCCCACTCCGGGGATGCATGCTCGTGGCCCAACCGGTCGGCACTCACTGATGCACTGGTCGTTCTTGCCGCGTGGCCGTGGGCCGGGATCGCATCGTTCGGGCTGCCGCGGCGGAGTGCAGCTCCTCCAGCGTGGTGCTCTGCTGTTCGGCTCGTTCCAGCAGCACGTCCAGGTCTACGGCGGTGAGCCGTTCGTCGGTCTCGGCGAGGGCGCGGAGGGCGCGCCAGCAGGCGGTTTTGCCCTGGACGCCCATGAGCATGGACTCTGCCTCGAGGACGTCGCTGAGCGGGGACCGGGAGAGGAGATGACCGTTGGTCTTGAGGCGGCCCCGACCGTGGCCTCGGCGTCCTGCGCCAGCCGCGGATCGACCTCGATGGAGCCCCGCCCGTCGCTGCCCGCGGTCCGTTCGTACACCGGGCTCAGGACGTCACAGGCGTCACGCACGTCGTCGGTGGTGAGGGCGAAGACCGCGTCGTCGACGCTGCTTCCCTCGTCGCCGAGGCGGCGCAGCTGCTCGTTGTAGCGGTCCCCCTTGGACAGGGCCGATGCGAAGATCGTGGGATTCGTGGTGACTCCCACGACGTTCTTGTCCGCGATTAGCCCTTTCAGTTCTCCACCCGCGAGGAGTTCCCGGGACAGATCGTCGAGCCAGACCGATACACCGGCCGCAGACAGGTTGGCGAGCGGGCCGGATTCAGCGGAGAGGGGCATGCGAAACCTCCAAAACGGTGCGGCACCACGCACGCTTGGAAGGCGATTCGGCTGAGGGACGAATTGCCGGCGGCGGCGCTCGACACGGTGGTTCCCTCCGCACCTGCCCGAATCGCCCTGCGGCAAGCGCATCACGCGGAATGGCGGCTTTGGACACCGGTGGTCTCTACTCCCTGCTGTGCGGCGGGGTAAAGACCGGTGCTGTGGGTTGGGTCAGCTACGGGGAGACGGAGCGGGCTTACCCGGCACCCCTACCTCCGGCCCTTGGACCGGGGTCGGACCACCGCGCACGATGTCGGCCCTGACCGGTCGTCGGCACCACCCGAGCCGTTCGCTGAGGGCTTCGAGCGAACATGGTGCCGTGGTACCAGCCGCCGAGCTGGGTGTGGATCTTGCCGCCCATGGAGGTGATGTTGACACCGATCAACCTGCACCGATGCGGGACGTCCGGCCTGCAGGGTGTTTGGACTTGTCCGGCCGGCGGGCCGTAGGCCGCGCCCACCGGGCCCGCGCCTGGCCGCAGGGCGAGGCATGGGGATCGCGCCAAACTTCAACACCAGGGCTAGGACTGCCGTGTGCGCCCAGGCCGGGTGCGCAGTGCTCCGTACGGTCGCATCCTGAAGACGTGAACAGCGTGCCCGTGGTCGTGCACCGGTGCCTTCCCAGTGATGGCCAGCAGGTCATCATGCGCTCTGGGGGACGCGAGGAGATCTTGGGCCGGGCTCACTCGGACACAGAGCTGATCATGTTCCTGGAGGCCGCCGGAGTCATCGAGGCGGAGAACGCGCTGGACGATCCGAATCTGGTGGATTAGCGGGGTGACCCCACGCATCAGTGGACTGGCTGAGCGGTCGTCGGCCGGACCTCTGTGGGTGCGCACCGTGTTGGGCCGTACACGTTCGTTCGCGTTCAGCCCCGGTGCGTCTTCCTGCGAAAACCGTGACGATCGGACCCGGGTGACACACCGTCTGGGCGGTCTGCGCGAGAAGGTCCGGGGTGAGGACGGTGACCAGGATCCGGTCGCCCTCAAGCCGCAGCCCGTGGCCGGCGGGGCATGGCCCGGTTCGTGCTCGGCGCGATCACGGCGCCCCATGACCGAAAGCCCAAACGCCTGTTACACCGGCGCGGCCCGTGCCCCGAGAGAGGCACGGGCCGCCACATCCTGCGTTGGTCCCTCCTGGCGTGTTGTCGCCATTGTTCAGATCAGGTGCCGGCTGCGCAATGCAGCGTCACCGTGAACACCGCCGACGAGACGCCCTGCTCCGATCCCTGCCGGGGAACAAGGAGTTGGGCCTTCACCGTGGGTCGCGGTTCCGCGGGGTTCGCGCGGGCGGGGGCGTTGACGACGAATGCTGGGGTTTTGGTGCTCGGGCCGGTGAACTTCATCGTGGGCTCGGACCGCTTACCGGTGTCCGGGCTGATCCACACGACCTTGATGTCACCGGCTCCCGTGCCGGTGAGAGTGCCTTCGAAGGTCACGGGAGTCGCCTGGTTGCAGTTGACCGTGGGGGTGTCCGGCTTGGTCGCGACCAGGTCGGCCTCGGCGATGTTGACGCTTACGGGTGCGGGCGCGTCCTTGCACGAGACGCTGGAGCCGCGTCCACCGTTGTGAGGTTTGACGTTGTAGGTCCCATCGCGCAGGTTCTTCGCGGTGAGGCTGCCTTGCGCGTCGACCCGCACGTCCGAGGTCCTGCCGCCGACCCGGCTGATCGTGATCTTTTGGTTCGACGGGAAGCCGGTGATCACCACGTTCACGTTGGACGAGGCGCCGCCCACGGGTTGCAGTTGGCATACCGGGGAGGCAGGGGCCTGCTCGGTCGACGGGGCCGCCTGGGCCGCCATCGCCGGGGGCAGGGCCATCGCGGAGGCCAGGAGTGGGGCGACCAGCGCACAACGACGTTGCCGATTCATACGCTTTCCCTCCATGGCAGAGATACTGCCGGGGTGTGTGCGAAATCAGGGATCGGGCTCGCCATGGCGGGTGACGCGAGAGGTGTCGCGGCAAGAGGGGCGCGACCGGCCGGCTGCAGACGTGGGATCAATGCTCGATGCCGACTGTCCGCGGGCACGGGCGGGATGACCGGCCTTCGTAACGGCCTGCGGCGGCCCCGCGCCATGGGGCTCCTTTTTCGAGAATACCTGCCGGCGTCTGGGGCGGCTCGTCAAGAGCACTGAGGCCCGGCCCAATCATGGTCGGACGCAGAATCACGATTCGTACGACGGACACCGGGCCGCCCCTGCCCTCTCTCGTAGCCTCAGGCCCGTCCCTGTCGCCCTCGGGCAGCGCGCTGCACCAGGTCGAGCCTGTCACGGAGAACATTCCACGTTCGCGACCCAGATCCGAGGCCGAGGCTCGGCCCATCGGCCAAGACCGCCACGATGCCGCGCCCCGGCAGCCGGCCCTCCCCCGTGACGTGCTGCGCGAGCACCTCCAGGCTTGTGGAACACCTCGCCGCCCGCGCCCGCGCCCGCGCCCGCGCCCGCGCCCGCGCCGGGCCCGGACGCCGCGACGGCCTTACGCGCCCGTCCGGCCTTCTTCACGCTCAGCTTGCTGAACGCGCCGGAGGGAACTGCGGACATGGGGTCTCGGCTTCTGTAGTCGTTTCAAGCCGAAAACAGGGAGATCGCTGTCTCGCTATCGTCTCGTAGCGAGGTTGCCCGGATGGGAGCATGCCAGCGAACGAACTTATCGGGCACAGGTAAAGGAGACAGGACGTGACAGACGGCAAGCAGAAGCTGGAAACCAAGCACATCCAGGGGCAGGTCATCACGCACACCATCGTCAAGCCTTCCAGCGATCTTGCCCTCTCCGACAAGGAGGAGGAGAAGCGCGCTGCCGCGCTGGACGAGGCGGACGCCACCTCGGAGTGACGGTGAGTCAGGTCGGGTGGGTCATCGAGGGTGTGCGGCGAGCGCATTCCCCGGTGCCCGACGGCGAGGTACGGGACTGAGACCCTGCACTGCGTCATTCGCGACGACTGGCCGCAGGTCCGTGAGCTCCTCGCCAAAGGCTTGACCACTGCACCGCCGCCAGCATCGTGGAATTTTCCCTACGTTCCGCGCTCTGATGAGCCCCTCTGTGCACCGGGAGGCGCGATGCACCGTGCACTCGCCCTGATGCTCTCCGGGATGATTGCCGGAGCGGTGGCCTGCGCCGGGGATACCAGCGTGACGACCACACCGGGGAGCAGCACAGCTGTCCAGGGGGCGTTGCCCGCCGTACACCAGGCGAGCCCAACACCGTCCCCCTCCGCATCTGCGATCGTGGGCTGATAGCTGATCCACTTCGCGACCAGGGCCGGGTCGCGGGGGGCTGCGCACCGGATCAGCAGCCGAGCTTCCTCCTCGCCGTCGCCCGGCGCCTCACCGATGAGCGACGACGGCTCCACGACGTGCTTCTGGTTCTCCTGGGGCATGGCTAGCATTTCCACCCGTTCATCATGCGCCCGGAGCCCGTTCAACACCTGAATCAACGTGCCGTACGACTTCGAGGAGAGAATGTCCTCGGGATTCTCGTCCTCCCGCAGTAATATCGGCACGATCAGCGTCACCATGTTCCCTCGCCGGGCTTTTGCCGCAGGGCCCGGCCGACGGCTTGGACGATGTCGCCGGCCGACCCCTTCGGGTCGATGAGAATCAAGTTGCCCACGACCCGGATATCGACGCCTTCACCCAGCACCTTGCAGTTCGCCAGGACGGCGCGGGCCCGGCCCGGCGCCCGAAGTCCGCCAACACGGCGGCCCGGTGGTGCCCCGGTTCGTGTTCGCCGCGCAGCCACCCGCTCCACACGGTCTCGGGACGCCGCACGGGTCCACCGCGTGCAGCCGGCGCGCCACACGGTCGAGCCCGCCGACGAACGCCTGCGCCTCGACTGTGCGGTGGTGGAAGGTGATCGTGGTATTCAGGTTGCCGGCAGGCGCCAATCGCGAAGGTGGCTGGCTGCCGTGGGCGTGCGTGTTCACACCGCGAACTGTGGCGGGCCTGCCGGCGGCCGAACCGGCCCGTGCACCGGGCCGGGGGTTGCCGCTCTAACGTGGTGGTGTCCCCCTGGCCTCGACGTCGTCGAAGAGGTTCAGCATTTGGCCCAACACCTTGACGCAGGAGGCCACCTCGCGGTCGGTGAGGCCGCCGCCGGTCTGGCGCAGTAGGGCGTGTTCGCGGGCGGTGGCGGCGGTGATGGCCGTGAGGCCGGCGTCGG